>JAAYFD010000029.1 GCA_012728415.1 Gammaproteobacteria bacterium
GCAGCAGACTTGCCTAACGGTGCCGGCAAGTCAATACGTACTCCCTGCAGGTCTGTATTCACCGCCAACTGACTACCCTGCTCTGCCAGCAAAAGGTCCAGCTGATAAGCAAAAGCACCGCTAAAGGGTAGCGGCTCAGCATGGCCAAGCCAGCTCTGCAGACGTGCAACCGGCATCTTGCCGCGCGCACGAATCTGGCTGCCCCAGCGGGCACCACTTGCCGGCAATCTCAGGCTGGCGGTAAACGGCTGCTCCAGCACCCGGCCAGCCACAGCGCTACCACTCATACCTCTCTGGCTGTCAATATGCAGGTCCCCTTGCAGCTGTTCAAACCGCAGATCCAGCTCCGGCATATGCAAGCTGTTATTTGCCAGCTGCAGGTCCAGCTGCACCCTGGGCTGCTGGTGTTCAGCAAAAGGCACTTCCAGCTGTAACCGGCCATTCAGATCTCCCTGTCCCTGCCAGGCTGCCATAAATGGCAGCTGCTCGACCATCGGTGTCTCCTGGACGACCTGCAAAGCATCCTTCATGCTGCTGGCCAGCCGGGCATCAACCTGCAGCCGGGAAGCGCCAGCTCGTGGATAAATCACCTCGGCATGCACATCGCTGATGCCAGTTTGCAGAATGCGTCCTCGTTCGATATCAACTTCCACGCCCTGGTCGTGTACATAAACCTGTGCCCGCGCCTCTTCCAGCTCAGGCCAGCCTGGCTGGTAGGCGAGACGGGCATCACTGACATCAAAAAACAGGCTGATGGAGCGGGCCGCCGGCGGCGCCCCTGCCGCCAGCGTCCCCTGATACTGAAAATAGCCCTGATGTATATCAGCACCAATAACGGCCTCACGCAGCCAGCTCCAGAGTTCCGGTTGTTCGTCGCGCAGCACCAGTGGCAAATACCTGCTCTTGTGACTGGCATCGCCATCACGCATGCCAACTCTCAGGTCCATATAGCTTTCGCGTCCGGACTGGCCCGGCAAGCGAATAACAAAGTCGCCGGCCAGCCGGCCTTCATCACCACGCACTTGCAAGTACGGACTGCTCAAAGTGAAATCAAATGACTCCGTCAGCTCCCAGGTCAGGCGCGCCCGCGCGCGGTGATAGTACCAGGGATCAGCAAACAGCTCGCGCAAGTACAGGCTGAACCCTGCGCTGTCCAGATGCAACTCACCGCCAGCCAGACTGCCAAACAGCCGACCGCTGATACCGGTAGCACCCGGTACATTCTTCCAGGGGCTGTAATCCAGCCCGTCGATATTGGTGTCATACTCCAACTGCTGCTGCCAGGGCAAACCAGGTTGCCAGCGCAAATATGTGTTGCGCAAACCGCCACGGAAGTCCAGCTGCTCCAGTATGCTGCGCGGCAGTTGCGGCAACGGTATATGCTGCAGTACGCCTACTATCAGAGGCTCAAGCTGCAACCGGGGTATATATATGCTGGTGGCCGCAGTCAACAGCGGCTCCCCTGCATTTTGCCTCAACTGCAATGCAAGATTTTGCATGGGCTCCTGTGGCAGCCAGCGTACGTTCAACTCTGGCAGCCAGAGCCTGCGCTGCTGCGCATCCTGCGAAAAGCCGGCCCGGACCTGGCCCAGCTGCACCTCAACCGCATCCCCCTGCCAATGTCCCTTCAGCCTGCCGCCACCAGCCTCAAGACTCAACGCCTGCAGGTGGCCCTTACGCACCTGCAGCCAGCCTTGTGCAGCCAGGGAAGCCTGTTCCAGCCGCATGCCCTCAGGCAGTGCAGTCAACCAGTCCGGCGCCAGCCACTGCAACCAGTTGCTGCCCGGCAGGTTCACATAAACATCCAGGTCACTTTGCTGCCACTGCTTCGGCTCGATCCGTGCCTGGCCGGCCAGCTCCAACAGCTGACCGTCCGGCAGCTGGATGCGGGCTTGCACGCGGGTACGACCGCCGGAATGTTCCAGGGTAAGCCCGGCTTGCGGAAACTCCACCGGTGCCGCTCCCTGCTGTCTGACCAACAGTCTGACATCCACCAGGCTCAAATGGCCAACACGCTGCAGTTGAGCCAGCAAGTTGTTCCAGTCTGCAGGCCTTTCACCCGGTTCGGCAGCCAGCGACATACCGTTCAACTGCCAGTGACCTGCCTGCTGTTGCAACTCAATTTCCACCCCTTGCAGGCTGATTGCTGCCAACGACCAGTCACGCCGCAACAGGCTGGCCAGCATATCCGGACGAAAATGCAAGCGATCAACCTGGAAGGTTTGCTCCGTTCCTCCCAGCCTGACATCTTCGGCATAGAAGCGTGGTGACAGTCCGTGCCAGCCAGCATATAAACGACCAAGGTGCAGTGGCTGCCCAAGCTGCTCACCCAGCCACTGCTGAACCTCGACACGGTAGGCATTGAGCATCGGCGTCAGAATGCGGCCAGCACTCAGATACAAGGCGGACAGAAACAGCAAGAGCAAAACGCCCCATAAACCACCACGCCAAAACCAGTGGCTCAGCCGCTGCAGCATCATGCGCGCCTATAGCAGTACGATGTCGTACTGCTCCTGAGAGTACAGGCTTTCCACCTGCAATTTGATCGGTCGTCCAATGAAAGTCTCCAAATCTGCCAGGTTGCCCGCCTCTTCATCCAGCAACCGGTCAACCACACTCTGGCTGGCCAGCACCAGATAGCCCTCAGCCTGGTATGCGCGGGCCTCACGCAGAATCTCACGAAATACTTCATAGCAGACAGTCTCAGCGGTACGCAGTTCACCGCGCCCCTGACAAGTTGCACAGGGTTCGCATAGCAGCTGGCTAAGGCTTTCACGTGTACGCTTGCGCGTCATCTGCACCAGCCCCAACTCGGTCAGCCCGGTAATATGGGCTTTGGCATGATCCCGTTCCAGCTGGCGCTCAAGCGTGCGCAGCACCTGACGGCGGTGCTCCTCATCTTCCATATCAATGAAGTCGATAATGATGATGCCGCCAACGTTACGCAAGCGCAGCTGACGGGCAATCGTCATGGCCGCTTCCAGGTTGGTTTTGAAAATGGTTTCTTCCAGGTTGCGATGACCGACAAAAGCACCAGTATTCACGTCAATGGTAGTCATCGCCTCAGTGGGATCAATGATCAGATAACCACCCGACTTGAGCGGCACCTTGCGCTCCAGCGCACGCTGGATTTCATCCTCAATGCCGTGCAAGTCAAACAGTGGACGCTCGCCCGGATAGTGCTCTATCAGCTCTTCCACTCCTGGCACCAGCTCGCGGACAAACTGCAATGCTTTGCTCATCGTTTCTCGCGAATCAATACGTATTTTCTCGGTCGGCTCGCCAACCAGGTCACGCAGGGTGCGCAAGGCCAGTGGCAGCTCCTCGTAAATCAGGCTGGTGTCACTGCTGCTCTGAATCTGTTCCTGCACCTGCTGCCACAACCGGTACAGGTAGCGGATATCGGCCCGCAAGTCCCGCTCGCAAACGCCTTCAGCTGCAGTGCGAATAATGAATCCACCAAACTCTGGCTTCCCCTCGGCTTCCAGGCAGGCAACAACCAGCTCCTTCAGCCGTTCCCGCTCGGCCTCATCTTCGATCTTCAGTGAAACCCCGATATGCTCGCTGGACGGCATATGCACCAAATAACGCGACGGCATGGAAAAATACGTTGTCAGCCGCGCCCCTTTGCTGCCGATAGGATCCTTGGTTACCTGAACGACCAGCGACTGTCCTTCATGCAACAAGCCGCTGATGCTGTCGATCTGCCGATCTGCCGGCATCTGCAGCTCGCCCATATGGATAAAAGCCGCCCGCTCCAGACCTATGTCAACAAAGGCTGCCTGCATGCCGGGCAACACCCGCACTACACGCCCCTTATAAATATTGCCGACCAGTCCGCGGCTTTGCGTACGCTCGATATGTACTTCCTGCAGAACACCATTTTCCACCACCGCCACGCGAGACTCCATGGGCGTGATATTCATCAGGATTTCTTCGCTCATGCTTTTTTCCTTTTTGCATTTGTCACAGTAGCCGATACCCGTGCTGACAGCTGCTTCACGAATAAAAAAACCGCACCCTGCAACAGGATGCGGTCCATACCAGCCACGCAGCGACCATCACTGTCGCCATGCATTAAAACACAAAATTGATGTGGCGGTTTTCATCCAGTGTCAAAGTGCATTTTTGCGTCAGCCCCTGATAGCGCACCTCAATGTTATATACGCCTGGGTCCAGCATCAGCGACAGCGGTGTCGAACCATAGGGTTTTTTGTTCACCAGCACCTGGTCGCCATATTTGTTACTACGCACAATCAAAGATACCGACTGCGCCTCACACAGTTCCGCTGTCGCCCCCAGCATCGCACAGGCCATCATCTTGCGCGGCCTGACCTGAACACACATCGACATCTGCAGTCACTGTACCTTGCAACGTCATGCTGGCTTCGGTGAATTCATGGGTAACCCGAGTCGTATACCAGTCAGGACTCAGCTGTACCGGTTTGCCATACCCCTCCAGGTGCTTATCCAGCTCGGCTTTATAGTGTTCTTCAACCCACCCCTGTATGCTTGCTTCCAGCGGGTACTCACCGAGACACTTGCCCAGACTCTTGCTTGACGGGCACTTGAAACTGATGGTTTCGCAGAATTGCAGACGGCGCTCCAGCTGACGTGCCAGCTCCTGAACCTTGCGCAGTTCTTTTTCACGCTGCTGCGAAGCATAGCGAGCTTTCATGCGCTCAAGATCCCTTTGCTTTTGTACCAGTTGCAACTGCTCTCTGGCCAGCTCGGCCCGTGTTTCCTCCAGTGCTTCAGCCAGCCTAATTTCCTCTTCCCGGGCAGCTTCGTGTCGCTCCAGCATATTGTCCAGACGCGTACGTGGCGCACTGCTCTGCAAAACCTCGTCCAGCTCAATACGTATATTATTTCTGCTTTCTTTCAGTCGCAAACGCAACGAGTCCTGACTGGCCTGCTGGCTATCCAGGCGATTATCCAGCTCCTGCTTGCGCTGCACGTGCGCGGCTACTTCATCAGCAAGCAGCTCGATATCTTCCGCGCTTGGCTCATCATTCGCCGGCCGCTTGCTATCCATGCTTCCGGCTTGCGGGCCAACAGGCGTATCCCCAGCCGCCTGCGCAACGTCCGCAGCAACACCACTGCCGGACACCCCAAGTGACAGCACGCCTGCAAACAGGGCGGACAACAAGCTGCCTCCCCTGCCGGCACGCAGCCCCCTTTCCGCTATACTATCCTGGCACTCTGCCTGCACCCCCGTAATCAAGCCTGTTATTGTTCACTGTTAGTCTCAATACAGAATGCCGGTCCCAGCAACCCCCACCATGGATACGGCATACCTGCATCCCCTGTATACGCAAGAGCCTATAACAGTATGGCACTTTGCCCAAGCATAACCTGTCAAAGGTCCCCCCAGCAGTAACTGCTTGCCATCAGCGACGCAACAGTAAACGGTGAAGAGTGTGCAGAGCCAGATAAAACCATGGCCACAGCAGCCCGCTAACCAGTGCCGGCACCATATACTGCAATAACAATTTGGGCGTACCGGTGAGAACATCCAGCCAAAACATCAACAGCTGGCCCAGGGCAAACACTATGGTAAGAAAAAGCGCCTGCTGCCAGACCGGAAACATCCGCAGACGCTGCTGAAACCTCTGTATCGCAAAAACCACGATAACCAGAAACAAAGCATGCAGACCCAGCAAGCTTCCATACAGGACACCCTGCAGCAAGCCAACCAGCCAGGTAAGCAGCAAGCTGCCACCACGTGAAGTTTCCAGCGCCCAATACGCCAGCGTCAGTGCCAGCCAAAATGGCCGCCAGCCATGCAATGCCTCTGTCAGCGGGGCCACTTCAAGAATCAGTGCCACCAGCAAGCTGATCAAAAACAGGAACACGCTACCCATAGACACCGACTTCACCCTTCATCTCCGCTGGCATCCTGTGTATCGCCGCCTGCCGACACCCGGGCATCATCAAATTCAAGACCATCCGCGTCGGGCGACAGAGTGTCCAGGCATTTGTCTGCTTCCTGTGTGACAACCGGCTCCCGCCCTTCGGCAAATACCAACAAAAAGTGCCGACTGCGATCGAGCACCGCAGCCGGCGCAACCATTACAGTGGCAAAGGGCTGGCCCGTTCCGCGCCGTACATCGGTCACCACCCCGACCGGATAGCCAGCCGGAAAGCGCTGCGCCATCCCCGACGTGACCAGAAGGTCACCCTTTTTGATATCGGCATTATCTGCAACATAGCGCAACTCGATGCTGCCCGGATTCCCCGTGCCGCCGGCAATGGCCCGCAAACCGTTACGGGTTACCTGAACAGGCAAACTATGGCTGCTGTCCGTCAGCAGCAACACCCGGGCGCTGTACGGCATGACCTCAACCACCTGTCCCATCACACCCCTGGCATCCAGCACCGGCTGTCCTTCATAAACACCGTGCCTGCTGCCTTTGTTGATCAGGAGCTTATAGGTTTGCGGATTTGGGTCAACACCCAGCAGTTCGGCAACAATGACTTGCTCTTCCAGCAACTCCGAGGAGTTAAGCAACTCGCGCAAACGGACATTTTGCTCAGTCAAGACCGCCAACTTTTGCAACCGCCGCTGCATCAGCAATGCTTCTGCGCGCAGCTTGTCGTTTTCTGCCAACAACTCGGTTCGGCTGGCAACTCCCTGTCTGAACATCTCCAGACTGCGTCCGGGCAAGTCGCCAACCCAGTATAATGGGGTCAGCACCAGCCCAACGTTACTGCGCAACGGGTTAAGCAACCGCGTATGAGTGTCAACTATCATCAGCAACACCGACAGCAGCACGAAGAAAACAACCCGTGCTGTCTGTGATGTGCCTTTGGAAAATATCGGTTTAATGACTCAGCACCTTAACATGGACCCATGTCACACCTGCCAGTCAAACACCGTCACTTCGACGTCGACCGGGATTATTCTGCCGATAGCAGATCCATTGCATGCTGCTCCATCATGGCCAATGCGCGACCACCGCCGACAGCAACACAGGTTTTCGGATCTTCAGCTACAATAACCGGCAACCCTGTCTCCTGGGCCAGCAACTTGTCCATATCGCGCAACAGGGCACCCCCACCCGTCAGTACCAGCCCGCGCTCGGCAATATCAGAAGCCAGCTCGGGAGGAGACTGCTCAAGCGCACTTTTAACCGCCTGGACAATCTGGCTGAGGGACTCTTGCAATGCCTCCAGCACCTCGCTGGAGTTCAGGGTAAAGCTGCGCGGCACACCTTCGGCCAGGTTGCGCCCGCGCACATCAAACTCAAGCAGCTCGCCGCCTGGAAATGCGGTGCCAATGTGTTGC
The DNA here is from genome assembly GCA_012728415.1 of Gammaproteobacteria bacterium. GTDB lineage: Bacteria > Pseudomonadota > Gammaproteobacteria > Pseudomonadales > Pseudomonadaceae > Thiopseudomonas. The sequence goes on from JAAYFD010000029.1 coordinate 7,289, forward strand.
TTGATTTGCTCGGCCGTGGATTCGCCAATCAGGCTGCCATAGTTGCGGCGCACATAAGTAATGATCGCTTCGTCAAAGCGGTCACCGCCCACACGAACAGACTCCGAATACACCACACCATTCAGGGAAATCAGAGCGATCTCAGTGGTGCCGCCGCCAATATCCACCACCATCGAGCCCCGTGCTTCCTCCACCGGCAACCCGGCACCTATGGCTGCCGCCATGGGTTCCTCGATCAGGTACACCTCGCGGGCGCCGGCACCCAGTGCCGACTCGCGAATGGCCCGGCGTTCAACCTGGGTGGATTTGCAGGGCACACAAATCAGCACCCTTGGGCTCGGCTGGATAAAGCTGTTCTCATGCACCTTGTTGATGAAGTACTGCAGCATCTTTTCACAGACGCTAAAGTCGGCAATCACGCCATCTTTCATCGGACGAATCGCCTGAATATTGCCGGGGGTACGGCCCAGCATGCGCTTGGCGTCCGTGCCGACGGCTACTACACTTTTCTGGTTGCCCCTGGTACGGATCGCAACCACGGAAGGCTCATCCAGCACAACACCCTTGTCGCGCACACAAATCAGGGTATTGGCCGTCCCGAGGTCAATGGACAGGTCACTGGAAAAAATGCCACGAATTTTTTTGAACATGGGTAAAAAACCTAAACGGTGCGCTATTAAGAGACGCTACAAAAAACAATGGGAAACTCTAACAATCATCAGGCTTTTGGGCAAGCGCCGCACTGTGTTAGATTGTGTCATTTCCATGAAAGAATACTTCGTTGACCAGAACCCGTATGGACAGCACGTTTTCCGATTCATTCAGATCAAGTGTCTTGTCGACGGTTTGCTACCATGCCGACATCACCGCAACCCACAAACTGCTCCGTTCGCACATCCCTCCAGCCAGTGCGGACCGGCCTGCCTAGAACCACCACGGAGACCCGACAAATGGCATTCACTCCCCTTGACGTACAGACGCTGGCACGACTGACCCAGATCCGTCTTGACAGCGGCAGTTCTGAAAAACTGGCCGACACCCTGGCCCAGCTAACAGCTTTGGCACAGCCCATACGCAACATGGCTGCCCACGACACACTGCCGCTGATCAACCCTCTAGACATGACCCAGCGCCTGCGCGCCGATGTGGTTAGCGAAGAAAACCGTCGCGAGCTATACCAGAGCATCGCTCCGGCCACCGAAGATGGCCTCTACCTCGTACCCAAAGTGCTCGACTAAGGACTATCCCGACATGCATCAGCAGACACTGGCCCAACAGGCACAAGCCCTGGCCAAGGGCGACTACAGCGCCCGCGAACTGACCCAACATTACCTGCAGCGCATCCAGCAACTGGATGGACAGCTAAACAGCTTTATTACCGTCACTGCCGAACAGGCACTGACCAGCGCTGACGCTGCCGATGCCGCACGCAAGGCCGGCAACACCAGCCCCCTGTGCGGCCTGCCACTGGCCCACCAGGATGTATTTTGCAGCCAGGGCACGCGCACCAGCGCCGGCTCAAAAATGCTCGACAACTTCATCGCCCCTTACAGTGCCCACCTGCTGGAACAGCTGGAACAGGCTGGCGCAGTAAGTCTTGGCAAAACCAACATGGACGAATTTGGCATGGCCGCCAGTGGTACCAGCAGCTTTTATGGCGCCATCAGCAACCCTTGGAACAACCAGCGCATCAGCGGCGGTGCCGCCGGTGGTAGCGCCGTTGCCGTGGCTGCCGGGCTGACAGCGGCCGCCAGCGGTTGCGACAGCTTTGGCGACCTGCGCCTGCCAGCGGCCCACAATGGCCTGAGCGCCCTGAAAGCCACCTACGGCCGCATTTCCCGTCTGGGCATGACCGCCAACGCCTCCAGCTTTGATCAGGCTGGCTTTATCACCCGCACTGCTGAAGATGCCGCACTACTGCTGCAAGTGGCTGCCGGTTTTGATTCGCGTGATTCCACCAGCGCACAACAGGACGCAGACGACTACAGCGCCAGCCTGGCCCAACCGCTAACCGGCCTGCGCATCGGCATTGCCCGCCAGCTGTTTGATGCAGAGCTGGACAGCCGCATTGCCGAACAAGTACTGGCCAGCGCCGAACAGCTCAAGCAGCTCGGTGCAACCCTGGTCGATATCCAGCTGCCGCACCAGCAGCACGCCATCGCCTGCGCCAGCATCATCGGCAGCGGCGAAGCCTCCACCAACCTGTCACGCTATGACGGTGTGCGCTTCGGTCACCGCTGCGCCAACCCGGCAGATCTGGACGACCTGTACCAGCGCAGCCGCAGCGAAGGCTTTGGCGCCAGCGTACAGCAGCGCGTGATGCTGGGTGCCTACTACCTGTCTGTCGGGCAGTACGAAAGCCACTATGTACAGGCACAGAAGGTACGCCGCCTGATCAAGCAAGATTTCGAACAGGCTTTTGCACAAGCCGACCTGATTCTAACCCCGGTCACGCCAGCCCTGCCACGCCTGCTGACCGAAACTGTTGACGCCACTGCCGACTGGCATAGCCAGCGCTACTGCCTGCTGGCCAATCTGGCCGGCCTGCCGGCCATGAGCCTGCCCTGCGGTCTGGTGGATGAGCTACCGGTCGGCGTGCAGCTGCTGGCACCCTGGTTTGCCGAAGCCCGCCTGCTCAACGCCGCCCACCAGTATCAACAAGCCACCGACTGGCATCTGCGCCGTCCCGCCGGATTCTAAGGAGCCCCCGACATGCAATGGGAAACCGTAATCGGGCTGGAAATCCATGCCCAGCTCGCCACCAAAACCAAAATTTTCTCTGGCAGCAGCACCGAGTTTGGCGCCGAGCCCAACACTCAGGCCAGCGCCGGTGATCTGGCCATGCCCGGCACCCTGCCGGTGCTGAACGAAGAAGCCGTGCGCATGGCCTGCCTGTTCGGTCTGGCGGTGGATGCCGAGATCGGCGAAATCAACCGCTTTGACCGCAAAAACTACTTCTACCCCGACCTGCCCAGCGGCTACCAGACCAGCCAGATGGACTTGCCGATTGTCGGCAAGGGCCACATGGACATCACCCTGGAAGACGGCAGCAGCAAGCGCATCGGCATCACCCGCGCCCACCTGGAGCAGGATGCCGGCAAAAGCCTGCACGAAGACTTCAGTGGCATGAGCGGGATCGACCTTAACCGTGCCGGCACCACCCTGCTGGAAATCGTTTCCGAACCGGAAATCAGCAACGCCAAAGAGGCGGTAGCCTATGCCCGCGCCATTCACAGTCTGGTGCAGTACCTGGGCGTCTGCGACGGCAACATGGCCGAAGGCTCGTTCCGCTGTGACTGTAACGTCTCGGTGCGCCCAGTCGGACAAAAAGAATTCGGCACCCGTACCGAAATCAAAAACGTCAACTCGTTCCGCTTTATCGAACGCGCCATCAACAGCGAAATCCGGCGTCAGATCGAGCTGATCGAAGACGGCGGCAAGGTGGTGCAGCAAACCCGCCTGTACGATCCGGCCAAAGACGAAACCCGCGCCATGCGCGACAAGGAGGAAGCCACCGACTACCGCTACTTCCCCTGCCCTGATCTGCTGCCGGTGGTGATTGAACGCGACTATCTGGAGCAACTGCGCCAGACCCTGCCCGAGCTGCCCACGCAAAAGCGTCAACGCTTCCAGAGCGAATTTGGCCTGTCTGCCTATGACGCCAGCGTACTAACCGCCAGCCGTGCCATGGCCGATTATTACGAACAGGCGCAACAGGTCTGCGGCGATGCCAAACTGGCCGCCAACTGGGTGATGGGCGAGCTGTCCAGTCTGCTCAACAAGGACAACCTGGATATCGAACAGTCACCGGTCAGCGCGCAGCAGCTGGGCGAGCTGCTGGTGCGCATCAAAGACAATACCATCAGCGGCAACATTGCCAAAACGGTATTTGAAGCCATCGCCAACGGCGAAGGCAGCGCCGATGCCATTATCGAACAACGCGGCCTGAAGCAGGTGAGCGACAGCGGCGCCATCGAAGCGATTCTTGACGAGATGCTGGCCGCCAACGCCGACGAAGTCGAAGAGTACCGCAATGCCGACGATAACCGCCGCAAACGCATGTTCGGCTTCTTTGTCGGCCAGGCAATGAAGGCCTCGAAAGGCAAAGCCAACCCGCAACAGGTCAACCAGCTGCTGAAACAAAAGCTGGAAGGTTGATGGTGTTTTGCACTGCGGTGTGTGGCGGGCCGGGCAAGCACTGCGTCCGGCTGACGCCAGCTGCTCCGTTTAAAAATGGATCAGGCGGCTGGTGCCGGACTCCGGCCCGAGTCGCAGCATGCCTTGTGCGGCTGGAGGGTATTGGCCCGGCTATGCCGGGCTTGTGCAAATAAATCTGCGCCTGCAGCACAGTAACAGGCTATAGCGCCCGCAGGTTCAGCGTTTATTCGGACAAAGCCATATACGGATACATAATTGGAAGCCCGAAACCTCAAGGTCTTTCTGGCACCGGCTCTGCGCAACAGATACAAAACAGCCCGGCGATTGCCGGGCTGTTTCTATGCGCCATGGAAGACTGCAGGTTACGGCAGATCAATCGACAGCTTGCCGTTAACCACCGGCGGGCACCAGTAATAACCTCCCGTTACCGGACGGCTAAAGCGGAACAGCCCATCGGTGATACCGTCATCCAGACCAATCATGCGACGCAGCTGCACCTCAAACGGATCCAGTGATTCACCGAAAGCCAGAAACACCAGGCCATTCACGGCGCCGTCGATATAGGGCATGGAGCGGCGAACCACAAAGGCCTCCGGATCAAAGTCCTCCATCGCCGTGCGCTTGACGTGGGCAAACTCGGGAGCGTCTTCGATTTCCTCGTTGTCACTCAGCCGGCGACCAATGATGTGGTCCTGATCCGGCTGCGGCAGCGACTTGAAATACTCCAGATCATGCTCCCAGTGCTGAACGGCAGCATAGCTGCCGCCCTCTGCTCCTTTGGCAGTAACCACCTCAACCGCTTCATCATCGACCGGGTTCTCGGTACCGTCCTCATAACCGGTCAGGTCATGGCCTGACAGGTAGCGGAAGGCTTCGGTGACCTGCACCGGCCTGAAGGCCGGCGCCAGCACCTTTTCCAGCTGCATGGTGCGATAGAGCAGCTCGCCACGGTCCTCACCGCGCAACCAAAGCCAGAGCGCCTGCTGGGTAGAAGGCACATCAATACCCTGGTTGCTCAATGCAGGAAAAGCCCGCAACGGCTCGAGACTCTGACCCAGCGTCTGCAATACAGAAATGCCCAGGCCCGCAATAGTGTCGGTACCGTCCACCAGCTCGGTCAGTGCTTTTAGTGCCCTTGGCAAGTCCGCTGCCTCGCCAAGCGTATAAAAAACGTGACGCGCGACCGGCGGTACCGGTTCAATCAAAATACCCTGCTGACAAGTCATGCAAAATCCCCAAAACTTATAAACGGCGTCAGCACTATAAAACAACCCGGCCCGGATTGCAGCCGGAGCAAGACTGTACGGATTTACCGGATATTTACCGACACCCTGCTTATCAAACTTGAAACAACAGGTATCCTGTCTGTATCTCAGAGACCCAACCTGATCCAGAGAAGGAAGTTTGTGATGAACCCAACAGCATTCAAATATTGTCTGAGCGTTTTGGCTGCTGCCTCGCTCCTGGCCGGTTGCGCCGCCAACAACCCGTACGAGAGCGAGCGCAACGTCAACCGTACCGCGATCTACGGCGGCATTGGTGCAGCCGCCGGTGCCATTACCGGCGCTGCAGTTTCCAGCAAGAAAGATCGCGGCAAGGGGGCGCTGATCGGCGCTGCAGTAGCAGGCGCAGCCGGCGCCGGCTATGGCTACTATGTCGACAAACAGGAGGCAGAACTGCGGCGTGCTATGCAGGGCACCGGCGTTGAAGTGCAGCGTGAAGGCGACAATTTGACGCTGGTCATGCCAGGCAATGTAACCTTTGCCACCGACTCCGCCACCATCTCCGGCAATTTTTATGGTGCACTGAACAATCTGGCCCAGTCATTCCGCGAATACGACCAGAACACCATTGATATCGTTGGCCATACTGACAGTACCGGCCCCTATCAGTACAACATGGACCTGTCGCGGCGTCGCGCCCAGAGTGTAGCCAGTTACCTGCAGGGCCAGGGTGTGCCCGGCTCGCGCATGAGTGTACGCGGGATGGGCCCGGACCAGCCGGTCGCCAGCAACGCGGATGCCTACGGCCGCCAGCAGAACCGCCGCGTCGAGATCAACCTGCGTCCGATGCCCGGCGCCTACCAATAAGCTGGTTTTCCTGCCACAAAAAAAGGCTGCCCGATAATCCGGACAGCCTTTTTTGCAGGCGCAAACAGCGCTTTTGTTCTTTCATGAAAAGAGTGGGCGGCAATCCTGGCAGCAACTGGAGTTTGCCACCGGACCCATCAGGCTCTGGGCAGGGTTACACCCTGCTGGCCCTGATACTTGCCACCCCGGTCCCGGTAAGACACTTCACAATCTTCGTCGGACTCAAAAAACAGCATCTGCGCCACACCTTCATTGGCATAAATCTTGGCCGGCAAGGTGGTAGTGTTGGAAAACTCCAGGGTTACGTGACCTTCCCACTCCGGCTCCAGCGGCGTGACATTAACAATGATGCCACAGCGGGCATAGGTGCTCTTGCCCAGGCAAACCGTCAACACATTGCGCGGAATGCGAAAATATTCAACCGTACGCGCCAACGCGAAAGAATTGGGCGGAATGATGCAATAGTCACCTTTGACATCAACAAAGCTTTTTTCGTCAAAGTTTTTCGGGTCTACAGTAACCGAATGCAAATTGGTAAATACTTTAAACTCATCAGCGCAGCGTACATCATAGCCATAACTGGACACACCATAAGAAATCAGCCGCTGATCACCGTCGGTACGCACCTGGCGTTCGACAAAGGGTTCAATCATGCCGTGCTCGGTTGCCATGCGCCGGATCCAGCGGTCCGCTTTGATACTCATCGAATTACCTCGGTTGCTGATTTGGTAACCGCCCTATGTTACCCGACCCCCCTGCCACCGGGAAGCCTGGTTTCTCAAAAGAAGCGTTTGAGCATGCGTGCAACAAAGCCACGGTCCAGCGAGCGCTTCACATAGGGCACATAGTGCTGGTCCTCTCGCTTGATGTGATTGATCAGCCACAATCCGATCTCGGTCCGGATTGTACGGGCTACCTTCATCCGGTTCTCTTCCTGTTCCAGACGTTCCAGATAACCGTAGGCCCGTTCCCGAAATGCATGGTGTACGGCTTGGTGAGCTTCAAAGTGAGGGTAGTCGGCCGACTGCATCAGCGTTTCTTCAAAGGTATTATGCGAAACTGCGTAATCTATTAGCCCTCTGCAGACCGCCTCCACTTTGCCTTCATCCTCTTCTGCAATTGCAGACTGGATTTCGGCAAAGTATTCGAACAGGCGCTGATGCTGTTCATCAATGATGTCAATACCTGTTTTGAAGTCATCACTCCAGGTCAAGGTCTCAAGCGACGTAATCATGCAACAATCCCTCTTGGTTTTATTGTTATATGTCATCGACCATACCCACAGGACCGGACACCTTGCTGACCTGGATCAAATCATTCCGTTGCCACCCCCCCTACCAAAGTCTTGCCGCTGGGTGGCATAACATAAAAGGGCAAAAAAAAACCCGCCGAAGCGGGTTTTTATGAAAGCTCAAGACTCAGACAACCTGGACTTCTTCAGCTTGCATGCCTTTCTGGCCGCGGGTGGCGACGAAAGATACTTTCTGGCCTTCTTTCAGGCTTTTGAAACCTTCACCCTGAATTGCACGGAAGTGTACAAACAGATCTTCGCCGGACTCTGGAGTAATGAAACCAAAGCCTTTTTCATCGTTAAACCACTTAACGGTACCATTCTGACGTTCGGACATTGCTGTCTCCTTCAATCAATAAGTAAAAAAATACAGGCCAATGGCCTGCCGATACTGAGTGCAAGGAGTAACAGGAGTCGCAATGTGTAAACATCAATGATTCACGGTGACGCATGCAGCAACAGTGGTGCATACTTTACCTGAATTCCTGCAGAGTGCCAGCGTTATTTTCAATCAGCCGGCTTTTTCCAGCCTGACAGTCATGCGGCCGGCTTCAGGCAGGATCATTGCGCGTTAACAGTTCTTCCGGCCAGTGTTGAATATAGTCGTCCTCTGCAGGCGGCATCTGAAGATGAAACCCCTGACTTTCAAGGTTCGCAAGAACCAGGTGAATATCCTCACTGGCCAGCTTGCGCTCTGCCGTCAAGACAACATCAAAGCTGTGCCTGGGCGGCCCAAAGAGCTTAAGCAGCTCATCCGGCACCCGCGCCAGCGCATCCGCCTTAAGTACATACAGATACATGCCCGGCTTGCGTGGGCTCTGATAAATGGAACAAATTTTTTTCATGTTACTTCTTCGTCCAGTGCTTGCTGCAAGGCCGGCCCCAGCTGCTCAAGGCGCCAGCCATGCAGTGAATCCGGCAAATGAAAGGGACCACCAGGCCAGCCGGTAGCCAGCGCCTCGGTCAGAATTTTTTTCTTCAGTGTCAGCTCGGGCGCCATGCGTTGCTCTGCGGCAAAGCGCTCACCAACCTTTCGCAGGCGTTTGAGCGCCTTGCCAGCCTGTAGCGGCAGGGGCTCGGGCAAGGCCTCTGGCAGTCCGGCATCCGGCAACTCGCGTGCCTGATCAAGAATGGCCAGCAGCTGTTTGCCGTTATGACGCAGCTGTCCCGGCGAAATGCCGTCGATACGCTCCAATGCTGTCATGCTGTCCGGTTGCCTGTGTACCAGTTCGAGCAGCACTGCTTCCTTAAGCACCCAGTTGCGCGGGATATCCCGCTGCCGGGCCTGCTCTTCGCGCCACACACAGAGCAATTGCAAAGCGGCGGCCTGTCTGGCATTCAGTGTCCAGGCCTGCTTCACGCCCCGCCACAACTGCTGCAAATCCAGCGGCTGCTGTGCTGCCACCAGGGCAGCACCATCTTCCAGCAACCAGCTGCGCTTTTCCTGTGTCAGCAAAGCATCCAGCTGCGGGTAAATCCGTGCCAGATAACTCACATCCTGCACTGCATACAGCTCCTGCTCGCTGCTAAGCGGACGCTGCAGCCAGTCCGAGCGGGTAGCCCCCTTGGGCAGCTCTATTTGCAAAAAATGCTCAACCAGCCGTGCATAACCCCAGGAAAACCCCAGCCCGGCGTAAGCTGCTGCAAGCTGGGTGTCATACAGAGGTTGCGGCAAAGCCCCGCTCAGACGCTGAAAAACCTCCAGGTCTTCACCACAGGCATGAACCACCTTGACCACATCCGGGTTCTCCAGCAGCCGGGCAAAGTCCTCCCACTGACTGATCTGTAGCGGATCAAGCAAGTAATTGCCTGTCGCGACAGCCAGTTGAATCAGCCCCGTCCGCGGGTAATAGGTATCGACCCGGACAAACTCGGTGTCCAGCACGATAAACGGTTCCGCCTGCCACAGCAGACATAGCTCCTGCAGCTGCCGGTTGCTGGTTACCCAGTGAAAATCTTGCATGAAAACGCCTAGAAACCCAAAGATTGATTTGACCGCGACCCTGTTATAAAAAGCCGGTCGCCCCAAGGAACGCTCAATAACTATCTGCGCTGCCAGGGCTGTTGTTGAAAATCAGCTCACAACCCCTGGGTTGAACGTGCTATAGCACAGCTGCAAAACGGAGAGCAAAGCAAACAAAGTGCTCATTTACACAAGCAAGCTGCGCCCTTCAGCTGTTTTTCGCCCGGCCCTGACTACCTGGCCAACATTATTCAGCTCACCCCTAAACCAGATACATACCGGGAAGCATCAGTCAAAAATGACCGTTTTGTTGTCGTGAATGATCACCCGGTCTTCCAAGTGATAACGCAGCCCCCGCGCCAGCGCCATTTTCTCTACATCCTTGCCCAGCCGCACCATGTCTTCGATGCTGTTTCTATGACTGACCCGCATCACGTCTTGCTCAATGATCGGCCCGGCATCCAGCTCTTCAGTTACGTAGTGGCAGGTCGCGCCAATCAGCTTGACGCCACGCATGGCAGCCTGGTGGTACGGCTTGGCACCCACAAACGAAGGTAGAAAGCTGTGGTGGATATTAATCACCCGGCCTGCGTATTTTTCACATAGCTCCGGTGGCAAAATCTGCATATAGCGGGCCAGCACCACGCAGTCCGCCTCGTGCTCGTCAATCAGCCGGCTGACTTCCTCAAATGCTGGCTGCTTGTTTTTCGGATCAACCGGCACATGGAAAAACGGAATGCCATGCCATTCAACCATGCTGCGCAAATCATCATGGTTGGCGATCACGCAGGGAATATCGCAATCCAGTTCTTTGCGGTGCCAGCGGTGCAACAAGTCAGCCAGGCAATGCGACTCACGGCTGGCCATCAATACAACGCGCTTGCGTTCTGCAGAGTCGCTAACCTGCCAGATCATGGAAAACTCCTTGGCTATCGGAGCAAACGCTTGACGAAAGCTGTCCAGATCGAACGGCAGTGACTCGGCACGAATTTCATGACGCATAAAAAACCAGCCACTTTGTTCATCCGAGTGCTGGCTGGCCTGATGAATCCAGCCATTATATGTGGCCAAAAAATTACTTACCTTGGCCACAATGCCCACACGGTCCGGGCAAGCAATGGTTAAACGAAACGTGCGCATCTGATACTCCGCAAAACTTCAAAAGGCAACATTCTACAACCTGTCCGTTGGCAAGTCATGGTTTGTGTCACGCAAACCCGCAGCATGCAACCGGAATCAGCATACAAACAGCAGCCCAGAACCTGGCCTGCACTGAAAGAGCTTAAGCCGCCCACCACAGGCAGCCGCCAACCCGCTTGCGCACCACCCGCCGGCAGTCTGCTCTGGCCAGACGCCGCCCCTCAAAAAAGCCTGTGACGGATACCACCCGACTTCCCCGCCACGTCCAGCAGCAGCCTGCCCAACCTCATCAGCGCCAATCACCAACTGCCCTGGCAACCAGGTCAAAAATAACAATATTAATCTGGCATTAATAACCTCACCCATAATCAGCCAATTGACAGTCAATACAAACTTAAGAAAACACTAAACAATTACCCGTACTGCCAGGTCAGGGTTAAAGACCAGCTCAATATGCCCATTTGCCACGCACAGGCTCTGTTTGCGCTGTTTTTGGTTTCCCCGCTGTCTCGTCAACATTATTCAGCGCATCCTTAAAGTTTTCTGGTCATTATCACTGTGTGCCTGTTTACAGTACTCGCTTCTATCAATTAGAATGGCGCTCGTAATTCACGGATAGCCCAATTACGGGCCTGCCCCTGCATGAAGCCTGATGTTTTTATGCAGGGCCAATTAATGGAATACAAATCCGCCAGATAAACATAGATTCATTACTAAAGAGGCAAACAAGTACCCTACATTGATTAACACCGAAAGGCCGCATTAATCATGTAGTGAAAATTTGTCGACACTACTCGATACCAGGAAGTCAGTCATGCCTACCAAAATCAACCGCTTTCACAACACCAAAAAAGCCATCCAGGAACTGCAGCAGCAGCTCGAAGCCCTGTCCAGCGATCCAGAACTGAAAAAAGAAATGGAGTTTGAAGAGAAGCTCCGCGCCCTAATGGCCGAATACAACAAGACCCTGCGTGATATCAACGCCATTCTGGACCCGCAGTCGGCGGCTGCTGCCCCGCGCACTACGCGCACGCGCCGCGAACGCCGTACCAAGCGTTACACCAACCCGCATACCGGCGGCATCATCGAGACCAAAGGTGGCAACCACAAAGAGCTGAAAGAGTGGAAGCAAAAGTGGGGTAACGAAACCGTTGAAAGCTGGGCAATTACCCTGTAACCCTCCCACTACCCAAAACCGGGAGTACTCCGCCAGGAGCTTCCGGTTTTAATACAGAATTACAGTCATGCTCTTGCCTGCCCCAATACATAGCGCTGCCTCAGCGCATCCGCATGAGCCTGCCACTGCCGGATCACTTCAGTCTGGCGTTCCTCTGCCGTCAATTCATCACAAGCAGCCAAAAAACCGCTCAAGGTCAGAGGCGCCCCAGCCGCTTCATTCAACAGGCGCTCACGACAAAATTGTTGCCAGCGCTGCTGTTCCCCGGCTGTGAGGGTGTCCGGAAAATTACGGGCACGGTACCTGAATAGCAGCTCCGGCAAGCGCTGATCGTCAAACGGCCAGACACCTTGCGCCAGCCCCAGAGCATCGCTTTGTATCACCTGCCGGCACAAATCCCGGTCACGGCTGCCCAGAAAACCGCCATACAGCTGCTGCTCAGGATCAGTCCTGTCTGGAAACGGCTCGTTTGTGAACACCTCTCCCAGTTTTTTCTGCACAGCTGCCAGATTGTCCACCAGTAAGCGACCATTATTGCGCCACAACTGATCATCCAGCTGCAGCCAGGGCTGCTTCTCGGCAGACAAACTGTCCATACCGACCAGTACCGGACACCTGTTGGCCTGGATTTTCTTTAATGGTATCGGTGACATCCCCGGCAGCAGCTCATCGTGACGGGTATACAATCGCTGTCTGATTTCGTCTGCCGACAACTGCAGCAGCGGCTGCACATCACCAAGCAGATCGCAAACCACATAGGCATTGCGATTGACGTCATCGCGCAGCAACGGCAAAACGATGGACAGATAACGTCGCTGCCAGCCCAGCTTGCCGGACACATGCACCACTGGCCGGCCGATACGCAAGGCGTCATGCACCAGGTTCTTGTCACGCATCCGGTATAAGTGCTCGTAAAGTCCAGGCTGCGCCTTGCGCAGCAGGCGAGCCATAGCAATGGTGGCGCGTACATCTGCCAGCGCATCGTGGGCCTGACCATGCTCAATACCGTTGGCAGCCGTAAGCAACTCCAGCCGGAAGCTGACGCGCCCTTTATCATTTTCCGGCCAGTTGATGCCCTCTGGTGCCAGTGCCCAGGCACAACGCAAAGCGTCCAGGATATCCCAGCGACTGTTACCGCCTTGCCACTCGCGGGCATAAGGGTCATAAAAATTCCGGTATAACCCATAACGGACAAATTCATCATCAAAACGCAAACTGTTGTAGCCAGCAGTACAGGTTTTTGGCTGCATCAACTCCTGTTGCAAACGGCCAATAAACTCTGCTTCGCTCAAACCATGCTCTTGCAGCTGTTGCGGACCAATGCCTGTAACCAGGCAGGCACGCGGATGTGGCAAAATATCATCACCTGGCCGACAGTAAATATTGACTGGCTCACCTATTTCATTCAGCTCTTCATCGGTGCGAATACCGGCAACTTGCAGTGCACGATCTGCTGCCGGGTTGATGCCCGTGGTTTCAAAGTCATACCAAAAAATACTGGCGCCCATGCTTCCTTTCCTTCTGTAGTTGATGCCTGGCAGGCATGTTAGCCTGAAACAGATTGCCTGTAAGCAAGCAGCGCTCCTTTCTGCCCCTCCCGGATGCGCCCGACCCCATGACGCTCATCCGCTTTTCCCCCTGCGTTCAACTTATGGACTCAATATCCATATATGCAGTGTCTCAAACTGGGATAAACTGGCCTCTGCCCTCATTCATGCAACAAACATTATTATCCGGAGACTCATTGATGAAACCACGCGTCATCATGCTACTGCTTGGCGGGATTCTGCTAAGCGGCTGTCAGTTACTTGCAAGTCCAAAGCAACATGAGGCCCAGGGCGAACGCCTGCAGGGCGAGCTTCGCTTCGATGCTGGCTACTGGCAACTGACTGACTGTAACAACCAGAAGACCCTGGTCCTTGAGTTTGCCGAGCCCTGGCTGCAGGCAACCACAGGCTGTCAACCCGGGCGGCCCTGCTTTGCCGACCTTGAGCTGCAGCAGGATGACAACCTTCCCATCCAGGTCAGCAAGGTCCACCGCATTCAGAATGAAGGCCATGGCTGTAATGACGAAGAGTTCGAGCACCTGCTGATTCGCGCCTCAGGCAATGAGCCATTCTGGACTATACGTCTCAATGCCCAAGGTCTTGTCCTGCAGCAACCTGGCAAGCCAACAGTTGCCCTACCCTACATACACGAACAGTCTGGTGATGGCATGCAATATATCACCAGCCAGGCCAATAACCATACATTACAGCTCTGGATCAGCCAACACCCCTGCATTGACAGCATGAGCGGAGCCTGGCACGCCTACTCCGCGCGCCTGCAATGGCAGGGGGAGATGCTTACGGGTTGTGCATATCATGGTTTACAAAGCAGCGTTTTTCCGTAATGGGCTGCCAGCCCTCACAACAACAAGGAGCCTCACCATGCTAAGAGTTGCCATCAACGGCTACGGCCGGATCGGACGCAACATTCTGCGTACCCTGTTCGAGCGTGGCCTGCATAACAAGATCCAGATCGTGGCCATTAACGATCTGGCTGGGCCGCAGATGCTCACCCACCTGACCCGTTTTGACTCAACCTTTGGCCGTTTCGGCATCAGCTGTCATGTTAACGGCGACACCCTGCAGGTCGGTTCGCACAGCATCCACCTGCTGCGCGAACCCGAACTGGTTAACCTGCCCTGGCAACAGTTGGGTGTGGATGTGGTACTGGAGTGTACCGGCCGGGTCAAACAACGTATTGATGCCGAAAAACACCTGACTGCTGGCGCCCACAGCGTGCTGTTGGCGCACCCGATGGCCGATGCCGACCTGACCGTGGTGTATGGTGTCAACCACCAGCTGCTGGGCAACCAGCATATCGTCTCCAACGCTTCGTGCACCACCAACTGTCTAGCGCCGCTGGCCAAGGTGCTGCACGACAGTGTTGGCATCAAACATGGCCTGATGACCACCATTCATGCCTACACCAACGACCAGAACTTGCTGGACAAGAACCATAGTGACCTGTACCGCGCCCGTGCCGCAGCACACTCAATGATTCCGACCAGCACAGGGGCTGCCAAGGCCATTGGCCTGGTGATTCCCGAGCTGGACGGACGCCTCGACGGCTTGGCGGTACGCGTGCCGACCATGAACGTTTCGCTGGTGGACCTGAGCTTCACTGCCAGCCGCAACACCAGCGTGGCAGAGATCAACCAGATTCTGCGCGCCGGCGCCAGGCACTACCCGGAAGGTGTCATGGAGTGCAACGAAGAAGCTCTGGTTTCTTGCGATTTTAACGGTTATCCGGTGTCCAGCGTAGCGGACCTGACCCAAACCCGGGTGCATGATAGCCTGGTCAAGGTGCTCGCCTGGTACGACAACGAGTGGGCCTTTTCCAACCGTATGCTGGATACCCTGCTGGCCTGGCACGGCTAAGCACAACAGCAGTCACGGCGTATTCACCCCTGCAAAACAGGGCTGCCCGGAGCGCGCCCCTGCGTATGGAAGCCAGATGAAGCACTCTTGCCCCAAGGCGCGGGACAGGACATTGGGGGCAGCAGTGGCCACATTGCACAAGCAGCGGGCATGGCGCCCATCCAGCCGGCCGGCCAAGCCCGCTGACCGGACACCCTTGAGGGCAAGCGCTCCAGCTGCGCTTTCGTTTCTGCAGAAAATATCAGGCACGCCTTGTATCCGGCTGCACTGGCATATATGGCCACTTCACCTGAATGCCTGTTGACGCCAGGCTTCATAGACCACCACAGCCACCGTGTTGGACAGGTTCAGGCTGCGTGACTGGGGCAGCATCGGCAAACGCAGCACTTTTTCTGATGGCATACAGCTGTGAACCCAATCCGGCAAACCGCGGGTTTCTGGCCCGAACAGCAAGGCATCTCCCGGCTGATAAGAGGCTTCTGCATAAAACTGCTGCCCCCTGGTGCTAAAGGCGAACAGACGGGGCTGGCCAAGTGCCTGTAGGCAGGCAGCCAGGCTGGAATGACACCGAACACTGGCAAACTCATCATAATCTAGCCCGGCCCGGCGTAGCCGCTTGTCATCCAGCACAAAGCCCAGGGGCTCAATCAGGTGTAAACTGCACCCGGTGTTGGCACATAGCCGGATAATATTGCCAGTATTGGGCGGAATTTCCGGTTCGAAGAGAATGATATGAAACATGGCGCGACCTGATCCGCAAGAAACGGCAGATTCTACATGGCAATCGCCGCCGATACGGCGCTGGCGTATCAGGTTTTTTGTCAGCCTGTGCCTGTTCGGCTTCATGACAGGCCTGATGCTGGGCGCACTGCTCAAGGAAAAACCGAACCGTCCGGCCCGCTTGCTGGATGTGCAGGCACTGGATGCCGGGGTGCGACTGTGCTTTTCCCGCTTGCCAAAAGCAGCCGTGCTGGAAGAAACTGGCGCCTTTGTCATGCTGTTCGCGGTGGAGCCGGCAGACGCGCAGCAGGGTGTTTTGTCATTGCCATCAGGTGGCCTTGCCAGCTGGCACCTGAGTGAGCGCAGTGATGGCATGCAACTGGGATTTGTCAGTTTGCAGCCTTTGCGGGGCAGCTGGAGCAAAGACCCTGACAACTCGTCCTGTATACGGGTTGATATCTTCATGGCCCCGTAAAACAAGTGTGTCTGCAGGCACAAACCGGACAGCTCTAAATGTCTTTCATCCGTCGCAGATTGCTGATTACCGACTCCAGTGCCCGGTCAAACAACAAGGCATCATCAAGCATATGCAGCTGTTTTCGTTTAAACGCCAGAGCCAGGCCGGTGCGATTCTTGTCCAGCACTTTCATGCCATGGCGGTTAACAAAAATGTAGCGGCCCGTGGCACGAATGATCGCTGACAGCTTGCAGCGGATACTTGATCCATCTTCCTGCTGCAACTCGAACCAGCTGCCCGGGCGCACCGAGTCGGCTTGCTCGTAGGCGGGGTCGTCTGCGGGCAGTTCGTCAGCGGCTGATTCGACCGGCTCGCTGCCCTCATCTTTGCCAGGCAGCTCCAGACTCTGACTGACTTCGATCATTGCCAGTGCAGGCATGTCTTCCTGTACGGCCAGCTCCTGGGCGGCTTGCTGCAGAGAGTCAGGCAGCCCTTCCAGCAGCGGAGGTGCCGCCTCTGCTGTACCGCTACGCGCTGCCGGATTATCGGTTTCTTGTTGCAGCTGCCGCTGTTTGAGGCTCTGAAATGCCTGGACATGCAAGACCTCAAGACTGGATAACAAACCAGAAACAACAAATGGATCAATAGCGGCCTCTTCGAAACCCTTCTGCAGGCTGCTTATCAGCTGTGGCACCAGCTTGCCCAGGCGTTCGCTGTCTGTGCATTCAATATTTTGGCCAGTACTCCAGATCAGATCGTCGATCAGCTGCAGGCTGCCTTGCCACTCACTGCTGTCTTCACCATGCTTCAGGTGGCGCAACAGCAGCACCTGACTCCAGTGCTCCTGCAGCAGCAGAACCAGTGTCTCTGGCAGGGTTTTACCCAGCAGACGCCGGTTCAGCTCCTGTTTGATACGCTGCCGGGCTTGCTGGGTGCGGGCACGGCCTTCTTCAGCATCACGCACCCGCTGCTCGACCAGCTCGCTACGCCGCCGCTCGGTGCCATAAAAGGTGGTGAACTCCTGCAAAATGTCGGCGAAGATTATGGGATCGTCAGTGAATTCGTTGAGCAGCCGGTGAACAATGTCCTCCATTTTTTGAAACAGCTTATCTTGTTGCCGGCTATCCTTGCCACTCCAGCCCAGGGCCGCCGAGCCCAGCTCGTTGAGCAGACGGCGGGCGGGGTGACTGGCGCTGTCAAAGAAACTCTGGTCTTGCACCGCAACCTTCAACATGGGTATCTGCAGGCGGCCAATCAGGGCTTTCAGTGAGTCGGGCAGAGTGCGGTCATCCAGGATGAACTCGAACAGCATTGAGACCAGGTTGATTGCATCACTGGCCATTTCTCCAACAACGCGTGGTTTGGCTGACTGCTGACTGGCGCGTTGCAGGATGCTGTCGATCTGCTGGCGAACAAGGCTGCCGGACAAATCATGTGTCTGAATATTGTGCCGCTGCAAATGGGTGAGCAACCGCATCAGGTCGCCAGAGCTGACCGGTACCCCGTCAGCCGGCTTGAAGGCGGAAGAGTCTGTTGCCGCACCAAAATTGCGCAGTAGCGCCTGTATGTCCTGAAAGCTGATTTCCATGACGCCAGCAACATCAGCCTGTGTTGCTGGCGCGGACGGGACTGCAGTACGGGGTTGCGCAACAGGATTTTTTTTGGCTGCACCACGGGTATGCAGCTGTGGCAAGACGCCTGCCTCAAGCAGCACCTGGTTGCTGTCGGCGTACAGCAGGCCAAGGTCTGCCAGTACCGTGCGCTCGAACAGCTTCAGCAAGACCAGCTTGACCTGTATGTTGTTAAAGCCAGACTCGTTTAGGCTGTCAAGGAAAGTATAGCTGAGCGACTCGGGGCCAAGCGGGTTGTCGGCAGATGGCAGGTCGCGCCCCAACACATGTCCGATACGGGCATCGAGCCCCTCCAGCAGGTCCGCGTCACTGGCCATGACCCGGCTGGACATGTTGTTTATCGCAACCTTTTCTTCCAGCTCGTCAGGCGGCATGAGTGTCAGGCTGTCGCGGTCAGCAATGAGCTTTGGAGGTGACTGCATGCCAGGATTGCCGGATAGACAGGCAAAAGAATCGCTCAATTTTTGCAGGCAGCCACGCAGCAGGTTTTTTTGCTGCAGACGCAGCGAGCGCATGGTTTCAAACAGGCTGTTTTGTTCCTGGTTGCTTCCGGCACGATCAGCCATGTCGAACAGGGTATCATCCGCCGTGATGAACAGCTCCTGTAGCCGTCCTTGAAGAAAGATCGCAGCAAGCTCATGCACCCGGGCTAGCACCTCAGGCAGCCGAGTGTTTGAGCTATGTTGTGCCAAGGGCACAACAGGGGCTTTTTTTTGCATGGGACCTCCTGAAAAAACAATGCCGGGCCCTTGGGCCACAATACGCCAACACTGCTGCAGGCAGCCAATGTAGCCTGGCATTATATGCAATTGCCGGAACCGGCCCAATGGGCGCAAGCAAGTTTTCCTCATTGCACTACAGGCCTGAATCATTAACCCGTATACTGTGTGCCATGTTAACTGGGAGTAATCTATGGCAAATCTGGTAATTGAGCAGCTGCTGGACGAAGTACGTGAAAATGTACGCATTGCCCTGGCAGAAGACGTGGGCACCGGAGACATCACCGCCCAGCTGATTCCGGCTGACAAACAGGTTCGTGCGCGGGTGATTACCCGTGAAAATGCCGTTCTTGCCGGCACCGCCTGGGTTGACGAAGTGTTCCGACAGGTAGACAGCAGTGTCAAGATTGCCTGGCATGCTGCCGACGGCGAGCGCGTGCAAGCCAACCAGGTGCTGTTCGAGCTGGAAGGGCCAGCACGCGCCCTGCTTACCGGCGAGCGTACCGCGCTTAACTTTATGCAAACCTTGTCGGCCGTTGCGACGCGCTGCCAGCATTATGCCGATATGGTCAGCGACCTGCCGGTCAGGCTGCTGGATACCCGCAAGACCATCCCGGGTTTGCGTCTGGCGCAGAAATATGCGGTCACCTGCGGTGGTTGCCATAATCACCGTATCGGTTTGTACGATGTTTTCCTGATCAAGGAAAACCACATCACGGCCTGCGGCGGCATTGCCGAAGCGGTAGAAACCGCGCGCCGCATTGCGCCGGGCAAGCCGATAGAAGTCGAAGTGGAAAACCTTGAAGAATTTGCCCTGGCCCTGTCGACCAGTGCAGACATTATCATGCTTGATGAATTATCTTATGATGACATGCGTGAAGCGGTACGCATCAATGCCGGCAAGGTCAAACTGGAGGCGTCCGGCGGCATCAATGACGAAACCCTGCGAGCTGTGGCAGAAACAGGCGTGGACTACATTTCCCTCGGTGTCCTGACCAAGAACATCAAGGCCGTAGACCTGTCCATGCGCATTATTCAGGAATAAATAAGCGGCATGCTATGCGGATGCGCCCCAAACAGGGCCGCCCCTGTACGAGCGGCTTTAGCCGCGACCGGTGCCGGACTTTGCGGCCCTGGTCGCCACTCAAGTGGCTCGTACAGTAGCTTTAGCTGCGTCCGGGTGTAGTTTTGTACAAACGGCTTTAGCCGCGACCTGCAGCCAAGCCGGCCAGCATGAAAACAACACCTGCAAAGGTGTCCAGATATCAAAACCAAGGTAACAGCATGAGCAAAATCCCAGCGGTACGCCGCATGAACGCAGACGATGCCAACTTTTCCGCCGAGCTGGACCAGCTGCTGAGCTGGGAAAACGTTTCCGACGCCGAAGTCAACCAGCGCGTCATCGACATCATTGCCCAGGTGCGCAGCCGTGGTGATGCTGCTGTGCTCGAGCTTACCCGCCAGTTTGACGGCCTTGAGGTAACCAATTTTAGCCAGCTGGAGCTGCCGCAAGAGCGCCTGCAACAGGCGCTGCAGAATATCTCGCCAGAACAGCGCAGTGCACTGGAAACCGCCGCCGAACGGGTGCGCCGTTACCACGAACATCAGCGTCAGGACTCCTGGCGCTACACCGATCCGGACGGCACCATGCTGGGCCAGCAGGTCACCGCGATTGACCGCGCCGGCATCTATGTGCCCGGCGGCAAGGCAACCTATCCTTCTTCGGTGCTGATGAACGCCATTCCGGCCAAGGTTGCCGGCGTGCAGGAAATCATCATGGTGGTGCCGACCCCGCGCGGCGAAATCAATGAAATGGTACTGGCCGCTGCCGCCATTGCCGGCGTGGATCGCGTCTTCACCATTGGCGGAGCCCAGGCCGTGGCGGCGCTGGCCTACGGTACCGAAAGCGTGCCGGCGGTGGACAAGATTGTCGGGCCCGGCAACATCTATGTGGCGACCGCCAAGCAGCTGGTGTTTGGCCGCGTTGGCATCGACATGATTGCCGGGCCGTCCGAAATCCTGGTGATCTGTGACGGACATACCGATCCGGACTGGATTGCCATGGACCTGTTCTCCCAGGCCGAGCATGACCAGGATGCCCAGTCCATTCTGCTCAGCCCGGACGCGGAATTTCTCGACCGGGTCGCAGCCAGCATCGAGCGCTTGCTACCGACGCTGGAGCGTGAAGAAATTGCCCGCATCTCCATGGCCGAGCGTGGTGCGCTTATTAAAGTGCGCGATCTGGATCATGCTGTTGAAGTGGCCAACCGCATTGCGCCCGAGCACCTGGAGCTGTCGGTGGCAGATCCCGAAGCTCTGCTGCCGCGCATCCGCCACGCCGGTGCCATCTTTATGGGACGCTACACCGCCGAGGCACTGGGCGACTACTGCGCCGGCCCCAACCACGTACTGCCGACCTCCGGCACGGCGCGCTTTTTCTCGCCACTGGGTGTGTATGACTTCCAGAAGCGCTCCTCAATCATTTACTGCACCCCCGAAGGCGCTTCCGAGCTGGGCAAGGTCGCTTCCGTGCTGGCCCGTGGCGAGTCGCTGACCGCCCACGCTAAAAGTGCCGAATACCGCATTATCAAGGATTAGCCCGTAAAATGAGCAAGTTCTGGAGCCCTTTCGTTCACAATCTGGTGCCCTATGTGCCGGGCGAACAGCCGAAAATGACCCGGCTGGTCAAACTGAACACCAATGAAAACCCCTACGGCCCGTCACCCAAAGCGCTGGCGGCCATGCGCGAGCAGATCAGCGATGACTTGCGCCTGTACCCCGACCCCAACTGCGACCTGCTCAAGCAGGCCGTGGCCGATTATTACGGCGTGCAGACGAATCAGGTATTTGTCGGCAACGGCTCCGACGAGGTGCTGGCGCATGCCTTCCAGGCGTTTTTCCAGCAGGGCAAACCGCTGTTGTTTCCCGACATCAGCTACAGCTTTTATCCGGTGTATTGCGGGCTGTATGGCGTGGAGCCAAAGCAAATCCCGCTGGACGAAGATTTTGCCATCAATCTGGACGATTACCGCCAGGACAACGGCGGCATTATTTTCCCCAACCCCAATGCGCCGACTGGGCGCCTGCTGCCGCTGGAGGCCATCGAACAGCTGCTTGAGCACAATACCGACAGCCTGGTGCTGGTGGACGAGGCTTACATTGATTTTGGCGGCCAGACGGCGATTGCACTGGTGAACAAATATCCCAACCTGCTAGTGGTGCAGACGCTGTCCAAATCCCGCTCGCTGGCCGGCATGCGGGTTGGTCTGGCCGTGGGCCAGCCGGAGCTGATCGAGGCACTGGGGCGTATCAAAAACAGCTTCAACTCCTACCCGCTGGACCGTGTTGCCCTTGCCGGTGCTGCCGCATCTTTTGCCGATCGTGAGTATTTTGAGCAGATCTGCAGCAAGGTGATTGCCAGCCGCGAAGCCATGGTGTCCGAGCTGACCGCACTGGGCTTTGAGGTGTTGCCTTCGGCGGCCAACTTCGTCTTTGCCCGCCATCCGCAGCAGGATGCCGGCGAACTGGCGGCCAAATTGCGCGAACAGGGCATCATCGTGCGACATTTCCGTCAGCCGCGCATTGAGCAATTTTTGCGCATCACCGTGGGGACTGATGAGCAGAATGCTGAGTTGATTGAGGCTTTGTCGGGGATTTAGGTTTTTATTTGGTGCATTGTGCTTAGGCCAGCCTGCACCCCCATACAAAACTGCGCTTGCCAGCGGCAAAACAAGTTTGCCGCTGCCGCTAAGGTTTTGATTGGGAGTTCAGACTGGCTTTTTTGTGCACCGCAGTGGGTGGGAGGGGGTGGCCCGACTTTGTCGGGCTGCTGTCGCATGATCGGTTTTGTTAGCTGTGGAGTGCTTTGGTCTGCTGCGGAATTGCGTGGCGAGCTTGCCCTGATACTCTAATATCGCTGAAGGTTTCTAGTAGAATGCGTTTGATCAATATTTAAGTGGAATAGCATTATGCAAAACAAAGACAACCTGATCTGGATTGATCTGGAAATGACCGGTCTGGACACCGACAACGATCTGATCATCGAAATTGCCACCGTTGTCACTGATGCTCAGCTCAATGTGCTGGCCGAAGGGCCGGTGATGGCGATTCACCAGAGTGATGCCATTCTTAACGGCATGGATGAGTGGAACACCAACCAGCACGGTAAAAGCGGCCTGACCCAGCGCGTACGTGACAGCGCCATCAATGAAGCCGAAGCTGAGGCAAAAACTCTGGAATTTCTCAAACAGTGGGTGCCCGAGCGTGCCAGCCCCATGTGTGGTAACAGCATCTGCCAGGATCGCCGCTTTTTGCACCGCTGCATGCCACAGTTAGAGGCTTATTTTCACTACCGCAATCTGGATGTTTCCAGCCTGAAAGAGCTGGCGCAGCGCTGGGCACCTGAGGTCGCCAAGGGCTTCAAGAAAAGCGAAGCGCATCTGGCCATGGATGATATCCGTGAGTCTATCGCTGAGCTTAAATACTATCGCCAGCATCTGATGAACTGCTAAAGAACGTGCCGCACTTTATCCCAGTCGATATACGCAAGCTCATAGCGGGCATACGACACAACCATTGAAATACAGCGGCATACAGAGCAGCCGCTCATCACCACAACCATGGCAGGGTAAACTGGCCCATTTATGAGCTTGAACCATATACGGGAGTCTCGCCCGTACGGCTCCCGGGCGGGATGATCCGGTTACGGTCTGCCCTGCCCGGCAACCATAAGCCGCCCATCCTTGCAGCGGCGATAAACACATAACTCTAATACAAGGGCAACGCATGAAATTTACTGGTACCTCTTCCTACGTCGCCACCGAAGATCTTAAGCTGGCAGTCAACGCTGCCATTACCCTTGAACGTCCCCTGCTGGTCAAGGGCGAGCCCGGCACCGGCAAGACCATGCTGGCCGAGGAGCTGGCCGACGCCTTTGGCGCCCGCCTGATCACCTGGCACATCAAGTCCACCACCAAGGCCCATCAGGGCCTGTATGAATACGACGCGGTCAGCCGCCTGCGCGACTCGCAGCTCAACTCCGAGCGGGTGCACGACATCGGCAACTACATCATCAAGGGCAAGCTGTGGGAGGCCTTCGAGGCCGACGAACGGGTGATTCTGCTGATTGATGAAATCGACAAGGCCGACATCGAGTTCCCCAATGACCTGCTGCAAGAGCTGGACCGCATGGAGTTCTACGTCTACGAGACTGACCAGACCGTCAGGGCCAAACACCGCCCCATCATCATCATTACCTCCAACAACGAAAAAGAGCTGCCGGATGCCTTTTTGCGCCGCTGTTTCTTTCACTACATCGCCTTCCCCGATGCCGACACCTTGCGCCAGATTGTTGATGTCCACTACCCGGACATCAGCCAACAGCTGGTCAGCCAGGCACTGGAAATTTTCTTCGACATCCGCAAGGCACCCGGCCTGAAAAAGAAACCCTCCACCAGCGAGCTGGTGGACTGGCTCAAGCTGCTGATGGCCGACCAGATCGGTGTCGATGCGCTGCGCGAGGCCGATGCAGAAAAAGCCCTGCCCCCGCTGGCCGGCGCTCTGATCAAAAACGAGCAGGACATCATGCTGCTGGAGCGGCTGGCCTTCATGCACCGCAACCGCCGTTAGGGCCTTGTCATGCTGCTGAACCTGTTTCACGAACTGCGTGCCGCCCGCGTACCGGTCTCGCTACGCGAGCTGCTTGACCTGATTGCCGCGCTGGAGCGTAATGTGGTATTCGCCGACATGGACGAATTCTACTATCTGGCCCGTGCGCTGCTGGTCAAGGACGAACGCCATTACGACAAATTCGACCGGGCCTTTGCCGCCTACTTCAAGGGGCTGGAAAACCTGCAGGAGCACATCGAAGCGCTGATTCCCGATGAATGGCTGCGGCGCGAATTCATGCGCCAGCTCAGTGACGAAGAAAAAGCCAAAATCCAGTCCCTCGGCGGCCTGGACAAGCTGATTGAGACCTTCAAGCAGCGGCTGCAAGAACAGCAAAAAAAACATGCCGGTGGCAACAAGTGGATCGGCACCGGCGGCACCAGCCCGTTTGGCTCGGGCGGCTACAACCCGGAAGGCATCCGTATCGGCAACGCCGGCGAGCGCCAGGGGCGCGCCGTCAAGGTCTGGGAGCAGCGCGAATATAAAAACCTGGACGAAGACGAACAGCTCAACACCCGCTCGATCCAGATGGCGCTACGCCGCCTGCGCCAGTTTGCCCGTCAGGGTGCCGCTGAAGAATTTGACCTGCCCGCCACCATCGAGCACACCGCCCGCGATGGCGGGCTGCTGAATATCCGCATGCGCCCGGAGCGGCGCAACACCGTCAAGCTGCTGATTTTGTTTGATATCGGCGGCTCGATGGACGCCCACATCGAAGAATGCCAAGCCCTGTTCAGCGCCTGCCGCACCGAGTTCAAGCACCTGGAATATTACTATTTCCACAACTTCATTTATGAGTCGGTGTGGAAAAACAACCAGCGGCGACACAGTGAGCGCACCCCGACCTACGATTTGCTGCACACCTATGGCAGCGACTGGAAGGTGATCTTTGTCGGCGATGCCAGCATGGCACCCTACGAGGTCAGCCATGCCGGTGGCAGCGTCGAGCACTGGAACGAGGAGCCCGGTTATGTCTGGATGCAACGTTTCATGCAGCATTTCGAGCGGCTGGTCTGGCTCAACCCCTATCCACAACAAAGCTGGCATTACACCCGCTCCATCGACATGATCCGGAAGCTGGTGGAGGGCGAAATGTACCCCATGACACTGGCAGGGCTGGAGCAGGCCATGCAGGCTTTGGCACGCTGATGGCTTGGCGTTTACGGTGGTGTGTGGCTCAGCCTTGCGCCACCACCTCTCCGTCACGCCAGAGTATCCATTCGCCAGGCTGGTACAGCTGCCAGTTTTCATTATCGGTCAGGGGCTCGGTGGCGATGACGCTCACCACATCATCCGGCGTGGTCTCGGCATGGAAGTCTACAGTCAGGTCGGCATCTTTCAGCGTGGCCGGACCAAAAGGGGCGCGGCGGGTAATGTGTGCCAGCTTGGTCGAGCAATAGCTGAACAGCCAGTCACCATTGCTGAGCAGGCAGTTGAACACGCCCAGCGCGCGATATTCTTCACAGGCGGCCACCAATACCGGCAGTATGGCATCCGGTTCGACTGCGCTGTCAAAGCGGCTGCGCAGCCGGTTGAGCAGATCACAAAATGCAGCTTCGCTGTCGGTATCGCCAACCGGCTGATAAAAACCGCTGGCTGGTGTAAAGCCTTTCAGCTGGCCATTGTGAGCAAAACACCAGTTGCGCCCCCACAGCTCGCGCACAAAGGGATGGGTATTGGCCAGGCTGACCGCGCCAACGTTAGCCTGCCGAATATGACCGATCACTGCCGTACTCTTGATCGGGTACGTTTGTACCAGGCGCGCCACTTCCGAATCGGCACTGGCCTGCGGGTCCTGAAACAGGCGCAGGCCGCGTCCTTCATAAAAGCCGATACCCCAGCCGTCACGGTGCGGACCGGTACGGCCGCCACGCTGCATCAGACCGGTAAAGCTGAATACGATATCGGTGGGTACGTTGGCACTCATGCCCAGCAGTTCACACATGACGACTCCCTGACGCCTGCCGGACCTGTCGCATACTGCAGCAACCGTCCGGCTGATGCAGTTTTGACATTATTAAAACATGCCAAAATGCACCGAATAAACGAAGCAACAGCAACCCTGACGTCCTTAACGCTCGGCCACAATGCCGGAATCCGTGGCTGCCAGCTCTTTTTGCTCCAGCAGCTCACGTAGGGTTGGTTCGCGGACTGTCGCGGCTGTTGTATCTTTTTGTTGACTGGTTTGTTGCGCCCTACGTGGTTTAAGCCAGTAATGCTCGACCAGGAACCGCACAATGGCAAAAACCAAGTACAGCGTAAAAGCCACAGTGCCATACAGCATGATGTCCGCCAGCGCGCGCCAGGCATCATTGTTGACCTTGAAAGCAATATCCATGGCCGCCATGGCCAGGGAAGGCACCCAGGCCGTGCCATTGGGGTCCACCAGTGTTGGACTGAACAGGAGCACCGCTGCCGCCAACCACAGGGGCTCACGCAAATAGCGCCACATCCAGCGGGTAAAAAACGTCCACACCCAGAAACAACCCAGGGCAGCCACGCCGTAAAGCACCCAGGCCAGTTGGTATTCGTTGGTAATCATGCCAGGCTCACAAATAAACAAGGCACATATCATAACGAAAACCGCACCTGCCGGTAAGGCCTGCAAAACCGGTACAGCCAGTGTCCGGCATGCAGCTCTTGCACAACATGCCTTTATAAATAACTGCAGCCTCGACTCGTGGAGCAGACTCTGGGAGGAAATCAGACAATCTGGAGCGCCCCACCTGCTTCCACCGGAACCCTGCAGGTCAATAATGCGGTGGCGGCTCGTTGGGTACTTCCTGAAACTGGTGCGACTGCTCTTCCTGCCGTGCCTGCAGCCGCTCCAGCTCGCGCCGGAGCAGGTCAATCTGCTTTTGCTGATCGGCAATCACATCACTTAGCGTCTGCAACGCATCATCCTGAAAGGCCTGGCGGATTTCCAGCTCGGCCAGGCGCTCGTCAATGCTGCTCATGCCAGCGCTACCTCCAGCCCGCTACGCTCCAGTGCCTGCAGCATTTGCTTGCGTACCGCATCCTGTCCGGATTCACTGTAAGGCACCGCCGCACCCCGGCCCCAGACCGGTGCCGGCCAGCTCTCGTCACCCTCGATCCGCACCACCAGGTGCATGTGCAGCTGGCGCACTACATTGCCCAGGGTAGCAATGTTCATCTTGTCAGCGGCAAACACGCCCTGCATGGCCTGCGCCAGCAGACGGCTCTCGTCCCACAGCTGATGCTGCTGCGCTTCATCCAGTTCAAAGACCTCACTGACCGCCGCCACCCGCGGCACCAGAATCAGCCAGGGATAGCGCGCGTCGTTCATCAGCAATACCCGGCACAGCGGCAAATCGGCCAGCCAACAGGTATCCTGCTGCAGGCGTTCATCCAGCACAAACATGCTTCACCTCGTTGATGGTTGATCCGGCAAGGGTACAGATTCTAGCGCACCCCGGTAGCGCTGATGACGCAAACTTTGTTGCTGCTCCAGCAAAACCTGCAAATGGGCCTGTAATGCATGATTTTGCGGCCAGCTGCGGCTTCTGCGTTGCAGGCGTTCAAAATCCTCCTGCTGTTTTGGCTCAATGCGCGCCGTATAGGAGCCCTGGTTTAACAGGGACAGCTCTGGCAGCAGCAAATGGCTGTAACCGTGGTCCAGTGCAATGTTGAGTCCGGCGGGGTCAAAGTCGCCCAGATAATAAGTGGGCTTGCCCAGCGCATTAAACTGCTGCACCAGGGCGATGACGCTTTGCGCATCATGCTGATAACCACGAAAAACGATCAGCGCATTGTCACACTCTGCCGGCAGGCGCTGGCTGCCGCTACGGTGATGCTCAAGGCAGTGATAAAACATGTCCAGATTTTCCACCACCAGCAAGCAGGGCGGTGTGTGCAAATCCAGCTGGTCTGCCGGGATATCCAGCACCAGATCGGTTTGCGGCTGCTGCAATACCGTCAGCGCCAGGTTGCCGGCATCAGGCTGCAACACCAGTACCCGACCAGCACGGGGGCGGCTGCTGTTTTTATCTTCACGGTTGCTGGCCTGTGCCTGCTGGTAACGGTTTTGTCCGCTGTGCACAGTGCCGATGGGCGGCTGGCCGAGCAGCTGCAGGGTTTCGTTGATGACCTGCAACACCTGCGGGCTGAACAGCAGTTTACTGGCCGTCACCCAGTCGTGGGTAGGTACATCCTGCGCCCGACACCAGTCCAGCAGCTCACGCGCTGCCTGGCTGTGCGCGGATTCACTGACACTGGCCGCCGTTTGCAAACGGGCCTCGACCCGTTGCAGCAGGTTGTATAGGCGTTGTGACAGCATGCTCAAGCCTCCAGTCGCACCTGTAACTCCAGATCCTGCACAATGAGCAGGTCGTTGTCCGGCCGTTCGGGTTGTTCGTGGTAGTCAAGCCTAAACATCCGCTGGTCGGCTGCGGCCAGCCCCTGATAGGCGGCAATCACCTGGTACAGCCAGATTTCCGCGTCCCACTCAAGATTCGACTGCCGCAGCCAGTCCAGTGCACTCTGCCGGCCCTGTTGCTGCCAGACCTGCAAAAAGAAGCTTTCCACATCCTGCTGCAGGGCACGGCGCCGTGCCAGCACCACCTCATGCTCGGCATGGCTGATCACGCCGGCGGCTTCAGCCGGCAGGACACGCGGTTGCGGTGCCGGCGGCAGGGCCTGCAGCAGCTCGCGCAGCACGTCGCCATCCTGCAGGCGGTCCAGCGACAGGCTGGCAGCCGGCTGCAAGGCAGCGGCCTGATTGAACAGCAGGGGTACTTCCGTGCGCTGGGCATAATCGCCGGGCTTGAAGTTGGGGTAGCGTTGCAGATGCTCCAGCATGCCACGCACCAGCCGGTTACGCGCATGTTGCTGACGGAAGCGTGCCAGCAGCTCGATCAGGCGCTGCTGCACCTCGCGCAAGCGGCTGAAGTGCTCGCTGACCTGATCCTGCAGTTCACGCACCAGCAGGCTGCGCAAGCGGGCATTGCTGCCACACAGGCTGATCAGCTCGGCAAAGTCGATCATCTTCAGCCCTTCCAGCCAGCGCTCGACCTCCTTGCCGGCTTTTTCGTTTTCGGCCATTTTCTCCGGCAGGCTGCTGACAAAGGCAAAATCACTGTTGAGCCGGTTCCACAGGCTTTCCAGACCGCTGATGATGCGGCTGTTGAGGTCATCCACATCCTGGCTCAAACCGGCAAACAGATAGTCGGCATGGGCATGGTTGCCCTGTTGCTGGGCCTGATTGATCTCGTTGGCCAGCCGGCGGATTTCCTCCAGAAAATCGCCAATCTCCGGGTTGACCTTGCGCCGGCGCTCATCGGCAATCAGCTGGGCAATCAGCTGGCGGGCCGGCTCGCCCAGCTTGGGGCCGCTCTGTTCATCGACATGGGAAAAAATCCGTGCTTGCAGCAGCTTCTCAATGGATTTGCCCTGCGCCAGCTCGTCAACCGGCTCTCCATAGTAGCTGCGCATCACCAGGTCGGCGTGCTTGCCCAGCAGTTTGAGGCGTTCCACCCCCTGGCGGAACGCCTCGCCCTGATACTCCAGCTGGCTCATGACAGCAGCTCCTCCTGCTGCGCGGGCGGTTCCTCATCAATGCGGATGCGCTCTTCTTCCTGGATAAAACGCGCCAGCTCCAGCAGGTAATCAATCTTGCCGGTGACGATAAAATGCTGGCGGTCCTTGTGCGGCTGCAACAGGTAGCCGGTCTCGCACAGGCGGTCAAATACCAGTTTGAGCTGACCGCCCACCTCGTTGCTTTGCGACTGGAACAGGCGGGTGGTACACAGTTGCTGCAACTGCTGATGCAGGCTGGGGTTGGCTTCGATACGGGCGGCAATTTCGTGCCGGTTGAGCACGTCGTGGGCGCTGAGCACGCGGTCACTGCCGGTGGTGTCCTGTACCAGTTGCATCAGGCCGAGCATCGGCAACAGGCTGTCCATGGTGATACGCAACTGCTGGCTGAGGCTGTCACGCAGCGGCTGGTTCAGCTCGCGCCAGGCCAGATACCAGACGCTGCCGTCGGCGCTGCTGGCCAGCCGCCGGTTGAGTGGACGCAGGTAGTCGTCGATCGCCTCACGCGCCGCTTCCGACTGCAAACGCTCGTGGTTATGACTGTCACTGACCGCGCAGACAAAGCCGCCAGCCAGCAGGTATTCAAGCAGTGCACCGTACTGAATCATTGGGCAATCTCCTGGCGTTGTTGTTGCAATAGCTGGCTTAAGCGGCTCAGTTGCGGCTCGATGCGCTTGAGCTGCGCCGGCTGGCCGCTATGACGTTCAATCAGATAACGCTGCTGAAACAGGGTCAGCACATCCGACTCCGGGTTGGGAAAAGCGCCCACAACAAAAATATTATTGTTGCTGCAGGCGTTAAACAGTTTTTCCACATTGTGGTAGGCCAGGGTGCCAATCTCGTCAATCGGCCAGTGAATGCAGACCTTCGCCTCGCCGCGCAGCAGCCGGGTAAAGGCCAGCAGGTATTTGCACAGAATCAGATAGGCCATGCCGTGGCTGGACGACTCCAGCAACTGGCGGTCATTGCGGATAACCAGATCCGAGCCACCCTCGTTCAGGTGCAGCTCCAGCCGCATCAGGCTTTCAAAGCTGAATTGCTGATCGCTGCGCAGCAGCTCGGCGACATCGGCCAGTTGCTTGAGATAGCTTTCCGGCGGCAGTTGGCCTGGGTGCTGCTCCCACTGCTGATGCGAGGCGGAGAAGGCTTTCAGCGGCTGCCAGAAACCCAGCTCGTCAATGGTGGACTGGATGCGCACCTCAGACTTGCTAATGCCCTCCAGCGCGAACTCCTCGGTCACCTCGGCACTCAGGCGGCGGCTTTGCTCGCTGATGCGCCGGTTCAGGTCGCGGAATACGGTAAAGAAGTTGTACAGGTCGCTGCCATAGTTGCGCCCCTGCTGGATCAGGTTTTGCTGTTGATCCTCCAGCAGGCGCAGCATGCCGGCAAAGGCTTGCAACATAGTGCGCGCCGCCGGCTGCTCGCCCAGCTGATGCCGCTGCTGCTGCCAGGTGTCCATAAAGTCGGCGGCGCTGTCGCGGATCAGGTCATTTTCAAACTGCTGCAGCGCCTTGCTGACCGCGCCTGAGCGTTCGCTGCGCTCGACCAGTGCCTGCTGCAGGCGGGCAATACGTTCGCGACAATCGGCGCTCTGCAGCGGCTCGCCTTCGGGCACAGCCGGCAATTGCGGCAACTGCTCGATCTGGCGCAGCAGCTTTTGCACGCTGTCCAGCTGTTGTTGCAGGACACCAGCTTGTTCGCGCCCCTGCTTGATGCGCTCGCGCTGCATGCTGCGCTGGTTGTTGAAGGCTTCGCCCAGGGCGCGCAGGGTTTCTTCCAGGGTCAGGCGTTTTTGTTCCAGCTCATACTCGGCTGCTACCAGCTGCGGCTTGCGCTGCTGCCAGTCAACCCGGATAAACTCCTGGTAGTCCTTTAGCTCGTCACGCCGTTCTTCGGTGCTGCGGATACGCTGACGCAGCTCCTTGAGCTTGCTTTCGAGCTGGCTGACGCGGTTGGGGTCGATGCCCTGCTCCAGCAGCTCCTGTTTAAGCGCCTGCTCCAGCTGGCGGATTTGCTCGTCATAGCTGCGCTGACGCGCCTGCAGGTTTTGTTCGTGTTGCTGGTATTGCTCTTTGAGCCGGCCCAGCTGCTCTTCAAAGTCGGCCAGCTCTTCCAGCTTGCGGCTCTGGAACGCATCTTCACGCTCACGCAACAGGGTTTTCTGCCGCTGCTGCTGTTGTTGCAGCCGCTGCTCCAGCGTTTGCAACTGCTGACGCAAGTCTTCACGACGATGTCGCTTGAGCTGCTCCAGCTCCTGGCGATACTGCTCAAGGCTGTTTTTGGCAAACTCCAGATCGCTGCGCAACCGCTGCACCTGCTGCCGCGCCTGACTGGCCAGGCGTGCCGCTTCGTCACCGGCCTGATTGAGCAGTTTTTGCTGCTTTTCCAGCGTTTCCAGCTGCGCCTGTTCTTCACGCACCTGGGCCATGGCATCTTTTAGCGCCTGCGCCAGTTGTTCGTCATCGCGGGCGTGGGGCGGGGTTTCCAGCCGGCCCAGCTCGATCTGCAGCTGGTACAGGCTGGCTTCAGCCTGCGGCAACAACCTGGGATTAAGATCGCTGCGCTCCAGCAGCTCGGCGCGGATCACCTTGCCGATGCGCTGCTGCCAGCCGGGCTGCTGCTCCTGCAAAAACGCGCGCAGGCTGCCGGCTTTCGGCTCGCTCTGGCGTTGCAGTGCCTCGTGCTCCTGCTGGGCACGCTGCAGGCGCTGGCGCTGCCCGCTGACCTGTTGCAGATGGGCATCCTGTTCGCGGCGGGCCTTGTCCTGTGCCTGGGCCAGGCGGTCCAGCTCGGCGGTTTTCTCGTTCAGGGCATCCTGCGCCGCATTTACCCGCATTTGCTGTTCTTCGCTGCGCTCCAGTTCCAGCGGCTCCAGCAGACTGCCCTTGAGGCGAATTTCCACCTCTTTTTGCTGCCCAATCAACTGCACGCGCTGCTCGCTAAAGCGCTCACGCTCGACATTCAGCTCACGCTGGTAATCCTCTTCCAGCTCCTGGCGCTTGCGTGCCTGTTGCTCACGCACGGCATTTTCCTGCCTGCGTACCTGCTCCAGCTGCTGATCGGTCTGGTCACGAAATTCTTGCAGCTGTTCGGCCAGCTCAAAACGGCGCGACTCAAAACGCTGCCGTGAGCTGCCCTCGGCCTCGCGCAGCAGTTGCAACTCCTCGTCTTGGCTGTCGCGCTCGGCACGCCAGACAGCGAGCTGATTAACCGCCTGCTCCAGTGCCGGCATGTCGCGTACTTCATAATCGTGAAAACGCTGCTCGATGCTGTCCAGCGTCAGCCTGGTCTGTTGTTGCTCGCTTTTGACCTGGCTGAGCTGGTTATCGTGTTCCAGCCGCTGCGCTTCGTAGTGTTCTTCCTGCTGCTGCAGCTCGCCTTGCCACTGGTTGATCTGCTGTTCCAGATCAGCATGGCCGCGTTTGAGCTCTGCGGCATCCTGCTGCAGCAGTGGCTGCAGGCGGGCAATCAGCAGTTCGCTGTCTTCCAGCTGCTGTACCTGGCCATCGAGCTTGTCGAATTGCTGGCGCAACCCCTGCAAACGCCGCGACTGGCGCACTTGTTGCACCCAGTCGCGTACCTGGGCGCTCTTGATGCGGGTGGTCGGCAAGTCCACGCCCTCTTCTTCGAAAATCGCCGCCAGCATGGTTTTCAGCGTGTCCATCTTGCCTTCCTTGGCATGCACGGCACTGACCAGCTTTTCGATATGGCGCAGCCGGTGATCCTTGTCACACAGGCTGTAGCGCAGCGCTTCCTGGCGCAGGCGGCCCACCATCTGGCGATCCAGTTTCAGGCTGCCGACATCATTCTGGATAATGGCGCGATAATCGCTGATGCTGTCGATTTTGTTGGAGTGCCCGATATTTTCCACGCGCAGGTGGCGGACAAAATCCGCGTAGCTGCGTGCATGCAGCTCGCCATTGTCCAGCTGCTGCAAGAACAGGTTGCTGTCGTAGGCCGACGCCACGAAGCGATAGTCAACACCCTCATCACCACGGCGCATCAGCACTGCCATGCAGATGGCACCGGATTCACGCCGGTATTCATAGACCAGGTAGGAGTTGGCGTTGGGCAGGTAATAGCGGTCAAATTTCTGCCGCGTACGCGGCACTACCGCATTGGGCCGTTCGCCATAAAACACCGGAATCAGCCGCTGCAAGGTGGTCTTGCCCGAGGCGTTGCTGCCGCAGATATTGCTGTGACCCTGCACATCAAGCTCTACCACACCACCCAGGTGGCCATTGATCATGATGATGCGTAACAAATGCGCCATGTTGTCATCCTGAACTGCGATCGAAAACGGCAAGTTTACAGGATTTACACAGGCAAGCCGTAGCACAGCACTGCTAACCGGCTTGACCTGCTATGCCCAACGGCTCCGGCTTAACGCTCCATTACCTCATTGGCCGCTGGCAAGTAACGCAAAGAAAAGTACAGCTGCTGATGGCCACAACCTGACTGTGACACAGGTCCGGCTGGCAACCGGGCCAAGGTGTCCGACTGATTATTGTCATGCAATGACTGCAGCTGCTCCAGCGCTGCAAAGACAACCCGGTTGTACCAGGACTCCCAGCGTATGCCAACGCTGACTACCGGGTTGCGCCTGGGTACGGTTGAGCCAGAGTAACTGCTATCGGCATACATGCGGGCGTAAAACGACAACTCGTCTCCGAATGCCAGCGCGTTTTTATCAAGCAAATAGCCTGCTTCGACTTGGGCACGCAAGGCATAAGCCGGTGCTTGTGCTTGCGACTCAAGCCGCAGGCTATGTTCAAGGGCAATCAGTGCCCTCCGGAATGTTGCTCCTGCATGCAGGCTTATCCCGCCTGCAGGGTTGTAGCGCTCACCTGCCCACCTGCACCCTGCCCGGGAAAATTACCGCTCTTTTAGTGTTCCAGAGCAACGGGACAGCATGACCGCGCAGGACGCAAGCGTAGCCATGTAAAACAACGTTTGCCGCCATGCGCCAACAACCCTGTACAGCGCACAGCGCAGCCATACCCATGTCAACACTCTGCCAGCACCTGGTACAACAAGGCCACCAGCTCTGCCTGGCGACGCGTTTCTGTTTTATCAAACAGGTTGCGCAAGTGAAAAGCGACTGTGCTGCGGGCAACACCCTGCTCAAGGGTAATTTCGGCCAACGAGCTACCACGCACCAAAGCGCTGGCCACCCTCAGCTCGGCAGGCGTCAAGCCAAACCTCTTGATTAATATGTCCCAATCCATGTCTTGCACGGGGCGCACTGGCGGGTACGCCTCGCGCATCCGCCTTACCTGGCGCAAACGCGCGTCTATCGTTGCCAAAAGCACATCATAATCAACAGGCTTGACCAGGTAGTCATCAGCTCCAAGGCGTTTCCCCATGGCAATATCCCGCGGATTGTTGGCTGCAGACAGAAATACAAAGGGTGTATCAGCCTGAACCAGCCCCAGCTCACGGCCACGTTTCATAACCTCAAAACCATCAACCCCGGGCATGTAAATATCACACAGCACCAACTGTACCTTATGATTCCGAAGCTGCTTCAGCGCCTGCTGTCCATTGCTTGCACCTATCGCCTCATACCCTGCCTCACGCAGCTCTTCGACGATATCCCGCAACAAGTCTGGTTCATCTTCGACACACAGGATGATCTCGTTCCTCTGAATTTTATCCACGTGCTCTCCCCTGGCTACACACCTTCCATCAGCTGGCGCCCTCCCGGTATCTGGGCACAGTCAAAACAAATGAAATCCACCCTGCGCTGGTTAAATCAATACACAGGCTTCCATTTTGCAAGCATGCCAACTCGCGCGCCATATACAACCCGATACCAAGCCCTGCCTGCCCAGAAGTGTTGCTTGCCCTCCAGTACAGCTCAAATGCCCGATCCGGATCAACGCCTGCCGGCCACTCTCCCGGATTGCTAATACGGCAAACAATCACTTGCTCCTCTACCACCACTTCCAGCTCGACAACATCATCATGCGCGTATTTGCAGGCATTATTAACCAGATTACACAGGATGTGCTCCAGGTGAACCGGGTCACACCAGGCTTCAGCCGTTGAAGGTGCTGTTATATGCATACGGCAACTTTCTGCATACTGGTCACCAACCACTTGCACCAACCGGACCAGGTCACAGGCTTCCGGGCATGTGTCTATCTGGCCGGCATCCAGACGCGCTGCGCCCAATGTGCTGTCTACCAGCCGGGCTAAACGCTCTACCCCTTCCCTGGCACGCTGTGCGCGTTCACGCACCTCGACTGCAGTCAACTGACCGGCACGACGAATCAACCGCTGCAGAGAAGAGTCCACAATTGCCAATGGTGTCCGAAACTGATGTGAAACCATCGCAGCAAAATGCTGGTACAACTCCGCTGCGTTGCGCTCTCGTTGTAATGCCTCATCCAGCTCGCGGGTGCGTTCGCGCACCAGCTGCTCCAGATGATTACGATGCAGCGCCAGCTCCCGGCGGGAAACATACTGCTCGGTAATATCGTAGGCCACCACAACGGCACCCAGAATTTCGTTCTGGCCATCACGCAGGGTACTGATGCGTACTTCCAGATACAGAGGATCCTCGCTTCGCGGATCGTGCAGCAGCTGATCCGGCAACATGACCGTACCCCCGCTTACACCCTGGCGTAGCGCCTGCTGCAACTCGCTCTGTGCAAAAAAACCGATGCTATCCGGTAGCGGTCGCCCCAACACCCGGCGGGCCGGCTTGGCAAACAGCCTCTCAGCTGCCGGGTTGAACGCAGTGCAACAGCCCGCCGGGTCTACCGTAATCACGGCCGCCATGCTGGAGCCGACCACATGCTGGCTAAACGCCTTTTCCATACGCAGTTGCCAGGCCTGCTGCCAGGCCTTGCGCCGTCCCTTCACCAGGCTCACGCCCAGCAGGGTGCCTACACATAAAATGGCCAGCATCAGAACAATTGTGTGCCGAAGCTCACGCCGGCTTGCTTCCAGCTCGGCTCCCAATGCCTCCCATTGCTCGACCATTGCCTGTGAGGCCGCCCGCGCCAACTGCTGGTCCAGCGGCTGCAAAAGAGCATCCAGCCTTTGCACCGCCGCACGCCCATCCTGCCCCAGCCGCTCCAGCAAGACCCCGATTTGTGGGCTGTCATGCTCAAACTGCAGCAAAACCTCCTGCAGTCCAAGGTCTTCCATCTGTCGCCATTGCGGGCCTTCCCGCATAAGTTGCAAACGGCTGAGAAATACCCGGTACGCATTGACCAGCGGCTGCAACGTCTGCCCCTTCAGCGCATGATGCGCCAGCTGGTAACGCAACTCCAGGCTCGCCACCTGGGCCTGGGACACGACCCAAAGCACATTGTTGCCTGGTGCCTGCAATTGCTTCTCATGCTGAATCTGATAGAGCCGGTATAGCGACAACGCCTGCAACACAAAAAATACCGCCAACAATACCATTGGCAGTCCGATAAACAGCCAGCGACGCACTCTGCGCTTCATTCAATATCCAGCCGCACCAGCTGCCAGACCCAGCGATAGTCGTAGCGTATATCCTGCAGCTCGGAATGCTGATCACGCGGATAGACAATCCAGAAAGGCCCTTTATCGCTGGGTAGCAACTGCTTGCCATTTTGGGTATCGGCTATCAGCACATCGTAACGGTCAAACTCCTCTCTGGAAAACACTATTGCATAGGAGTTCAGTGCGCTGGCAACCACCTTTTTCCCTTTCGCCCCTACATATTCAAGCAAGTCACGCATAAGATACCCGGAAAAGTGCTGTGGGCCATCAGTGACTGAAGTATGGGTTACCAGCTCGGTACGCTTCAGGGACGCCAGGATGCCACGATCAAGGCGCGCATGATCATAACCAGCACTTCGCCTTGCTTTCCCATGCACTTCCAGGATCACCTCAGCCGTTGGCGCCGGCAGCGGATGATCCGCAAACACAGGCACGGAAGCACATAACAACACCACCAGCCACTGCAACCTTGACAATTGATGGCTGGCCCTCAACAAACCAAAACAGGACATCCAGTTTCCTCCCAGTACGCGCTAATGTTATTCCAGTCTGCCAGGCCTGACCCTATTCAAATGACGGGTTACATGCCAGAAGATTCTGCCTAGACTGGCGGGAACGTTCAATCAACAGGTGGTCCTATGTGGGATTTTGAATTACGCAAAGCCATTGGCCTGATGCTGAAAACCATGCCATTTCTGGTGCTGCGCATGGGCGTCTACTTTGGCATAACCCTTGGCTACATCCTGCTGACCGGCACTGGCGCCGGCCTCGGCTGGGGCATTGGCGGCTTTGGCAGCAGCGACTTTCAGGCCCAGTCCGCCTTCTGGGGCGGACTCATCGGCTTTGGCATCTTTGGCACCATTGCCTACCTGATGCGCGAATACATCCTGTATATCGTCAAGGCCGGCCACATTGCTGTTCTGCTCGAGCTGGTGCATGGCAACCGCGTTCCCGAAGGCCGCTCGCAAGTCCAGCATGCCCGCCTCTCGGTACAAGAGCGTTTTGGCCAGGCCAGTGTACTGTTCGCTCTTGACCAGCTGATCAAAGGCGTGATCAAGGCCATCTCTGGGCTGGCCCGCGGCATTCTGACTTTTCTGCCAGTTCCCGGGCTGGAGCAACTGGCCAGGCTGCTGCATGCTTTCCTCAAGGTGGCCATCGGCTTTATTGACGAACTGATTCTGGCCTACGCCATGCACACCCGCAGCGACAACCCCTGGAGCGCCAGCAAGGATGCACTGGTCCTGTATGGCCAAAACTACAAAACCATGTTCAAGAATGCCGCCTGGCTGGCGCTAATCATCTACGGCCTGAGCTTGCTGGTCTTTATCGTCATGCTGTTTCCTGCCGGACTGCTTGTTTACCTGGCGCCGGGCGGCTGGTCAGCTGCCTCGGTGGTACTGGCCCTGCTGCTGGCCTGGAGCCTGAAAGCCGCAGTGCTTGAGCCACTGGCCATTACCTGCATGATGCAAGTGTATTTTAAAACCATTGCCGACCAAGAGCCCAATCCCGAGTGGGATGCCCGCCTGGAACAAATGTCCAGGCAGTTCCGTACCATCAAGGAGAAAGCCCGCCAGTTTGGCCGCGGCAACGACGCCCCAGAGCCGGCAGCCGCCAACCCTGGAGCAGAACCTCCGCCCTAGGCCCGCACCCGGTTTCCTTCCTGGGGAAATGAGGAAACGCACACACCGCCCCCGGCCCCGCACCCTGCGGGGCCGGCATTTTTATTGTTATCCATCAAACGAGAGAACCAAATCATGACTCCATCCCCACTACGCACCCGCCTGGCAGCCAGTCTGGCAGCCCTTGCTTTTACCCCGCTGGCCGCCTTGGCAGCAGGCTCGGCCAGCGTCAACTATGGCGGAGAAAGCGGACAAATCTACTGGCAGGACAAAGGCACCGTGCGTGTCGATATGGCGCCTGCGGCTGGCGAAGGCTACGCCCTGCTCAAAGACAGCAAGGTCTACATGGTTAACCCGGACGCTCCCCAAGGCATGCCACAGGTAATGGAAGTAGGTGACATGTTCCAGCTTGCAGCCGGCTTTATTAACGAGGACGACGATGACCTGCTCAAGGATCTGGGTGAAAACATCCAGTCCATACGCAAAACCGGCACCACCGAAACCATTGCCGGCATCCGGGGCGAAGTCTATGAAGTCACGATACAGGACAAAAACGGCAACATCGAAACCGAACAACTGGTGCTGACCGACGACCCGGCGGTGATTGAACTGTCTGAGGCTTTTCTCGGCTTTACCGGCAGCATGATCGGCGCAGACTACATGAATCCGCTCAAGACCGCCCTGCCCAAAGGCAAGCACGGCCTGTTACGCATTGGCGATGGCATGATAGTAGAAAGCCTTGACCGCAACACCCCCGCTGCCAGCATCTTTGAACTGCCATCGGAGCCAGTTAATTTTGGCGGCATGATGAAGCAACTAATGGAGCAGGCAACACAGCAGTAAATACACACTCATATCGAAGGAGGCTTTATGAACAAAATGCTTTATCTTTACACATCATTTAACGGACGCCTTAACCGGCAACCTTTCTGGCTGGCCAGCATCGGCCTTTTCCTGCTTGCCCTGGTGCTGTCTGTCGTGGTTATCCTGCCGCTGGCCAGCATCAGTGCTCTACTCGGTAAAGCGGTCAATTTCGTTCTGTCAGTAGCCATTCTCTATCCGGTGTGCGCCCTGGGCGTAAAACGACTCAAAGACAGAAACAAGCCGCTCTGGCTGATGGCTGTCTTCATTGCTCCGAGCCTGCTGTTTCAGGTGCTGGACTTGCTGGGACTTGCAACCCAGAGTGTCAGCATTCAAGGCCAAGCCATTGCCGCTCCTACCTTGCTCGGCTCGGCCATCGGGCTGATCGGGCTGATTGTTGGCATCTGGGGGCTCATTACACTGGGGTTCAAGAAAGGCACCACCGGGCCCAACCCATACGGCCCTGATCCACTGGCAACCATTCATACAGAAAACAACGCATAACACAGATACCATCTTTTCAGAGCCTGCCGTGCAGGCGTCAAGCAAGCACTGAATAAATGGCCGCGCTGTCAGCCCTGACTCGCCATCCTGCTGCCCTGCCGGCGTGCCCATGCGCCATACGATTTGCCGGCTTATTCAGTGCCTTCCCCGACATACTCCGGGCGGTGTAACAACAAGCTACCCGTCCCGCTCTCGGTGATCAGCTGGCTCAGCTGTATTCTGCCCAGAAAAATAATGCTCAAATAGCTCTCGTCCACTCAGGCTGAACCAAAGCACCACAGGCAAAATGGAAGGAAAAATCAAAGCGCCCATCTGGTAGCATACCGCCAATAAATTGCTACGAAAACCACCCAGCGGGCCATTGGGCAACAAAACTGGATCAAGGTTAAAATAGACGGTTTTCAACAACTCCATCAAAGTGCCAAAGCTGACGCCAAGCAACAATACCAGCAGCGCGATCCACTTCAAGCTCCCGGCAACCGGACGTGAAGAAAAGGCAAACAACAACGTAAAAAACAACGGAATGCTATAGCCATACACCATGGGCCTTGCGGAAATACTCAACTCCGCCGTCTGCCCGGCAGGCACCACCAACTCACCCCAGGCACCCTCAGCAACCGTAATGGTGCCATGCACCAGTACCCCCGCATAGTCAACACTGGTAATCAACCCGCCCGACAGCCAGTTGGCCGGATGAGCAACAACAAAGCCGGTAATCATGGCAATCAATGGCGAGCAGTAATACCAGATGGCAAATAAAACCGGCATGCAAAGCAATGCCAGTAAAATTTTCTTTTTCACTTACCTCATCCTTTTATTCCCACCAGCCTCTACCGCCGGAGCCAGGCTAGCCGATACCTGTTGCTACCCGCTCATTGGCTGGACGCTACCGCAGCCGCCGGTGTGGCATTGCCTTCTGCCGGGTCCCGCCCAAAGCGTAACCACAGCAAAAATACAATAAACACATCCAGCATGATCAGTGCTTGCCACAGGTACAGATGCGCCCACTCGAAGGCGGTCATGTTCCACTGGCCGAGGTAAAACAGGCTGATGATACGCACGATGTTGACGGCATGCAGGGAAACCAGGCCGATGCCCACACCCAGCAGGCGGCTTTTCCAGCTGCGCGGAAAGGTCATGATGGCAGAAAACAAAATAATGCTGGCTTCGATACCGTTGCAGCCCGCCTCGATGGAGACGGCAAACTGGTTGACGGTGTTGTAGATGATGACGCCATAGGACATGACGTTGTCGTCAAACAGATGAATCAGACTGATGCTTACGGTTGCCAGCAACGCGGTAAAAGGCTGCACAAAATGCTGCTGGACAGGCGGCGTCAGCTCGATGACAAACAGTGTGACCAGCAAGGTAAAAAACAGGAACAGAAATTTTTTCATTGGAAGGCAATCAAGATCATTTATATTTTTGTATTCAAGGCTTGGTACGACCTGCCGCAAAAGCAGTTGCTTTGGCGTCAATTTTCCAGCACATACTCGATCACAGTCAGAATGATATCACAGTAATCGAGCAAACAAGCTTATACACATTCAGAAAACCGTGAAGCTGATCACAATAATGGATAACTATACTTAAACTGAATATTTTTCGGCATTACATGCCCGCCAGATTTCGACACGGCAACCCGTGAGCAGGCATACTACTGCGCCCCACCCGCTTCTTGCAGAACGATGCAATATGCACAATGACAGCCCTGCTCGCACGCCCCTTTGGGCACTCTCGGCAACAAAAAACGCGGACAAAAAAACAGGGGGCCGAAGCCCCCTGTCAAGTCAACTCCTGATGGTTAATCAGGCATGCTTGCGCATGTGAAAGCGACGGGCAATCCAGCCCATGCCCAAGATCAGCGCCAGCAGGGCCAGCGGGTTGTCTACGGGGACTGGGGTTGGTTTCAGTGGTGGTTTCACTGGGGTTTTAACCTCGCCACAATCGTTACCTGGGTTGGGATCACCCTCGCCTTTCACGCACGCCATGTTCACCAATGGCGCAGTGCCGTTGTAGGGGTCCGCGATAGTCGCTTCAATCACGAAGTCCTTTGAAGCTTCCTTTGCCAAAGTGCCCACATCAAACGTTACAGTGCGGGTATCGGCGTCATAGCTACCACCGGACACATAGTCCAACCCCTTCGGTAGCACATCGGTAACGACCGCATTGGTGCTTGCTTCAGGGCCATGGTTGGTCACTGTAAGGGTGTAGGTCACAGCCGCACCGGGCTCCAGAGGATCATTGGCTGGATCGGTGTTGTCGGTTTTTACCAAGGCAAGGTCGGCAACTTCGGGGTCCTTAACGGTACTATTGAGGCGCACCGAGGTGCGATCTTCCGTATCGTTGTTGGCATAGGGGTTCGCAAGTCCCGCTTTCCACTCCTTCTCATCCACTTTGACTGTAGCGTTGTGGAAGATGGTTCCGGTGCTGCGGCCATCAGGCAGGCTATGGGCACGCATCTTGAACTTGATGGTGATGACTTCATCCGGCGCAACGAGCGGGAAGCTGCACTCCAATTGCAAGGGCGTGGCGGCTGCCGGATCGGCAAGTGCGCCAACGTCGGGCTGCTCGCACAGGTTAGCTGACAGGGGCGTTTCTGATCCTGAGCCCACTTTGCTGGTCACCGAGATGTTTCCGAGATATTCAAACACTGCGGTGGACGGGTACTCAATGCCGCCGATGTTCAGCGTGCCGGGGAAGACATCCGTCATCACCATGTTGGTCGCATAGGTCGGGCCGGTGTTCTTGACCGTGATGGTGTATTCCGTTTCCTTATCGCCATCCGCTGCCGTCAGGTCCAGAGCATCTTTGCTGTGGCCCATGTTGATCAGCACATCCAGCTCTTCCTCGGTCAGAGTGACCTCGGCAGTTGCCTCGTTGTCGCTCTTGTCCGGCTCATTGGTTTTGGTGCCGACTCTGACAGTGTTGGGCAGCTCAGTGCCTCCACCTGAACCGGGTGCCGCCACTGGCACGGAACGCAAGTCATAGTTGACCTGGCGGTTGCCGTTTCGGACGAGGAATTTGGAGTCACCCTCGACACCCCAAACACACTCCAACACACCACCGGGATCGCCTGCAGGCTGCAGCTCACCAGCTGTCATATCAGGGGCCACATCCGCGCCCCCTGTTGCCTCTTTGACCACACGGCAAGTGCCATCACTCACCGTTGGCGTGCCCACCAGAATGGCACCTGCAGGCAAGGTATCGCGCAGCCAGACGTTTTCAGCCGACGAAGGGCCTTGGTTGGTGGCCGTGACGGTGTAGCGCATCAGCGAGCCGGCCGCAGCGCTCTTGTTATTGCTGCCTGTCCCGCCCTCGGATGTTGCAACCACCTTGCTTGCAACCAGATTGACACGGGCCGTGACGCGGCTTGTTATCGTACTGCTGTTATTGTTCGAGTCGTGGTCATAGGTCGTATTGGAATAGATAAAAGCTGTATTGCCTCTGTCTTCACCTACTTCTGCCACGTTCGGACGGACGGTGACAGTGATGGTCTGCTCAGCACCATTGGCCAGTGTGCCCAGCTGGCAGTTCAGGGTATGTGACGTTCCTGTAGCTCCTGCCGTAGGTGTGCAAGTCTGATCGGTCTTCAAGCCTGTAATACCCACTAAGCTGACACCGGTCGGAACCAGGCTGTCAAACTTGTCATAGAGAACGACGTTTTCACTGTCTTTGGGGCCATTGTTTTTGATCACAAAGGTGTAGGTGAGGTTTTCACCGGCATAGACATCGCCACTGGCGGTTTTGATAATTTCCAGATCAGCCTGGTTGCCTTCATTTGGGTCGGTGTTAGAGGCTCCCACATCGACGCCAGCACAGTTGTTGCCAGGCTTGTCATCTTCACGCGTCGGCGTTCCGGAAACTGAGCCAAAAGCAACACAGGCCTCGTTTTTTGCATTGCCTTCGGTGGTGCGCTTGGCGTTAAGAATCAGGGAGCGAGTCTGTCCATCGGCAAACCCACCGCTGTGCGTGCAGGTAAAGGTCGTAGCACCAGTCGCTGGCAATCCTGTGCAGGTCCAGTCATTGGCAGTATGAGTGTCTTCAACTGTGACACCTACAGGCAAGGTTTCCGTAATCACCACAG
Source organism: Gammaproteobacteria bacterium (assembly GCA_012728415.1). Taxonomy (GTDB): domain Bacteria; phylum Pseudomonadota; class Gammaproteobacteria; order Pseudomonadales; family Pseudomonadaceae; genus Thiopseudomonas. The sequence continues at coordinate 51,833 of JAAYFD010000029.1, forward strand.
GCGGGTTGTCACCACCTGCCGCCGGGATGGCCAGCGGGCCGTTGTTTGTCACTCTCAGGGTGTATTGGTAGGTATCGCCAACCTGTACAGCCACGTTGATACCGTTCTGGTAGTTGCTGGCAGTTTTGCTGAGGCTCAGGTCAGAGCCATTGGAGCCGGTCACCTTTGCGCCATCGGTATTGTTGCCAGAAACCGGATCAGTGGCACCTGAGGTGATGCTCACCTCAGCACTGTTTGTCTGGTCACCTTTTTTGGTCACCTTCGCAATCACCGTGATGACAGGCAAGTCGTTGTAGCTTGAAACGCCGCCAGCGGGCACGGTGTAATTACAAGAGCTGTCGCTGTCGGAGCAGGACCAAGGCGAGTCAGCAGTCATGCTCACAAGAGTCAACCCGCCTGGCAGGCTGTCTTCAACCTTGACAACTGCGCCTTCAGGCAAAAAACCACCCAGCAGACGGGGCTTGATGATAAAGGTGGTTTCCTCCCCCAGCGCGACCATGCTTGAACCATTCCTTGTTTTGGTGACGGTCATGTCGGCAGAGGCTTCACTCTTAGTATGCACGGTGCTGCTGCCGGTGTTGTTGTCCGGATTGCCATCCGGCATGGGGTTGTTTATGCCAGAGGTTTGGTACGCCTTGACTTCATAGCCGTGCGTCACTTGAACATCGGGAGCATCTGCCGTCCCCGTGACGACAAGATCCGGAGCGGCCTCATTCACCGCCAACGCACCTGAGCGGGCACAGCTGACCTGCGTCCCCTCTCGTGCGGGCAAACCAGTTGGGTCATAAGAGCAGGTCCAGCCGGTGCCAGTGATTCCTGTTACAGACCCGCCAGTTCCGACTTCAAAGCTGACCACCACACGTCCAGCCGAAGGAATGTCGACCGGCCCATGGTTGGTCACCTTGACGGTTTGTGTGTAGGGAGTGCCTGCAGGAATTTTTGTCGTATCATCATTCGTGTTGTATTCGTCGCTGCCTTCTACAACCAACCCGACATCCGCCGCCGTATAAGTGGTGATATTGCGCGGGATATTGGTCTCGTTAGTCGGATCGCTGTCGCTGCTGCTCTGATCTGCACTGGCAGAAGCATAAGCCCTCCAGTTGTTTCCTACAGTCGGGATGGTGACATTGAAGCGAACAGCAACCGTATCATCTTGATTGGTGAGTTGACCGTCATCTAGGTTACAAGTGATCTCCTGATTGCCAGCGCTGATCTCACCCGAAGTAAGGTCGCAAGCGCCTGCACCTGCTGGTTCGAACACAACACTATCCAGCGTCACCCCGACCGGCAGCTTTTCAACCAGCTTCACGTCAGTTGCTGCCGGTGTTTGATTCAAGATGACCTTGGCCACATAGGCAAACTTGCCCCCAGCCGGCCCGCTGGCATCGCCGCCAACCACTTCCTTCATGCTCCCATAGGGAATAGTGGCATCGGGATCAGGGATGAACACATCGTGATTGACCAGCAGGTCAAAGGCGTGAGCACTGCCCGCCGCCATCATCAATCCCGCCGCAAACGCGCTGCGACGGGCCCATAAAGGTATATTCATAAGCATCTTCTCTTGCGAATCGTTTACCTACCAGTTTTGTGACGTCAAAAAACCAACTCTCATCCCTGTTGAGTCAGATATAAATCATACTGATAAACAAATACTTATGATAACCACTTGGCATAAGTGTGATCTTGCTCACACTTTAACCGCTCGAACTTATTACTCTATAGCCAGCACCTGATTCAGCAGGTGAAAACCTGTGTTGTCATGGCCACTACCCGAGAGCGCCTGTCCGGTAACAGGCGTCAATTGAACACCCCTGCTATGTGCCTTTCCAGGGCGCCTGTAAATAGCGGGTGCGATTGAAGGTCTCCAGCCATTCCGGCTTAAACACTACCAGCGCGGTAATCACTGTGCCGTTGATAAAGGCTTCGGGAAACGCCACCAGCAATACCATGCCGAAAAACTCGTCCAGCCAGGGCGGGAAGTCATATAACCCATTGGACCAGAGCAGGAGGAACCCGGAGGTAGCGCAAAGCACTGCAGTCAATGCTGCCGGAAAAAAGCAGGAGCAAAAAATATACACAAACAGGTTTTCCGGTTTGAAGCGCTCCACCCAGGCAGCAGCCAGCTCGGCTATCAGCACTGGCAGCACCACCAGCAACAAGCCGTTGGCGCCTACCGCTATCAGGTCGGGCTTGCCAAAAAAGACAATGACCAGCTGGGCAAACAGGCCGGCCAGAATCGCCAGCGGCCAGTGGAGCACCAGGGTCACGGCAGTCATGCCAATGAAATGTACCGCCACGCCGCTGGGGAAGTCGCGCCGCAGCAGCCAGAGCATGCACAGACAAAGAACCGTACCAAACAACAAGTGCTGACGGCGCATATCGCTAAACAGCTCCACCCAGGGAGCTTTGCCCAACGCCAGCAGAATAACCGGCCCATACAGCAGCCAGCCAAGCCAGAGTGTCAGCTCGTTCAGTACCATACTTGCGATCATTGCGGGGTCCTGTTGTCAGAGAATATACAGGGGCTTTTTGCTGCGGTCCCGGTCCGTCCGGGCTTGCCCCGGCTGGTGCCGGCCGCGTCAGCAGGCAGTCACGGCCCGTTGACGCCAGAACGACACCAAGGCCTGCCCCAGTATACCCTGTACAGGCAGCGGGTTTGACTCTCTGCACGACATGGCCCCCATTACAGCGCCTGCAGCTCTTTATTGCTTGCTGGTTATCCGGCCCCGAACGCTGCACTCTCTGGCGCAAGCCACTTCAGCCACGTTCAGCGCCCCTTTATCACTGGTTTTGCCGCCTCTGCGAAGGTAACTTAACTCTTGTACACCCATAACCTGCACCCCAACACTTGACAAGCACAAAAAAAACCCTAAAATGCACATCCGTCACCAAGACAAGCGGGAATAGCTCAGTTGGTAGAGCACAACCTTGCCAAGGTTGGGGTCGCGAGTTCGAGTCTCGTTTCCCGCTCCAGTTTAAAAGCGAAACCGCCGCTGATGATGTTAGCGGCGTTTTTGTTTAGGCCGGGTGGCAGAATGGCTCATGCAGCGGATTGCAAATCCGTGTATGCCGGTTCGATTCCGGCCTCGGCCTCCATAGCAAAGCCCCTGTGAAGTTTTTCATAGGGGCTTTTTGTTATGTTTTGCGCATCAAAACCCGCATGCGATATCAAAACGCCAGAAAAGTTCCATGGAAAAAGTGATTTTTCTGAATATTTCCTGAATAAGCCACTATTGGGGCTCGCAAACAGTATACAACTTAGGTATGCTACGCCCCGAATTATCCAAAGCTGGCTAAACGAGCCGGCAATAAACAATCTGTTCAACCAGGAGCAAACCATGCAAAAGATGAAGTGGAGCGTTATTGCTTTCGCCGTTGCTGCCGCCAGCACCCAAATGGCTGCTGCCAGCCAGCAGTCCGAGTCCAACGGCTTTGTTGAAGACAGCAAGCTGGACCTGCACGCCCGTACCCTGTATTTCAACCGTGATTTTCGTAACGAAGACAGCACCCAACAAAGCTACCGTGAGGACCTCGGCCTAGGTCTGAAAGCCATCTACGAGTCCGGCTTCACCCAGGGCACCGTAGGCTTTGGTGTGGACGTATTTGGCCTGCAAGGCATCAAGCTGGACACCGGTGGCGGTCGCCAGGGCAACAACCAGTTCCCAACAGATGGTCGCTCCGGTAAAGCGCAAGACAATTACAGCCAGGCAGGTGCCGCAGTTAAAGCTCGACTGTCCAATACCACCCTGAAGTACGGCCAGCAGTTTGTTGACCTGCCAGTTCTGTCCACCGACGACTCGCGCCTGCTGCCAGAAAGCACCACTGGCTTCTTGGTCACCAGCGAAGAAATTGATGGTTTGGTAGTTCACGCTGGTCACTTCACTGCCCTGTCTGCCATGGATCAGTCCTACCGCGACAGCGCCAACGGCGGCGAACTGCGCTCTCTGGACCTAATTGGTGCGCGCTATAATTTTACCGACAACCTGAGTGCTGCGTACTATTACGCGGATGCCGATCTGGGTCACAAAGGTGAGCGTCTCGAAGCGAAGAAACAATACCTGAACATCAACTACAACCACCCAATTGCTGACAACCAAAGCGTAACCGTTGACTTCAACGCATACAGCACACGTGTTCGTGACAGAGACAACGCTTATTGGCTAACTACCTCTGATGCCCGCACCGGAAAAAACAATGTTCGCAGCTTGGCAGTGGCCTACAACATTGGCTCGCACACCTTTACCGTGGGCACACAAACCGTTGAAGGCAACCTCAATGGTGGTTATGCGTACGGCTATGACGGCGGCGGCTCTGTTTACCTGCTGAACGATGTACAGTACAACGACTTCCGCGCCAAGGGCGAAGACTCCTGGCAGGTTCGCTACGACCTTGATATGGCCCAGTTCGGCGTGCCTGGCCTGAGCTTCATGACCCGCTACGTTCGCGGTACCAACATTGAAAACAATGGCCGCAACAATGGTAAAAACTGGGAGCGCGACACCGACGTCCGCTACGTAGTACAGAGCGGTGCTGCCAAAGACCTGTCCCTGCACCTGCGTAATGCCACTTATCGTGCCAACGGCGCAGCTCATGCTGCCACTGGCAACCGTGACGTTAACGAAGTTCGCTTCATCGTAGAGTACCCACTGAGCATTCTGTAATGCCTGTGTAACTCCACGCATAAAGAACCCGGCCCTGCGCCGGGTTCTTTTATTCCGGATCAGCGAAAACAACGCCTCGCCGCTCCACCCACACGTTCGTCATCCTGCGCACAGAATGACAGCGGCTGGGTTTCGCGCACAATGACGGCAGCTGTAGTGCTCGTTCGTCACCCAGCGCGCAGTCGCAGGGTCCAGCGGATGACCCCATACTCCGGGATTCTGCGATTACGCTTCGCTCCGCGCAGAATGACAGGGAGGGCTCGCGCAGAATGACAGCCAGAGCGCCCCTACCCCGACACCTGCCAAATCCGCTACAATGCTGGCCATTTCCATTCATCTTCACGTGTAGAGCCCACAGCATGCGCACCTCGAATTACCTTATTGCCACCCTGAAAGAAACCCCTGCCGACGCCGTGGTCATCAGTCACCAGCTGATGCTCCGTGCCGGGCTGATTCGCCGCCTGGCATCCGGCCTCTATACCTGGCTGCCATTGGGCTTGCGCACGCTACGCAAAGCCGAAGCCATAGTGCGCGAAGAAATGAACGCTGCCGGTGCGCTGGAAGTGCTGATGCCTGCCGTTCAGCCAGCGGAGCTGTGGCAGGAGTCCGGCCGCTGGGATGAGTACGGTCCCGAGCTGCTGCGCCTGAAGGACCGTCACCAGCGCGAATTTTGTGTGGGCCCAACCCACGAAGAAGTGATTACCGACCTGGCCCGCAACGAGCTGTCCAGCTACAAGCAGCTGCCGGTGAACTTCTACCAGATCCAGACCAAGTTCCGTGACGAAATCCGTCCACGCTTTGGCCTGATGCGTGGCCGTGAATTCATCATGAAAGATGCCTACTCTTTCCACCTTGACCAGGCGTCCCTGCAGCAGACCTACGACCGCATGCACCAGGCTTACTGCAATATTTTCACCCGGCTGGGCCTGAATTTCCGTCCGGTCGAGGCCGACACCGGCTCCATTGGTGGTACCGGCTCCCATGAATTTCATGTACTGGCCAGCTCGGGCGAGGACGACATTGCTTTCAGCACCGGCTCCGATTACGCCGCCAATATCGAAAAAGCCGAAGCCCTGCCCCGTGAAACGGAGCGCCCGGCCCCGGCCCAGGAACTGCAGCTGGTCGACACCCCAGACGTCAAAACCATTGATGATCTGGTACAGCAATTTGAACTGGCCATCGAAAAAACCATCAAGACGCTGGTGGTGCATGCGGCCGAAGAAGGCAAGCTGATAGCCCTGATTGTGCGTGGCGATCACACGCTGAACGAGATCAAGGCGGCCAACCTGCCACAAGTGGCCAGTCCGCTGAGCTTTGCTACCGATGCTGAAATTCAGGCCGCTACTGGTGCTTACCCCGGCTCGCTGGGCCCGAAAGATCTGGCCATCCCCTGCATTGTTGACCGCTCAGTGCAGTTTATGAGCGACTTTGCCGCCGGTGCCAACCAGGACGGCAAACACTATTTCGGCCTGAACTGGGAGCGTGACCTGCCCCTGCCCGAAGTGGCCGACCTGCGCAATGTGGTCGCCGGTGACCCCAGCCCCTGCGGCAAAGGCGTACTGGAAATCAAGCGCGGTATTGAAGTCGGCCATATTTTCCAACTGGGTACCAAGTACAGCGAAGCCATGGGCTGCACCGTAATGGGTGAAAACGGCAAACCAGCGACCCTGACCATGGGTTGCTATGGCATTGGTGTATCCCGCGTGGTTGCTGCTGCCATCGAACAGAACCATGACGAACGCGGCATCATCTGGCCTGACGCGCTGGCCCCGTTTCAGGTGGCGCTGATACCCATGAAGTATGAAAAAGAAGAGGTACGTGAAGCAACCGATGCCCTTTACCAGCAGCTGACTGCTGCAGGTATCGAGGTGCTGCTGGATGACCGTGACCGCAAAACCAGCCCTGGTGTCAAGTTTGCCGACATGGAGCTGATGGGCATCCCCCACCGCATCGTGGTCAGTGACAAGGGCATTGCTGCCGGCAGCTACGAATACAAGGGCCGCCGTGACAGTGAAACCACACCTGTACCGGTCGCCGATGTACTGGAGTTTCTGCAGCAAAAAATGGGCTAACCTGCCCCAAGCCAGACAACCACACCGCACGGCCAAAGCCCTGTACGAGCCACTTTAGTGGCGACCCGCGCTCCAAACCAGACAGCCACCGGACATGGCATTCTGAGCTTTAGCAGGAACGGGGCGCGGCACCCGGAGCCTGGGCAGATATTGATCGCGGCTAAAGCCGCCCGTACAGGGGCTAGCTCCGTCTGCCGTCGCGGTTGAAGTTGTTCTTATAGAAAACCGTCAGTGTTGACGGAAAAGTCGCCAGTATTAACGCAGCAATTTTTGCACCCAGTCCATGGGGTAACCACGATAAAGCAGGAACCTGGCCTGTTTGGCAAAGGCTTTCTGATCAGCTGGCTTCTCGCCAAACTTGCGCTGCCACTGCTCCTGCAGCTGTTCTTGCCAGTCGATATCGGCTTCGTCCAGCGCCAAGTCTATGTCTTGCCGGCTTAAACCGCGCTGCTGCAACTCTTCACGGATGCGCAGCGGGCCGCGTCCGGATAAACCACGACTGCGAATATAGCTTTCCAGATAGCGCTGCTCGCACAGCAAGCCCTCTTCCTGCAGCCTTTGTAGCTCAACCTGTACCTGTTCGGGGTCGGCCCCTCGCTGCTGCAGTTTGCGCGCCAGCTCTTGCACTCCATGCTCACGACGCGCCAGCAGGTCCATGGCTGCACGTCGAATGCCAAGGCTATCAAGTGTTTTTTTCTTCATCTGCTTGCTGCTTCAACCTGTACCAAAACAACAAGCCCGGCTCAACGCCGGGCTTGTCTGTGGAGCGACTTCAGGCTATCTGTGCCAGATACACCCGGGCTGTACTTCGGTGCTGTCGTTTCCGGCCATGCCCAGAGCATCTCTGCCGGACACACCCGGGTCTACCCTTATTTTTCTTTTTCTGCCGCCTTGGCTGCTTCATCCACTTCGACCTGCGGCTGGCTGTTGCTCAGCAGCTGGGCGCGGATCTGTTGATGCAGACTCTCGAGCAGCTCGGGATTTTCTTCCAGATAACGTGCAGAGTTGGCCTTGCCCTGACCGATTTTGGTGCCTTGATGACTGTACCAGGCGCCCGCTTTCTCCAGCAGGCCCTGCTGGACACCCAGGTCAATAATTTCGCCGGTACGGTAAATGCCGCGGCCATACAGGATCTGGAACTCGGCCTGACGGAACGGCGGTGCCACCTTGTTTTTAACCACTTTCACACGGGTCTCGCTACCCACGATCTCGTCGCCCTCCTTCACCGCACCAATACGGCGGATATCCAGACGCACAGACGAGTAAAACTTGAGGGCGTTACCACCGGTAGTGGTCTCGGGGCTGCCAAACATGACACCGATTTTCATACGGATCTGGTTGATAAAGATGACCAGACAGTTGGCATTTTTGATGTTACCGGTAATTTTGCGCAGCGCCTGGCTCATCAGGCGAGCCTGCAGCCCCACATGAGCATCGCCCATGTCGCCTTCAATTTCAGCCTTGGGTACCAAAGCGGCAACGGAGTCAACAACGATGACGTCAACCGCGTTGGAGCGCACCAGCATGTCGGTAATTTCCAGCGCCTGCTCGCCAGTATCGGGCTGGGAAACATAAAGGTCATCAACATTGACCCCCAGCTTGCCGGCATACTCCGGGTCCAGCGCGTGCTCGGCATCAACAAAAGCACAGGTCGCCCCCTGCTTTTGCGCCTCGGCAATTACCGACAGGGTCAGGGTCGTTTTACCAGAGGATTCGGGGCCGTAAATTTCTACGATCCGCCCCTTGGGCAGGCCACCAATGCCAAGCGCAATATCCAGCCCCAGAGAGCCGGTAGAAATGGCCGGAATTGACTGACGCTCCTGGTCACCCATGCGCATGACCGCGCCCTTGCCAAACTGGCGCTCGATCTGCCCTAGTGCTGCCGCCAGCGCCTTCTTCTTGTTTTCGTCCATCTGCTCCACCTCGTTTCAAACTCATGCCAGGCTTGCCGCGCAAACCACTGTATAATTAACCAGTATTATGCCTGTTTTTCTGCAAATGACAACAGCTGTTTTCTTCATCGTGAGAATTCCCTTGACATCCTCCCCGCCCTAAAGGACGGGAATTCCCTCTACAGGACGGCCATGCCCGACCGCAAGAATGTTCTTGGCCGCATTGATGTCGCGGTCGTGAGTGACACCACACTCACTGCAAGTCCATTCTCTTATTCGCAAACCTGATCTACCCTTCGGACTACTGTCGGAA
>JAAYFD010000030.1 GCA_012728415.1 Gammaproteobacteria bacterium
CATGGATGCTGCCCCTGAGCCTACAAGGACGTATTCACGGCGTCTTTGCGGAACTACCGACAATGCTCAAGCCACATTTGCAAGTTATTTTCTTCCTTCCAGCATCTCTACCGCCGGCAGTACCTTACCCTCGACAAACTCTAGGAAGGCACCACCACCGGTGGAAATATAAGAAATCTTATCTGCCACGCCGAACTTGTCGATTGCAGCCAAGGTGTCACCGCCACCGGCGATAGAAAACGCATCACTGGCGGCAATCGCTTCGGCCAGCACTTGGGTGCCGCCGGCAAATTGGTCAAATTCAAATACTCCGACCGGGCCGTTCCAGAGTACGGTTTTGGCGGTTTTCAGCAGTTCGGCGAAGTTGGCTGCCGTTTGCGGGCCAATATCCAGAATCATGTCGTCTTCGGCCACATCAGCCACCGCCTTGACAGTGGCTTCGGCGTCGGCGGCAAAGGCTTTGGCCACCACCACATCCACCGGCAGCGGTACGCTGACCTTGGCGGCAATTGCTTTGGCGGTTTCGACCAGCTCCGGCTCATACAGGGACTTGCCCACCGGCAGGCCGGCGGCAGCCAAGAAGGTGTTGGCAATACCGCCGCCGACAATCAGCTGATCACAAATCTGGGCCAGGCTGTTCAACACATCCAGCTTGGTGGATACCTTGGAGCCGGCAACAATCGCGGCCATCGGTTTGGCCGGCTTGTCCAGCGCCTTGCCCAGCGCTTCCAGCTCGGCGGCCAGCAACGGGCCAGCACAGGCGACAGCAGCAAACTTGCCCGCGCCGTGGGTCGAAGCCTGAGCGCGGTGGGCGGTACCAAAAGCGTCCATCACATAGACATCACAGAGCGCGGCGTATTTTTGCGCCAGCTCGTCGGTATTTTTCTTTTCGCCAGTGTTAAAACGCACGTTTTCCAGCAGTGCCACTTCACCGGGCTTAACTTCAACACCATTCAAATAATCACGTACCAGCGGTACTTCGCGACCCAGCGCTTCGCTTAAATAGGCAGCCACTGGCGCCAGGCTATTTTCTTCGCTAAATACGCCTTCTTCGGGGCGACCAAGGTGCGAGCACACCAGCACGGCAGCGCCCTTTTCCAGCGCCAGACGAATGGTGGGCAAAGAAGCACGAATACGCGCATCACTGGTGATTTTGCCGTCTTTTACCGGCACGTTCAGGTCTTCACGGATCAGTACGCGCTTGCCGGCCAGATCCAGTTCGGTCATTTTCAAAACGCTCATGCTTTAATCCTTGGTTGCAGTGGATATGTGTAAAAAATGGCTCGCCACATCCAGCATTCGGTTGGCAAAGCCCCATTCATTGTCAAACCAGGCCACCAGATTGAGTAGCCTGTCCCCGCTTACGCTGGTCTGGCTGGCATCAATAATGGCCGAATGCGGGTCGTGGTTAAAATCACAGCTCGCATGGGGAAATTCTGTGTAGTTTAGCAAACCTTTAAACGACTGTTGCTGCGCTGCGTCGGCAAATAGCACATTGATGGCATCCGCCGTGATATCAGTCGAGCATTGCACTGTAATATCTAGGCAGGAAACATTCACCGTCGGCACCCGCAGTGCCTTGGCCTGTACCCGCCCGCTCAGTTCTGGCAACAGCCGCTCAATACCACGCGCCAGCCCGGTAGACACCGGGATCACCGACTGAAATGCCGAGCGGGTACGGCGCAAATCCTCGTGGTGATACGCATCAATCACCGGCTGGTCATTCATTGCCGAGTGAATGGTGGTAATCAGCACCTGCTCGATACCCACCGCTTCGTGCAATAGTTTAAGAATCGGCACGCCGCAATTGGTGGTGCAGGAAGCATTGGAAATGATGTGCTCATCGCCGCGCAGTTGCTTATGGTTGACGCCATACACCACGGTGGCATCCACATCGGCGGCGGTATTCATCGGCTGAGAAAACAGGATGCGCGGCACACCGGCATCCAGAAAGCGCTGCGCCTGGGCACGGCTGGTATACACGCCGGAACACTCAATCAGCAAATCAATATCCAGCGCCGCCCAGTCCACCTGCTCCGGTTCGGCGTGACGCAGCACTTTTACGCAATCGCCATTGAGATGCAGACAGTCGTCCTCGACCCGCACTTCGCCGGGGAAGCGCCCGTGGGTGGAGTCAAAACGAGTTAGGTATTCAATGCTGGCCTGGTCGGCAATGTCATTGATGGCAACGATGCTGAAATTGGTGTCAAACCCGCGCTCGTACAGGGCGCGCAACACACAGCGACCGATGCGGCCATAACCATTTAAGGCAACGCGGTATTTGGGCAAGGTGATTCCTTTGGCTGATGCCGGCTTTGTGCGCGCTGGCTGACCGATAAAATGTAAGCCGCGCAAATGTGGCAAAAATTACTTAAGACGTAGAATGTTACGTTATTTGCGAGGGTATTTCCTGCTTTTTTAGGCGATGCTGCAATTCAAAACTATCGCTTCAAATCACGATAAAAATTCTCATGGCTACCTAAAGCGAGCAGCTCAAGCACCAGACGACCATCGTCATAGCTATACCCGAGCAGAGTTAGCTGCCCGACCATTTTAAACTTATACACACGCAAAAAAAACAGGTCACCTTTTTTGCTGTCCCCGGCCAGGGGCTCAGCAAGGACATGACGAATGGCCCGGTCAAGATCAGCCTTCTGGTTGGTTTTCAGTTTTTTAACCGCTTTTTTAAATTGCGGTGTTTGCAAAACCTGAAGTTCAGCCAAAACGATATTCCTCAAGTTTTCCGGCTTCCTTTTCAGCCTTGGAAATGAGGGCCTGACGAACAAAGTCATAAGTCAGGTCTGGGTTATCCTCCATGATTTCACCAATTTTGGCCCAGTGTTCGATTTGTTTCGGTGCGGTACGGCTGTAGACCTTGGCCATGATGCTGGCCCGCTCAAACAGCTCCTGCTCAATACGGATGCTGGCGGATGACATGAATGCTCTCCTGTGATTAGCGACGAGACAATTGTAGCGACATGCCACATTCGCCGCAATCGGCTCAAATGTAGGTTTCCCCGCCTGGGTCGTAGAGTCACTGGACCGCGAAGCCACACGCATTTACGTTACCCGCCAGGCCAAAAGCAGTATTTACGTCGGCGACTGGTGCAACCAAGGCAGATGCCGGATCAGGCTGGGCCACCATTTATCTCCAGAATGGCCAATATGTACTGTTATGCGACGGGCATGGACAGCTACGGTGGCCGCTACTTTCAGGATTTGTTCGCGTACTTTGCGCAGGCTCCAGCCTTGGCGTGTGATGTACTGCATCAGCACTCGCACGCTGTGCATGAGCTGATAGGCATACAGATCCAGCAGCAGGTTGACCTGGTTACGCCCCATCACCTGCTGCACAGTCGAGGCGCCACGACAGGTCGAAGACAGGTGTACATTTAACGTATCTTTCAGCTCGCCCATATGGCCTTCGGCCTTGCCACGCTTGCGGTACAGGTTCAAAACCTCATGGCCATGCCTGTCCTTGTTATCCAGGCTGGTGACCAGGAAAAATGATGCAGAAACAGGTCGTCTGGGCGCTCGCTGACCATCAGTACAATGCGTCGTTTTTTGTCCCAGCTTTCTGCCTTGTAGTAAAACTCATGGCACCATTCACTGGGCAAACCATCCACATCCAGCGTGATCGTGGGTGGCGGCTTGCCGCCGCGCATGGATGATAAACGCCACATGGCCAGATCGAGTAAAGCGTTGTGCAATGCAGTCAAGTTGGCATCCTGAGCCAACAGGTTTAACAACCGGGACAGCGTGGGCTGAGAGGGCCGCTGTTGCGCCAAAGGTGTGGCGCTGCGCTGGTCACTGCAAGCCAGCTGAAATACTGGATCTTCACTGAGCAGATGGGTGTCACTCAGATCATCCCAGCCTTGAGCGTGCTGAATGATCAGCGTCCGAATCTGACTGATCAGGCTGTGCTGAACCCGGGCCGGATCCCGATCATCCTGTAATTGCTGTTCAAGCCGCTCGAAGATACCGCTACGATCCATGCTTTCACGAAGCAAAAAAGCTCCGCCATCACAGCTGGTTTTGCGCCCGCTCAACTGAACAGAAACAGACGGGTTGCAGGTTGGTTTCCAGGTCGGTACTGTTTCACCCATGGCGAGCGGCCCTCTCTAATCAGGTTCTTGGCGGAACATATTGATTATAAAGGATAAACCGCTCGCCTTCTTTGTTTGTGGGCAAGCTTCATGAATAAGGCGGGTTACTGAGAATCTGGTCGCGGCTAAAGCCGCTCGCACAGGCACGCTCGCATCTAGCGGAGGTTACAGCAGGGACGGCTGGGGCCGGGGCAAATCCCCAGCCGTCCCTAAAGTCTTCTGCGCCAAACCCGCACCCTGCCAGCCGGGCACACCTGAACTCAAGGCTGGTTTAAAAATCGGGTCAACCCGGGCTTCTCAATCTGGTAGCCCTGTTTATATGTCTGGCTGATTAATCCTGCTTCCAGCAGGCGCTGCAAGGAGCGCTGTACATTGCCAGGCACTCCTTTCACCTCGGTCTTTTGCTCAACCTCGTGCAAGAACTCTTTACCAAAAGGATTTTTACCGGTGCCGAGGGCCAGATACAGGAGCTTATCAATTGGCTTGAGCGTTTTGGCAAGCCCGGCAAAATCTTCAGTCGCCTCAATTAAACCCAGCGTATAGCTTAAAGAATTCTTTATGTTTTCCTGGCTGGTAATCAGCCGTGCAACCAGTTTCATCATCCAGTAGGGTGACTTGTCCAGCGCATCAAAAGCCAGATCCAGCTCCTGTAGCTCTACCTTGATGTGAAAGTCTCGTGCCAGTTTATTCACCAGAAAATGAATAAAATCCAGCCCGAGGTCTGGAAAATCAACCTGTTCAACAAAATGATAAAACGGCGAATTGGCTTCATTGAGCAGCAGGTTCAAGTAATGCCGTGAAGAACCCGTGAACACTGATTTTATTGTGCCCTGGCGCTGATCCAGCAAGGTTCGCAGATTGTGTGCCAGCGGGCTAAAGTGTGTTGAAGTAGCCAAATGCTGCACTTCATCAATCAACAACAGCACGGTTTTTTGACCCGCCAGCTGCTCAACGTCTACCAGCAACTGCTCAAGGTATGCCAGTTCCCCGCTGGTCGGCGCCATCGGCGCATCTGCAAACTCTATTTCCAGCTTACCCAGCAGCTCATTGCCTAAAGCTGCCTTGCGCACCTTGCTCTGTAAAAGCCGGGTCAGAACCGGCTTTTCTTGTAGGTGAGCCAGCGTGTTTTCCAGAGCAGAAATCAGCCCTTCATGGGGTGCATTCAGGTTCTGCCACAAACTGGCATACACCGGCAGGTAGCCTTTTTCTTGTGCCAACGGTGCCAAATCCTGCAATACAAACAGGGTTTTTCCTTTGCGGCGCGGGGCGATGATTGCCAGACTTGACGAGATACCCAGCTGTAAAACATCCAGATATTTCTGCGCCAATCCTGTACGTGCAAAATGCCAACTGTCCATGCTTTCTTGTCCTGACCAGTGAAATTATGCACGATTATGCACGATCTGCATAATTATGCAAACCATGCATAATCACGCATAAGCTTCTTGGTCGGTCTCACAGCTCGGCATCTTGAGTGGATGTGAACATGATACAAATTATAGATCAGAGACCCAATCATTACGCTTTAGGCTGTTTAAAGCAGCTTCAAGTCTCTTTTATGAGGGGAGTTGTTGAGCTCTGGTCGCGGCTAAAGCCGCTCGTACAGGTGCGTTTGCATCAAACAGAGGTTGCGGCAGGGACGGCTGGAACCGGGGCAGTGCCCCGGCCGTCCCTCACCTCTATCCGAAGAAACCTAGACTTCCAGCAGCTCCGCCGCCAGCTCCAGCACTTTTTCTTCGGTAAAGCCAAACATCTCAAACAGCTCACCGGCAGGGGCGGATTCACCGTAGGTGGTCATGCCCAGTACGCGGCCATCCAGACCCACATACTTGTACCAGTAGTCGGCATGACCAGCTTCGATGGCGATGCGGTTGCTGACTTCCAACGGCAGCACCTGCTGGCGATAGGCCGCGTCCTGCGCATCAAACAGGCTGGTGCAAGGGATCGACACCACACGCACCTTGCGGCCTTGCGCGGTCAGTGTGTTGTAGGCATTGACCGCCAGGCCGACTTCGGAGCCGGTGGCAATCAGGATCAGCTCGGGCGTGCTATCACAGTCGCGCAGGATATAACCACCACGTTCGATAGCGGCAATCTGCTGCACGTCACGGTTCTGGTGATCCAGATTCTGGCGGCTGAAAATCAGTGCGCTAGGGCCGTCCTTGCGCTCGATGGCATGCTTCCAGGCCACGGCGGATTCCACGGCATCGCAAGGCCGCCAGGTATCCAGGTTCGGCGTGGTGCGCAGGCTGGTCAGCTGTTCAATCGGCTGGTGAGTCGGGCCGTCTTCACCCAGGCCAATGGAGTCATGGGTAAACACATAGAGTACGCGCTGTTTCATCAGGGCGGACATGCGCACCGCGTTGCGGGCGTATTCCATAAACATCAGGAAAGTTGCGCCGTAGGGAATCAGGCCGCCGTGCAGGGCAACGCCGTTCATGATGGCGCTCATGCCAAACTCACGCACACCGTAAAACACATAGTTGCCGCTGGCATCATCGGCGCTGACACCCTTGCAACCGCTCCACAGGGTCAGGTTGGAACCGGCCAGATCCGCTGAGCCACCGAGCAGCTCGGGCAGCAGCGGGCCGTAGGCGTTCAGGCAGTTCTGGCTGGCCTTGCGGCTGGCAATGGTTTCGCCCTTGGCAGCCACTTCGGCAATGTAGGCGGCGGCTTTTTCGGCAAAGTCTGCCGGCAAGTCGCCTGCCATGCGGCGCTCGAACTCGGCAGCCAGTTCGGGGTGTTCTGCTTTATAGGCAGCAAACTGCTCTTGCCACTGCGCTTCGGCTTTGGCACCGGCTTGTTTGGCATCCCACTGGGCGTAAATGTCGGCAGGAATCTCGAACGGCGCATGCGGCCAGTTGAGTTCTTTGCGGACTGCTTCAATTTCTTCAGCCCCCAGCGGCGCACCATGGCTGCTGGCCTTGCCGCCGTGTTTGGGCGAGCCAAAGCCAATTATAGTCTTACAGCAAATCAGGGTTGGCCTGTCGCTTTCCAGTGCCGCTTCCAGCGCCACTTCGATTTCGTCAGCGTCATGGCCGTTGACGTTGCGAATCACGTGCCAGCCATAGGCTTCAAAGCGGCGCGGGGTATCGTCGGTAAACCAGCCGTCCACCTCACCGTCGATGGAAATACTGTTGTCATCGTAAAAGAACGTCAGCTTGTTCAGGCCCAAGGTACCGGCCAGCGAGCACACTTCGTGGGAGATGCCCTCCATCAGGCAGCCATCACCCAGAAACGCATAGGTTTGGTGATCGACAATTTGGTGACCGGGGCGGTTGAACTGGTCGGCAAGGATTTTTTCCGCCAAGGCAAAACCCACAGCGTTGGCAATGCCCTGCCCCAGCGGGCCGGTGGTGGTTTCCACGCCGGCGGTGTAGCCGTATTCAGGGTGACCCGGGGTGCGGCTGTGCAACTGACGGAAGTTCTTCAGGTCTTCAATGCCCAGGTCGTAACCGGTCAGGTGCAGCAGGGAATAAATCAGCATCGAGCCGTGGCCGTTGGACAGCACAAAGCGGTCGCGGTTGGCCCACTGCGGGTTGGCCGGGTTGTGCTTGAGGTAACCACGCCACAACACTTCGGCAATATCGGCCATCCCCATGGGCGCACCCGGGTGGCCGCTGTTGGCTTTTTGTACGGCATCCATACTCAGGGCGCGAATGGCATTGGCACGATCACGACGGCTAGACATTGGTAACTCCTGCAAGTAAAAAATAAACCGCGCACATTTTCCCCTACCTGAGCCAAGAGGGCAACGTGCCGGCTGTTCTTTACCTTGCCATTCGACTGCCAATTGTTTGCCCGCTTCACTGCTGGCCAGACAGCGCGTCAACTTACTGGCATAAGCGGGCCGGTTTGACCATAATTGCGGCTTCGCCATCATTTTCCTTCAGGTTTTTTGCATGTCTGACCAACCTCACACGTGGCGCTTTTTCCGTGCCGGCGACTTTGAGCAACCCCTCCTGCGCAGCGCAGCCGACTTGGCCGCCCTGCGCCAGCTCGACCAAAAGCTCTGGGCCACACTGGCCTGCCCCACCGACCGGCTAAACATCAGCCATAAGTTTTTGCAGCTGATGGACGAAAATGCCGATGGCCGTATCCGTGCGCCGGAAGTGCTTAACGCCATCGACTGGAGTCTGGCACGGCTAAACGACCCAGACTGCCTATTTACCCAGCGCCCACTGACACTGACCGACCTGAAAAATGGCGAGGAAAACCACTCCCTGATTCTCGCTGCCCGCCGCCTGCTCGGGCTGCTCGGACGCAGCGAGGAAGACAGTCTTAGCGCAGAGGATACCGCCGACCCGGCAGTGATCTTCCCCGCTGATGTGGCCAACGGCGACGGTCTGGTACCTGCCCCGCTCAGCCCGTGCGAGGCACAACAGGCCCTGATCGGACAAATCATCGCCTGCCTAGGCGAGCAAACCGACCGCAGCGGCGAACCGGCCGTATCGGCTGAACAGGTCAGCGAGTTTTTTGATCAGGTTAATGCCGTCAAGGACTGGCATCAGTCGGCCAGCGCGGACGTGCGCCTGCCCTTTGGCGATGCCACAGCCGACACCATCGAGCTGCTGGCCCGCCTTAAAGACAAGATCAACGATTACTTTACCCGGGTCGATCTGGTTGCCTACGATGCCCGCTCGGCCACCATCATGGCCGCCAGCGAAGATGAGCTGGCCCGTCTGGGCGCCGGCAGTCTGGCCAGCCTTGACCGTTTGCAGGATTTGCCACTGGCCAACCTTGAGCAGACCGGCGGCATCCATTTCAGCCAGGGCATCAACCCGGCCTGGCAAGCGGATATGCAAGCGTTTTACCAGCAGGTGGTGGTGCCTGAATACGGCGAAATCGAGCGCCTTGAGCGCAGCCAATGGCAAGCCATCCTAGATAAGGCCGCCAGCTATTTTGACTGGCAGGCCGGACAGCCTGCAGTGGCCATCCTAGAATACCTGCCACTGGAAGATGTGCTGGCCATCGACGACTCGCAGCAAGCCGCGCTCAACGCCCTGATTGCACTCGACCTAGAAGTGGAGGAAGCGGCGCAGGGCTGGGTCGATCTCGACCGCCTGCTCAACATGCAGCAACACCTAGTGCCCCTGCTGAAAAACTTTGTCTCCTTTGAAGATTTTTACGGACGCAAGGAAAAAGCCATTTTCCAGGCCGGACGCCTGTTTATTGATGGCAAAAGCTGTGATCTGGTGGTGGATGTGGCCGATATCGAGGCCCACAGTGCAGTTGCCACCCAGAGCAATAGCTTTCTGATCTATTGTCACTGTGTGCGCCGTGGTCAGCCAGTCGATGGTCGTGAAGCGTGCAACATCGTGGCCCTGATCAGTGCTGGCATGGACCACGAACTGATGCCCGGACGCAATGGCCTGTTCTACGACCGCGAAGGCAACGACTGGGATGCCACTGTGGTCAAGGTGATTGAAAATGCCATCAGCGTGCGTGAAGCCTTCTGGTCACCCTACCGCCGCATTGCCACATTAATTTCCGACCAGATCCAAAAGTTCGCTGCCGGCCAGGATGAGAAGCTGATCGCCAGTGCAGCCGAACGGGTGAAAAACGGTACCGCTGCTGCGCCTTTTGACATTGCCAAGTTTGCCGGTATTTTTGCTGCCATTGGCCTGGCAGTCGGTGCGCTGGGTACCGCCCTGGCCGCTGCCTTTTCTGGGCTGCTGGCCCTGCACTGGTGGCAATGGCCGCTGGTGATCGCTGGCCTGATTATGGTGGTATCCGGCCCGTCCATGCTGCTGGCCTGGTTCAAGCTGCGCCGGCGCAGCCTGGGCCCAATTCTGGATGCCAACGGCTGGGCCGTGAACGCTCAAGCACGCATCAGTATCAATTTTGGTACCAGCCTGACGCAAACTGCCAGCTTACCCAAAGGCGCGGGCAGCCTGCGCGATCCCTATGCGCGCAAAAGCTCCCTACGTTGGGTGTTGCCACTGATTGCCGCAATTCTGACCGCTGCCGCCTGGTACTTCCTGGCCGGACCGGGCACCGGACTGTGGCAGAAGGCCGATACGGTAACCCCTAAGCAGGCGGTTAAAACGCCTGCTACCGCCAAACCTGCTGCCAAAACCGTGCCGAAGACTGAAACAGCAGCAGAGCAATAGCCCAATCCCCACACACGACAGCAGCCCGCCACCGGCGGGCCCCCCCCCCGCACAAGGTCACTTCAGGCAGGTTGGAACATCCCGACCGGCATTTAGCGGTTTGGCCGCAGGCTGAACCAGCGTAGCCGGACGGGGTGTACCAACCTGCCAACCACCGCCGTGCAAAAACCCACCAACAGATTCTGCGACTACGCTTTGCTCCGCGCAGAATGACGGAGGGCGCGCAATATGGCGGGGCGGCTAAGCACGCAGAGTGCCGAGAGATGCCTAACCACAAAACAAAACAAAACAAAACAAAACAAAACCGTCAGCCAAACCAACTCTAGCAAATTGACATCCTCCCCGCCCTAAAGGACGGGGATTCCTTCTGCAAGACGCTCATGTCCGAGCGCGAGTATGTTCCTGGCCGCATTGATATCGCGGTCGTTGGTTGCACCACAACCACAGGCCCATTCTCTTATTCCAAGACCCGCTCTACCTTTCGGGCTGTTGG
>JAAYFD010000006.1 GCA_012728415.1 Gammaproteobacteria bacterium
CGTAAGCGCCCCATAAACCCCATCTTCACCCAGGCATCCCGTGTCATGACAATTCGCCCATCTCATTTCGGAGGCAGTTGTCATGATGCGACCCAATGCCAAGGTGCAGAAAACTTATCTGTACCCCAAGGCGGTAGACTTCAGGAAGTCCATTGATGGCCTGGCGGCGCTGGTTGAGCTGGACATGATGGTGAACCTGTTCGAACCGTCCATTTTTGTGTTCCTGAACCGTGCCCGTAACCGGGTCAAGATTTTATACTGGGAGCGCAACGGGTTTTGCTTGTGGATGAAGCGACTGGAGCAGGAAAAATTCAAGGCACCACCGGCCGATTTGACCGAAGCCATTGAGCTGAGCCTGGAAGAGATTAACGGGTTACTGGATGGCTTCGATTTGTGGAGAAATAAGCCGCATAAGTTGCTAACTCCACGCTTTATTGCCTAAAAATGCTGTATAATGGCGGCATGAAAAAGCTGCCTGCCTCCATTGCCCAAGAACTGTTCCAGCTCAAGCAAAATACGCTTGAGAAGCTTGCTTTGCCTGCAGGTAGCCTGGACGACATTTTCTCCCTGTTCATGCAAAGCCAGGCTGAAAACCTCCGCCTCAGGGAAGAATTGACCCTGATGCGTATGCGTCTGTTCGGCAAGCGTTCCGAGAAGCAGGCCACCAACGAAGAAGACCCGCAAATGCGGATGTTTGACGAAAGCCGAACATGCAGCGGCCACCGCTACGCCGGAAGCGCTGCAGGCTGATGCCGAGCAAGAGTCTGCCTTGCCGGAAGGGCACGCTGTCGACACCGAACAGCCCAACGCCGAGCCGGCCAAGCCTGCCCGCGGCAAGCGCAAGCCGCTGCCAGCCGAACTGCCACGGGTGGAGATCGAGTACTCCCTGCCCGAGCATGACCTGCAGTGTGACTGTGGCTGCCAAAAACACGTGATTCGTGAAGAAGTCAGCGAACAGCTGGAAATCATCCCGCAGCGTGTTCAGGTCATCCGCCATGTACGCAAGGTCTATGGCTGTAAAAGTTGCGAAAAAGCACCAGAAACTGCCGCCAAGCCACCGCAATTCATCGAAAAAATCATGGCCACGCCCAGCGTGCTGTCCATGCTGCTGACCACCAAGTTTGTCGATGGCATCCCGTTGCACCGTTTTGAGCGGGTCATGCAGCGCCATGGGCTGAAAATCCCGCGCCAAACCCTGGCCCGCTGGGTGATTGAATCATCCAGGCAGCTGCAGCCGCTGTACAACCTGATGCAGGATCAACTGCTGCAAAGCCCTTACATCCACTGTGATGAAACGCGGGTGCAAGTGCTCAAAGAGCCGGATCGATCGCCCGACAACCAGTCGTGGATGTGGGTGATGCGATCAGGCCAGCCCGAACGTCCCATTTTGCTGTACGAATACAGCTGTACCCGCAATCAAAGCGTGCCTTTGCGCCTGCTCGAAGGCTATCAGGGCTACCTGATGACCGACGACTATGCCGGCTACAACGCCATTGCCAAACAGCCGGGCATTGAACGGCTGGGTTGCTGGGCACATGCGCGGCGCAGGTTTGTCGATGCACAAAAAGTGCAGCCCAAAGGCAAAACCGGTCGTGCCGATGTCGCACTGAACCTGATCGGCCAGCTGTACGGTTTTGAAAAACACCACAAAACCGCCAGCCCTGAAGAACGCTATCAAGCCCGCCAGGAACAAAGCCTGCCGATACTGCACAAACTAAAAACCTGGCTGGACGACACCTTGTTGCATGCAACCAGCCAGAACAAACTGGGTGTGGCACTGGGTTACCTGGCCAGCAACTGGAGCAAACTGGTGCGTTACACCGAAGCCGGTTACCTGCCGATCGACAACAATGCGGTAGAGGGCGACATCCGCCACTTCGCCGTGGGCCGCAAAAACTGGCTGTTTAGCGACAC
>JAAYFD010000031.1 GCA_012728415.1 Gammaproteobacteria bacterium
GCGCCTGCAATGGTTATGGTTGGAGCGCGTGGCACACCTGCTGCAATCGACCCCAGAACACCTGCTGCAATCCGGCTTAATTGATGACGTTGATTTGCTGGAGCAGTGGCGTACCGAGCCGCGCCATGCCGCCGCGCTGATCCGTAGCTGCTGGATGCCGGATCACTACCAAGCAAGCGCGGCCACTTCAACAGCCAGCCTCGGTACTGCTGGCGCGGGCAAGCAGTGACATTGCAGCCAGCGCCTATTGCACCCCGTCGGAGGGCTTATCGATTGCCACCACTGGACCCCCCCAACCGGTACGAAAAGTATTCCGACCGAAAAGCAGGCTATCAACATGCGAATGACTGAAAACAAGCGGGCGATTCTGGACGCGCTGGCCAGGGCAGATTATGAAACATGCCTCGAATGGGGACCGCCGCCCCGTAACGCCGCTGCTGTGGCAGCCATGATAGGCAAGCCGGATCATAGGCCCGTTGCCCGTACCTTGCGCCTGATGGAGCAGCAGGGCGTGGTGGTAGCTGAGACGCGCCCCGTTCCCGTTTGGTGCGACATTGGACGTGGTGGCCATTACAACAAGCAGCTGAAGTGCTACTGGCCTGCGCACGACCTAGAGCAGGCCAAGGCCGCCGCCCGTGAATGGGCTGAGGGAGCAGATGAACGCGCTCAAAACGCATGGCAGGCGATGGAGCGGCTTCATGGCTGGCGCTAACACAACCGGCCCGGCAATCATGCCTCGATTTGAAAACCGGCCAAGCGCGGGTCATGCGTGGAGTGTTTACAGATAGCGGTTGTCACTTGCATGTTCAGCACCACCACCAATCAGCACCACCAACCAGCACCTGAGCACCTGAGCGCCAGCGCCAGCCAGACAGTCGCCAAGGGGTAACCGGGTGTAAAAGTCTGGCTCGACATGCCCCCCGAACGACAGGGGGAACCACATTTTTGCATGCGCGAAATTAAAAGTTTAGTTCAGGACGCAGTTGCAGTGCCGGCGCCTGGACTTGCTCAATAGATGTGCCCAGTTCTGAGCGCATCATCCACAATTTGACGCCGGCCAAGCGAGTGCATGGGGCGCACTTCTGGAAACTACCGGAAATCCGGTATGCAAAATTATTGCACACCCAACAGACCAGCAGCAGGCTGGCCATTACCTGAATGCCATTACCCGCACGACCGCCGTCACTCTCAAATTAAAAAGGTACTCCGGCAGGGGGTGGGGTGCCGAGGGTAATTCGAGCGCTGCCTTTGGCTTCATATGGGGATTTTTTAGGGTTGGTTGTTGTTTAGTTGTTGCTGCCAACAGGCCACCAGCGCCAGCACAGCCGTTGTTGCAGCAGCTGGGGTAGGAGCAGGGAGCCAGAACAAGGCGGGGGGTGGTTTTTCAGATTCGGAAAACGAAAAATGCCCGAACGCGCCCCCCACCATTTAGAGATTCTGCAACTTAACAGCTGACTGTTAAGTCCCCCCTGCATTAACAGGAGACTTAACAAGCGGCTTTCAAGGATCAGCCGAGGTTAAAAGTTGCTGGCCATGTATTCATCAATTCCAAGCGTCACATACACGCCTTCCGTTTTGTCTAGTCGCCTATTTGCCCGCTCGCACCACAGTAGCGCGGATTCCTGATTGTCGAACAGTTGCGCCCTGACTGGATCGGCACCGATATAGACAACCAGCAAATCAGACTCATCACCGGCAACGCCATGCAGGTACTCGACCAGTTCCGCGTCATCATCACCCAGGCCAAGGCCAGCCAGCGCCTCACCGTCCTGCAACACGGCCTGCAATGCCTGGGCATCACCCGCACCAGCATCACGCAGCAGCCGAAGGGTATCAACGCAGCGCCGCATGAAATGGCCGCCATGCTCATGGTGGATACCGGCAAGGGTGCGCACCAGATAGGCGCGGTATTCGAGTTCGTCCAAGAGTTCCAGTTGCGCAGCAGGTGTCATGTTGAGCAGAGCCGCTGGCGTGATTTGATTCAGGTCGGGAAGTTTTTTCATGGCGTTTTTCCTATTCAGTGAAAGAACGGAAAAACAGGCAATCATTAAACGGGTTTACCCCAGGGTTTACCCCTAGGGCAGAAAAGAAAAAGGCCAGCTTTTCACGGCTGGCCTAAGTCTTTGTTTTATTTGGTCGGGACGGAGTGATTCGAACACTCGACCCCTTGCACCCCATGCAAGTGCGCTACCAGGCTGCGCTACGCCCCGACAACATTCGGATTGCCCCGAAACGCTGCGCATTATAGGTCAATGCGCCATAAAAGGGAAGGGAGCGCAAGATTACTTTTTCAGCCAGCGGCCGTTGACCTGAATGTATTGGCCGCTTGGTGTTTTTTCGATGGCTTTTTTTCCGGCCATGGTTTCTACGTCGCTTAGCTGCAGGTTGTTGTTTTTGGCCAAGCGCTCGTACTCCGCTTTGCGGGCCTGATTGATCAGTCGGGCAATGTCGGCCGCATTTCCCTGGTTGTTGACCACACCCAGATAGCCGTTGGGTTGCTCACCCAGCTGGCCGGCGGTTTTGGCGGCGGGCAGTCCGCTCATTGCGCCGTTGAGGTCCAGAGCCCAGACAGGGGCAGCCCCCAGACTCGTGACCAGCGCTGCTGCAGTGAAGAAAGTGCGTATTGACATGGCTGGCTCCTTAGAATAGACCGCTGGATTCGTCGAAGAGGTTGTCCAGAGCCTTATCGACCTTGATATAGATTTCGTGTTCGATCTTGACATTCAGGTTGATGTTGATCGGCTCGTTGGGCATGGCCACCTGTACAGTAGGGGTACAGGCAGCCACGATAATGCCCAGCAAGAGTCCGGTAATCAGTTTCGGTAGGGACATGACAGGTTCCTTATCGGTTTTGCAGGCGTTGACGGATCCGTTCCTGAATGGTTTCACTCACATGGTTGCTGAGCTGAATGCTGGCCAGCAGGGCTGGCAGGTCTTCTTCCAGATTCAGGTTCAGGTGAATCGGGCGGCCATTTTTTACCGCCGGATTTTGGCCTTCAAGCCGTATATTGAACACTAGTTTACCTGAAGGTTCGTAATCAAGCTTGCTGTCGAGCAGGCTGAAATGAAAATCCTCCAGTGCCTCGGCCACCAGCTGCATGCCTGGGTTGGCCCGGCCCAACGAGCGAATTTGCTCCGATTGAAAGCGGAGGGTGCCGGGCTGTCGCGCCTGCAGCCAGCCTTGTGCGACATAAATGCCACTGGGTCCGATCGTTAGCGGCAGGTTGCCGTCAATGGTGGCTTGCCCGTGCAAACCCTCGGCAGGATAGAGCGCCAGGGCATCCTGCAAAAGTAAGCCTGAAAGTTGCAGTTGCATGGGGTTTTCCCGGTCCAGCCGGATCCGGTTGGCGGGCAGGGTAAACTCGCCGCCCAGCACCTGCCCGCTGACTTCCTGCCAGGCTGCAGTGCCTTGCGGCAGGCGGTCGATATGGCCGCTGTAGCTGACCTGCCGGGCTATCAGGTGCTGCAGCGGAACGCCGGGGTCCAGCTCGCCGACCGTCAGGCGGGGGATGTCTACCTGCAGCTGCTCACCATGGTCCAGCCGGAAAAAAGCACTGAAGTCCAGCTTGCCCAGTTCGCTGCGGTTGACGATGCCGTCCAGTCCGCTGCCAGTGACATGGCCGCTGATCTGTAGCGGAGCGTTGACCGGCAGGCTGAGGCTGGTGCGGGCGTTAAGGCGACCATTGCTGAACTCCACCAGGTCTGGCCAGTCGGTCAGTGACGCCTGCAGCGGATTGCCGGCCCTCAGAAAGATATCCTTGAGCACCAGGTTGCCATTGAGTCCGTCCGTGTGCCAGTGCCAGTCGCCATCCAGCTCCAGCCCGCTGGTGTTGTTGATGGCGGTGGTGATCTGCAGGTCAGTCAGCAGGCCGCTCAAGTGGCCGGCAGCACTCCAGGTTTGCGTGCTTAGTAGAGGGTCCTGCAGCTTTTCTATGCTCAGATGGTAGTCGGCTTGCAGGCGAGTGCCGTTGTCGTCAGCAAAGCTTTTTTCCAGCTGCAGGCGGGGCAGGGTGGCGGTTATCTGGTGCAGCCGGGTGCGTTGCTCAAGCAACAACTGTGCCGCGGTCAGGCTGGCCGGCTGTGTCAATTGCAAACCCAACCCCTGCGTACTGGCTTTGGCATTGAAATACAGCTGGGCTTGCAGCTGTTGCAGCTGCAGGCTGCCCAGTTTATAACGGGGCAATTCCAGGTGCAGGCGCGCCTGTTCCAGCCGGCCTTGCCAGCCGTCTTCCTGCAACAGGGTGAGAATGCCGGACAGCTGGATTTGCGATTGTCCAAGGCTGTGTATATCCAGGCTTAGCTCTTGCAGAGCGTTTGACAGCGGGTCATCAGTATTGCGCGACAGGGTGCGAATGCGCAGGCTCTCGGGCTGTAGCCCGGCAGGAATGCCTTCCAGCCAGCGCGGATGGAGTTGTTCCACTACCAGGTCCAGCGCCAGGTGTCGCGGCTGCCACAAGGGCCGCTGTGCGCCCGCCTGCAAGTGGATCGACCCGGTCACATGCGCCACTTCATCAACCCTGGCGTGCAGCTCGTAGATATCCAGCTGTCCGGGTAGCCAAGGTGCCAACGCAGTTAGCAGCTGGTTGTCTGTGCTGCCCGGTTGTTCACTTTGCTGTGGTAGTGTGCCGGTTATAACCAGCTTGCCAATGCTGATCGACTGCAGGGGAAACTTTTGCCAGCGCCAATTCAGCTGCAGGTCGTGCAATTGCAACTGCAGGTTGCTCTGCTCCAGGCGCAGCTGCTGCAGTTGCAGGCCCTGCAGCGACCAGCGTGGCTGTTGCCACTGCAGGGTAATTCCTTGTTGCTGCAAAGCATGGGGCAGCAAGTATGGCAGCCAGGCCAGCAGGGCCGTGACCAGCAGTATCAGCAGTAGCAGCAACCGTAGCAGGACGCCGGGCCATTTGCGCTGGTTTCGCTCTGGTTGAGGGGTGGGCTGCGTGCTGTTCATGCTGACAACTGCCTGGCTGATGAAAATGGAAACCACTGTACCTTACCCGGGGTGTTGTGCGAACAGGCTTTTTCGCGCCTCTGGTTTGGAGCGTTGTGCATCAACAAGGGTAGGCGCAGACTATCAGGTCAGTGCGGGCACAATGGCTGGTGGGGCGGATGTATGAGCCGGCGGTGACGTGAAGGCTGGCCGGGGCGTTTTCTTTTTCTCATGCAGGTGTTGGCGCAAAGGACTTTCAGTGCCATATCTGGTTTATGGTGACAGTGCTGTAAAAAAACAGCCAGTCGCGGTACCCTTGCAGCGTTTTGGATAAATGAAAGCAGGATCCGCATGGCTGTCTCCACTCCGCTACTGGTTACCTTTACTGTCTACATTTCCGCAATGGTGCTAATCGGCTTCATTGCCTGGCGTGCAACAAAGAACTTTTCTGACTACATTCTCGGTGGTCGAAGCCTTGGCAGCTGGGTCACCGCGCTGTCAGCCGGCGCTTCTGACATGAGTGGCTGGTTGCTGATGGGGTTGCCCGGTGCGGTGTACTTGTCCGGCTTGTCAGAAAGCTGGATCGCCATTGGCCTGGTTACCGGAGCTTATCTGAACTGGTTGCTGGTAGCCGGCCGTTTGCGTGTGCATACAGAGTTCAACAATAACGCACTGACCTTGCCTGACTACTTTTCCCACAGGTTTGAAGACGGCAGCCGTATCTTGCGTATTATATCGGCGGCAGTGATTCTGGTTTTTTTCACCATTTACTGTGCCTCGGGCATGGTGGCTGGCGCGCGCTTGTTCGAGAGCACTTTTGGCATCGACTATGCCAGTGCACTTTGGCTGGGTGCGGCAGCAACTGTGATTTATGTATTTATTGGTGGTTTCCTGGCAGTTAGCTGGACCGATACTGTGCAGGCCAGCCTGATGATCTTTGCTTTGCTGATCACACCGTTGTTTGTAGTGTTGGCGCTGGGTGACCTGCCGGCCACCATGGCCACCATTGAGCAGGTGCGCCCACAGGGCTTCAACATGCTGGAAGGGCTGTCTTTTATTGCATTGATTTCCCTGTTTGGCTGGGGGCTGGGTTATTTTGGCCAGCCGCACATTCTGGTGCGCTTCATGGCAGCCCGCTCGGTGGCAAGCATTCCGGCTGCGCGTCGCATCAGTATTACCTGGATGATTCTGACGCTTGCCGGAGCAGTGGCAGTGGGTTTCTTTGGCATCGCTTATTTTGCCGATAACAGTGCACAGGCCAGTGCCGTCACCCAAAACAGTGAGCGGGTATTCATGGAGCTGGCCAAGATTTTGTTCAACCCCTGGGTGGCCGGCGTCATCTTGGCTGCTGTGCTGGCTGCAGTGATGAGTACGTTGAGCTGCCAGCTGCTGGTCAGTGCCAGCGCCATGACCGAAGATCTGTATAAGGCCTTTTTGCGCAAGGACGCATCACAGAAGGAGCTGGTGTGGGTCGGTCGCCTGATGGTGCTGGCCATTGCACTGGTGGCGGTGCTGATTGCAGCCAATCCGGATAGCAAGGTGCTGGGATTGGTCGCTTATGCATGGGCCGGTTTTGGGGCGGCGTTTGGCCCTGTTGTGCTGTTGTCGGTCACCTGGTCACGAATGACCCGCAACGGTGCACTGGCCGGTATGCTGGTGGGTGCGATTACCGTAGTGGTATGGAAAGAATTCATCGGCCTTGGCTTGTATGAGATCATTCCCGGCTTCATTTTGGCTGGAGTGGCTATTGTAGTCGTCAGCCTGTTGGGCAAACGCCCGGCGGACAGTATTACCGAGCGCTTTTCCCGGGCCGAGCTGGCCTATGCCGAGGCCCGTGGCAAAACGTAGACTGCAAGTGGGAGAGGTACATGTCCGGTGAGTCGGTGGTATATGGCTATATCAAGGACTGGCTGGTTCAGGACCGTGAGCGGCAGCTCGGCCGTGCAGAGCATAACCGGCGGGTGCTGGGCAGCTTGCCTCATGCCGAGGCTTGGGAATTGCTGCACAGGGACATGTTTGCCGCCAGTCATCCGCAGGATCAGTTGTTGCCGGTCAGCCAGGTGATTCACTTTGCTGCCACATACCGCTCAGTGGAATATGAGTGGAGCACCTGGGTGGGGCAGTTCGAGGCGGTGCTCAAGTGCCTGTACTGGTCAACGGCAGTGGTGCATCTGGAGGCAGAGTATCATGGCTCACACCGTTTTAGCTGGCAGTCTGAGTCTTATGAGCTGCTGACGCCTGAGCAGCAGCTAGGCATGCGCTGTGTCTGGGAGCATGAAAGAGGGCCTGTACTGTAAAACCAGCTATGGCGGCTCTGCTGTCTTCCAGGGCTGGAAGCATGGCAGAGCGGCGGCTGGTCAAGGGCTGGCTGTCACTCCAGGATGTCAGGCTGTCCTGCTGCTTTGCGTGCAGTCATCCAGGCGTCATGTTCAATGGCTGCCTCCTCACCACTTAGACGATGTACGATCTCAAAATAGTCCTGGCGGGAAGGGTGGGCAATGACTGTGGCCAAGTCGTTGACCCGGATAACATACACTGTCTGTACGTTTTGGTGGTCGAATGCGCGCCACAGGGCTGGGCCTTTGAGCAGGCTGTAGCTGTGGTTCTCAAGAGCTTTGCGTACCCGCTCACTGTCGATGCTGTTACTGCGTTGCACAGCGTCAGCCCATTGGTGAATGACGGTATAGGCTGAGGCCGCTGCACTGGAGGGGTAGAGTTCGTACTTTTGTTGATAACTGTCAATAAAGTCAATGCCGCCCTGGGAGTCTTCCAGTTCGGGTACCCGCCACAGCCAGTGCTCGGTGCCGATAACACCAACCGAGATGCTCGGACCTATTTGTTCCAGCACAGTCTGGGTCAGGTTGGGAACCACAATCTGCTTGCTGCGGTTGAGGCCCATGCTGTCGGCAATGCGCATGGCCCGGACCAGTTCGTTGCCGTATAGTGCAAGCACCAGTACTTCGGCATCGCTGGCCGCTGCCTGCTCAAGAGCGGAAACGTGGTCGATGCGTTTGGCATTCGGAAAGGGTACCAACACCCCCGGGTGCACTTTTTTGTCATCAGTGGCGGTATGCTCACGCAGGGAGGCTTCCGTAGTGTGGCCCCAGTTGTAATCGGCGGTGATGTAAAAATATTTCTTGTTGGGCAGCACGCGTGTCAGATACTGGCCCAGCGCGCGGCCGGTCATGGTAGCGCTGGTGCTTTCGCGAAAAATGTGGCGATGGCCTTTTTCGGTGGTGACGTCATTGGAATAGCCGATAGTGGCAAAGTATAGCCGGTCATGCTCCCTGGCCTGTTCGCCGGCGGCAATTGCTTCGGCACTGGACACACTGCCAAAAAACATCACCGCACCTTCTGCAGCCATGCTGTCGATGTTGGAGCGGGCTTTTTCCGGACGTGCCGAGCTGTCACGGTGGGTTAGGGCCAGTGGACGTCCCAGCACGCCCCCGCGCTGATTGATCTGCTCGACGGCCAACAGTGCACCGCGCATCTGGGCCAGGCCTTCTTCTTTGTAGTGCCCGGTGCGCGGATAGCTCAGGCCGATTAACAGCGGCTCGGCCGGCTCGGCCGTGATGGGGAGGGGCAGGAGGGCAAATGTCCAGAGCACCAGTGCAGTCAGTAAGTGTTTCAAGATGAAGCTCCTTTTGCAAGATCCTGTGTGATTGACTACTTTGGCAGCATCATACGACATTTAAAGCAATGTTTCGTAGCGCGTTGCACGCCTGCCTGTTCTGGCGGCGTGCCGGCGTGGCTGCCATACGCTGTTAGTGGTTATCCGCCACAAACGCATGGGTTCAAAACTGTCCGTAATGTATCGTTTTATTGCAAGGTTTCCGGCTGGCCAGCTACGCGGCGGGCGCTGCGCCATTCGCTATGGCTGATGGCGGCCTCCTCTCCGTCGAGCTGGTGCAGGATCTGGAAATAATCCTGCTTGGAAGGATGGCTGATCACGGTGGCACGGTCATTTACCTTGACGACATAGACCCGCTGTATGTTTTGGTGATCAAACCCGCGCCATTGTGCGGGGCCCTTGAGCAAGCTGTAGCTGTGATCCTCCAGCGCCCTGATTACAGCCTGTGTGTCGAGTGTGCGGCTGCGGTTTACTGCGTCTGCCCACTGGTGAATTACAGTGTAGGCAGATGCGGCTGCACTGGGTGGATACAGGCCGTATTTGCGGTTGAAGTTCTCGACAAAAGCCATGCCGGTTTTAGAGTTTTCCAGCTCTGGTATGCGCCATAGCCAGTGCTCGGCACCAATGGCACCTACCATGATGCTGGAGCCGGTTTGTTCGATGACGGACTGGGTCAGGTTGGGTGCGACAACCTGCATGTCGCGGCGCAGACCCATGTGATCGGCGGTGCGAATGGCGCGTACCAGGTCGTGTCCGTACAGTACCAGTACCAGCAAGTCGGCATCACTGGCTTCGGCTGCTTGCAAGGCTGTGCTGTAGTCAGACTGTTTGGCTGTAGGAAAGGGGATGGTAACACCGGGGTGCAGCGCACGGTCGGTGGTTTGCGTGTTGGCGCGCAGTGCGTCTTCTGACGTGTGTCCCCAGTTGTAGTCGGCGGTGATATAGAAATATTTCTTGCCGGGAAAATGCTGTGTCAGATACTGGCCCAGCGCGCGGCCGGTCATGGTTGCGCTGGTGCTTTCACGGAAAATGTGACGATGGCCTTTCTCGGTGGTGACGTCGTTCGAGTAACCGATGGTGGCGAAGTACAGGCGGTCGTGACTTTTGGCTTGCTCGCCAGCAGCAATTGCTTCAGCACTGGAGACGCTGCCGAACAGCATGACCGCGCCTTCTGCGACCATGCTGTCAATGTTGCGGCGGGCTTTGTCAGGGCGCGCGGCACTGTCACGATTAACCAGTCGCAGGGTCTTGCCTAGCACGCCGCCACGCTCGTTGATTTCATCAACGGCCAGCAGTGCACCGCGCATCTGGGCCAGGCCCTCCTCACGATAATGCCCGGTGCGGGGGTAGCTCAGGCCTATGACAACTGTATCATCGGCAACCTGGGCGCTGGTACTGACAGGAAGAACTGCAACCCAGAGAGCCATGGCGATCAGTATGCGCAGCATGGAGAGGCTCCTTCGTTTGTTATGAAATATTTTTGTTGTTTGGGGGAATGTGCAGGGTTTGGCGGCGAATTGTAACTCCCCCTTAGTCGAAAACCGTCGATATTTGTGCGCTGCATATTTGACATGTAATCAGCAAATATTAGGTCTGCTGTGGCAGAGTATGTCGGCGGCGGGTGAAAGTGTGGCCGGGGTTCGGTGTGGGTGGCGGCTTGCGCTGGCAAGCAGCGGGTGGCAGTAGCGTTGCCCGGTCCTGGGACTGGTGTGCTTGCGGATCGTTTTTTTGGGGCATATCATGAGCTGGCCAACCATATGGTCTTATTGACAGGGTTAGAAAAGGATGTTTTTGAAATGAAGGTGGTTTCAGGTGTTGGGCTATGGGTCTGCACGGCTACCATTGCTGTATTGGTCAGCAGTTGCAAGTCCATGGCACCTGATTATGTCAGACCGGAAGCACCAGTGCCCGAAAACTATATGGTTGCAGCAGCGCCATTGCCTGCCGAGCCTGCGCCTGGGTTGCACTGGCGTCAGTTTTTTACCGATCCTGCATTGCGCCAGCTGATTGATATGGCGCTTGAACACAACAGGGATCTGCGTGCGGCATTGTTGCGAGTGGAAGAAGCCCGTGCAGCCTACGGTATTCAGCGTAGCGAACGTATGCCGGATGTCAGTCTTGGCGGTCAGGGTGTCCGCTCCCGCATGCCTGCCGATCTCAGTCCTGCTGGCCGTTCAATGGTGGGCAGCGAGTACCGTGCCGAAGCGGGCCTGACCAGCTGGGAGCTGGATCTTTGGGGGCGGGTACGCAGTCTGGAACAGGGCGCGCTGGAAAGCTGGCTGGCCACTGAGGCGGCCGGACAGGCGGTAAAAACCAGTCTGATTGCCGAAGTGGCTACTGTTTATCTGGCATTGCGCGAAACCGGGCAGAGGCTGGATGTAACCCGTGAAACAGTCGCCAGCCGCGAACGGTCCTATCAGATTTTTCAGCGCCGTTACGAGGCCGGAGCAACTGCAAAACTGGAAGTGACCCAGGTGCGTACCTTGTTGACCCAGGCGCAGGTATTACAGGCCCAGCTGGAGCAGCAGCAGGCCATGTGGTTTAACACTTTGCGTTTGCTCGCCGGTGACAGTGCACTTGCTGTCCTGCAGCAACAGCAGGTGGGGCAGGCAGTCATGCAGGCTGCTTTGCAGCCAGGCTTGCCGTCCGCATTGCTGACCAGCCGTCCAGACATTATTGCCGCGGAACACCGCCTGCGTGCCGCCAATGCCAATATCGGTGCTGCACGTGCGGCTTTTTTTCCACGCATTGCATTGACCGGCAGCTTTGGCAGCGCCAGTGCCGAGCTGGATGACCTGTTTGGTTCGGGCAGCAAAACCTGGACCTTCATGCCGAGCATTTCCTTACCCATCTTTGATGGTGGGCGTCGCCGTGCCAATCTTGAGCTGTCCCGGGTGCGTAGCGAACTGGCTGTCGCCCAGTATGAACAGACCATCCAGAATGCCTTTCGCGAAGTGGCTGATGCCCTGGCTGTCCGTCACTGGCTGGGTAAACAGCTGGAGGCGCGACAGGTAGCGCGGGATGCCCAAAGCGAGCGTGCCAGGCTGGCGCAGCTGCGTTACGACAATGGTTCGGCAGCCTATCTGGAGGTGCTGGATGCCCACCGTGATCTGCTGGCAACCGAGCAGCAGCTGATCAGCACCCGTTATGCTGTGCTGATCAGTCAAGTGGATCTGTACCGTGCCCTTGGCGGAGGTGCGTACGAGCCGGAGCAGGACGGCACAATCCGCCCAATTTCTAGTAGCGAGTAAGCCATGAGCAACCAAAAAAAACTTTCTTTCAATATGCTGGTTCGTATCGCTATTGTGAGCTCTCTTGTGTTGTTGGTGGCACGCTGGGGCTGGCAACAGTATGCAGATGCTGGCCCTGGTGACGGTTTTGTCAACGGCAACGGCCGTATCGAGGCCACCGAGGTAAATATCGCCACCAAACTGCCGGGCCGGATCCAGGACATTCTGGTTGATGAGGGCGATTTTGTGCAGGCTGGCCAGCAGCTGGCGCTGATGCAACTGGACACCTTGCAAGCCCAGCGTGATGAAGCCACGGCGGCTTTGCATCAGGCGCAAACCGCTGTGGCGGCAGCTGAAGCCCAGGTGGCGCTGCGGGAAAGTGATGCCGCAGCCGCCGAGGCGCTGATTGCCCAGCGCGAGGCCGAGCTGGATGCCGCCAAGCGCCGGCTGGCCCGCTCCAGCACCCTGTCCAAAGAAGGCGCCGCCTCCATGCAGGAGCTGGACGATGACCGGGCACGGGTGCGTGGTGCCGAAGCGGCCCTGACCGCCACCCGCGCCCAGGCAAAGGCGGCGCGGGCAGCCATTCGCGCGGTCGAGGCGCAGTTGGCCGGTGCCCGCTCCAGCGTGCAGGCGGCCACCGCCACCATCGCCCGCATCGAGGCAGACATCCGTGACAGCGAGCTGAAAAGCCCGCGTGATGGCCGCGTACAATTCCGTGTCGCGCAGCCCGGCGAGGTACTGGGTGCCGGTGGGCGGGTGCTGAATATTGTCGATTTGTCCGATGTCTACATGACCTTTTTCTTGCCCAGCGAAATTGCCGGCCGTGTCGCCATTGGCAGCGAGGTACGACTGGTGCTGGATGTGGCGCCGGAGCTGGCGATTCCGGCCAAAGTATCCTTTGTTGCCAGCACCGCCCAGTTCACGCCAAAAACTGTGGAAACCGCGTCCGAGCGGCAAAAGCTGATGTTCCGTGTCAAGGCACAGATTGCGCCGGAATTGCTGCGCCAGCATCTGCACCAGGTGAAA
This sequence comes from Gammaproteobacteria bacterium, assembly GCA_012728415.1. GTDB lineage: Bacteria > Pseudomonadota > Gammaproteobacteria > Pseudomonadales > Pseudomonadaceae > Thiopseudomonas. The sequence goes on from JAAYFD010000031.1 coordinate 12,815, forward strand.
ACCGGCCTGCCAGGAGCTGCCTGGATCAAGCTGGACGAGCAGGCGGCA
>JAAYFD010000002.1 GCA_012728415.1 Gammaproteobacteria bacterium
ATCAAAATTCAGCCGTTTTTTGCTGACTGAAGCTCGGTCCAGGGTGTTCAACCAGCAAAAGCCTCTGGGGCTGTGTGGATATTTGTAATATTCGCAGAAGTTATCTGCATAATCCCCTGTTTTCGGATCGGTTTGGCTATATTTCCCAACCACAAGACGCAGCAATCCCTCGATTCGTGGATCGATTGGTCTTGACCGGTTGTGTTGAGGTATCAGGCAACTCGACAATGTAACCACCCCAGGTTTCTGAGCAGCGATGGCCACCATTTTTATTCGGAGAGAGCTTTGAGCAAAGCGTCCCTTGCATCCTGGTAAAACTGGATGTCTATTTTGGTTGCCATGTCGTCTGACAGGTCATAGAGCTGACGGCGGGCGTTTACTGGCATTAGCAGAACACTTGCCCCTTTCTCGACGGCCAATTCGGCCACGTTTACAGCGTTGCTAACCGGTTCGATAGAACCGCCCAAGTTAATCTCACCGATAACAATAAGCCCGCCTTTTACCGACTTCTTCAGCAAGCTGCTACACATGGCTATCAGTGCGGCAACGCCCAGTTGTGAGCCTTTTTTGGCTGCGTCGAAAGCCCGGAGCTGCACGGAAAACTCGTGCGCTCTTGGGTCGCGGTCACCGACCAGCTGCATGGCTCTGGCGTAGAGGTTCTGTTCGGCGTAACGCAAGGATTCCTTGAAGGCAGCTGGAGCAGGATTGTTCAGGATGCGCACGCCAGAGCCAGGGCCATCGTTAACCTCGATGCGGTATAGACCCGCGTTATCATCAATGTCTGTACCGCCTTCGCTGATGGTCCATACCTGGCCGGGCTCCAGTGGATCATCACCGATTTCGTTGTCTGAACGCAGTTCGGGTGTCGCAACAAACTTCTCCACACCATCGTCACCCAGGATGTAGCTGAAGTGGGTGTTGCGGAACTCGGCAGAGCCGATGCGCTTTTGCTGTTCCTTAACCCTGCGGCGTACTTCCAGGGCAAGACGCAGCGCCCATTCCAGGTCTTCATCGCTCACCTGGCTTTCAGCATCCGGGTACATCAGCTTGAGCAGTCCGGAAACTGTCTTGTTGACCGCATTGGTATCACGGCCACTCAGGGCACCACCGAGGTGTACGCGGTTTTGCATGGCAGCTACACGACTTTCAAAGCGCAAGCGGCTCATGCACTCGGAAAAGAAATCACTGACCAGTCCGAAGTGGTCGGTGGTCAGCTCGCGGTTCATTTTGGGTACATCCCAGCCCGGCAGATAACAGTGCACCCGGTCCATCCAGGCCGTGTCGTCGCGCATCTCGGGGGGCAGTGGGCCAAACAGGTGGCCGACACGCTGCTGGTGTTCCACGTCCACATCGAAGTTGCCAACAAAAACCATGGAACCATCGGCGCGGATGCTTTCCTTGCCACGGCTGAACTCGCCGGACTCCATATAGCCCTTCATGATGTTCACGCCTTCCTTGGTGTCGAACGAGATACCGCTGACTTCGTCAAAGCACACCACGTCGTACTGGCAGACCAGTCCGCGCTGACCGCTGGCATTATTGACAAACATCTTGGCCACAGTCGCCTTGCCGCCTGAAATTAGGTGGGCATAGGGCGAAACCTGTTGAAACAGGTGGCTTTTACCGGTGCCACGGGGGCCCAGCTCAACCAGGTTGTAGTTGCGCTCGACAAAAGGAACCATCCGCAACAGGATTGCATCTTTTGCGCGCTGGTCCAGTTTCTCCGGCTCAAGGCCAATAGAGCGCAGCAGGAAGTCTCGCCATTCCTCGCTGGTAAAGCTCTCACGGGCAGCAGACATGACATCCAACACGTCACGTTTGGACATCTGGATGGGGCGCAAGTCGGAGATGCCGAAGGCGTTGCCTTTTTCTTCGGCGATCACGCTGTCATATTCCAGGGTGACCTCAGCGTAGAAGCCCCCGGTCAGCAGGCGCTCGTTATCATCGACAATGGAGTCGGCAATGCGTACCCGGTTCAGGTTCAAGCTGGGCAGGCTGGCCAGATAGCCGTGGCCCTCCACAAAGCGCACGCTGACAATATCAATCAGCTTGGCCGAGCCATTCTTGTAGGCACGAGCCTTGAAAAGCTCTTCCTCACCGGCACGGACGGTTCTTGAAGCCAGTTGCCGTTGCACGATCTCCAGCCCCTCTTCGATTTCATCAGGGTCGGTCGAGGCGCAGTAGCGGCCCAGCATGAACTCCACCACGTAGGTTGGTACCGGAAACTGGCGGGCAAAGGTGCGCACCAGATCTTTACGCACAATGTAGCCATCAAACAGTTTTGATGCTTTGAGATCCAGATCGTCCAGTTCCACTTAGTCTTCTCCTACCAGGGTGGGTTTTCTTGCCAGCACATTACCGTCCTCGTCCAGCAGGACCAGCACGGCACTGATACCTTCGTGCTCATCGTCAAGCATCAGGGAGCACTTGCCGTCCTTGAGTGGCTTGCGGGGACAAAGCTCGGAATCAGCGTCTGCCGGACGGGTGCGCAGCACGGCAGTTACACCCGGCGCGTCCGTTTCGGCACGCACCCGGCAGGTCAGGCCCAGCCAGCGCAGTTCGGATAGCTCTGCCGATGTGCCACTGTTGGCAGCCTGTTGCACGGGGCGCAGTTCAAGCACTGGAGTCAGGCACTCTTGCAAGCTCAGTCCGCCATGGTCGTAGTTCAAACCAGCACGGAAACAGGCCGCACCGGGAGCCATGGCGATGCTGACATCTTTGTTCCAGTGCCAACCATGCTGCTGAAAGTTGATGGCTACACTGTCCTTGATTACAGCGCAGCGTCCCCAGCGGGTTTCAGTCAGGTGTTTGGGTAAATCTACCTTGGACATGGGCTCGGGGGTCAGCATCCAGCCATGGTCGGTGACGATACGGATTTTGCGCCAACCTGCGGCCACCAGCTCCTCGATACGTTCTACGACCTCATCCAGCAGCGCATCTACGCGGGCGGCCAGTTTTACCCCGCGTACATGGCCTTCCTTGTCGATGTCGCCATTTTGCACCCAAGCGTTGCTAGCTGGATTGCCTGACTCGCCATCTTCCAGGTACTGCCAGCCTTTTTCTTGCAGAAATTTTCTCAGGTAGTGGCCAGAGAAATTTGTGTCTTCGTCATCTTGCAAACCTGGCACAAAATCCCGGTTACTGGAGCGCAGGCTCAGACGGTCGTGAACAGGAGTAATAGCGGCTTTGGCAGTTGCTGTAACCGAGGGCAGGGCAGCCCAGTTGCTGCTTAAGCGAGCTTCGCCGAGGGCTTGGAGCCGCAGATGAAGGCGCTGGGCCAGGTCATAGCGTAGGCCATCCACAAAAAACACCACTTCTGCCGAAGCTGCGTAGTTGGCAGTAGCCTCGTTGACACTGGAGCTGCCCGGGTAGCCACGTTGTTGCACAAGGCCTTGGAAGTTGCGTGTGACTTCATCCAGCCAGGGGCTGTAAATCATGCCCAAAATGCCCTGTACAAGGGTTTGCTGGCTGGGTGAAAGGTTACAGGCCAACGCCTTGAGAACATGATCGTCAGCCCGCCAATAGGTGCTTCGGTACTGCTCAGCCATGTCCTCTGGTTGGCTGCCTGAAAATGCGGCCTTGCTGAGCTCGGCCACAGCGGCCAGGTGTTTGATGACACCGGCAAGTGGGGCCATACCCAGGTCATACCAGATCCAGCCACGGCGGGTGGCGTGTCGTTTCTCCAGTTGCACCAGTTCATCACGAACGCTGCTGGCATCCTGTGACAGCAGTTTTTGCAAGGCGCTTTCCAGTTCGCTTTCATCACGTTGGTTCACGACCGGATAACTTTCGCCATCGGCAACCAGGTCAGCCGCAACCTGCAGCAGCAACTGCGGCAGCCTGGAGTATTGCTGATAGGAATCCAGATAGCGTTGCCAGACTCCTTCCCAAAGCCCCTGGCGGGCGCAGAGCAGCTCGGCGGCGGTATGCTCGCCGTCATGTTCGGGGTTAAAGCGGTACTCGCTTTCGCAGATGCCGACCAGTGCCTGCCAGCGGTTGCTGTCCCAACGTTCGCGGTTGGCTGCTGGGTCATTCATCCAGCTCAGCAAGTCCCGCACAGGGTCGCTTGAAATCAGACGGTTAAAGTCAGCTACTTCGAGGCGTCGGTTAAGCAAGTCTTGGCGACGACTGTCCAGGATTTCAGGCAAAACACGAAGTAGTGTTTGCTGAGTTTTTTCATCGCTGGCCACATCCAGTCCAGCGCCGCCGTTGTCAGACACCATAAAGGCACGTACCGTCCAATCGCGGCCGGAGTTGTTATAAATCCACCAGCAACCGCGATATTGCAGCTCGGCCAGCGGCATCAACTCGGGTGGACAGTCGGCTATAGCACGCAGATCTCGGCGTTCAACGCCTGGCAGGTAAACAATGGGTGTGCGGTCAGCGGGCAGTTCGAAATCCGGCAGAACTCCCTCAATTACGCACTTGATCCAGATAGCCGGCCCCGTTTTGTTTTGCGGCTGATAATCGCCCAGCACGATCAGTTCGGGCATCGCAGACTGCAACAAGGGCAGCGCGCTTTCCCACTGGCGCAGCTTGTCAGTCCAGATAATAACGCTGGGTTCTGCTTGCACGTTGGAGTTGTAGTCGGCGCTGGAGCGCACCTCACGGGTTAAAAGTTCAATGAGTTTCATAGTACAGATAAGGTCCCGTGTTCAGGTATGCCTAGAAAACGATGGCTGGATGTTAGCTCATTCACTACAGCAGTGACCTCGTCCAGCCATGTGTTATCAGGTTCGATTTGCTGTAAAAAATACCAAATGATGCAGATGAAGTTAAAAACGTAGTTTTCTCTGCGTATAGGCAGTTTTTTATCGCGTTTTGGAGGAAGCGGTAGTTTTCGAGCGAATAAGCGGCTGTGATGGGCGCTCGCATTGCGGATGAAAGCCAGGCAATGCAGCCACGACTCAAGCGTAGGTGGTGCGAGATTCAGTTGTGAGGAAATTAGTTTTTTATCAGTGCTGGTACTCAGGTGCTGAAAAACTTTGGACCAGCTACCGATGGACAGCACCTCAGCAACCATCCAGCTGGGCGGGTATTTGGGGGAGTCGTAGGTGGCGTAATAATGACGAATGAAAACTTCCCGAAGCGATTCTTTTTCACTTCCGGGTTCGGCGTTTTTCCCAGTGCTGCGGATGATTTCTCTCAGCAGGCCTGAATGGCGGAAGTTCTCACTTTCACGGAATAACCGAGCATCCATAAACCAGTGAGCAGAGTCGTGCTTAAGGCTTAGCTGGTGACAGATGATGCCGCGCACGGCTACTTCGATGCGCTCTACTGCACCAAGAATCAGGAGGCGAAGCTTGCGGTCAACGTGGTACGCATTGACTATATCATCCAGGCTGGCTCCTGTCTTGAAGCGGCCGGACCGTCTTCCATTCTGGTATTGCTCAAAAGCAAGTCCGTAGCCGCTTAGCCGGTAGTAACCGACATCACGCAAGAGCCGCTCAGCTGCTGCTTCATCAGAAATGTACAACCCTTTGCTTTTCATCCGCTCAATAAGCTGCTGAAAATCTTGAGGTTTCTTCTGAAATGTACGTTTTTCAGGCATAAAAAAACCCGCACTGGTACGCTTGAGTCAGAGGCGCTGCGGGTGTTGTTGCAGCAAAGTATACATGTACTTCTTCGGCTCTGCGATAGTTTTTTGATAATTTTCTTTGGTTTCGATTGGCTTTATTCATGCTTAATGTTTTGTTCTTACTGAAAAAAAGCAAGATCTCCATTCTTATAAAGCCTCAAGTTTTTCCAACCAGCTATTGAAAAGCGGGCAGCTGCTTCGTATGGCCTGCAGGCCAACCTCCAGGGCTGCCAGGCTGCCAAGAATCGGTTTTTCGTAGCCTGGGATCAAAGCTTCGATACGTTTGCTTGGGGCTGTATCGGGGCTGTTATTGATGTGCTCCGGGGTTTCAAACTGCTCCGCGATTTTGGCCAGCTGTATCTCCAACTCGCTCTTGTCGATGCCTTTGGCAAAGGCCACGGGATCACTGAACAGTAGCGCTTCAAATTCATACATCTGCACAAAAGGGATGAAGCGGCGCATGGCGTCGTCCCCGAGCTTTTTGCTTAGCTCAAGGGTCATTGCATGCTGTATGGCGTCGGCTTTACTGGCAATGTCGGTGTGACTGTCATCAGCGCTTTTGCCAGGAAATGATTGGGGCAGGCCGTAGTAATCAAAAAAAGTAGTGCAAAAGCTGGTTGTGTCGCCTAATAGGCGCTTTTCGACATCTGCGTACAGACGCTCAAATTTGAAATTGCCCCCTTTGTGTCCTGGCTTACCAACCAGAGCAGGTAGCAGAAAAATTCCTTTGGGTATAAATACAGGCTGTAAAAGTTCGTTTACGAACATTTCTTCGGTTTGTCCTTCACAAATCACGTGTACCCGGATCATCGTGAAGGCCTCCCGCCCAGGATGTTTTTCTGCCACAACTCGCCGACGGTATAGTCTTCAAGCCAGGCTGTGAAGTCCTCCTCATCCAGACGCTTGAAAACAGAGCCTCCGTTTTCCCGATCTACGATAATCAGGTCATCCAGCTCAAACTCGTTAAGCAAAGCGACCGACTGGGTGGACACAATGACTTGGGTTTTTGTTGCGGCTGAACGAATCAGCGCACCCAGCAAAGTGATCGCGTAGGGATGCAAGCCCAGTTCAGGTTCATCAATAATGATTGTGGTCGGCGGGTTTGGCTGTAGCAAAGCTGTGACCAGACAAATAAAGCGCAGGGAACCGTCAGAAAGCTGACTGGGCCAGAGCGCATAATCACTGTCTAGCTGCCTCCACAGCAGGCGTACCTGTTGTTCTTCACTGGCTAAGGTGGTGGGTTTCAGGACAAAGTCATCAAAGAACGGAATCGCCAGCCGAACCGTTTTACGGATTTGGCTATAGGCTGCAGGCTCTTCGCTGTGTAGACGCAACAAAAATGCTGCCAGGTTGGAGGCATCCATGCGCAGGTAGCTGTTGTCATGTACAGAGCACTGACGTTTGACTCCGGCTGTGTCACTGGTGTCGTGGAAGTGGTAGACCTTCCAGCTAGCGATTGAGCTGTAGCAATAAGCAGCTACATTTGCAGAGGGCCCTTTGTCTTTGGCGGTTGTTAAACGGGCTTCAGTGTGGCCGGATCCAAGATGAGGACGAGAAATACCGTAAAAGGGACCATCGAAATACAGTTTTTCAGATGTAAAAGTCAGGCCATCGTTAGCGGTTGGTTCGAGCTCCAAGTCGTACCCGTTGATACCAAAACGGATAGAGGTTGTGAGTTTGTCAGTTTCCTTGATCCCGTAGGTAAGCACCCGGTCTGCGCCGCCTTGCTTGGCAACCCATACCTGTAGCCTGCTTTCTACCAGCTCAGACAGCATGCGGAAGTAAGCAACGAAATTGCTTTTGCCGGAGCCATTGGCACCGATCAAAACGTTCAGGTTGCTTAAGCGCAGATTTTCCAGCTTGCGGATGGACCTAAAACCAGAGATCGACAGCGTGTGAATCGCGCTCATTTTGTTATCCCCAACGTCCACAGAAAGTTATTTTTCATCTGATACCTTCAGCAGGTATTTTTCATCACTTGTGTAACTAAAATAGCCATTCTATCTGTCATGTAGAGGGTTCGGTTTTAAGGTCCCACCCATCCTTCAACACCTCAAGCAGATTCACTTGGCGTTCTTTAACTACATTTAGGGTCCACTCAGGAGTGTTCAACACCTGAGTTGTCGTTACGTAAGAGGAAACGCCTTTACGGCCGCCGAAGTAAGCAGTTTTCTTTTTATCGAAGTCAAAGTTACTGGCGGAAGAATTGCGCTGCTGGGTTAAAGGCACCAAGTTGGAAATTTTGTGAACCCATTGTTTTCTCACCTCCTCCTCAGGCCAGTTTTCTTCCCACGCACTTCCCGCTTCAACTGTTTGCGGGAGTACGTGCTCGATGGTCAGTACCTTGGCGTCATAGGTGGCGGCTCCATCTGACAAGAAGGAGTCCAGCCGTAGGATCAAATAGTTTCGACGGCGTGCAGTTAGGTAGTAGATATCCGAGTTCAGCACATCCTGCATTTCAAGCTTTTCAGCTTCAGTCAGCTCAACAGCCTTAACTGGATTGTCTAAAGAGTGCGTGCTTATTAGCTCTTCAAGGACAAGTGCATAGCGAGCAATACGTTGGTTTACATTTTTGGCACTGATATGCATATAGGCCGCCAATCGCTCCAGTTTCTGGAAGAACCACAACACATACTCGGGAGAGTCCTTATGGATGGACAAAAACAGGATTGCACAGGGCATCCAGTCCGAGTTGTCGATACGATTCAGCCACTTCAGCAGGCTATTTACATCTGATGCGTTCGCTGTTGAGACGTACTCATTCTTCCTAGCAATAAGGTAGGCATCGGCGTAAGGCTCAATAATCTCCGAGATTAGCTGTTCGGAGCTGCTCGACTGTTTGATGACATGCTCTTTAAACTCTTCCAGTAGGGTACGCTGTGCTTTAGCCCGTGCGTATATCATGCGAATATGGTTGAACAGCTCGGTAAAGCCAGCTCGTCCGGTTTTGACCTCTAGCTCTTCCCAGATGTTGGTAAATTCTTCCTGCTTGTCAGTAATAATATTGCCAATAACAGTCGATTTGATAATGTCGGTCGGCAATAAGTCCAGCCCCCGACTATTCAGTACTGAAAAAACTCTGAATGCAGACTTTTCGTTGTCTGTGGATACGACAACTAGGAAACATCGCTGGATTAGGAAAGCGCCGAATTTAAGTAAGCCATTCATGTCACCTGCAAAACTCGATAACAAGCGATCTTTTAGTAACCTAGCGTTTCGTTGGATATTTTGCTGTGACTCTTCAAGCTGAGCCGACTCCAACGCCAGCAGTTCGTCAAATTTGAATGCCTGCACATAGTCTGCAAAAAATTGCCTATCGCGCTCACGCAAAGCCAGTCGGGGTTTTGCAGTGATACCTTGGAAGATGCTACCGGGTTCACGAATGTATTTTTCAAGATCCGACCGAGCTTCCCCTTCAAGAAAGCTAGTAATCACCGACAACAGGATGGTCAGCGTAGTCAGACGCTGTTGACCATCGATTACCTGGGAAGCTGGTCTGCCTTCTGCCTTGATCAGCACTATGCTACCCAAAAAATACGATTCATCCTCTGCTTCTGCCAGGTAAAAGCTATATAGATCGTCAAACAGATCCAGAGCTTGGTCATCAGTCCAGGCATAAGGCCTTTGATAAGCCGGAATGACAAAATCAAAGTCGGAACTGAAAATCTTGGCCAGCGGGTATTCGGCACCGGTTATCTTATTGCTCATGCGTTGTTCTCTCTTTCTCTACGCTTTTCATCCAGCGTCAGGTGGTGTTCGTTGATGCGGTCGCCTTGTTTGCCGTTGTATTCCAGGCCGAGGTGGTACCAGGGGGCGGAGGGGACGTCGGTGCCTCGGTCTTTTTTCCAGTGGATGTTGGGTTTGGCGCGGAGGATGCCGGCGTCTTTTTTGCCCAGGTCTCTGGCGTTGAGGAAGGGGCGGATGTTGAGGCGAACGCCGTCGTTGAGGTCGGGGTTCCAGCCGATGGGTTGTTCTGCCAGGGGTTTCCAGCGGACGAAGATGTCGTAGGGTTTTTCGCCCTGGAGGATGGCTTCGAGTTCGGACTTGAGGGTTTCGGCGGCGGCGAGGCGTTCTTGTGCGCCGTCGGTGCCTGCTTGCAGGCCGGCTTGCTGGGTGCGTATCCAGTCGCCGAGGTAGGTGTAGATCAGGCGTTCGAGGCCGGCTTTGTCGAGTTTGTGATAGTTGATCAGGGCGCTGAAGCCGTCGTTAAGACCGTCCCAGATGTGCCAGATGAAGGGGCGGTGCTGGAACAGTTTGCAGTGTTGTTCAAAAAACTTGTCACGCAGCCAGTGTTTGAGGCTTTTGCCGCCGACGGTTTTGAGCAGCTGGTCGCGGGTGGCGACGGTCCACTGGTCGCCGTAGGCGGCTTCGAGCAGGGCTTCAAGGCGCTGGTCGGCAGGGGCTTCGCCACGCACAGCATCGAGGCAGACAATGCCGTCGTCGTCGGTGAAACGGTTGAGTGCTTGGCTGCGCTGCACCCATTCACGCTGTTGTGGGGCGAGCTCCATATCGGAATCTAGTTCGGCGGGCCACTGGTAGCCGAGCAGGCGGGCGACTGCGACTTGCAGCACGGTATCGTCAATACGCAGATCGCCGTGGGCGGTGCGTTTGTCCTGTTCGTGCCAAATCACCGAACCGCAGGGATGGCCGTGGAAAATCCATTGCGTTGGGTCGTTGCTGTAGGGCTCGGGTAGGCCGTGGGGATATTGTTCTTGGGCGACAGAAGTCCAATGCTCTAGGTCGAAGGGAACTTTCACAAGATCCCCTCGAACTTTCAATGTTTGGTTAATATTCCTGACGTCGGTAGGGTAAGTTTCTGATAAAAGATATGCATGGATACTATTTTCTTCTTTTTCGTTTTGTATCGTAACTACTACAGTGTTTTCATCAAAAAAACCGCCGTGGTAGAAAGTTGTTGGGAGTTTTCCCATTGCGCTCACTAGCACACCTTTTCTACCCCAGGCATTTCTACCTCTAAGCCATGAGGCAACCTGTTCTTCGCCGAGTTTGCTTTCTACAAACTCATATAGTTCTCCATTACCATCCTGCCAGAAAATCAGACTGTCCATGCCTCCAAAATGGATTGTCTCTGTAACAGTCCCTTGTATTTTTTTCCACCCATCTAGAAAAAAAGGTTGTTCCCATATTTTTTTATAGAACCTGCTGGAGTCACCAGTACATATTCCTAAGTTGTGATATGTAAAATCACTAAGAATATTTTCTGCATTGCTTGTGAGTAGGCTTACGCGTGAGTCTTGGCTTTCTAGTTGGCTAGCTTGAGTAACGCTTGTTATTTCAGCAGCCTGAAGTTTATGTGACTTAGCTGTTGCTGTTTTTTCCGTCTCAACGTCAATCCCGCGGAGCCAACGCATTGCTTTTTGAGGATCATCAAGCAGCCCAACGTGTGGTGAGTTATGAGAGTGGGTCAATGTAATTAAAATGGCTTTGACTACCTCTCCACTGATTGTTTCAAAGGCTCCAGGTCCTAGTCTGGCAATCAGGTTCCATGTTTCTCGCTTAAGTAGTTTTTCTCTGAGTTTTTTATAGGGACTCAAAAATAGCCAGTTCTGCGGCAGCACAATACTGGTACTGCCGCCTTGCATGCAAAACTCCAAGCAGCGGTCAAGGAACACTGTTGCTAAATCTGTTTTACCTTCTTGGTAGAACTGGTCGGCAAAGTCTTGCAGCACCTTGTCCTGCTTGCCCCTTGCCAGATAGGGCACATTGGTGACCACCCATTGATATTTGCCAGCCAGCAGCTGTGCAGCCTTGGCCAACCCTTGCGCAACAATCGCCGCCTCATGCTGGTTAACGCTGTCCAGATTGGTGCTGTCCTGCTCCAGTGCCTGATTAAGCACGGCAGACAGTTCATCCCACTCCACAATGCTGGCAGCTTTGGATTTAGCGGGGTTAATCAGACTGCCCAGTACGGGAGCATCCTTGAAGGTGTCGTGCATCCAGTCGAGGGCGATGCTGAGGTTTTTCTTGTCCAGCGCCAGGGCTTTCCATTCGTCTTTGGCGGCCTGTACCGACAGGCCGCTACAGGCCAGCTGCATTTCGGGCAGCGGGCGGTAGCCACCGGCATCTGGGTAACGCCAAGCTTCTAATGCCAGGGCAAAGGCGGCCAGTTCCACGCAGCGTTGGTCCAGTTCCAGGCCATGGATGTTGTCACGCAGTACGGCATCAATGGCCTGGCGGGCGTTGAGGCCTTCCAGCTGCATACGCAGGGGAACCAGCATCAGCATGACGGCAACCAGGAAGTGGCCGGAGCCACAGCTGGGGTCGAGGGTTTTCAGTTCACTCAGTTGCTCGGGCCACTGGTCAAAGGTGCCAGCGGCGGGTGTCCAGCGGGTTACGCCGTCCTGTTCTTCCTGCACAAAGCGCAGATAGCTGAGTGGCACGCTGGGGATGCTGGCCTTTTGGCGCAGTTCGTCTTCGTTTTGGGCGTTAAGCCAATCGTTTTCGGTCAGGCGTTTGTTGGCCCACCATGCGCCCAGGGCGTTATCCAGCAGAAAGCTGACCATGTAGGGCTCGGTAAACAGCTGGGTGACGGCAGGCAGTTCACGGGCACCGATTTTGACTTCGGACTGGTTGATGCGGTCTTTGTTGTCGGACTGCCAGAACTGGTAGACCCAGCCAAGGCTGTCGGAGGCCTTGAAGGTATCGGCTGCCAGGCCGTTAACCAGTGCGGTGAGGGCTCGCTGATGTTCCGGAGCCAGTTCCAGCTCGAATACGGGCGAGTCGATGCGGAAAATCTGCGGCAACATTTTGGAGGCGAGTACACCGGCCAGCTCCCAGCCGGTTTTACAGCGGCGTTCCTGCTCATCGCGGGCGGTATCTGGTTCCTGTGCCAGCCCGTTACATTCGTCTAGCGTCAGGGCGGTGTACTCGTCGTACATGAGCAGGTTGTTCTGCTCCAGATAACGGGCAAACAGCATGCGGTGCCAGTGCTCGTAGGCGACACCGGTAATCAGCTCGTGGGTGTCCTGCTCGGCATCGCTGTGGCGCACATCTCCCAGCTGACGACCGAGGGCACGCAGGCGGGTGCGCAGTTTACGCTGGGCATCGCTGAGGTAGTCGGCAGGCTTGGCTTCGCCTACGCCCAGTTGTTCCAGGGCTTCGCGGGCGGCCTGCTCGGCAATGTCGCGGGCTTTTTTAACCGTGCGTTCCAGGGCGTTGCGCAGGTCTTTGTCCAGGGGCTGAGCGCTGTGTTGCATCATGAGAAGGTCACCGGTCCGTCGTTGAGTTTTTCAAGCAGTTGTTGTTTGACCTGTTCCAGCCAGGCATCCACTTCAGCGGCATCGGTGAAGGTGCGGCGGGGCAGGTTGATACGTTGCAATTTGGGTTGCAGCAGTTCGGCAGCTTCGATGCGGGCTGCTTCAAAGCGGCTGGCCAGTGAGCTGGTACGGTCGCTCCATTGCTCCAGACTGGTTTGGTGCAGGGCTTCGATGATGGCATCGGCATTACTGCTGTCGGGCTGGGCCAGTTGCAGCAGGTTGCGTTTGCGCAGAATGTCGTCTTGCTGCTCGCTGTTGAGCTGTTGCCAGTGCGTATCCTGTTGCAGTTGGGCAAGGCCGCTGGCGTGCTGGTCCAGGTAGCTCTGTACGTGATGCTGGAGGGCATTGCGCAGGCTATCGGTGAGGCGCTGTACCAGCGGGCTGACTGGGTTGGGTTCGTCGAGTAGCGCACGTTGCTCGGCTATGGCATCAGCTTCGGTTTTGACTGCGCTGTAAAAGCTCAGGTTGCGGCTGAGGTCGAGCAGGTCTTGCAGCAGGTGCCAGTCGGGCTGACGCTGACTGATGCGCTCGGCGGTGGCTCGCCACTGGTTGATTGCGTCTTTGATGCTGGCCTGTTCGTCCAGAATCAGTTGCAGCTTGGCGTTGCCTGAACGACTGGCCAGTTCGTCGAAGAGACGGGTGTCTGGACGTTGGGGCAGCGGTGCATCGCCACCGGCCTGCTGGGCCAGTTGGCGGGCGTGGGCTACCAAGTCCTGTACCTTGCGGTCGAGGTCGTCATTGGGTTGGCAGGCCACGCCGCAGGCGGTGAGCAGACTGCGAATCTTGATCAGGTCAACCGGGCGGATGGCAATGCTTTCCGGGCTGAAGTGGGTTTGGCCGACCTGTTTGCGCTCCAGCTGGGCGGCGTTGACGGCGTTGGTGTTGCTGTCTTTGGCAAGCAGGATGCCGCTGGCCAGCAGGACAAAGAGTGCGCCGTCGATGGCATCCAGCGGCCAGCCGTAGGGGGCGGCGGTGAAGTGGTCACGGATTTCGTTGCCCTTTTTGGAGCCGCCGATATAGCGCTTGATCTGGGCGCAGACGGGGTGCTGGTCGGGATCGCCTTTGTAGCCGATGGCTTCCAGGGCGTTCTGGCCGCCGTCTTTACGGGCGCGGTCGTAGACTTTGCCCCAGTTGGGGTCGTCTGCCTGGTCGAACTCACCGTAGAGGCGCACCAGTGAGGCGCGGGCGGCGTTTTCGATACGGGCGGCAATGCTGTCACCATCGAGCTGGCTGCCGCCGGCCTGGAGTACTTGCACGCCTTCAAAGATTTCGCGCAGCAGGGTTTTTACCTGTTTTTCGGCATCGCGGTGGCGGGTTTCCATGGCGCTGCGGGCATCGGCTCCGGCATCGGTGTTGGGGATGCCACGTTTATCGAGGGTGGCCCGGGCGGCGTGCTCGGCGATGATGGCGTTGGTCAGTTCGGAGCGGTTGCGGGCCGGGATGTAGACAAAAATGCTGGGATCACCGGCAGCGCGGCTGCGGGCTTCGCTTGCGAGGCACCGGAGAAAACGACCGAGGAGCCGGAGGAAGCGGCTCAGGAGGAAGACGTGGGCCTTACGATTGCCGTTCCGCTCGATAAGGTTCAGGTTGGGAACCTGACCAAGCTACTGG
>JAAYFD010000032.1 GCA_012728415.1 Gammaproteobacteria bacterium
CATCTTTGCCCTACTGGTGGCCGCACAGCTGATCGCCAAACAGGTCAAACAACCCCGCCAGCGAACCGATGCTGTGCTCAACTTCTATCGCATGGCGCGCAAAAAAGGCTACAGCCGGCAACACATCTACCAGATGCATGACTTCATCGAGTGGATGATTCGTATCCCCAAGCACGAACTGAGCTACTATAATCAAGGCATACACCTGATCGAACAGGAGGATGACACCATGGGCTACATGGCAATTTACAAACGAGAGTCCTTTGCACAAGGGATTGAGCAGGGCATTGAAAAAGGAATTGAGCAAGGAATTGAACAAGGCATGGATAAAGGCCGGCTGATCGCACTGCAAAGCACCTTGCAAAAGCTGCTGCAGCTGAAGTTCCGCGAGCTGGACGCCGCCACCCAGGAACGCCTACAGAACGCCAGCGCAGCAGAACTCGAACACTGGACCGAGCGCATCCTGTTTGCCGACAGTCTGGAAGCAGTGTTTGCGGAGTAAAACCTTGCCAGCGCAACGGACTGTTACCAAAATCGAGGCAACTCTCCACGGGTCAGCCGTCTAGGCGTTTTACGAAAAGCACCAGCTGGAAAAATGAGCTGGGCTTATTACATGCAAGAAAATTATCCCGCTCAGCATTTATCAGACCGACAATGACAGTAAAGAACCACAGCATATTCCAGCACATTGACCGCCTCAAAGCCCGGCTCGACCAGCATCCCCCCTTACCGCCTGCTGTGGTCAGCAATCTGCGCGAGAACCTGATCCTCAACTGGACCTATCACAGCAACGCCATTGAAGGAAACACCCTTACCCTGAAAGAAACCCGCGTCGCGCTGGAAGGCATTACGGTGGGCGGCAAAACCCTGCGCGAGCACTTTGAAGCCATCAATCACCGTGACGCCATTTTGTTGCTGGAAGAACAGGTTCAGCAGAAAAGCCAAATTACAGAATGGTTGATCAAATCCTTGCATCAGCTGGTGCTGAAAAACATCGACGATGAAAACGCAGGCCGTTATCGCACCACCAACGTGCTGATTGCCGGGGCCACACACCGCCCGCCGGATGCCCTGCAAGTGCCACAACTGATGGAACAATTCATTGCTCAACTGCAACAGCAGGCACAAACCCTGCATCCGGTTGAGCTTGCCGCCCGCGCCCATGGCGAGCTGGTCAAAATTCACCCTTTCACCGACGGCAATGGTCGCACCTCGCGCCTGCTGATGAACCTCATCCTGCTACAGGCCGGGCTGCCAGCGGCAATCATCAAGGTTGAACAACGGCTGGCATACTACAGCGCACTGGACAAAGCCCATACCACAGGCGACTACCAGGACTTTATTGCGCTAGTGGGACAGTGCGTAGTGGAAGGGTTTGAGACGTATTGGTGGGGGCTGGGCATTAACGCATGGAAGAAATGAACATTCTCTTTATCGGCAAGCGTTTTAACACCAACCGTGATGCCTTGCTGGAAAAGTTTGGCCGCAATTACCAGTTTCCACTGCATTTGGCACAGCGTCACAACGTGGCCCTGTGGCTGGTGGATTACCACAGCAAAACCACCATTCAGTGCAGCGATGGCCCGCTCAATATAACCTCCACCCCTGTTAAAAATCTGGCCGTGTTCAAGCACTATCTGCTGGGCGCTTATAAATCTACCCAGCCCATAGATATGGTGATTGCCAGTGGGGATTGCTACATAGCCCTGATGGCGCAGCGCATTGCCAAAAAGCTCAAGGCAAAATTCGTATTTGATGTATATGACAAATACGATGAGTTTGGCGGCTATGTAAGGCCACTGGGTTTTGACTTATTTGGCTACCTGTTGAAAAAGGCTGATATGCGTCTGTTTGCTAGCCATGCGCTGCTGCACAGCCTAGGCCAGCCTGAGCGCGATGCGATATTAAGCAACGGGCTGGATGCCAACCACTTTCGCCCCATAGACAAAGCCGAAGCGCGGCGCAAACTGCAACTACCTGCCGATGCCACCTATGTAGGCTACTTTGGCAGCATGGAGCCAGACCGAGGCGTGCAAGACCTGATTGCCGCCGTGCAAATCCTGCGAGAACAAGGGCAGAGCATAGAACTACTCTTGGGTGGCAAAGCCCATGACAGCCTGCAACTTGATCAGCCCGGCATCCGTTACTTGGGCAATGTGCCCTTTGCCGATGTGCCCTATGCACTGGCGGCCTCTGATGTGTTGGCCATCCCCCATCGTCGCTCGGCTTTTTTGGATGCGGCCGCACCTAACAAAGTAGGCGAAGCGCTGGTTATGCAGCGCCCCATTGTTGCCACCCGCTCACCCAACCTCACAGCCAATTTCCCGCAGCAAGCGCAAGAGCTGGAGCCCTATTTGGCAGAGCCAGAAAACCCGTTCTCTTTAGCTAAAGCAATTGAAAAGCAGTTGCAAAACCGCTATTTGATTAGCGCTAATAGTAAGTTGGGCTGGAACGAAGTGGCTGCTGAAATTGAGACGTATCTGGATATGCTCCGTCAATAAAAGATGTAACGATGCCAAGCCTAAGCAGTAGCGATCCAGTTTTTTTCCTGCATGAGTTGCAATATTTTTTCCGTTGCTTTTTCTTGCGGTAGCTCATCAAATGCTTTCAAAACCAAAGCGTGGCGCTGATGACGGTAACCATCTTCTTTCCACTGTTGCTCCAGAGCCTCAAGCAATTCTGGCCATGTTTTGACTTTGGGGCCAGGAGTCATGTCATTGTAGTCAAATTGAATTTGACGATCCTTGCGAATATATTCCTCCATATCAGGAACAAGGAATAAAACTGGTTTATCCAGTAATAAAAAATCCATATAAATGGAAGAGTAGTCCGATATCATCGCATCGGCGAACCCTATCAATGGATAGAGATCGGCGCCAGCATCGTATATATGCAAATGTTTGCCACTAAAATATTCTACCCCCCGCTCCCAAGGATGAAATTTGAATACCAGTTCAACCTGATGGAGAGCGCACCAAGCATCAAGGTTTCTGCATGTGTCCGAGTCTAAGCCCAAAGGTGTGGGCCGTGACTCCCGAAAGGTCGGAACAACCAGCACAATCCGGCGCTCTTGCTGCTGCCAGGTTTCAATTTTTCCTAAGATGCCGGTATCTGTGCCTAACAATGCGTTTTTATCACACGAAAAAGAATTACGCGGATACCCAGAGGCAAGAAAGTAGTGGCTAGCAAACGCAGGACGAAAAACCTCTTCCAAGTAAAACCTTGATGTTGTATTAACCAAGTCGTATCGCACATGTCGGCCTGTGAAAGTCCGTAAACCCAAGCGTAAAATAGTAATTACAGAGCCGCTGATCCATTGTTTTTCTTTTGCCTCATGGCTGACCTTGCTACCTTCAATCTGCTTAAATCCTACACCGTGCCATAACTGTATTTTGCGAGCACCAGACAATAAAAATCGGCGCATTTGCAGATACCAGTCACAGGAATCAACAACTAAGACACCTGCACGAACAAGCAGCCAGACGCCCTGAACAGATGGATAAAAAAGCACAGGCAGGCCATTGTCTTCCAGGAGTTTTTTGTCAGCTCGGTGAGAGGTCAGCCACATACAGCGAATACCCACTGGTAAACTGTTTTGCGCCTGCAAATAGAAATACTTGCTATTGTCAGTAAATTTTCCGCCATTGCGCCCCATGACAACCATCAGGTTTTTTTGGCGCGGCACCAGCCAAATCAATGGAACGATCACAAGCCAGCCTATCAAGGCCAGCATGGTCTGGGAGAAAATACGCCCGCCTTCACGCAACCAGTCAGCGCCTGACATCAATCACCTGCCCGGTCCGTTCGGTCAACAAGATCCGAAGCGTCGCATCAGCGACTGTCTTTACATCCAGCAAGGAATCTTGTGGCTCGTTGCCAAAATTTTCTGTACGCATCGGGGTTGCTGTACGCTCCGGGTTGATTGCGTTGATACGCACATTGAACGGCAAATATTCTTCAGCCAGGCCCTGCATCAAGTTGACCACAGCTGCCTTGGTGGCTGAATACACTGCTGAGCGGGCACGCCCCCTCGTATATGAGCTAGAGGCAAACAGAGCAATACTGCCCCCTTGCTCTTTTAGCACTTCAAACGCTTCACGCGCAACGATAATACTGCCACGCAAGTTGGTTAAAAGTTGCTCGTCAATCACCTCATCACTCTGCCCCGCCAGCAAGCCTGTATGCAGCACCCCGGCCGTATTAACCACATAATCAATACGACCAAACTGCTCCATGGCACTTGCAAACAGGTGCCTTACCGCCTGGCTGTTGGCAACATCCATTCCGCTACTGCGCGAAGCTGCCACTATATGAGCACCGTGCAGTTCTGCCAGCTGTTGCACTGCCTGTCCAATTCCCTTGCTGGCCCCCAGAACTACAACTACTTTGTTTTGTAAGGCGGAAAGGTTTTCATTTGCCTGGAATGTGCCCGAGCGCAGTTGAAATAAGCGATCAGCAAGGTAAATATCTGACGGATATGTAATTTTGATATTGCTGGTATCTCCGGCGACCACATGCACCTTGCCCAGTCCATAATGCAAAATCAGCCCACAATCATCCGTAACCTTGAGCTCTGAGTCAGTGGCAGCCAGTGCATGTGCCTTGCGCAATAAGCCCGCCCGAAATGCCTGCGGAGTTTGCCCAAGCCGCAACTGCTCACGGTCGGGAATCTTTGTAATACAGTTTTCTGCATCCACCTGAATCACTGTATCCGGGGAAGGTACTCCAGTATCAACGGCGTCAAAGTGTTCCAATGCGTTCAGACACCGGTCAATGGTGGCAGCATCCAGCAAAGGTCGCACCGCATCATGGACGAGGACTTTGTGGCTGTCCCCTTTGATCGCTGCAATACCAGCAGCCGAACTGGCCTGCCGTGTATCGCCACCTAGCAACACTCGTGTGACCTTGCTGTAATCACCATGCAGAATAATTTCCTCCATCAGCGCTATTTGCTCACGGGAAGTGACGATGATGATTTCATCAATGCCTGCATGGTTCTGAAAACAATCCAGCGTGTGTTCAATGACACGCTTGCCGGCTAGCTTTAGAAATTGTTTGGGAGTTTCTGAGCGAAAGCGGGTGCCTGTGCCAGAGGCAAGGATAATGGCGATATGTTGAGTTTGCAATGTGCTCAAAGCAACTCCTTATTCTTCGTAACCAAAAAATTCACAAGGCCTATTTAAATTGATTTTCGTAATGCCATGATTAACTCTCTGTTCAACTGGCGGTAAAGACATATAATCCCCATATGTGTTTTTCAAATAAAAATCAGGATCAAGTGGGGCAGGAAAAAAATGGCCTTCGAACTCCACCTCAGAAAAAGGAAGCATACTTGCCTTATTGAAGACCTCAGAAGGCATCTCAAAAACAGAGCCCACATACTCACTTTTATTATATTTTTTACATGACTCTAACCAATCAATCACTGAAACCAGAGCAGAAACAGGGATTTTTTTCAAAATGAATTCAAAACCTGAGAATAGAGAGGGAAAAAATCTGAAAGCACTTTTATATCTATCCACAAGACTACGCTTAAACTTTAACTTAAAAATAAAAAAAAATACCTGCATTATTCGCCAGCGCAGAGCCCTGAAAAATCCATTCTCGAACTGGCCATCAATAGGAAACACATCAATCCAAGCAGCTGAATAGTGTTGGCGACCATTTATATTTCTATGAATTGAAGTAGAGAAATCATAAATACGGGTCACATGCCATATATATCCTGACATATAGTCAGAGGGCGTAATAATTTTCATACGGCCAGGCATAAGATCTCTAACCTCAATTAATTTTTCATAGTCTGGCCTTGGCATCATAATATCAACATCATCATCCCAAGGTATAAATCCCCTATGCCTTACGGCGCCTAATAATGTGCCATAACAAAGACAATATTTAATATTGAATTTCTTACAAATTGCGTCAAAATCAACAAGCATCTTTAACAAGTGATTTTTATAAGACTCGAGCGTATCTTCTGAGTTTTCCACTTAACGGCTCTCCTAATAAAGGCATCTTCAATTAGGGCGCTTATCAAACTTTATCGTTATCCCCACGCAAGGCTTTCTCTATATACTCTCTTAATAGACAAACAAAGTGTTGAATATCATTTTTATCTACCTGCCCAATATTAGCTATACGGAAGGTATTAAACTCTTCAACCTTTCCAGGATAAATAGTATAGCCAAGACTGTAAAAATGATCATGCATTTTATTAAAATCCAACTCTTCGGGTAGGTTAATAGATGTGATAATTTTAGAGTGATGTGCATCATCCACCAAATAGGTCAGCCCCATTTGTTTAAGCTCGCTGGTTAGTAATTCCCAAGACTCGCTGTAGCGTTGATAACGCTGGGCTATGCCTTCTTTTTTTGCCTCTATTACGGCTTGTTTTAGGGCGTAAAGGGTTTGCACAGGTGGGGTAAAACGCATTTGACGGGTTTTAATGAAGCTGCTGTATTGTTCATGTAAACTAAGATAAAACGTTCTTGGCTCTATATCTTTTAGGCTATCAAACTTTATTTTACTGGCAACAATAAAGCAGATACCCGCCATGCCCTGAATATTTTTATTGCTACTAGCTACAAGGTAAGTGATGTTTTGCTCTTGCATGTCAATTGGCAATGCAGCGTAAGAGCTCATAGCATCCAAAATCACATCCAATTGATATTTGGCAGCTAACTTGCCAATGCCTTCAATATCGTTAAGTAAACCAGTCGTGGTTTCATTGTGAATAAGCGCCAAATGGCTAAATTGTGTATTTTGCTGAATTATTTCTTCGAGTCTGGCTAAATCAACAGGCTCTACGGGCGAGCTGTTAAATTCCACAAAATTCATTTTATAGCGACTGGCAATTTCGCACATGCGCTGTCCGTAAGCTCCATTATTAATTATCAGCACCGCTTTATCGTGCGGCACCACTGAGGTGAGTACAGATTCTACAGCCGCTGTACCGCTACCACCAAAGAGCACAGAAGTATAAGTTTCCGGATTGGCCACAATCGAGGTTAATTCTACTGAAACAAACTCCATCAGCTCACCAAACTCTTGCTCTCGCGGACAAATATCAGGCACCACCTGCGCGAGCTTTACGCTGTCAGTAGTAGTAGCTGGACCAGGATTTAGTAATATATTTCGTTTGATTTGTATATTAGCCGCTTTAATTTTAGGTAAAACAAGTTTAAGGGCGCGGGCAAGATGCTGGGCGTCGTCAATTTCGCACCAAGCAAGCGAGTCAATTTTTTTTATTTTAAAAGGTGCAGGATGATGGGCGTTGTTTACAGCCACTAAAATATATTCATAGTCAATTTTCTTATTATCTTGAGCAGCGTAAACTTCACACATAGCATGGTAAGAGGCTTGAGAGATTGAAGTAATGCCCACTAGTTCAGCACTTATATGTGTTAGCTGCTTGGCTTCTTTAGACATTTTTTGCAGAGTATTATCACCAGCAGCCTGTATATAAACCTCATCATTAGAGTGGGTAGTACCGCTAGCCAAAATCGTATCGGAGCTGTGAATCAAGTGCTTGATTGCATCAGATTCATAGAGTAAATCTGACTCCAGCAATAAAAAATCCTCATTCAGGTATTTGCGCATAACAAAAAGTGTTTCCATACTACCAGTATTCGAGAAATCACTATTGTTAATGCAGATAATCTCAGGAAACTTCTGTGCAAATGTTTGATAGTGCTCCGCTAAATAGCCTGTACCTATAAAAATCTTTTCGATACCTGCTTTGAGTAAATTATTAACACTGCGCTCAATCAGGCTAATACCCTCAATAGGCAAAAAACCTTTCGGCATTGTTTTGGTTTTATCTTTCAAACGACTGCCAAATCCGGCAGCAAGAATTACAGCAACCTTAATCACAGCCTCTCCATAATCACATTAAATCTTAACTTTGAATTACCGTACTCTTTAAAATCCTGATCGAATACGTCTATTTTCAAACCATTCTTATTTGCAAAGTTCACAAACCATTCTTTTTCGTAAAACAAGTGCTCAAGATCTTTATATTTTTCATTATATTCTTCAGCATTCAACCCTTGAGACCTAATCAAGTGATACTCTTGTTCTTTTTCTTTATCATTAACATCTAATATTGCAATTTTATTTTTTGACTTCTCAATCATTTTACCCAACACCAATTCTGCGTACTCATGGTTAGGAAAGTAATGAAAAACCCCATGCGAAAGAACCAAATCATACTTTTTATTTATATCCATATGTGCTGCCTCTGCAACAACAAACTTCCCCTCTCGCATAACTGTGCTAGCCAGCTCAATTAATACCTCTGAAAAGTCTAGCCCGCCCACAGAGTTACCTCTTTTGAAAAACGGATACAAAAAAGCTCCGCTTCCACAACCAACCTCAAAGACAGCATCTTCTAAACCTATATCAAGCCTGCTAATTAGCTTATCGGTGTAAACCTTCCAATTATTCAAATTAAAAGCACCTGCACCAAAATCAAAACCATCAGCCTTTATTAGTATCTCCAATATTGCGCCCGATACTCTTTCTTCTTTATTCCAAATTTTACTCCAGTTTTTCATAACGATTGCCTTAAAATTTATTTTTCATAACAACATCTAAAGGTGGCCGTGGCATCTCTGGATCTTCTCCACATTTCACATGAATAAAGCTCAATCCACTTTGTTTTTGTGCTACTATCAAAACATCAACAAATTCTTGAACATTAGTTATCACCTTTTCATGACAGCTTAAGCCAGAGGCTTTAGCGATACTTATATAGTTAACGTGAGCTTGGTAAGTATTTTGTCCTCCAGTAGATTTATTACTTTCGTTATCAAATAAAATGTAGGTTAAATTGATGTCTTTGGCGTAACGTCCTGCGGTAGTTAAGCCGCCCATATGCATAACAAATTCAGCGTCGCCACCACAGACAATTACTTTTTTGCCAGCTTTAGCCGCACCCACTCCAACGGACAGCGCTCCACCCATATTGCCGGCCATATAAAAATTTTCGGTATCTGGCATAAAACTGTACATTTCACGGGCGGTGTTTCCTGTGGTACCCACAAACAAGGCTTCGCTATTGGCAAAGGCTTGGTTCATTGCGTTTAAAAATTTACTACGTGGCACGTAGGAGGAAAGATCTAAACGGTGTTCGGGTAAAAGCTTAACTTTGGTAAAGCTATTCTTTTTGAGCACACCGATTTTCATACCTTGATCTAGGCTTCTGATTTGTGCCAAGATATTATTCAAGTTTTCGTTGTCCAAAATTTCATACTCATACCCATAAGATTTAATTAATTCTGGCAGTTCAGTGGCAAGGTGTTTGTGCTGAATTTCACTATCACCTTCTTTATAAGTACGCCAACTGGTAATGATAGGAAACTGCACGCCATACGGGTTCAGCAAGCTGGTGATACAGCTGCCCATATTTGTTATTCCGCTAGACTGTACAACCACCACTGGTTTTTTACCTGCCATTTTTAGCCCTGCAGCTATGGAACAAGCTATCGCTTCACTGGCACAGGGTAGATAGTCAATATTAGGATTATTAATTGCTTCGTTAATAAGAAATTTAGCAAAACTACAAGGCACCACACATAGATGTGAAACGCCCTGATCGATTAAACCCTGAACAAAGCTTTCGGTATGAATAGGCATATAATACTTACTTATATTGTTTACTAACGAGTACCTGGGATTAAATTCAAAATATCTTTAATTGGCATGCAATCTGATTCAGCCTCTAAACTGCGCTTATTTTTAAGAATGGACTTGGCCACCTTCATCATGCCAGGGTAAGCTGCACGTAGCATGTGGTTGGCATAAATGACCACATTTACACCAAGCTCAACAAACTCGTCGGTAGTTACACTATTAAAAGATGTGGGCACAACAATTAGTGGTGTGTGCATATCCTGAGTACGGAATTTTTGTACAAACTCGATAATTTCAGCTGGGTCTTTATGACGAGAGTGAATCATAATGCCGTCAGCGCCGGCCTCTATATAGGCGTGTGCTCTAGCCAGAGCATCATCCATGCCCGCCTCTAAAATTAGGCTTTCCACGCGTGCGACTATCATAAAATCTTGAGTGATTTGTGCAGCCTTGCCAACCTTTATTTTCTCACAAAAACTTTCAATAGAGTCTTGTTTTTGTATAACTTCATTGCCAAACAAAGAATTTTTCTTTAGCCCTGTTTTATCTTCAATAATTGCTCCGCTAACCCCCAAACGCTCCAAGGTTTTTACTGTGAACTCAAAGTGCTCTGTTTTTCCTCCTGTATCTGCGTCGTAAATCATTGGTAAAGTGGTTGCTTCAAAAATTTCATTAATAGTATTAGTTCGAGCAGTAGTATCCACAGCCTCGATATCAGGCTTACCTTTGGAAGTGGAGTCAGTCAACGAACTTGACCACATGGCATCAAACTTGACAACTTCCCCCCCCTCAGTAATTTCTTCAGCATTTTCAGCAATCAGCCCACTTAAAGCATTGTGAACTTCTAGAATTTTCACTATAGGTTTTGCTTCAATTAGTTTTCGCAGGCGACCTAAGCGAGCGGTAGCAGTAATACCTAGTTTGTTTTTTTTATCTTTAACATTAGCTTCGCTAATTTCTGAGCTATAAGAAACCTCAATAAGCTTACCGCCCCACCTAGCCAATATATCAATCACTTCTTGTCGATATTTTCGCTGACTATTGATCTTCCAGTCATCACCTCGCACAACAAAATCTGGTTTCAACGCTTCCAAATTTTCTTTATAACTCGCGCTTTCTTGGGGAATCACCTCGCTAACCATCGATAAGGTTTCTAGCACTTCCTTGCGTGTATCATAATCCAGATAAGGTACATCATTCACTTCTCCTCCCGCTTTATCCGTCCATAGACCAACGATGACAGTACCATACTTAGCGGCTTCTTTTAAAACTCTGATATGGCCTGCGTGGAGCAAATCACCAATCAGACTTACATATACTTTAGGCATTATTGACAAATCCTTTAAGCAGCCATATTAACCCATGAAAACAAACCAACAATTTTATTTAGCGCTTACTAAATTTGCTCTAGATATTTTACGCTAGCCCCTAATATTAACTGATCAACAAAACTAACCACCATGTGTTTGCCAAAATCTGAAAACTAACATTTTATGAAATAAAATGCTACGGAATTTTCGTGAAGTTTCATAATTAAAACACAGTGAGCATGCTCAATCTTGTTTACCCCCAACACTCTGTATGACTTGACAGTTTGCGAGCGTGTTCGTTCGGTGCGCAATAATCACCACAGTCTTCTCACCAGAAAGCATATTAACCGCCTGATTAACTTCTTCTTCCGTCTGGCTATCCAGCGCACTGGTCGCCTCATCCATTAACAACACTGGCGGGTCCCGATAAAGGGCACGGGCAATACCAATACGCTGCCTTTGTCCGCCCGACAAACGAATCCCTCGGTCACCCACCCGGCTTTGGTAGCCGTCGGGTAGCTCTGTGCTGATAAAGTCATGTATCTGTGCGGCTTTAGCGGCACGTTCTACCGCATGCATGTCGATCTGGTTGGCTGGCACGCCAAAGGCGATATTCTCGGCGATGCTGGTATCGGCCAGGTAAATATGTTGCGGTACATAGCCGATGGCGGCCTGCCAGTTTTGAATATTGCTGCTGTCGATCACCTGCCCATCGACAGAGAGCGTGCCCGCCTGCGGCTCAAGCAGGCCCAGCAGCAAGTCCATGACGGTGCTTTTGCCGGCACCACTTTTGCCAACGATGCCAACGCTGGTGTTGGCAGGAATCACCAGTTCAAAATCCTGCAAAACGGCCTTGTCTGGAGCAGACGGGTAGGAAAAGCGAATGCCCTGTAAACGGATTTCTTGCTGTGGGGCCAGCACTGTTGAAGCAGCGCGGCTCGCCTGGCGTGGCAGGCTCAGATGCTGGTGAACGGTATCCAGCGCAGCGGATGAAAATTTCAGCTGGGCAAAGCCCCGGTACATGATTTGCGCCGAAGGCAGCAAGCGATAGGCGGCAAAGCCGTACAGACCCAGTACTGGGAGTACCTGGCCAATGTCGTTGCTTTGCTTCATCAGGATGAGCGCCAAAATAATCAGCCCGCTATAGCCGACGGTTTCCACCATGTACAGCGGCGACTGGCTCAGGGTTTCGGCATTGGCCTGATGGCGCGAGAAGTCGCGGGAAGATTGGTTGAATTTATGCTGGTAGGTTTCGGCGGCTTGGGTAATTTTTACATCCTTGATGCCACCCAATGCCTCGTTACATGCCTGAAAACGGGCACCGTTAGCGGCCTGACGTGCTTTGCCGGTATCTCCCAGCCGCTTGCGCACCAAGGTATAAATTACGCCATAGAGCACAGCAATAACGGCAGCGGCGCTGATGGCAATCCAGGGGTTGTAAAACAACAGCAACAACATCATGGCGGTTGCTACTGCGCCCTGTGCAATCAACTGCGAGACCGGTTTAATCAAACCATTTTGCAGTTGGTCAATCTCCGACAGCACATTACGGCTAAGCTCGGACGGGTTATAGCGCAGGAAAAATTCGTAAGGCTGGTGCAAATAACCCGACAGCAGCCGTGCGCTGATGCTGTGGCGCAGCAAAAAGGTAAAGCGGTTCACCAGATGCAGGGTAACGGTTTTGAATGCGGATGAGCCGACCACCAGCACGATGGAGGCAATACCCAGCGCGGTGATGAATTCTTGATTGCTGTTAAAAGCAAACCGGTTATAGAGCCAGCTCAGGGCAGCATTGTCTTGCACGATATCGGGCCGGGCCAGCACCGACAAAAACGGCATGATGGATACCACGCCTGCCGTTTCGGCCAGCGCCATCAGGGTGACCAGTACCATCATCACCACGGCCCGGCGGCGTTCGTGGCGGGTCAGAATGGCCCAGATTTTTTTCAGGTCGGATTTCATGGATTAGTTTTTCGTGATTAATTCGTAGTAAGTGCCGCGCCCCTGGCCGCAGCGTATGAGGATGTTTTTTGCCACTAGACCATCCAGAACGTAGTACGCTTTTGTTTGCTGAACGCCCAATACGCCTATGGCTTGTTTCTGGTGATTGTTTGCTTGCTTAGTAGATGATCAATGATCAGTTTTTCATTTGGCGTTAATCGTTCGTAATCGTTCACAATCGACCGTAATCGTTCGGCGTTACCCATGTTTTCAGAGTCACCAGCAGGTTCAAAATCAAACACCACCCACACACCATTAGGCTCCACTTTCCATTCTGGCGTGGGGTAATCGTCCTGTTTGCAGGCTTCAATAATGCGTTCGATGCCGCGCCCCCAGGCTTCTATCAGTCCGGCCAGGAAAAAGCATTTGGCAATTTCCGGGTTGTACGGGATGGACTCATGCTTGCCCAGTAGCTCGTCTTTCCATTAGCGTTTTCCTTGTTTTGACTGTGCCGGTTAACCTTTTACTGTCCAGTTCATATTTGCTTTTAAGATTTTCTGACCCACCACACAAGGGTGGGCATCTATCGCTTTAATTTGCTGCTTCAGCTTGGTTTGCAAATCAGCAACGTCAATCGTAAACAACCTATTTTTGCTTTGCTCAACATGCAAAACAACTCTTATTCTTGAGCTTTTCAGGGCGTTTTTCGCAAAATCTTTTTCTTCTGCACTCGCATTGCGTTCAGCTGCGACCAAACCAGCAAGAGTATCTTTAACTTTTGCAGCTACAGTGTTTGCCAAAACAGAGGGCTTAATTTTTTCAGTATCAGGATGACGGTAGTCCTTGACCTCAATTAACCATGTATTATTACTGGATTTATCTATATAAATAAAATCTACAGCTTTAGTCCCATTCACTACCTTTACAAATCGGCTTCTATAAAACGCCCATTCATCATATTTACTAGCTTCGGAATTACTGGCAGAGTCAAACGTAAACTTTAGGTTTTTTTCAATCAGAATCATCCGTCAACTCCATAAAGCGATCCGTTTGCTGTAATGCTTCATCCAGCAATACAAGTGTTTGCAAGTCAGTTAGCTCGCTTCCTTGCTCGATGGAAATCTCGTTTTCGCTTAAAGCCAGAGAAAAGAACTTTTGCGTGTAATTTTTGTTGCCGTCCTTCCTGCAAATAATTTCAAGTTCACGTAGTAAAAATAATGAATGCGTAGCGATAAAAATTTGCACTCCGCTAGCAGCCAGTGTGTAAATAACCTGCGCAACCAGTTTAATCAGTTTCGGATTCAGATTGGCCTCAGGCTCATCCCAAAAAATATAGCCGTTTTCTTGCAGCACACCATTACTTATCAGCTGTGCAAGCATGGCCAGCTTGCGTAAACCCTCGGACACCAGCTGCATTTCCATATTGCCGGCTCCTGCTTTACTCAAATAAAACCTCCCGGTTTTATCCAGGATGACTTTACCTGACATGGCCTGCTCAAGTGGCTCAAGCAAATCCGCAACGGATGCTGAGCGTCGCCCTTTTAACTGCGGAACTCCCAAGTGAATACAGGTATCACGCCATGTTTCTTCAAAGGGCACATGATGCATATCGTATAGCGCGACAAAGCCCGGATAAATGGTCATCAATTCGCGGGTTGGTAAAAACAGGGCACGTGCTTTTTGCCATTTTTTCGGCAGTTGCTCAACTTGCACATCACTTTGGGCGTTAGTAGCGAAACTGATACGGGTATCAAGGGTGGAATCTGCAAACGTTAAAGAAATTTCACAGCGGGCACGGCCTTGCTTTCTGCTGGCCAGTCGCCCCAGGGCATCGGGCTTAAAGACGCCCATGAGCTTTTCAGCATAAGCCTTTTGCAAAAGGGTTTTGGTCGGGCTAGTGTCGGGCTGTTTGCGGCCTGTTTCTTCACTGGTAGCAAGCAAGGCATACGTGGCTTTCAACAGGTGTGTTTTGCCTGTGCCGTTTTCGCCGATAAAGACATTCAGCCCCGCAGCAAACTCCAGGCGGTGCTCACCAGGGAAAAGCGTAAGATTGGTTGCGGTTAATTGCTTTATCATGTTTCTACTCAGGCCAGAAAGTATAGGTAAACAGGCTTTGCAGATTAGCATACCTGCTGGCTAATGCGTCACACTCGTCATTGCCCGGCCTGCCCGGGCAATCCCCGCAACTCATGGAACTGGCTGTGCAAAACGCGGCCTGACTGGTTCAGCGCTTCCCTAATCATCCTTGTACATCAACGCCGTGATCTGCTCTGAAATCAGCCCCATCAGGAAAATCATCACGCTGCCGGTGTACAGCAAGGCGCTCATGTTGGTGAACTTGCCATGGTGATAAAAAGTATGCCCATACCAGAACGAAGCCAGGCCAAATAGTAGCGCGGCAATGGGAGCAAAAAGCTTGAGTGGCGAGTACAGGGTGCCGATTTTGAAGATGATCAGCAGAAAACGCATGCCGTCGCGCAGCAGGCGGATATGGCTTTTACCGATGCGCTGGGCGGCGTGAATGGGTACATAGCTGACCGAATAACCGGCACGGAAAAACGCCATGGTGCTAGTGGTCGGGTAGGAAAAGCCATTGGGCAGCAGATACAGAAACTCGCAGAACTTGTCTGCCCGCACCGCCCGCATGCCGGAGGTCAAATCTTCGATTTTGTGCCCGGTCATGTAAGTGGCCAGCCAGTTGTAAAATTTGTTGGCCACGCCCCGCCCCACGCTGGCCTGCGAGCCTTTTTGCCGTGCACCGACCACCATGTCATGGCCTTGTTCGAGCCGCTCCAGCAGGCGCGGAATGTCTGCTGGGTCATGCTGACCGTCGGCATCCATAAATACCAGCACCTCTCCCTGCGCCGCCCGTGCGCCAGTCTTGATCGCCGCGCCATTGCCCTTGCTATACGGGTGGCTGACCACTCGTGCACCGGCAGCTACGGCTACTTCGGCGGTGTTGTCGGTGGAGCCATCGTTGACCACGATGATTTCTGCCTGCGGGAAACGCTCGGCAAGTCCGGCAACGGTGGAGCCGATGGCAGCGGATTCGTTTTTGGCGGGGAGGATGATGCTAAGTTTCATGGAGTTTCCTGTTCAGCCTTTTCAATAGCTTCGTTCAGTGCGCTGTATAAGTAATCAATATCTTGTTGATAGGATGCCCGCGAGCGTTTGAGTTTGCGAGTATCCTGCTTTATAAACACCTGTTCTGCCTGCTGTAAAAGCTTAATTGCTTCGATGGCATAGCCTGCGGTTGCAACTTCTGCAACCATGGCCAGTGCGGCATCTGTTTCGTTGTAGCGGCTGATCGCCTGGCTGTACTCCTGTTGCATTGCTTGCGGCTGCTTCAAGTATAAAAACAGCTGGCCGCGCAAATAATGTTGCAAACGTATAAACAGTGGGAACTGGCTGTATATGGGGCTACTGCTCATGGCATCTAAAAGCTGGAGTGAATAATAGGCATAGTCGGTATTATTTCTTTTGACAACTGTTTCCACTATCGTGCGGACACCTTTCACGGTTTGAGCATCAAACTCCTGATATTTCAAGCGTTCACCAGCAAGGGCAAAGTCTTGCTCTGTGGCAACACCAACAAATACTTTCTGTAATAGCAAACGGGCAGTTAACAAAGAGCTTTTATCAAGCCGCTGGCTTTGCTCTTCCAGATAACTGTTGGCTTTTTCGTACTCGCCCCGGTTCATGTAAAAAGCTGCCATGCTATTGATGGCACGCGGCGACTCGGTGGCCGACTGAACCCAATGCAGCTCCAGCCGGTCGTTATCGGCCCAGAGGCTGGCACGTAGCCAGGTCATGGAGGTCAGGATGCCTAAAACCAGCACTGTAACAACAGGTAACAGCTTGTAGCGCGGTGCCAATATCACGCTATACCAGGCCAGTGGCAAAAACAAAAATAGCGCCGCCTGATAGTTGCGATGCTCAAAATACAGCTCCAGCCCAATCACTGTGGACTCCATCAGGTGGGCAGCAAAGAAAAACAAAACAGCTAGAGCAACCACGGGGGCTTTGCGGCGCACCCAAAAGGCAAAGCCGAGCAAACCAGATAGAAAAGCAATAGCTGGCACAGTGGTGACTGGCTGCCACAGGCTGCGCGAAATCACATAACCATCCTGATACAGGCCGTTGCCTTCGATGCGGGGCACAAACAGGTGGAACAGGTATTCGCACACAATCCGCGCCTCGGTCAGCAGACGCTCAATCATATTGAAATTACGGTTTGGCCAAGGGTTTTCGGACAAATTGATATAGGTGGCCAACTTATAGCCAAGTGCCAGAGAGGGTAGCCACAGGAAAATCGCACGCCACTGCCAGGCCGGCTTGCCGTCTTTGGGTAGACAAAATTCGATACACAGAATCAGCAGTGGCAGCAGAGCGCCATTTTCTTTGCTGTAGGTGGCCAGTACAGTGAACAGGCCAATGGCAAAGGTCATCCAGAAATAGGCACGCTTGGGTGTTTTTTGCAGGCTTAGACGTGCGTGCAGATAGAGCACAATGCCACCCAGGCTAAACAGGGTAGCCAGTTGTGCCATGCGTTGCACCACATAGAGGGTGGTGGAGACCATATAGGGATGCAGCATCCACAATGCGCAGGCCAGCACGGCAATCCACTGCGCCTGCTGCTCACTGACTGACTTGAAGTTGCGCGCCAGCAACAGCACAGCCCAGCACACCAGCAGGCCACAGAGAAGATGAATCAGAATATTGGTTTGCTTAAACCAGGGGGCGTAACTAGGCCAGGTGTTGTCATCGAGCAGAAAGCTGGCAAGTGATATAGGGCGGCCTGTAGGACCGGACCAGCCGCTAAATACAAAAGCATGAAAGGTTTCCCAATTGACGATACCTCCCATGGCACCCATGGCGTTCAGATTCGGAAAATCGTCAAACAAAAAACCGCCTTGCAGGCCGGGCAAGTAAAGAAGATAGGTGGCCAGGACCAACAGGGCCAGCGCCACCTCTGCACTCTTATTCTGATAAGTTATTTTCATAATAAAAAAGCCTGCCACCAGTAGCAGCAGGCTTCTTGCTAGCTGTTGCTAAAATTAGCTACGGCAAGTTTGTGGCAGATACTTATTCTTTGTTGCATCTTTGCTTTGCTCGAAGCATCTCCACTCTACTGAACCTGCAGTGGTTACAGCGCTCAGTGTTAGCTTAAGGCCTTGAACACCGCTAGCAACACCCGAAGTTTTCATTGTTGCTGTTATCATACCAGGTGTTGTGTTATCACCACTGTTGCCGGTACCGACTTTCTCAACATAGTTACCGGTAATAGACGTATCGGGGGCTAAGCCTGCAGATGCGTTATGAGGCGGAAAGTAACCGCGGTCAGCCCAGAATTCTGCTACGGCAACTTTACCACCACTAGCCAAGGTCATCGCTTCTGACACCTGAGAACGGGCGGTGTAATCCTGATAAGCAGGCAGCGCAATGGCAGCCAAAATACCGATGATCGCCACGACGATCATCAGTTCAATAAGGGTGAAGCCCTTTTGTACGTTTTTCATTTTTCTCTCCTTAAGATTCAAGTCAGGTCTGGCTTGGGCAGTGCCTTCACCAATTAACCTGATGGTGCTAATGCAACTGCTGTGCCAGCCTGGCGCACCCCATTAAAAAACATTACAAAAACACAGGCCATTTGAGTTTGCGCATCGCAAAATCGACCGCAACCAATTGATATTAATGTGTTTATTTTCAGACACCAAAACTAGCCAAAATTACACTTAAAAACAAAATGAAGCCCTGTGCTGCTTACGCACGGGCAAGCGTTGCTGTAAAATTTCGCCGCTGTCACAGCCTGTCAGTGACACAAAACAGCACTGTCACACCAAGGCTGTGACACAGGTTCAATTGTCACAACGGGAGTTCGGGTAGAATGCACACCCTGATTAATCTGACTGTTTGTCCAGACCATTAAAACAGCCTGCTACTCCGGAGGAAGCGGTGAACCACGAGCCAGTCATCAATATCGATACAGCTGCCCTGCTAATGGGGGTCAGCAAGCGTACGTTATGGCGGTATTTGAGTGATGGGCGGCTGAGTACGCTGCCCAAGGATGAAGATGGGCGCGTCATGCTGTTGGTGGCGGAGGTGGCCGAACGTTGCAAGTTTCGCTTGCAGGCTGGCGATGGCGATATGGAGACGGATGATCACGCCTTGCTTGCCCTGGCAGACGGTGGTGATGCCGTTGCACAAACCGGCTTTGCCCTGTTAATGCTGGAGCAAGGCATACATGAGCTGGCGCTGCATTATTTGCAGCTGGCTGCTGCGCAAGGTCATGCAGACGCCATGCAGCACCTTGCCAACCTGTACCAGGCTGGCACGGGTGTAACCCAGTGTTTTGATACGGCCCTGTCCTGGCGAAGCAAAGCGGCGGCGCTCGGCCACCCCGTAGCGCGAGAGCAGCTGGCGCTGATGTAACCCTTTTAATTCTTAATTGCTGACCAGCTGCTGTGCTTCATCCAGCAAACGTTGCAAGTGGACTTCACCCAGAAAGCTCTCGGCATAGATTTTGTACAGATCTTCGGTGCCGCTGGGGCGGGCGGCAAACCAGCCGTTTGCGGTGACCACTTTAATGCCGCCAATGGCGGCATTGTTGCCGGGCGCACAGGTGAGGATGTGCTCAATGGGCTCGCCAGCCAGTTCGCGTTGCCGAACCGACGCCGGGCTGAGCTGTTTCAAAGCCGCTTTTTGTTCTGCCGTGGCCGGTGCGTCCACCCGACGATATACCGGTGCGCCATGTTGCTGTTCCAGCTTGCTGTAGTACTCCGATGGCAGCATGCCGGTAACCGCGGTTATTTCTGCCGCCAACAAGCAGAGCACAATACCGTCCTTGTCGGTGCTCCAGGGCCGGCCATCTTGGGTAAGCAGGCTGGCACCGGCGCTTTCTTCACCGGCAAAGCCCAGCCAGCCTTTGTGCAACCCTTCAACAAACCATTTGAAACCAACCGGCACTTCATGCAGTTCCCGCCCATGACTGGCCACGATGCGGTCAACCATGGAGGTGGTCACCAGTGTCTTGCCGATTTTCAGGTCTCTGGGCCAGTTGTCCCTATAAGCCAGCAGGTAATCAATACAAACACAGATGAAGTGGTTAGGGTTCATCAGGCCAGACGCATCCACAATGCCGTGACGGTCAGCATCCGGATCGTTGCCAAAAGCCAGATCAAAATCGTGACGAGCGTTCAGCAAGTTGGCCATGGCAGCCGGGCTGGAGCAGTCCATGCGGATGCGGCCGTCATGGTCCGGCGGCATGAAGGCAAAACTTTCATCAATTTGCTCATTGGTCACCGTCAAGCCGAGGCTGACATCCTGCGCCAGTGCCTGCCAGACCGGCAAGGCCGTGCCGCCCATCGGGTCAGCACCCAGCTTAAGCCCTGCGCGACGAATGGCTGCAAGATCGATCACGTCTTCAAGGCCGTCAATGTAGTGTTGCACGTAGTCATGGCGGGTTGCCTGTGCCATTGCCTGCTCCAGCGGCACTTCGGCTACACAGGTACACCCCTTGAGCAGGTAGCTGTTGGCCTGCTGTTGTAGCCAGTCGGTCACATCGGTATCGGCCGGTCCGCCATTGGGCGGGTTGTATTTGATGCCGCCATCTTCCGGCGGGTTATGCGAGGGGGTAATGATGAGGCCATCGGCCAGCCCGTCAACACAGTCTGCGTTATAGGCAAGGATTGCCCGGCTGACCAGCGGCGTTGCGGTTACCTGGACACCTGCGGCTATGCGTACATCCACTCCATTGGCAACCAGCACCTGCAGTACAGTTTCCCATGCCGGCAAGGACACGGCATGGGTGTCGTGGCCCAGAAACAATGGGCCGTCAATGCCGGCCTGCCTGCGGTAGTCCACCACCGCCTGGGTGATGGCCAGCAAATGTGGCCGGTTGAAGCTGTGCGTTAACGGCGAACCCCGGTGGCCCGAGGTGCCAAAGCTTACAAGCACGGCAGGGTCGGCAACGTCGATGGTGGCATCAAGGTAGGCGGTACGGATCGGGTGGTTCATGGGAAGGCAGGTTCCGGTCTGGGGTTCAAAGGGTCAGTTGTTGGCCAGGCAAGCTTTGCCTCAAATCAGCGGATGGTCACCCAGCTGCTGCCGGATACGCTCGGCTTTTTTCGCGTCGCTGGTCTGCGCCGGTCCGTCTTCTGCGTACAGTTCCAGCAGTTTGATTCCGGCTGCCGGGTGGCCATGCTGCAGCGCCAGTTCGAACCAGTCGGCCGCCTGCTGCGGATCACCCGCCTGATGGATGTTGTCCTGCAATGAATATACGCCCAGCTGGTAGGCAGACTTGGCATCGCCGGCCTGTGCTGCCAGGCGCAGCAGACGCACGCCTTCATTGCGTGCCCCCATACCCTGCCCCTTGTGCAACAATAAGTGGCCATAAAAAGCCCGCGCTGCCACATCATCATAGGTAGCCATACGGGAAAACTGGGTTTGCATCCACTCCCATATCCAGTCTGTTTCCACTGCCCAGCGCTGATTGAACAGCCGCCGTGCGACCCAGTACCCAAGCAGGGTGCGCCATTTCCAAAACATCATCCTTCTCCCGGGTAATCAAAGGTAAATATCCGCTGCAGCTCCTGGGTGTGCCAGCGTTTTGCATCTGCTTCGCTGGCGGGCATGTCCAGAATGCCGGCTTCGCACAGGTGCTGAAAAAAGCCCTGCCGCGGCAAACTGCTGCCAGTCTGACTGACCACCAGTGCACTGCGCAATGGCCAGCCACGCTGCGCATCCTGCTCGGCCAGCTGCTCCAGCAAGCGAGCCAGCTGCTGCATTTTCGGCACTCGCAAAGGCAGCGCATCCAGCAATTGCCGGTAGGTGAGCACGGCCTGCCGGCGCCGGGTCTGCATCAGCTGGTCAAGCAACAAGGCGCGCGCTTGACCTGTATCGTCAGACATCCCAGTTTTGCACATTGAAAATCCGCCCAAAGGCCCGCAGCAGCACGGCACTGGGCTCGCGCTCGCCGCTTTCGATCATGTGCAGATAAGCCGGGCTGATGCCCGCTTCTCTGGCCAGGGCTTCGAGTGTCAGTTTGTGCTCTTCGCGCAGGCTACGCAAGTTGCTCAGGGGAACCGCTGCGACCGGTTCGGGCTTGCGCTGTTCGGCTGTTTGCCTGGCATCCCGGCCTGCCTCACGCAGCAGCTGCTGAAAATCCGCCCAGGGCAGCACGGCGTAGTCCGGCTTGCCCTCGCGGTAAATCACCTGGATATCCATGACAGCAGTTAGTCCTGCCCGTCTGTTTCGGGGGTTGTGTCAGTTTCGGGGGTTGTGTCAGTTTCAGATGCTGTGTCAGCGTCGGCGGTTTCCGCTTCAGCTTCCTGTCCGACAATGCCCAGCAGCTCAACCTCAAACACCAGGGTAGAGTTGGCCGGAATGGCAGGGGTCGGGCTTTGCGCGCCGTAGGCCAGTTCGCTGGGGATCACCAGACGATATTTCTCGCCAACGCTCATCAGTTGCAGCGCCTCGACCCAGCCGGGAATCACTGCCATTACTGGAAACTCGACCGGTTCACCACGCTCAATGGAGCTGTCAAACACACTGCCATCAATCAGGGTACCGGTGTAGTGTACGCTGACAGTATCGCCTGCTTTGGGCTTGTTGCCTTCGGCGGCCGTCAGGACTTCGTATTGCAGGCCGGACTCTGTAGTGATCACGCCATCACGCTTGGCATTTTCAGCCAGATAGTCCTGACCCGCCTTGGCGGTTGCATCATTTAAGGCGTTCATTTTTTCTTCTGCACGCTTTTGTACAAACATGAAGGCTTCCATCAGCTCTTCATCGTCCACGCGCTGCTCAGCATCAGCCAGGGCGTCAGCAATACCGGCAGCAACCGCTTGCGGGTTGATGTCGTCCATGCCGTCCTCTTTCAGGTTCTTGCCCATGGTCAGGCCGATACCGTAGGAAACCTTTTGTGCAGGCGTGTCCAGATCCAGCTTGGTCTGTGCAGGCTTGCTGTTGTCACAGCCAGCCAATGTCAGGGTTGCCACGGCCACAACGGCGGCCAGATGCTTTAGCTTCATGAATGTATCCTTGTTGATAATATGTTGAATAAATGAACGGGCAAGCTTAGCAGCCCTGTATCCATTTTAAAGGGGTCAGGTCCATTAAAATGCAGTTAAGCCGACCTGATCCCATTTAAAATGGAAAGCATTAAGCAAACAAGGTTCCCTTGAATGTGTGCTGCTGCACAACTTCTTGACCTTCCCATGGTGGCAAGCTTTACCATTGGCGCAATCTGAATTACTTGACTGGAGGTCACCATGTCCAGCACCAACCACCTTGAAATTCCGGTCAAAGGCATGACCTGTGCGTCCTGTGTCGGCCGTATCGAGCGCGAGCTGTCGGCGATGCCCGGCGTCAGTGAAGTCAATGTCAATCTGGCCACCGGACGGGCGAATATTGCTTACGATGGGCAGCAAACTGCCGCCAGCTTGTTTAGCGCTATTGAGAATCTGGGTTTTGAGCCACAGGCGCAGCAGGCCGAGCTTGCCATCAAAGGCATGACCTGTGCCTCCTGTGTGGGCCGCGTTGAAAAACAGATCAGCACCTTTCCTGGCATCATCAGTGCCGAAGTCAATCTGGCCACTGGCAAAGCGCGTATCCAGCATGCAGGCGCGGACTTTGCTGCCCTGACTGCCCTGCTCGGCGAAAACGGCTACCCGGCTGAACGGGTTGACGATGCTCCGGCCACGCAGCAGGCCGATCCGTCCGGGCAGTTTACCGAGACCGTAGAGGGCTTGAAAAAATCCTTGCGGGTAGCCTTTGCCCTGGCCATTCCGCTGTTCATCATGGAAATGGGCGGCCATCTGTTTCCTGCGTTTCATGACTGGCTGAATGCCTTGCTGGGGCAAAAAACCAACTGGATCATCCAGGCGGTGCTGGCCGCCGGTGTGTTTTTTGGCCCCGGCTGGCCGCTGATCAAGGCCGGCGTGCGCGGGCTGATCCGCTGGCAACCGGACATGAACGCACTGGTGGCACTGGGCACCGGCTCGGCCTTCGGTTATTCACTGGTGGCTACTTTTATGCCCGGCGTTTTGCCTACGGGTACGGTCAATGTCTACTACGAAGCGGTCGCCGTAATTATTGCGCTGATCCTGCTGGGCCGTTATATGGAAAACAAGGCCAAGAGCAACACCTCGGAAGCGATTCAGGGGCTGCTGAAATTGCAGGTAAAAACCGCCCGCACCATCACCTGCTGTGGCAACGCCAAGGACGTACCCATCGAGAAAGTGACCGTTGGCAAGACGCTGGAAATCCGCCCCGGCGAGCGTATTCCGCTGGATGGTGTGGTCACCGATGGCGACAGCTTTGTCGATGAGTCCATGATCAATGGCGAGCCGGTGCCGGTGCAGAAAACCGCCGGCAGCCAGGTGGTTGGCGGCACCATCAACCAGACCGGCGTGCTGCGCATGGAAGTACAAAAAACCGGCGGCGACACCTTGCTGGCACAAATCATCCGTCTGGTCGAGCAGGCCCAGGGCAGCCGTTTGCCAATCCAGAATCTGGTCAACCAGATTACCGCCTGGTTTGTGCCGGCGGTGATGGCCGCCGCCGGCCTGACCTTTCTGGTCTGGGTTATCTTTGGCCCTTCGCCCGCCCTTACTCTGGCGCTGGTCAACGCAGTGGCCGTGCTGATTATTGCCTGCCCCTGTGCCATGGGGCTGGCCACGCCGACTTCCATCATGGTCGGCACTGGCCGTGCCGCCCTGCTGGGCGTGCTGTTCCGTCAGGGTACCGCCCTGCAGGGCTTGCAGGATGTCAAGGTGGTGGCAGTGGACAAGACCGGCACCTTGACCGAGGGTCGTCCGGTGCTGACCGACTTTGTCGTCGCCAGCGCAATGGATGAAACCCGTGCCCTGCAACTGCAAGCCTCGCTGGAGCACCAGTCCAGCCACCCGGTGTCCCGCGCCATAGTCGCAGCAGCCGAAGAAAAGCAGCTGACCATGTTGCCGGTGACGGAGTTTGAATCCATGACCGGCCTGGGTGTGCGCGGCAACGTGGATGGCCAGCAGCTGCATGCCGGCTCCCACCGCCTGATGCAGCAGCTGGACATTGATGCCACAGAATTTGCCGAAGCCGCTGCCACACTGGCCAAAGAAGGTAAAACACCGATGTATCTGGCCATCGACGGTCAGCTGGCGGCCATGCTGGCCGTGGCCGACCCGATCAAGGCCAGCACTCCGGCGGCCATTCGCGCCCTGCACGAGCTGGGCCTGAAGGTAGTGATGATCAGCGGCGACAACCAGCACACCGCCCGCGCCATTGCCGCGCAGCTGGAGATTGATGACGTAGTGGCCGAGGTGATGCCGGCGCAGAAAGTCGAGGCCGTGCAGCAACTGCAGGAAAAATACGGCAAACTGGCCTTTGTCGGCGACGGCATCAATGACGCTCCCGCGCTGGCCAGTGCCGATGTCGGCATTGCCATTGGCACCGGCACCGATATCGCCATCGACGCCGCCGATGTGGTGCTGATGTCCGGCCAGCTGACCGGCGTGGTCAATGCCCTGCAGATCTCCCGCAGCACGCTGCGCAATATCAAGCAGAACCTGTTCTGGGCCTTTGCCTACAACGCCGCGTTGATCCCGGTGGCCGCTGGTGTTCTTTACCCGGTCAACGGTACGCTGCTGTCGCCCATGTTTGCCGCGGGCGCCATGGCCATGTCCAGTGTGTTTGTGGTCAGTAACGCCCTGCGCCTGCGCAAGGTAAAAGCAGTGTTGGCGTAAAATGACCCGGTCTGTACGACGGGGCACCTCTCTGAGGCTGCCCCGCCTTGTCATGCTGCGCGGCACCAGCACCCCGTCATGCTGCGCATGGCGAAGCGCAGTTGCAGCATCCATGGACCCTGCGACTGCGCGCAGGGTGACAAATCAGGGCTCGCAGGGTGACGGGTATACTGGATGACTACCTTTTCTTGGAGGCGCTGTATGAACAAAACCATAGGTCAGGCAGCAGAAGAATCCGGCATCAGCCGCAAGATGATCCGTTACTACGAAGAAACCGGCCTACTGCCACCAGCACGGCGCAGCGAGTCGGGCTATCGTTATTATGACGAGCCGGCCATCCGCCGCCTGCAGTTTATTCGCCGCGCCCGTGACATGGGGTTTTCGCTGGAGCGCATCAGCCAGTTGCTGGGGCTATGGCAAAATGAACAACGCCACAGCGCCGATGTCAAAGCCCTGGTCGAGCAGTATATTGCCGAACTGGACGAAACTATCCGCCAGATGCAGGCCATGCGCGATGAACTGTACGACTGGGTTGACCACTGTCATGGTGACGATCAGCCCGAATGTGCCATTATTGACCACCTGAAACCTGCAACGGAAAACTAATCCATGGGCAAACTGCTGCGCATCGTATTGCTGCAACTGTTACTGGTCGCTGGCCTGGCCACTGCCGGCGGACAGCTGCTGGCCACGCCTACAGCGCCCCATGTTTTTACCGATAGCAATATTCACTGTCTGGATTGTCCGGCACCTGCCGGCGACAGTTTCACGGATTGTTGCATCCAGGTGCACCAAGGTTGCAGCAGCTGCGCCAGCATTCACCCTTCGCTTCTGATTGCCAGCATTCCCCCTGTCCGGACAGGCTTTGACGAGCCGCACAGCCGGCTTGCCGTGCCCGTTTACACTCCGCCCAAGCCCCCGCCCAGAACCGTCCTCAGTTAATTTTTGCACCCCTGCGCATGCTTGTGTCTTGGAAGACGGCTTGTTGCCTTCGCTTCATCTGCCTGCGCACAGAAACCAGATTATTGAGGATTATTGCATGAAAACATTTTTCACCAGCCTATTGCTGACCAGCGCCATGACCCTGACTTTCGCCAGCCATGCCAGCGCCGGCGAGCCCATTGCCGCCACCCTGCATAAAGACCCCTGGTGCGGCTGCTGTACCGCTTATGCGGACTACCTGGACGAAAACGGCTTCAAGACCAAGCGCATCGACCACCAGGACATGTCACCGGTCAAGCGCAAGCTCGGCACCCACAAGGCTGCCAGCTGCCACACGGTAGAAATTGACGGCTATGTGATTGAAGGCCATGTGCCGGTTGCCGCCATCAACAAGCTGCTCAAGGAGCGCCCGGACAACATTCGCGGCATCGCCCTGCCCGGCATGCCGCTGAACTCGCCCGGCATGGGCCCGGAAAAACCCGGCAGCCTGGAAGTGCTGAGCCTGGACAAGAACGGCAACGTCACCGGCCTGTATCAGCGCCTGTAAAATTTCGCACAACAATAAAAACGGCCACCCGGGGTGGCCGTTTTTATTGTTTGTACAGCTATCCTCTAGCCCACATCCGGCAGCCAGCCGGCGACGATCAGCAACTGGATCAGGATGATCCCCAGCCCCAGCACAAATACTCCCCACAACGCGGGAGTACCGCCGGCTACCCGGTAGCCGGCCGGGTCCATCCGCCGCGAGCGGCGCACCAGCAAAGGCGGCAAGATCAACGACAGCACAGCCAGTGCAATGGCAGCAAAACCCAGCGCAAAAATAAAGCCGTTTGGATAAAACAGGGCAAAAAACAATGGCGGTAAAAAGGTCAGCAACCCTGTCTGCAAGCGCCCGCGCACCGTGTTTTGCCGGCGGAAGGTATCGGCCAGAAAATCAAACAGCCCCAGCGCTACCCCGAGAAAGGATGTCGCCAGCGCCAACCCGGCAAACAATCGCACAGCCATCTCCACCTTGCCACTCTTGGCTACCACCTGGATCGCACCAAGCAAGCCGTTAATACCGGAGCGCTGTGCCAACACCCCCATAAAGGTATCGGTGGCAATACTGCCCAGCGTCGCCAGCTGCCAGAGCACGTAGATCAGTAGCGGAATGGCGCTGCCAGCCACAAAAATCAGCCGTAGCTTACGCGTATCACCCTGCATATAGCTGACAATGCTGGGTACGCTGCCGTGAAAGCCGAATGAGGTAAACACCACTGGAATGGCCGACAAGATCAGCGCTTCGCGTACCGGCATGGCCAGCAAATTGACCTGTTCGACATGGGGCAACAACAGCACCAGCATTAGTGCAAGAAAGACCACCTTGATAGCAAACAGCATGCGGTTGACCCGATCCACCGAGCCGGTACCAAGGCACACGACGCTGCCACCTATGACTGCAAAGGCGAGAATGCCAAGCCAGCCGGCCAGCTGGAAGCCAAAAACCTTGCTAACAGAAAGGGTAATCATGTCCCCGCCACCAACCAGGTAGGCGGCAACCAGCGAGTACATCAGAAACGGCATGGCCAGCCGCGCCAGCCACTGCCCCGTGCGACCCAGATATTGCTGGGCTAACGAACCCAGACCGGTATCTGCATCATTGTATTGATAAACCTCGACCAACAGCAGCGCGGTGTAGCTCATCACCAGCCAGAGACCAAACAGCATGGCCAGGGCGGTCCAAAACCCTATGCCGGCAGTGGCTACCGGCATCGCCAGCATGCCCGCGCCAAGAGCGGTACCGGCAACAATGAAGGTGCTGCCTATTGCACTGTTTTTCACTAGAGTGTTCCGTATTGGCGGATGCCGTCGCATCCGGGAAGCGGCGTAGTAAAACACAGCCGTCCCGCTGCTGCAAAACCTGCAATCAGACAACTTGATCCTGAGCCGGCAACCTGGCCTTGCCTTACGCTCCAGCTGCCTGTCTGGTTAATTAGACCAGCGTTCCATAACAGGGTGTCGGGGCGAAACATAATGAAAGCACGGCAAAGATCAACAATGCAGTACCGGGGCCCTGAACATCAAAGCTGCCTGATTGAGCAAACCAGACAGACCGCTAGATCAGCGTCAGCGCAATAACCAGCGGCATAACCACCACAGCCAGCAGGTTGCCCAGCAGCACGACACTGGCCACCGTGTCTGTGTCTGCCCGGTATTGCTCACTGAGCAGATAATTGAGCACTGCCGGTGGTAACGCAGCCGACACCACCAGCATTTTTATCCAGAGCGGGCTTAGCGGCAGCACCAGTACAATCAATGTCACGCTGAGCAGCCCCGCCACCAGGTACAGCAGATTGATACGCACAGCCAGACCCAGCTGGCTGATACGCCCCGACGCCATGCGCACGCCCAGACTGAACAGCATCAGCGGAATGCTGACTTGCCCCAGCATATCGACCGTGGTCTGAATAAATAGCGGAATCTGTTCGCGCACCGGTGCCAGCGTAACGCCCAGCACGCCCGCCCAGACATTGGGGTTGCGCAACCAGCCCCA
The DNA here is from genome assembly GCA_012728415.1 of Gammaproteobacteria bacterium. Classification (GTDB taxonomy): domain Bacteria; phylum Pseudomonadota; class Gammaproteobacteria; order Pseudomonadales; family Pseudomonadaceae; genus Thiopseudomonas. Next base: position 29,097 of record JAAYFD010000032.1, read on the forward strand.
AGAGCCGCTACTGCGTGATATCAGCCAGATACCTATCGAAAAATGCAGCGTATTGGAAATCACAAAGAGGACGATGATGTCGCCCAGCACTTCCTTGCCATAGGCCAGCACCAGCAGCGGAATGCCCATGTTGCCGGTATTGCGGAACATGCCGGTCATCAAAAAAGCGGGCCGGTTGACAGCTGCTGGCCGCACAAACCAGAGCAGCAGCCCCGGTAGCAAAATAATGGCCACCCCGGCCACCATCAACGCCCAGTCACTGGCCAGATCGACGGGGTTGGCCAACAGGGCAGAAAATATCAGTGCCGGGCAAAACAGGTGCACATTGACCGAGTTGATGAACTCCATTTCTGGCGCCTGCTGGCGCTTGCGGGCAAACAGGTAACCCAGACCGGTTACAGCAAATACCGGCACGATGATGTTGAGCAGGGTAAGCAGCATGGACGTTAGTCGTCAGTACCGGCTGCAGCTTCGTTTTCACGATGATTTTTATTCAGCAGCCGCCAAAAATTCAGGTGAGAACCAACTGCCAACACGGCAAACACACCAGCAAGGGGCATCTTGTCATTAATAATGGCAATCATGGACACTGCCGTGCACAGAAGCAGCGACACCACTGAGACCCCCATAACCAGGGCACGTGGCGATATTTTGTCTGTGGATTGATTTTGTTGCATCTGGACCGACTCTCCGGATAAAGACTTTAAGAAACGCTAGATTATTGCCTGCATGGCTCAACTGCTGCCGACAATAGCCATGCACTTCAGCGGTTCCCGGAGATCTTTCCGGGCGGTGCATCGGGCTAACGGGACACCGCAGGATACTTGAGCTGTCGCAGATTTCATACTGCAAGCGGCATTAACCACAGGTATCATGACGTTTAACTGTATTTCCACACCTCATTTACCCGTAACGGGCAGATCGCATGTCTTTTCCCCTGGAAGCACTAGGTATCGGCCTGATCCTTGGCAGCCTGCTCGGCCTGACCGGTGCAGGTGGCTCGCTGGTTGCACTGCCTTTGCTGCTTAGCCTGCACCTGCCCATGCGCGACGCTATCGGCATCAGTCTTGGTGCAGTTGGCCTGTCAGCGCTCATTGGCGCGCTGGGGCGCTGGCGCAGCGGCGATATCCAGCTAAAGATTGTGCTGTTTCTTGCACTCAGCGGTGTGCCGGGCAGCTGGCTTGGCCAAAAGCTGGGGCAATTCGTACCTGAATCCCTGCTGATCTGGACATTTTGCCTGCTGGTACTCTGGTCGGCACAGCGCATGTGGCATCAGGCCAGGCTGCCAGAAACACCCGGCCAGGTGCTGCGCCCGGCTGTTCTTGCCGTCATCGGTCTTTTGGTGGGTGTCTTGTCCGGCCTGCTCGGCGTTGGTGGCGGCTTTCTGATTGTGCCGGCGTTGCTCTGGTTTAGCCCTTTGAACATGCTGGCAGCGGCGGCCACCTCAATGGCGGTGATTGCACTGGTATCTGGCTCTGGCTTCTTTATTTACCTAGCCTCGGCCAACCCGCCAGCCGACTTGCTCACCGGCCTGTTCGCCGGCGGCGCCACGGGTGTACTGCTGGGCAACAAGCTGGCTGTGCGCCTGGGTGGTGTTCTGTTGCAGCGGATTTTCGCCCTGATGCTGCTGGTGGTCAGCCTCAGCGTGGCCGCACAAAAGCTGCTGGGCTGACAGGCAAGCAAAGGAGCCCAAAGGAAAAAGACAGGCTATTGGTTACCTACAACAAACGAACCTGGCCCACTTTGTTTGGGCTCTTTTGATGTCTCCAGTAACGGCAGTTCAAGCTGCTGCGCCTTGCCTTTCAGGTCTTCCAGCCGCACTCCGATACCCAACAGGCGCACCGGCTTGTTGCCCCGGGCGTAGGCCGCTGCCAACATCATGGCAAAACGTTCCTGGCTGACCAGTGCTCCAGCCTGCTCAAGCGTGGTCTGGCTGAAGTCATGAAACTTGATTTTTACATGGGGCCGGTCAATCCGGTAGTACTCATCGAGCCGCTCCATACGTCGCTGCAAGCTGGCCATCAGCCCTGGCAATTTGGCCAGACAGGCTTTCAGATCTGGCAAGTCATCGCTGTAGGTTTCCTCCACACTGACACTCTGACGCCTGCTGTTGGCCTCCACCGGACGCTCGTCAATACCGTGGGCCAGCTGCCACAAACGCTCGCCAAACTTGCCGAACTGGCGCACCAGTTCCAGCCGGTCAAAGGTACGCAGCGTCGCGCAGTTGTCAATGCCTAGCCGCTCCAGCTTCTGCGCCGTGACCTTGCCCACACCATGCAGTTTGTTCACCGGCAGCTGCAGCACAAAATCATCCACCTCGTCCGGGGTAATCGTAAAAAGCCCGTTGGGCTTGCGCCAGTCAGAAGCGATTTTGGCCAAAAACTTGTTGGGCGCCACCCCGGCCGAGACCACCAGCCGCAAATCTTGCCAGACCCTGCTGCGGATCTCCTGCGCCATCAGGGTGGCACTGCCCCTGCAGTTGTCGCTTGCGGTGACATCAAGAAAGGCTTCGTCCAGCGACAAGGGTTCAATCAGCTCAGTATAGTCTTGCAGGATATGGTGAATCTGCTGTGAAACCTGCCGGTACAGATCCATGCGAACCGGCATGACAATCAGGTCGGGGCATATTTTCAGCGCCTGCGCCATCGACATCGCCGAATGGACGCCCCAGCTGCGCGCCTCGTAGTTGCAGGCTGCGACCACTCCACGCTGGCGCGGATTGCCGCCCACCGCCACCGGTTTGCCATACAGCGCAGGATCCTCACGCATCTCCACCGCCGCATAAAAGCAGTCGGCGTCAATATGGATGATCTTGCGTGTTGCCACACTCAGCCCTCAACAACATCCGGCAGGCTGTAATCGTCGGCATCCATCCAGGCCGGAAAACGCTGCTTGAAACGGTCCAGCCTGGCCGCGCTGAGCCGCACCTGATATACACCCTCCTGGTCACGCACATGCAGCAAGCTGTCACCAATAAAGTCCAGCACCTGGGAGTCGCCACTGTGGGCATGGCCATTGTGGTCTTCGCCAATCCGGTTAACCCCGGCCACATAGCACAGGTTTTCAATGGCACGGGCCGGCAGCAGGCGGTTCCAGGCATCACGGCGTACTTGCGGCCAGCTGGCCAGATAAAACAGCAGGTCGGTAGTTTGTGCATCGCGACTCCATACTGGAAAGCGCAGGTCATAGCAAACCAGAGGCCGGATGCGCCATCCCTTCAGCTCCAGCAACAAGCGCCGGTTACCAGGCCGAAAGCGTTCGTGCTCACCGCCCATGCGGAACAAATGCCGCTTGTCGTAGTACTCCAGGCTACCGTCAGGCCGGGCCCAAACCAGCCGGTTACGGTAGTCGCCCTCGCCGGCCTTGATGGTCAGGGTGCCACAGATCACAGCACCCAGCCGGGCAGCCTGCTGTTGCAGCCAGCGGGTGCTGGGACCGTCGGCCGCTTCGGCTTGTTCTGCCGAGTCCATGCTGAACCCGGTGTTGAACATTTCTGGCAGCAGCACCAGGTCTGCCCCCTCTACCTGCTGCAGCAGGCGGTCAAAATTGTGCAGATTGGCCTGAGTATCGAAACGCGTGACCGGTGCCTGCACCAGGGCCACATTCAGGTCTTCGCGTACAGTCATATCGTGCATAACAGTTCTCCTGCCCGGTTCAGGGTCTCATCGGTCTTGGCAAAACACAGGCGCAGCCAGTACCTGTCGGCTGGCGGCCGTTCATAAAAAACAGAAAGCGGAATACTGGCAATACCCTTTTCTTCGGTGAGCCAACGAGCCATGGCGACATCGTCCAGGTCATCACGGATGGCCCGGTAATCGACCAGCTGAAAGTAGGTGCCGGCGGCCGGTACCAGGCTGAAGCGCGAGCCAGCCAGCGCGGCACACAGGCGGTCACGCTTGGCCTGATAGAAAGCGGCCAGCCCATCCACATGTTCCGGATGCTGTTGCATGAAATCCGCCAACGCCAGCTGCAGCGGTGTTGGCGCACAAAAGCTGACATACTGATGCACCTTGCGGACTTCGGCGCTCAGCCTGGGCGACGCCACCAGGTAACCGGTTTTCCAGCCGGTGACATGGAAGCTTTTGCCAAAGGAGCTAACCACCAGCGCGCGCGGATACAGCTGCGAATGTGTCAAAACACTCTGATGCCGTTGCCCGTCAAACACCAGATGCTCATAGACCTCGTCACTGAGGATATGGATGCCGCGCGACTCGGTCAGAGCTGCCAGCCGGTCCAGGTCGGCCGCGGTCAGCAGGGCACCACTGGGGTTGTGTGGGCTGTTGATGATGACCAGGCGCGTGCGGTCATTGATGGCGGCAGCAAAAGCGTCCCAGTCTGGCGTAAAGTCATCACCCAGCTGCACATGCCTGGTAACGCCTCCGGCCAGGCGTACCGCTGGCTCATAGCTGTCATAGGCCGGATCAAAAACAATCACTTCATCACCCGGGTGCACCAGCGCCTGAATGGCGCAGAAGATCGCCTGGGTCGCTCCCGGTGTGATGGTGATTTCTTCTTCCTGGCAAACTTCAATGCCATAGCGCCGGCTGATCAGGGCGGCCACCTGTTCACGCAACTCGGGCACGCCAGTCATGGGCGGGTACTGGTTGTCATCGCCGGCGACCCGCGCAGCGAGCGCTTCTTTCAACGCCAATGGAGCGGGAAAGTCAGGAAAACCCTGGGACAGGTTAAGAGCACCGCGCTGCTGAGCCAGCTGTGACATCTGGCTGAAAATGGTGAGGCCCACATCGGCCAGTTTACTGTGCATGACTGCAATGCTCCTTGTGATCGGGAAGGCAGTTGATTGTGCCAGAGAAAGAAAACAGGAGGAAAGGAAAAGCGGGAAAACGGGTCAGGCACGTGAGAGGTGGTACAAAAAGAGGTCAATTCCGTTTAGCCAATGGATTTGCCCCTTTTTGTTCCATTTCGGTTTTCAGGCACTCAATCAGCCATCAGGCCAGCTGCAGTCCGATAATGCCCAAAACAATGCAAATCACGCCGATAATGCCCTGACGGCCAAGGCGCGCGTTGAACAAAAACCGGTCCAGAGTCACGGTACCCAGCACGCCCAGGCTGCCCCAGGCAGAGTAGGCCACACTCAGCGGCACATAGCGCACCACGATGCTAAGCAAAACAAACGCCAGAATAATCATCAGCAAGCCGGTAATGCCCCAGGCCAGCCGCTGAAAGCCATGCGAACGTTTCAGGCAGTAGTTGGCAGCCAGATCCAGTGACACTGACCCCAACAGCAGGGAAACAGGAAGAATCATGCCTCTACCCTCCCCTGCCCGGCAGGCTGTGTGTCTTTGTCCGGCCCCTGGTCGAAGGTGACCAGCAACAGGCCAAACATCATCAGGCCGACAGCCAGGAGCTGGCCCGTACTCAGGTGCTCACCGAATAACAGCATGCCTGCCATGGCAATCAGGAACAGGCCGGCACCTTCCCAGACCGCATAGGATACGGCCAGCGGGATATGCATCACCGCACGGGAAAAAGCATACATGGAAAAAGAAATCATCACCACCATGAAGGCATAGCCCAGCAACGGTGAGTGGGTTGCGGCATATTTCATGCCAATGGTACTGGCGACTTCGGCCAAAACAGCCAGTGCCAGCATGATCCAGTAATACATTATCGCCTCTCTGGCATTGCCGTCTTGGGCAATGCATCAGGGATGCTCTGAAAAAACACTGTGCATGTGCAGGCAATCAGCGTGGCTGTGTTTGCTTAAATTCGCTTTCATCGGGCGTGGGCATTGATCCCAGCTGGATGAAAGCACATGCATTTCTATGCAAGAAGAGTGCTTTTTGAGAGTTTCCTTGTGTCTGAAATTAAGGGTTCGGGCGGGTCTGGTGCCCGGAAACTTGCAGACCAGGAGAGACGCTAACGGCCACTACGCCATTGGCTGTCAAACAGGTGAGGATGGGTGGAGCGGGTAAAAATTGCTTGCGGAGTAAGCATAAAGCCTCGGGGGGCTGCCTATAACGAGGCAATTATAACACAACCAACAAGAGGCCAGACAGATTTTATAAATGTGCCTGGCCCCTTGTTCGCTTAAAAGCTGCGGCGATAGAACAGGTCCAGCGAGTTGGCCAGTCCGCTGGCGGCATCCAGGTACAGCCGGCGGGTCAGTTTGTAACGCAGCCCCAGGGTCGTGCCCGGTTCGAAAATGCCGACCCCATACCGCAAGCTCAGGCGTTCGGTGATCTGCCCGCTGGCGACTACGCTGGTCTGGTCACCACTGCCTTCGCTTTCCAGCTGGAAGTCCTCAATGCCCAGACTGTCGGCCAGCTTCTGTGTCACCGGCAGGGCACCCATCAGGCCGAGTCCGATGGCTGCTTCAGCCATCATATTGCCGTCGTCACCGCCACCCAGGGGCTTGCCCAGCAGCAGCCAGGACATGGCCTGCTCGTCAGCCATTGGCGGCTCGGAGAACACTTCTGCCGCGGGCTGCTCGGCAAGGCCGCTAATACGCAAGCCAGCCGTCACGCTGCCAGTCACCCGGACTGCCTCAATATCAATATAGGGCTGGGTCAGTGGCCCGGAAAACACCAGCCGTGCCCGGCGCAAATCGAGCTTCTGGCCATAACCGCGGAAACGGCCATTTTTAAGCTCCAGCACGCCACGGCCCGACAGGTTGTCGGCCACCAGCAGGTTGCCCTGCACATCTGAAGTCAGGCCAAAGCCGCTGAACTTGAGCCGCTCGCTACCTACGTCGATAGCAATGTTCATATGAACATCAAGATCCGGCTCTTGCGGCTCCCGCCCGACAACCACCGTATCACTGGAGACACTGACAGAGTCCGGCGGCAGCTCGGGCACCGTGATGCTGCCCCTGGGCACCGCAACACTGCCGGTCACTGCCAGCCCGGCCGGGTCGTAGGCAATATGCAGGTCAGGCGCAACCTCCAGGTCGGCGTAGGGCTGAACAAATACCGGCAAATCCTGGCCTTTTAGATGAATGGCGGCGTTCAGCTCGCCGGCCCAGTCAAGGTCACCCGTCAGGCTGGCAGTGCCTTTGTTGCCGCTGCGCCAGCCTCCTTGCAGACGTGCCTGCTGGCCATCAATACGGACTGTCAGCCCCAGCTGCTCCAGCGTAACTGGCAACATGCCGCCGCCGACATGGGCGTCAGCCAACAGGATTTCGCCCTGAATGGCCGGTTGCAGCAAGGTGCCGGCAAGCTCGCCCTGCCCCGTGATACGTCCTTGCAGGTGCTCGATGTCCGGCAAAAATCCATGCAGAACATGCAAATCAAGCTCTCGCAGGTCAAAGCGCCCGCGCAGTGGCTTGTCCTCCGGACGGGGGTCTATTCTGCTCTGAATCAGCAGGCGCCCCTGCTCTGCTCCCTGCAGCTCGATACGGGCATCCACTGCAGCCGGCAGCAGGTCTGCCTCCAGCTGCAGTGTGCGCCAGGCGAACCGCTGCCCTTCCTGCTCCAGTAGCAATGCCCCCTGACCAGCATCCAGCCCGACCTTGCCGTGCAAGCCGGCCTTGTCCTCACGCACCTGCAGCTGGCCATCAAGCCGGCCATCAATACCCAGCCCGTCCGGCAGCCAGGGCTGCAGACTGGCCAAAACAAACTGCTGTAACCGGTAATCCAGCTGTAGTTGTGGCAACACCTGCTGCCGGCCATCAGCACACAGGCGGCCATGTGCACTGACCAGACAGTGGGCACCCAGTCGTGCATGCTGCTCGTGCAAATAGTCCACGTCCATGGCGCGCTCCAGTTGCCAGTCCTGATTTTCGATGGCGAGTTGCAAGTGCTCCAGCTGACCCTGCCAGTGTAGCTGTTCAGCCTGCAGGTTACCGCTGAGCCGCAAGCGAGCATCGGCCAACGGCCCGGTCAGGCTGGCTTCGAGCTGGTGCTTGGCCAGGCTGCCGGCGGACTTCAGCTGTAGCTGGCCCAGCAATTCTTCGCCGCTGGCCAGTCCACGCGCCAACAGGTTCAGCTTGCCGCTATGCCCCTGCTCCAGCTGCGCTGCCAGTTTGAGGCTGCGCACACGCTGGCCGTCGAATGCCAGATTGCGGCCACTGAGCTGAATATCGGCATCCGGTTGCTCCAGGGTGCCACCCAGCAAAATCTGCCCTTGCAAGGTACCGGTGACCCCGGGCTGCAGCTGGCCAGGCTCGGCAAGGTCGAGTTTCAGCTCTCCAGACAGCTTTTGCTCCAGCTGCGCCCAGCCATGTATGCGGTTATCACCCAGGCGCATGTCCAGCACTGGCAGCTGCCAGTGCTCACCCTGGCCAGTCGCCTGCAGCTCTGCCTTGAGCGGCTGCTCACGCAGCCGGCCACTTAGCTCCACATCGGCTGTCAGCGCCAGGTTCTCTCCCGCCAGACGGCCTTCACTGCGAATATGGCCATCCAGCTGACCGGGCAAGTCAGCAACCCAGTAGCCCGGGTCAATATGTTCAACATCCAGTTCGGCAGCCCAGCTGACTGCATCCTGCCAGGCGGCATCCAGTACGCCGCGGATATGCCCCGTGCCTGCCGTCACCTCCAGCGGCTCAACCCGCACCCGCTCCGCATCACCCTTTAAACGGCTGTCGATAGCAAACTCGCCGGCCGGTCCCCGCAACTTGCCCTGTACGCTACCCTGATAACGGTCATCGGCATAGTCAACAACCAGCTGTGCAGTATCAATCTGCACCGGCGCCTCGTCCATGCCGGCAAAATACTGCCAGGGGAACTGTCTGGCATGCACTTCGGCGCTGGCGCTCAGGCTATCTGCCCAGCCGGCACGCCCCTGGATTTGCACATGTCCGTTATCAGCATGGCTCAGCCGCAGTTGCTCAAGCACCGCACCAGGCAAACCTGCACTGCCATGGCCGGCGACGACAAAGGTTTGCTGCCTGGCCTGCAGCGCCGAGTCCAGTTGCCAGACAAAACCCTGTTCAAGGCTACCCTTCGCCGTAAGTCCGACGCTCTCAACCAGCATGTCTGCCGGCAACAGCCCGCCCAGCTCCAGCCGCTGTAACGCCAGCTCCAGGCTCGCCGGCAGGGCCGCCCGCAAAGGTTGCAGCCGCGCCTGCAGCGTACCGGTCAGGGCCCCCTGCAGCACGCCGTCCAGCCGTACTTCATCCCGCAACGCGCCATCCAGCCGCATGCTAAGCTGCTGCTGCCCAAGCTCTGGCAGCTCGCCGCCGGCGTCCAGCGTAAACTCCAGTGGCCATTGTTCATTCAGCTGCAAGCGGCCATCCAGCGCGGCCTGATAGGTGTCGTAGACCAGCGACAGATTGCCAACAACCAGCTCATTGCCGCTGGCGCTGGCCGCAAGCTGCAGCTGACTCAGCAACCCCTCACCATTAAGCAGCAGTTCGCCAACTTCCAGCTGCCCGATACGCACTGCAACAGGCAGATTTATATCGGGCAGCTCCACATCGGCAGCCGGCTCGTCGGGCTCATCCGTACTGTCGGGCAACTCCAGCGTGACCCGTTTGACCTGCAACTGTTCAAGGCACAGCATACCGCGCCACAGGCAGGCAGCATCCAGCTCCATCAGCGGCTGCTCCAGCACAACCCGTGTTTCATCGCTTTCCCACTGCAAGCGATCCGCCTGCCATCGGCCCAGCAGCGCTCCCTGATAACGCTCTAGGCTCAGCCCGGGCACCCGCTCCAGCACCCAGCGACTGCCGGTGTCGCTCAGCAACAGGCCAACTCCCGCCAGCGGCACCAGCACCAACAAAGCCAGCAACGGCAACAACACCCATAGCAGGATACGGCGTGTCCGCGTCATAACTCCGGTCCCATTGAAAAGTGGATACGCCAGTCACGGTCATCGTGCAGGGCGTGGGCAAAGTCCAGCCGCAACGGGCCAATCGGTGACACCCAGCGAATACCGGCACCCACGCCGACTTTCATGCTATCGGTCAGGCTATCCACAGCATTACCGCCATCGACAAAAGCCGCCGCACGCCAGCGTTCAACAAATTCATACTGGTACTCCAGACTTTGTGCCACCAGGTAGCGACCACCCACCCTGTTCCGCTGCGAATCACGCGGTGACAAGCTCTGGTAGTCGTAGCCTCGCACGCTTTGGTCACCACCGGCAAAGAAGCGAAGCGACGGCGGGATGGCGGAGTATTTGTCGGTTGCCACACCACCCACCTCAATCCGCGCCAGCACCCGGTGCTTGTCAGCCAGCGTAGTAAGCCCCCGGGCCAGCGCGCTGACATGCACCACATCCGCATCAGACAGCAGATTTCCGGAACCGGCGCTGATATCCAGCTGCAACCGGTAGCCCTTGCTCGGGTCCAGCGCGGAGTCACTTTTCAACTTGGCAAAACCAATGCTGGGCAACAGAAACTTGCTATGCCGGCTGCGGTTGCTGCCACGATCATATTCGTAACGCTCGTCTTCCCAGCGCAGGCCAATGGTGCGTTGCCAGTCATGGCTGACTTTTTTGCGCCATTGAGTACCCAGTGTCAAACGCTGGCTACTGGCATCGACCAGCTCCTCACGCTGATAACCGGCGACAAAGCGCAGCTCGTCCGACAAGGGTGAGCTGAGCGGAATTGCATACCAGGTGCTCACATTCTGTCTTGGCTTGGAAATTTCACTGTCAAAGCCCAGTTTGTGGCCTTTGCGATTGACCCGGTGGCGCTCCCAGCTGAAGCGGCCACGCGGCCCCACATCCGTAGAAAAACCGGCTCCCAGCCCCAGTGTGCGCGGCTTGACCGCTTCCAGCCGCACCTGCACCGGCACCGTCAGTGGCCCATCTTCACTGCCTGGCGCATCCACCTGGACGCCGGCAAAATAGCCGGTGTTCTGCAGGTTTTGCGACAACTCGGCCAATAATGCCGAGTCGTAAGGCACGCCGCTCTCAAACGGGATCAGCGCCGCCAGCAGGCGCTCGTCAATTTTGCCGGTCTCAACATACTCCACATCTCCCAGCCGGTAGCGCGGGCCGCTGTCATAATGCAGCTCGATATCAGCAGCTCCAGCTGCCGGATCAACCAGCAAGCGGTGACTGGTAAAGGTGCCGGCAAAAAAACCATACCGCAGGCCCTGTTGCTGCAGGGCACTCTTGACCTCGTCGTAAGCCCCATGGTGCAACTGGCTGCCGGGTTTGAGTCGCGGGTCACGCACCCGGAAAGCATCCATGCCAGCCGCCTCGCCTTCTACGCGAATATCGACGGTACGCAGCCGCACCGGCTCGCGCACCTGGATATGCACCCGCAATACAGGCTTTTCACCGTCGAGCACCTCGGTGCGGTAACGGTTGGCATAGTAGCCCAGTGCCTCACCGGCCAACCGTGCCTGCTGTACCGCCGCACGCTGGTAGCGACGCAGGCTGGCTGCATCATGCCCGGACAAATCACCGATCAACGCCGCCACGTTGGCATTCAGCTTTTTGTTTTCCGGCTTGCTGAGTACTTCCAGCCGGGCTGCCCAGCTGCTCTGGACCAGCACCAGCAACAACAAGGCTGCCAGTGGCCGTGTTAGCATATTGCGCATTAAAAACTCATATATTCGTATACCCGACAGTATCGTGCTGTCGTTTTAACGCAGGAAAAAGGCCTACCCATGAAGCTTGTATCTTTCAACATCAACGGCTTGCGTGCTCGCCCGCATCAGCTTGAAGCCCTGATTGAAACCCACCAGCCCGATGTCATCGGACTGCAGGAAATCAAGGTGGCTGACGAGCAGTTTCCGCATGAATTGATTCGTGAGCTAGGTTATCACGTAGAGCACCATGGGCAGAAGGGTCACTACGGCGTTGCACTGATGTCGCGCCAGGCTCCGGAGAATGTGATCAAGGGCTTCCCGGGGGATGAAGCGGATGCCCAGCGCCGCTTTATTCGTGCCGACTACCGTGACGCCAACGGCCAGCTGGTCACCGTGATGAACGGCTACTTTCCCCAAGGAGAAAACCGCAAGCACGAAACCAAGTTTCCGGATAAAACCAGGTTTTATGCCGACCTGCAGGAGCTGCTGGAAACCTCATTTACCCCACAAGACCCGATCGTGGTCATGGGCGACTTTAATATCGCACCCGAAGACAGTGATATCGGCATTGGTGACCACAACGCCAAACGCTGGTTGCGTACCGGTAAATGCTGCTTCTTGCCGGAAGAGCGTGAATGGATGCAAGACTTGAAAGACTGGGGGCTGGTGGACAGCTTCCGCCATCTGCACCCGGATATCAGCGACCGCTTCAGCTGGTTCGACTATCGCAGCAAGGGGTTTGACGACACCCCTAAACGTGGCCTGCGGATCGACCTGATCATGGCCAGCCGGGCACTTGTCCCACACTTTGCCGAAGCCGGCATCGACTATGAGCTGCGCGGCATGGACAAGCCCTCCGATCATGCCCCCATCTGGCTGACCCTGAAACCGCGCTGATCCGCTTTTCTGGTCGGCAGGTTCCTGATAGATGAAGCAGCCACGAATTCAGCTTGGCAACCTGTCGGTCGGCTTTGTCCAGCCGATAGCAGACGCTCTGGACACCCTGGGCATCTGTGCCAAGCCCCTGCTGGAGCGCTTTGGCCTGCCGGCAGCACGACTGGCCGAAGCCGGTGCCCGGCTGTCGATTCCCCACTACATGCGGCTGGGCCATGCTGCCATCATGCTCAGCAAACGCCCCGGTCTGGGTCTGCTCATGGGCCAGCACAGCCGTCTGGAGCACTTGGGGCTGGCCGGTGCCTGTGCAGCACTGGCGCCGGATATCCGCTCAGCCATGCGCGCCCTGACCCGGTTCGAACCCTTGTATGCCTACAACTATCTGGGCCAGAGCCACCTGCAAGAAAGCGGTCAAGGGGCGTGGGTAAGCTTTTATTCAATTGCTCCCTATAACGGCTACAACCGATTCGTGGTCGATGCCGTACTCAAAAGCTGGCACTGTCACATGCAGCAAATCGCTGATCAACCGGTCAGGCTGGAGCGGGTTCAAATCGAATACCCGGCGCCACCCCATGCGAGCGACTTTGAAGCGGCTTTTGGCTGCCCGGTAGAGTTTTCCGCTCCGGCCAACCGCATTCTGTGCAGCCCGGCCACCCTGGCCATCGGCAACCCCCGGCATAGCCCACACAGCTGGCATGAGCTGCAGCAGCTGTGCCACCAACAGCTGACACAGCAACAAGCACCGGTCAGCCTGAGCGATCAGGTAGCCCGCCTGCTAGGCCAGCAGCTGCGCCATGGCGAGCCGGAGCTGACCAGTATTGCACGCCAGTTACGGCTGCCCGCCTGGACGCTGCAGCGCCGGCTGGCGCAAGAAGGCAGCAGTTTTCGTGAGCTGCTGCAAGACACCCGCCATAACCTGGCAGTCTGCTACCTGCGCGATACGCAATTAACCCTTGCGGAAATCGCCTGGCAGCTGGGTTTTGCCAGCAGTGAAGCCTTTCAGCGAGCTTTCAAACGCTGGCAAGGGCAGCCACCCGGGAACTTTCGTCGCCAGCAGGCAGTCCCTGACGACAAAGCCTGAACAGGCTTTCGCAGTCACCCGATGGGGTTTGGTGCCGACCACCCTGTGCCTGTACAATTCGCGCCTGAAGTTTCCCAGCTCCCATCACGGTTATTTAATGTCGGATTTTTTCGCCCCGCTGTTTGATTGGCTCGCCCTGCACCCACACTGGCTTGGGGCCAGCGTTTTCTTAATCATCCTGATCGAGTGCATGGCGCTGATCGGGGTACTCTGGCCTGGCGTAGTACTGGTGTTTTCCGCCGCCCTGCTGGCCGGACAAGCCGGTCTAGCCCTCTGGCCACTGTATCTTTTGGCCTGGCTCGCCGCCATGCTGGGAAACAGCGGCTCCTATCTGCTGGGCATTCGACTGCAAGCCGGCGCACGCAGTTTGCCGCTCCTGCGCAAATATCCGCACTGGCTGGCCCGGGCCGAGATCCACCTCTCCAGATACGGTACCGGCAGCCTGCTGGCCGGCCACTTTATCGGTCCGCTGCGTCCAGTCCTGCCGCTACTGGCCGGCATGCTGAAGATGCCAGCAAAGCGTTTTTTTATTGTCAACATGCTGGCTGCCGGTATCTGGTCATTCACAGCAATATTGCCCGGCTGGTTAACCGGTGCAGCCCTGGACAGCGCACCGCCTGACCAGTTCTGGAGTCAGGCGGGGCTGCTGGCAGCCGGTTTCGGGCTGTTGGCTGCAACTGCTTTCTGGTTCGGCCGCCGTCCTCACCCTCAACGCTTCACTTGCCTGGCCCTGCTCAGTGGTTTGTTGCTGGCGCTTTTATTGACCTTCTGGCCAATGCTCGCGGTATTTGACCGTTACCTGCAACAACTGACGCTAGCCAGTTCCAGCCCCGTCCTGGACCCAATTTTGCTGGTCTTCACCCAGTTCGGTGACGTGAAACTGCAAATTGTGCTGGATGCCCTGCTGTGTATCCTGCTGCTTGCTTACCGGGCATTTCCGGCCCTGGTTTTTGCCGCCGGCAGCCTGCTTGGCTCAACGGTGCTCAACGCAAGCCTGAAAAGCCTGGTCGGACGCACTCGTCCCGAGCTGCTGCCTCAGCTGCTTGATGGCTACAGCATGCCCAGCGGGCATAGCGTACGCAGCTACACCTTTTGCCTGGTTATTGCCATACTGCTGGGGCTCGGCCAGCGCCGACAGGTGCGGGCAGGGCTCCTGTCATTAGCATTGCTGCCAGCCAGCCTGGTGGCTTTTTCCCGCATCTACCTGACTGCCCACTGGCCAACTGATGTGCTGGCTGGCGCCCTTCTGGCCGTCTTCAGTTGTACAGTCATGCTGGCCCTGCTTGGACGGCAGCAGCCGGCACATGCACTGCCCCGCCCTTTCTGGCTAACACAAGCCGGGCTGTCGCTGGGCATATTCATCCTGTTTGCTGCCTGGTCGTTTTCCACTGCGGCCACTCGATACAACCTGCTTTGAGTTATACCACTCGATGACCTCGCTCCCATTTCGTCCTCGGCTGCTCAAAGAATGGCAAGCCTTGCTCAAACTGTCCGTGCCCATCGTAATCGCCCAGCTGGCCAACGCCGCCATGGGCTTTGTCGACACCATGATGGCCGGCCGGGTCAGCCCTACAGATCTGGCTGCTGTGGCGCTGGGGAACTCCATCTGGATGCCGGTTTTCCTGTTCATGAGCGGCGTTTTGATGGCCACCACCGCTAAAGTGGCGCGCGTCTTCGGCGCCGGAAAAACCGGACTGATCAGTCCGCTGGTACGCCAGGCGTTGTGGCTAGGGCTAACACTGGGCAGCCTGCTGGGTGTTTTGATGTGGAATGCCGAGCCCTTGCTGCAGTGGCTCAATATCGATCCACTGCTGATCAAGCCCGCCATGGGCTATCTGCAGGCAGTAGCCTGCGGCTTTCCCGCAGTAGCCTTGTATACCGTCTTGCGCTGCTACAGTGATGCCCTTGGGCATACCCGGCCCAGCATGGTCATTGGACTGTTAGGCTTGCTGATCAACATTCCGGCCAACTACATCCTGATCTACGGCAAATTTGGTCTGCCGGCCATGGGCGGGGTTGGCTGTGGCTGGGCCACTGCGCTGGTCATGCTGTGCATGATGCTGGCCATGTTCTGGTGGGTACGCTGGGCGCCCCATTACAGGGAGCACAACCTGTTTGGCCGCTGGGAACTGCCCAGCCGGACCGAACTGCGCAGCTTGCTGGCGCTGGGCTTGCCAATTGGTGTATCGATTTTTGCCGAGGCCAGTATTTTTTCCATCATTGCGCTATTGATTGGCGGTCTGGGAGCCAATATCGTAGCCGGCCACCAGATCGCGCTGAACTTCAGCTCGCTGGTGTTCATGCTGCCCTATTCGCTGGGTATGGCTACCACGGTGCGAGTCGGTCAAAACCTTGGAGCTGGCCGGCCCTCTGATGCGGCATTTGCTGCCTGGGTGGCAATGGGCAGCGCCCTGCTGCTGGCCTGTATTTCGGCCAGCTATATGACACTGCTGCGCGAACCGATTGCCCGTATCTACACCAATGACCCGCAGGTACTGGGAATTGCCGCAACACTGATCATTTATGCTGCCATTTTCCAGTTTTCCGATGCAATACAGGTAACCGCTGCCGGTGCGCTACGCGGCTATCAGGATACCCGGATAACCATGCTAATCACCTTGGCTTCCTATTGGGGCATTGGGCTGCCGGTGGGCTACTCACTGGGCCTGACCAGCCTGTCCGGACCCGCACAGGGGCCGGCCGGGCTTTGGCAAGGGCTGATAGCCGGTCTGACTTGCGCTGCTGTACTGCTTGGCTGGCGACTGGTGCATATGGGCAAGAAAAACAAGACCGTCTAGCCCCTGCCGCTTGACGGTCTGTCAACTGCTAGTCCCGGAAACCTTCAAGCCTGCTGCAGCCTGCCCGTGCTTACAACAGTTCCTTGTGCCGTGAGCAGCGGTTGGAGATGCCCGGAGTAAAACGCCCCGGATGGGTTTTGCGCTCAAGCGGCAAGCCACACTTCTCCCCAGTAACCGTAATATGCGCCTCACAAACCGGGTTTTCATAGTGTCTGAGCCAAGTATTGTACTCTTCAGCACTGACCATACAGTAGCGCGCTGCATAAGCCGCCGGGCTCTTCAAAAACTCATCCACTTCATCGACCTGAATGGTAATGTGCCCAGCCCCGGGCTGCATGGTAACCAGAGATACACCGGCATCATCAAGCCGCTGCAAGATACCCCGGGCTGCCTGTATGGCTGCCTTGAACTCACGGCTGGCCGCCTCGTGCTGCGCGCGCACCTGATGCAACTCGTCCTGCAATTCTGCCAGCCTGGCATCGTGTTGTTGCTGTAGCAGTTGCTGCTGCTGTCGCTGTGAGGCTGCCAGCAATTTCTTGTGTGACTGCAGCTCCTGTTCAAACTGCGCCTTGAGCAGAACAACCTGGTTTTGTTCTTTTACGGCCAGACTTTCCAGCTCTCGCCTGGCATCCTCGCCAATGCTGCCCAGCTGGCTGATCTGCTCCTGCAGCACGCGATTTTGCTCAAGGCTTGCCTGCAGATCTCTTTCCAGCTGTCGAATTTTTTCCTGGCTGGCAGCCTGCTGCCGGGCCGCCTGTTGTCGCAAACTGGCAAGCGCCCTGTCATGCTCGGCTTCAAGAGTGCGGATACGCAAGCGTTGCTGCTTGATCAGTTGCGCCGCTTTTTTTCGCTGTGCAGCCTCCCGCTCGGCAGCCTGGCGCTCTTGTTCTTCCTTGCGTTCAATCTCTGCCGGCAGCTGCCAGGCCTCTTCGGCAACCACTTGCAGCTTGTCCAGCTCAAGAGTCGCTGGAGAAGCCGGCGCCTCGCCCGTATCCGCCAGCAAGCGCAGCTGGTTGCGCTGTACCGCATCACGAATCATGTGCAGATGATTATGGCCTGGGGCCAAATCCGGGTCCCACAAGTGCATATTGAGCCAAGGGATTGGCGACTGGCTATGACAAACCAGCCGAACCGGCCCACCCCCCAGGTCGGGGCCATATTCAGCCTTTTCGACCAGCTGGCGCAGCGGCACATTCCAGCCCGCATCTGCTGTTCCGGTCTCATCAAAATCAAGATAAAAGAGCACAACCGAGCGTATTTGCAGCCTCGGGTTGATCACGACATAAGCCGCGCGAGCCTGCTGGTCTGCCCACTCGGGCATGCTGACAACATTATCAAGCACAGCTTCAAACTCGGGGTACAGCATTTCTGTGACAATCCCGTCACCCCTGAACAGCATGATCGCTTCGGTCATTTGCTGCCGTCCCGGCCTGAAAGTGCTCATTGTAATTTTAGTCTCCCTGATAGCAGAACCCTGTCACCTAAGCAACACCGGAAAGGCTTCACCATCCTGCCAACCGGCAGGACTGCTTGCTGACGAAAACCTGCAGGCAAGCCTTGGTGATGCTACATCAGTTACCGCATATAGACGCAAAGCATGAAAAACTTTGTGATATGCAGCACAGAAGCCCAACCAAAGTGCGGTGCAGACGCTGCTTAAAAGAAGAATTTACGACAAAGAACGCACAGATCAAATGGTGGCATAACAGTACCAGCCGGCACCAAGAGCGAATCCGCATACAGCAAGCCAGAACTGGCAGCCTGTATACAGAAGCAATTGCAGACAGCTGAACAGGCCCCTGTTGCAGCTGAAATTTCCAGACGCAAAAGGGGCCACACGGGAGCGGACTGACAGCGCCAGCCACCCGCAAAGCCCTGGACGGATCCTCTGCTAAATTACTGCGGCAATCCTGGCCCCCTGGTCAATAGCACGCTTGGCATCCAGTTCGGCGGCCACATCGGCACCACCTGCCAAATGAACCACAAGGCCAGCAGCAACCAGCTTGTCGTGCAGCTCACGCTGCGGGGTCTGTCCGGCACAGATAACAATATTATCCACTGCCAGCACCTGCGGCTCGCCACCTGCAACCCTGACATGCAGGCCGTCATCATCAATTTTCAGGTATTCGACGCTATTGATCATCTGCACTTTTTTCTTGCTCAGATCGGCGCGATGGATCCAGCCTGTGGTCTTGCCCAGGCCTGCCCCCACCTTGCTGCTCTTGCGCTGCAGCAGATAAACCTCACGCGGGCTGGGCGGAAACTCAGGCTGAACACCGGCGACACCACCACGTGCAGTCAGGCCGGGGTCAATCCCCCATTCACGCCAGAAAATGTCCGCATCCAGACTGGCCGGCTTGCCACTGTGAGTCAGCAGCTCAGAGACATCAAAACCGATACCACCAGCACCAATCACAGCCACCCGCTGGCCAACCGTCTGGTGCCCGGCAATGGCCTCCAGATAACTGAGCACGCTGGGGTGGTCAATACCAGGAATTTCCGGCCTGCGCGGGACAATACCTGTGGCCAGGATCACCTCATCAAAGCCTGCAGCCACAATGTTTTCAATCCCCACCCTGGTATTGAGCCGCACCTCGACTCCGGTCTCATCCAGCAAATGGCCAAAGTAGCGCAGGGTTTCGTAAAACTCTTCCTTGCCCGGAATCAGCTTGGCCACATTGAACTGGCCACCGATCTCGCTGCCGGCATCAAATAATGTAACCTTGTGGCCCCGTTTGGCCGCCACAGTAGCTGCCGACAGACCAGCCGGACCGGCACCTATGACTGCAATTTTCTTCGGCTGCTCCAGCGGCAGATAGATCAGCTCGGTTTCATGACAGGCACGCGGGTTCACCAGACAGGACGACAGCTTGCCGCTGAACGTATGATCCAGACAGGCCTGGTTACAGGCAATACAGGTATTGATCCGCTCAGGCTGGCCAGCGGCGGCCTTGTTGACGAACTCCGGGTCGGCGAGAAACGGGCGCGCCATTGACACCATGTCGGCAGCACCACTGGCGATCGCCTGCTCGGCCACCTCGGGCGTGTTGATGCGGTTGGTCGCCACCAGCGGAACGCCCACCTCACCGCGCAACTTGGCGGTAACACTGACAAAGGCACCACGCGGCACCTTGGTGGCAATAGTCGGAATGCGCGCTTCGTGCCAGCCGATACCGGTATTGATGATAGTGGCGCCAGCTGTCTCGATGGCTTTGGCCAGCTGAACAACCTCGTCCCAGTTGCTGCCACTGTCGAGCAGGTCAAGCATCGACAGTCGATAGATAATAATGAAGTCGTCACCCACCGCGGCACGTATCCGGCTGACAATTTCTACTGGCAGGCGCATGCGGCTGGTGAACTCACCACCCCATTCGTCAGTACGCTGGTTGGTATGACTGACCAAAAACTGGTTGATGAAGTAGCCTTCCGACCCCATCACCTCGACACCGTCATAGCCGGCTTGGCGGGCCATTTGTGCACAGTTGACGAAATCATCGATCTGCTGCCAGATCTCGTCACTGGTCAGCTCCCTTGGCTTGAACGGGTTGATCGGCGCCTGAATGGCGCTTGGCGCCACCAGATCCGGACTATAGGCATAGCGGCCGGCATGCAAAATCTGCAAGCAGATTTTGCCGCCCGCCTCGTGTACTGCTTTAGTTACAACCTTGTGCTGCGCTGCTTCTTCCGGTGTGCTCAGTTTTGCCGCACCCTTGTATACGCCGCCTTCCTTGTTCGGCGCGATACCGCCGGTAACCATCAGGCCGACGCCGCCATGGGCCCGCTCGGCAAAGTAAGCCGCCATGCGCTCGAAACCGCCGGGGCGCTCTTCCAGGCCGGTATGCATTGAGCCCATCAGGACCCGGTTCTTCAGTGTGGTAAAGCCAAGGTCCAGCGGTTGCAGCAGGCTTGGATAATGGGGGTTGGTCATGTCAGCGCTCCACAGGTTCATGCCGATGTATACAGGTGTTGTTTGCCACACATTAGCCAGACGAGCAGTGCAACTCAATGACCCTAACACACAGATTACTGATTAAAAACAACTGCAATACCTGTCTGATGCCGCCCGGATACAGGCTGCACAAGCAGGCCACCCCTGAATACCCCGGATGACATAAATACGGTGGCTGATAACAGCAAAGCCTGTTCTGGCCCTGCAAGATTTGCACCATCACCCCTCAGGCAATGCATGCCCGCACACGACAAACACCAAGCTTTAAAATGAGGTAGCGGCCGACAGGAGCCGTCAAGAGATTTTTCAGGCACAAAAAAACCGGTCACGGGGACCGGTTTTTTGCAATGCCTAGGGCTTATGCAGCAGCCAGCGCCTTGATGTGCTGGTTCAGGCGGCTCTTGTGACGGGCAGCCTTGTTTTTGTGCAGAATGCCTTTGTCAGCCATGCGGTCAATGACAGGAACAGCCTTGGCATAGGCCTCTTGGGCTTTGGCCAGATCTTTGGCGTCCAGTGCCTTGATTACGTTCTTGATGTAGGTGCGAACCATGGAACGCAGGCTGGCATTGTGGCTGTTGCGCTTCTCAGCCTGTTTGGCGCGTTTTTTGGCAGAAGGGCTGTTGGCCACAGTCGAACTCCTCGAATACTTCTACATGAAAGGGAAAAATGACTTGCGAATCATGCCGGTTTAGATGCTGCCTGTCAAGCCCGCACAGAACTTTATAGCGCCTTGCACGCCCACCATCGCATACGCGAAGCTTGCACTATAAACCCCTCATCTGCAGCTGCTGCATCCGTTCCGCCAGCCGCTTCAGCTGTATGGGCAATATAAACTGTACCGGCGGCCCCAACTGCACGAGCAGCTTCAGCCGCGCCCCTGGCTATCCTGTGCTGACCCAGCCTGGGCCCTGCTCAAGCTCTTTTCACCACTGAAGTGGCTCCTGCAGTTGACTTGTACGAGCGGCTTTAGCCGTGGCCCGGAACCACCTTGTGCTGACCTTGTTCAAGCCCTGTTCGCCACTGCAGTGACTCCCACAGTGGCATCCAAGATCCTATTTAAAGCGATATTTACAGCGGCTTGCCGCGATTGCCATGCTGACTGACAAACGCTTGTACAGTTGCCAGGTCGTTGGCCAACACGGTACAGCGCTCTTCACGTTCGAACAGGTCAGCCATGTGCGCTGGCAACTGTGGGGCGACGCCGGATACAGCCTTCTCCACCGCTTCCGGAAACTTGACAGGGTGTGCAGTGGCCAGGGTCACCATGGGCACGCTTGGGCTGCGCCGGCATTCGCGGGCTGCCCGCACGCCAATCGCCGTGTGCGGATCAATCAGCTCACCACACTGGGCATACACCTCGGCAATGGTCTGACAGGTTTGCTCATCATCTACGGCAAGAGAATCAAACAGCTTGCGCACCTCACTCCAGCGGTCTTCTTCAACAGACAACTGGCCAGTTGCACGGAAGCGGTCCATCAACCCTGCCACCAGCGCGCCGTTGCGACCGTGCATGTCAAACAGCAAGCGCTCAAAGTTTGACGACACCATGATATCCATGGATGGCGATAGCGTCGGGTGCAGTTCATCCTTGTGGTAGCGGTTGCCGCTCATGAAACGGTGCAGGATATCGTTGCGATTCGTGGCCACAATCAGTTGGCTGACCGGCAAGCCCATGTTGCGCGCCAGATAGCCAGCAAAGATGTCACCAAAGTTGCCGGTCGGCACCGAAAATGCTACCGAGCGGTGCGGCGCGCCCAGCTGCAGCGCGGCATGAAAGTAGTAAACAATTTGCGCCATGATGCGCGCCCAGTTGATCGAGTTGACCGCCACCAGACGGGTACCCTTGAGAAAGCCCTGATCGGCAAAACTGGCCTTGACCATTTCCTGACAGTCATCGAAGTTGCCTTCGATGGCGATATTGTGAATGTTGTCACTGATGGCGGTGGTCATCTGTTTGCGCTGTACTTCGGACACGCGCTGGTGCGGGTGCAGGATGAAGATATCCACATTGTCACAGCGGCGGCAGCCTTCGATAGCAGCCGAACCGGTATCACCGGAGGTGGCACCCATGATGACCACACGTTCACCGCGCCTGGTCAGCACATGGTCCAGCAGACGACCGAGCAGCTGCAGGGCAAAGTCCTTGAACGCCAGGGTCGGGCCATGGAACAGCTCCAGCGCCCACTCGTTGGTATCCAGCTGACGCAGCGGTGCGACGGCACTGTTGGCAAACGCACCATAGGTGTCTTCGATAATGGCCTTGAAGTCGGCATCACTGATGCTGCCGGCAACAAAGGGACGCATCACTTCAAACGCCAGTTCATGATACGGCAGACCAACCCAGGACTGCATTTGCTCCAGAGAGAAGCGTGGCAGGTTTTCTGGTACGTAAAGGCCGCCATCACTGGCCAGTCCGGCCAGCAGTACCTCTTCAAAATTCAGGGCCGGAGCCTGGCCACGTGTGCTGATATAACGCATATTGCTTGCCTTTATAAATGATTAGTTCAGCTGTTCGACACGAATGCGAATGACCGGGGTACTGACCGCCTCCAGCGCTTCCAGTGCGGCGATCGCATCAATCATGCGCACTTCCTGCACCCGGTGAGTCAGCAAAATGACGGGAATGAGGCCGTCCTGCTCCTCGGCTTCTTTCTGCATGATGGATTCGATATTGATGCCACGCTCCGACAAAATGCTGGCCACCTGGGCCAGTACACCGGGGTGGTCCTGTGCCTGGATGCGCAGGTAGTAGGCCGATTCACAGTCGGCAATGGGCAACACCGCCTCGCTCGACAAGGCTTCAGCCTGGAATGCCAGTGCGGCAACCCGGCAGTCAGCCTCCGCATCCATCATGCGGGCAATATCTGTCAGGTCCGCCACCACCGCCGAAGCGGTCGGCTCCATGCCGGCACCGGCGCCGTAATACAGGGTGCTGCCCACGGCATCGCCATTAACCATCACCGCGTTCATCACGCCGTTGACGTTGGCCAGCAACCGTTCCTCAGGAATAAGGGTCGGATGTACGCGCAATTCAATGCCGCTACCGGTTCGACGCGCTACACCCAGGTGTTTGATGCGGTAACCCAGTGCTTCAGCATAGTTGACATCAGCCGTGGTCAGCTGCGTGATGCCTTCGGTATAGGCTTTGTCAAACTGCAGCGGAATGCCGAAAGCAATGGATGCCAGAATGGTCAACTTGTGAGCGGCATCAATGCCCTCAACGTCAAAAGTCGGATCGGCCTCGGCGTAGCCCAGCGCCTGGGCTTCTTGCAGCACATCTTCAAAGGCGCGCCCTTCCTCCCGCATTTCGGTCAGGATGAAGTTGCCGGTACCGTTGATGATGCCGGCCAGCCAGTTGATGCGGTTACCGGCCAGACCCTCGCGGATTGCCTTGATCACCGGAATGCCGCCTGCCACTGCAGCTTCATAGCCAACCATGACACCTTTGGCCTGGGCCCGGGCAAAAATCTCATTACCGTGCACGGCCAGCAAAGCCTTGTTGGCTGTCACCACATGCTTGCCGTTATCTATGGCAGCCAACACCAGCTCGCGTGCAACAGTGTCACCGCCAATCAGTTCGACCACAACATCAACATCCGGATTGGCCGCAACCTGCATCGCATCACTGATTATCTCAATGCCTGTGGTGTCACACTGCGGATTAATGCTGCGCGCGGCAATTTGTACCACTTCAATCCGGCGACCGGTGCGACGGGAAATTTCGCCTGCATTGCGCTGCAACACATTAAGAGTGCCGCCACCTACGGTACCCAGCCCACAAATTCCGACCTTGACGGTTTTCACGCTATGCCAACCCCTCTTGTTACGGCCGCTCTTATGGGTGCGGCCCTTAATTTGATCTATCGTTTATCTTGCCCGCAATGCCCGCGTCACCAGCCGGGCTGCCGGAACATAGCCCGGAATCAGCTCGCCATTTTCCAGCACTATGGTCGGTGTGCCACGAACACCCACTTGCCGGCCCAGCGCATGCTGACGATCAACCGGATGCCGGCAGCTGGCCGCTGCAACTGGCTGACGCCGCTTGGCGCTGGTCATGGCTTGCTGGCGGTCCTCGGCACACCAGATGCTGACCATGGTGTCGTAGGTGCTGCCTGACAGGCCCTGACGCGGCCAGGCCAGATAGCGCACCTGAATGCCCTGGCGGTTCAGCTCTTCAACCTCGGCATGCAGTTTCTGGCAATAGCCACAGTCTACATCGGTGAAAACGGTTATGCTGGCCCGTGTCTCATCTTTCGCAGGAAAAATCACCATATCGTCCGGATTCAATTCCTGCATCAGCTCTGCAATCATCTTTTGCTGGGCCTGACCGGTCAGGTTCAAAGCCCGGTCTTTGCTAATTTGGTACAGCTCGCCATGCAAAACATAGCTGGCACTTTGATCAACATAGAGAAACTGGCCATCAGCCAGCTGCACCTGATACAGCCCAGCACCTTCAATCAGGACAATGTGTTCAATCAGGATATCTGGCTGCAGCTGCTTCAGCTGTTCACGGACCCGCTGTTCATCAGCCTGCGCCGGCAAGACAAGCACTAGCCCACAGTAAAGAAAAAGGAATAATGGACGCACCGCGACGCTCTGGTAACCTGCAAAAGCACAAATTCTACCACATCTATGCCTGTTGCCACAGGCCGGGCTGCCACTGTTTCTGTACCATCAGGTGGCCGCGACGCAGGCTGCCCACACCTTGCATGCGGGCAGGTGCAAGTCACTTGCGCCAATAATTGTTGGCTGCAGCGACGGTCTGGAAATTGACGGCTATAACCTGGGACGCAGCTGTCAGCGAGTCGGCCGACTCGGCATATTCGGGGCGCAACCTGTGCAAAACCTCCGGATCAGGCTGGGTATACTTGACGCCGCGGCGGCTCAAGGTGATGGCCAGTTCAAATCCCTCCTGCGGGGTCTCCGTGACCAGACTGGTTAACCATATATCAGACATGTCATTCTCCTGGGTTCAGTGAAACAGTGCTGCGCAGACTACACCTGCCAGCCATGTGGCCCTGTGCGACACAAAAAGCATAAGCCCCCATACCGCTCGCGTCCATCCTTTCCCCACTCTTGCAGCAGCAGGGACTCAGGTACGAAACTGCTGCACGAGACCTTGCATCTGGCTGGCCAGCCGGGCCAGCTCTTCACTTGCCTGGGCAATTTGCCGGGAGCTGCCTGCGGTCTGTTCGGTAACGCCACCGATCTTGGCCAGGCTGTGATTGATTGCGTCAGTAACTGCACGCTGCTCTTCTGCAGCAGCTGCAATCTGCTGGTTCATGCCTGTAATGGCTTGCAAGTTGCCAGCAACTTCATGCTGCAGACTCGACGAGCGCTCCACCATTACAACACTTTCATCGGCATGCCGGCCAACTTGCTGCATCACCTCAACGACCTGGGCAACGCCTTTCTGCAAATCGGCAATCAGCTGATGAATTTCTTCGGTCGAGTTCTGCGTGTGTGTGGCGAGAGTTCTAACCTCATCAGCGACTACTGCAAAACCACGGCCTGCCTCACCGGCCCGCGCCGCTTCAATGGCAGCATTCAGTGCCAGCAGGTTGGTTTGTTCGGCCACCCCGCGAATAACATCCAGCACCCGGTTAATCTGCTGGCTATTGGTGTTCAAACGGCCAATTACCTCGGCTGCCTCCCCCGTCCCGGCTTCCAGCAAGCGGATTTTTTGTAAAACCTCCTGCACCACCTGGTTGCTGGCGCTACCCTGCTGCTCGGCATCCTGTGCAGCCATAGCTGCGGCAGCAGTATTCTGTGCAACATCCAGAACAGTAGCAGCCATTTGATTCATGGCAACCACGGTCTGTTCCGTCTCGCTACGATTTTGCTGAATGCCTTGATCTGCCTGGTCTGTAGTTGTCGACAGCTCTTCTGCAGTAGCCGCCACCTGAACCGAAGACTGATGCATGTGGACAACTGTGCCATGGAATTTTTCCAGCATCCGGTTGAAGGCTTCTGCTACCTGTCCAATTTCATCACCTGTGTCAACCTGCACTCTGGCATTCAAGTCGTTGGTTTTCTCAACCCAGGTGATGGTAGTGTGCAGGCAGCGTACCTGCGATACGATAAGACGGGACAGGTAAAACGAAAACAGTACCGCAGTAACAATTGCGCCCGCCGCAACCAGCAAGGTCACACCCGCCGTTTTTTTCGCACGGCCAATCAGTTGACCCGCAGCGCGAATCAAATCCTGTGCATAGCTGGCAGCAACTTCGTGATACAGGTCAATCTTGACTGTCGACAAGTCGAACCAGTGTGCAGCATCAACTCCAAGGGGTCCGCCCGAGCGCTCCACCGCCTGCTGTCGCAACTGGTCTACTTGCCCGACTGCCGGGTTTTGCAGAGTCATCCGGAACAGCTCGCGCTGTTCAACAGAAGCGACAGCCAACATGCCCTCAACGTACTGGTCCTGGTTCGCCATGAGCACGATCACTCGCTGCAAAAGTGAACGGGGCAGCTGATCGGAGCTAAAAGCTGCGCTCAGTGTAGCCCGCTCGATGCCTGCAGATTCAGATGCATGCAGCGCGCCAACGTAGCTTCTGACTGGCGATGCCAACTCATAAGCAGCGTCAACCTGCGCCAGACCTTCAATGGTGCTTAACAACAATCTGTTCAGAGCAGTGTAAAAGCTGATCCCCTCTGCAGCTTGAACCTTCATTGCACGCACTTGTTCACGCATGGCTTCCAGCTGGCTCAGCTGCTGTAAAAACCTCTGCCAGCCCATGGCAAACTCAGTGTCAAACTCATCCAGCTGCACCCGCTGCAGTGCATCATGCAGTACACGAACCTGTGCATCAGTGGCGCGCTGCTGCTGTTGCAGTTCACTGCCAAAACGCTGCCCCGAGGCCCCCAGGTAGCTGCCAGTGCGGCCGCGTTCACGCTGCAACTCTTTCAGCAGCAGGCTTGACTGGCCAGACAAGCTGGTTAATTGCTCCAGCTGTTCGGCCTGATGCCAGGTCGCCACCTGGGTGAGCAGTGAGGTGGTCGAAAAGTAGACAAGCCCAGCCAAGGGAAATGCCAGAACCAGCATCAGCTTGCGACTGATGCTCAAAGCATTTAAGAATTTCACGCACACCCCACTTTACATGCATTTGGCGGATATTTTGGCTATATATACAGCATCAGCAACCAAAGTCGGCTTGACAAAAATCACGACGCAGCCGGCCTGGCTTTAATGCTGATCCTATGCGCCTTCACGGCGCGCCAGCCACCAATACAGCGCGATCAATGTTTTGGCATCCCTGATGCGCTGCTGCGCAAGGGCTTCACGTACCTGCTTGTCATCAAGCAGCACCAGCTCCAGCAACTCTCCCGCATCCGCCTGCAACTGGCTATTGGCCTCAACACCTTGCGCCCAGTACAAGAATATTTTTTCATTACAAAAGCCTGGCGTAGAGTAAAACTCATGCAGCAGCTGTACTGACTGGGCCGTATAGGGCGTTTCTTCAGCCAGCTCACGACGGGCGCATGCTGCCGGGTCTTCGCCGGCGTCCAGCTTGCCTGCAGGCAGCTCCAGCAGATCAAGCCCGCATGCATAACGGTGCTGTCGCACCAGCACGACCTGCTGTTCTGGTGTTACGGCCAGCACCGCTGCACCACCAGGGTGCAACACACACTCCCTGCTGGCCAAACTGCCATCAGGCAAGCGCACCTGATCAACACATAACGAGATGATGCTGCCCACAAAATGCTCAGTTGAACTGACCGGTATTTCAGTCAAACTCATAGGTGTCAAACTCCTGCCTTGCGCTTGGCCGCAATGTCCGAGGCTGCTGTAAACAGTACGTCAGTGGACGAGTTAAGGGCTGTTTCGGCCGAATCCTGCAAAACCCCGATGATGAACCCTATGGCAACCACTTGCATGGAGGTCTCAGTATCAATGCCAAACAGACTGCAGGCCAATGGAATCAGCAACAGCGAGCCGCCAGCCACACCCGAGGCTCCACAAGCGCACACTGCCGACACCACACAAAGAAGAAGTGCAGTACCAAAACTGACCTCAATGCCCAGCGTATGTACAGCAGCCAGCGTTAGCACCCCAATGGTAATAGCTGCACCGGCCATATTGATGGTTGCGCCCAGCGGTATCGAGATCGAATAGGTTGCATAGTCAAGCTTAAGCCGTTTGGCCAGCTCCATGTTGACCGGAATATTGGCGGCAGATGACCGGGTGAAAAACGCGGTAATACCGCTTTCACGCAAGCAGCGGAACACCAGAGGATAAGGATTTTTGCGAATTTTCCACCAGACCAGTAATGGGTTGACGATCAGCGCTACAGCCGACATCGCCCCGAGCAGTACCAGCAACAAATGCGCATAGCTGGCTAAAGTAGCCAACCCTGCTTCCACCACCATGGTGGCTACCAGGCCAAATACGCCCAGCGGTGCCAGCCGGATTACCCAGCGGATAATCCACGAAACGCTATCTGCCAAGTCATGTACAACACGCCTTGTGGTATCCGTAGAGTGCCGCAAAGCAATACCCAACCCTATGGCCCAGGCAAGAATGCCGATAAAGTTGGCATTGGCAATGGCACTCACCGGATTGTCGACCATGGACAGGACCAGTGTTCTCAATACGTCACGAACCTCGGCAGGAGGCACCGCCGATATGTCCGCAGCCCTGACCAGTACCAGCTGTGAAGGAAAAGCCAGGCTGGCCAGTACAGCCACCACAGCAGCGCCAAAAGTCCCTATCAGGTACAAAACCAGAATTGGCCGTATATGTGTTGGCTGATCATTGTCGTAACGCGAAATGGCTGCGGTTACCAAAATGAAAACCAAAACCGGAGCAACCGATTTCAAGGCAGAAATGAAAAGCTGGCCCAGCAGCGAAACCTCGCCAGCCCAGTCAGGCGCCAGCAGTGCCAGCACAACACCGGCAACCATGCCGACCATGATTTGCACCACCAGACCGGTGCGGTTCAAAAGAGATACAATACTGCTCAGGCTCATACCATGTTCTTTGGATGTATGGACAAGCGCTGATTTTAACCTGAAAGCCAACTGAATGCGTCCGCAATTGCCCATAATTACCGGCGTTTACGTTTTATTGTCACAACATGACCTGCCTCAACCTCCTGCTTCCCCATGCTTGACAGCCGCAGCGTTACTTGTTTTATTTGGCACACGTTTTGAGCCCAATTTTAATTCACAGGATAGAAAGTTATGCAGAAAAACGCCTGGATCGTTACACTTGTGGGAACCGGCATCGCCGCAGCAGTGCTGCTGCTCTGGCTGGGCGGCGCAAAAGATGCAGCCCAGCAAACCGCTACTGCGACCATAGCCATGGCTTTTGCCATTATCCCTTTTATTTTTGCCAAGGCATGGGAAGCACTGGAGCAGATCAAGAAGTCCGAAAAAGACGCCGGTTCGGCACAGTAGCCGGATACAACCAAAAAGGCCTGCAAATGCAGGCCTTTTTTCTATCAAGAAACACAGCGTTCATGCTGGCAGACAGCACTCCAGAGCAACTTCCACCCGGCCGCTGGCCTGACTGCTTGCGAGGGCGCAGCTTATAATACCAGGGCATAAAAACAAAAAAGGGTCCCGAAGGACCCTTTTTTGTTTCAGCTTAACGCCGTATTTGGAGCGGGAAACGAGACTCGAACTCGCGACCCCAACCTTGGCAAGGTTGTGCTCTACCAACTGAGCTATTCCCGCTTGAATATGGCGTCCCCTAGGGGACTCGAACCCCTGTTACCGCCGTGAAAGGGCGGTGTCCTAGGCCACTAGACGAAGGGGACGCAGCCTTGGAACTTTTAACAGTATCCATTTCCTGCTTCGGGCTGTACGCCCTGCTGGCTGGAAGTGGTGCGCATTCTATTGGTAACTTCGCCGCCCGTCAAGCCTTTTTTGAATTTAGTGTTTGCTCTGCCCTGCCACCGGCAAGAACATCAGCCGAACCTCGGCATCCCAGTCAAACGCTTTACCCTGTTCCAGAGCGGCAAACCGACGCTCCTCCAGCAACTGATACTTGGCAATTTCATCATCCGGCATAAAGTGCAAGCACTCACCACCAAAAAACCATAGCAAATCGCGGGGCACCTGGTGGGCAATCTGGGGATAGCGCTGGAAAACCTGGCTGACCAGCTCCTGGCCAAGATAGCGGTCATCATCGCCTTGACGCATGTGCTCAATCAGCTCGTCATAACGCGTAATGAATCCCTGGTGCTCTTCCGGCACCACGTCTTCCTCTGCCAGTGTTTGCAATACCTGCCGCAGGTACCGCAACAGGTCAATATGATGTTGTACATGTGCATCCGTCATACTGTTAAGTGCCCCATATCAATTACTTGGCAAAGCCTGCATCCCCACCCAGTGGCGGGCGAACTGTTCGGCACAGCGGCCGTTGCGGTTACCCCGTGCCTGAGCCCAGCGAATAGCCTGCTTCTCAAGCTCTTCGTCGCGCTGCCAACTCATTTTTTGCTGCGCTGCATAATGACTAACCCAGTGGCAGACCACATCCAGATAGTGGTCCTGGCTAAAAGCATAAAATGACAACCACAGACCAAACCGGTCAGACAGGGCTATTTTGTCTTCCACTGCCTCGCCCGGATGCAGTTCGCCATTGTCACCGCGCTGCCAGTCACGGTTGTCGCTCATGTATTCTGGCAAAAGATGACGCCGGTTCGAGGTTGCATAGAGCACCACATTATCCGGTGCCTGTTCCAGCGAACCGTCAAGAACACTTTTCAACAACCGGTAATCACCCTCTCCGGCCTCGAACGACAGGTCGTCACAAAACACTATAAACCGTTGTGGCAAGCCGGCCAGCGCAGCGACAATCAGCGGCAGTTCAGCCAAGTCATTGCGCTCGACCTCAACAAGACGCAACCCCTGCCCGGCGTATTCAGACAGAATTGCCCGCACCAGCGAAGACTTTCCTGTACCTCGGGCGCCCCACATCAGGGCATGATTACAGGGCAACCCCTGTAAAAACTGCCTGGTGTTGGCCAGCAGCAGGTCGCGCTGACGCTCAATGCCCAGCAAGTCACCCAGCTTGAGCCTGGAACGCACCTCGACCGGACGTAAATAGCCCGCGCGCGGACTGCTGACCCAGCGTGCTGCCAGCTGCCTGTTCCAGTCCAGAGGTGGATGGCGCTCCGGCAGCAAGGGCTCAAGTCGGTCGAGGGTCTGGATCGCCCGCTGTAAAAAAACTTCCATTGAATTTTGCACTCTGGCCTCCCCGGTTTTGCGGTGCAAGGAATCCCGCACCAGCGCAAGCATTATCCGATAAAAGCTGGCATTATAGACGAGGTAGCCGAGCGCTGCGGGCCTGTCTGTGTACCCCCGCTGGCGACCAATCTGTATACCCACCTTATTTGCGGGACATTTCTCATGCAGTTCACCAAATCCAACAAACTGGCCAACGTCTGTTATGACATTCGCGGGCCGGTCATGAAGCATGCCAAGCGCCTGGAGGACGAAGGCCAGCGTGTAATCAAACTCAATATCGGCAACCCGGCCCCTTTCGGCTTTGAGGCGCCCGAAGAAATTCTGCAAGATGTCATCCGCAACCTGCCAACTGCGCAGGGCTACAGCGATTCCAAAGGCCTGTTCAGCGCCCGCAAAGCAGTCATGCACTATTGCCAGCAAATGAACATCGACGGTGTCGGCATCGAAGACATCTACCTGGGTAACGGTGTCTCCGAGCTGATCGTGATGTCTTTGCAGGCAATGCTCAATAACGGCGACGAGGTACTGATTCCGGCGCCCGACTATCCACTGTGGACCGCTGCCTGCACCCTGGCCGGCGGCAAGCCAGTGCACTACCTGTGTGATGAGCAGGCCGGCTGGTTCCCTGACCTGGACGATATCCGCAGCAAGATCACGTCCAACACCAAGGCCATCCTGATCATCAACCCCAACAACCCGACAGGTGCAGTCTATTCTGAAGAACTGCTGCAGGAAATTGTTGAAATCGCCCGCCAGCACAACCTGATCGTGCTGTCCGACGAAATTTACGACAAAATTCTCTACGACGGTGCCAGGCATACCTGTATTGCCTCGCTGGCCGACGACCTGCTGTTTTTGACATTTAATGGCCTGTCCAAGTCTTATCGGGTAGCCGGTTTCCGCTCTGGCTGGCTGATTGTTTCCGGTGCCAAAGCCCGTGCCCAGGGCTATATTGAAGGTCTCGACATACTGGCCAACATGCGCCTGTGCGCCAATGTGCCCTCCCAGCATGCAATCCAGACTGCGCTGGGCGGCTACCAAAGCATCAATGATCTGGTACTACCCAATGGCCGCCTGCTGGAGCAGCGCAACCGTGCCTGGGAACTGCTTAACGACATTCCCGGTATCAGCTGTGTAAAACCCATGGGTGCCCTCTACGCCTTCCCGCGCATTGACCCGAAGGTTTGCCCGATCCATAACGACGAAAAGTTCGTGCTGGACCTGCTATTGCAAGAAAAGCTGCTGGTGGTCCAGGGCACCGCATTCAACTGGCCATGGCCCGATCACTTTCGGGTGGTTACCCTGCCACGGACCGAAGACCTGGAAGTGGCCATCGGCCGTATCGGCAACTTCATGAAGACCTATCGCCAATAGCAGCCAGCATGGATCTGCACATTGACGACTTCTACCGTGACGCGGCACTGGGGCTGGTCAAGCTATACCAGTCCTTTCCGCGCCCCGTCACCCTTTACCTGGATGACATGGTCGGCATTCTCCCGGCGGATGAGGTCGGCCTGCCGCATCCGCGCCAGCAGCACTGCCTGGCAACCTTGCTCTGGCTGGCCAATGAAGGCTACCTCCGCCATCTTGGCACACTGGGCTATGAAGCTCTTGACCAGGCCGAGCTGAGCGAAAAAGCCTTTGTTCGGCTGTCCAGCTGCAATCACCCGTTCAACGATTTCCCAGCCGATACTCCGGCCAGCATCCAGCGCGCCAGCGGCAGCATGGCCCAGCAGCTGCGGCGACATTTGCAGTCCCGCAACAGCGAAGCCCTGATTGCTGTCATGCAGTATTTTTTCCAGATGTAGATCCCGGCTAACGCCTTTCATGCAATGCCGGAACAGGTCCCTGTTGCACGAGCCAGCTCCGCTGGCCATTCCTAAAATATTTTGCAACAATCCTGTAATCCAGTCTGGCAAAAACTCTTGAATATCGCCCGGCTACACACCATATAATCACGACCCTTTATAAAACTGGAGCTCTACGCATCATGATGCGCATCTTACTTTTTCTTGCCACCAACGTTGCCGTACTTATTGTTGCCAGCATCGTCCTCAGCCTGCTCGGTATCGACAACTACACCGGGCAAAGCAACACCGAGCTGCTGGTAATCTGTGCCGTATTCGGCTTCACCGGTTCGTTTATCTCCCTGTTCATGTCCAAGTGGATGGCAAAAAAATCCACGGGCACCCAGGTGATTGACCAGCCACGTACCCACAACGAACAATGGCTGATCAACACCGTACAGCGACTGGCCAACGACGCCGGTATCGGCATGCCTGAAGTCGGCATTTTTCCTGCCTACGAAGCCAACGCCTTCGCCACCGGCTGGAACCGGAACAACTCACTCGTTGCCGTCAGCCAGGGCCTGCTTGAACGCTTTTCTCCGGAAGAAGTAGAGGCTGTACTGGCCCACGAAATAGGGCACGTCGCCAATGGCGACATGGTTACCCTGACCCTGATCCAGGGCGTGGTAAACACCTTCGTCATGTTCTTTGCCCGCATCTTTGGCAATTTTGTCGACAAAGCAATCCTGAAAAATGAAGATGGCCCAGGTATCGGCTATTTTGTCGCCACCATCTTTGCCCAATTGGTACTGGGCATTCTGGCCAGCATTATCGTAATGTGGTTCTCCCGCCGCCGCGAGTTCCGCGCCGATGAAGCCGGTGCCAGGCTGGCCGGCACTGGTGCCATGATCAGCGCGCTGCGCCGCCTGCAGGTCGAGTCAGGCCAAGTCGAGTCACAAATGCCCGACAGCATGGCTGCCTTTGGCATCAGCAGCGGCTTCAAACAGGGCGTCGCCAGCCTTCTGATGAGCCACCCGCCACTGGAGCAACGTATCGCGGCCTTGCAACAACGCAGCTAAGCATCCAGCTTATAAAAACAACCGCGCCAGCTTTCTGGACGCGGTTGTTTTATTTTCTGCAGCTGCCACCAGGACGCTCAGCTGTCAGCTTGCAGCGCAGCAGCCAGACGTTGAAGCAGCGCGGCATCCTTGCACGCCGAATTGTTGCTGATCGCCAGATAACGGGGGCTTGCCTGTACCGGCCGGGTCAGATGCTCAATATCAGAAGCAGCCTGCGCCTGCATCAGCAAGCTATTGATCAACTCGCGGTCGGCCACCAAAAAATCGATCGTACCCTTCAGCAACGCAACCAGTGCCATGGCCGGACTGTCCAGTTCATGCATTGCCTCAAGCTCAAGGTGCGGCTGCAGCCCGGTCAGGCTCCCCGTGACGCGCTGTTGCAACCAAAACCCGCCGCGCAAGCCGTTAAGCTGTGGCCAATGTTCCAGGCTGACCACTTCGCCACTGCGCAGCCAGATCAATTGTTCATGCTGCCACAAGGGGGGTAGCAAAGGGTGGGCCATTGTTTGTTGCAGGCGCTCCAGTCCGGCACCCAACCACAGGTCCAGCACCCCGGAAGCAAACTCTTGTGCACTGTCTTCACCATATTCGTGCACATGCAATTGCAACTCGCCGATCCTTTGCAACTGCTCCACCTCCTGTTCGGGGGATTTGCCGGCAGGCCACTGCACATCAGGCTCAACCACCAGATGAAGTTGTTCACACGCGGACGGCTCTGGTACATCTGCCAGCGCGGCTGCCACCAGCCCACTCCATAAAAGAAAAATTCGTATTCCCATCCGGCCACCTGCCTGCACAAACACCCGTTAAATATAGCGGATTTTGCACGCCGGCAGACAACGGTAATGTTTTGCAGCACCACTTGCCCGGTACCGGACACTCTGGCCTTTCTCCAGCGCTGCTACAGAAGGGGGTTTCCAACAAGAGGAAACCGCAACCTGTTAAAATGCCGTCTTCGGTAGAGACAACAGACCGAATACCGTGCCCGGGGGAGCACGCGGACTCACGACACAAACAATAAACAATAAACAATTGAGGTATTCCACATGCAGGACGTAGTCATTGTTGCCGCAACCCGTACCGCCATCGGCAGTTTCCAGGGGTCTCTGGCCAGTATCCCCGCCGAGGAGCTCGGCGCCACCGTCATCCACAGTCTGCTGGAGCAAAGCGGTGTGGCCGCCAGCGAAGTGGATGAAGTCATTATGGGACAGGTGCTCACTGCCGGCAGCGGTCAGAATCCGGCCCGCCAGGCTGCAATCAAAGCCGGCCTGCCAGTACAAACCCCTGCCCTGACCCTCAACAAGGTATGCGGTTCGGGCCTCAAGGCTTTGCACCTGGCAACCCAGGCCATCCGCTGTGGTGACGCCGAAGTAGTCATTGCCGGCGGCCAGGAAAACATGAGCCTGTCACCCTATGTGCTGCCCAGGGCCCGTACCGGCCTGCGCATGGGCCATGCCCAGCTGCAGGACAGCATGATCATTGACGGCTTGTGGGATGCCTTCAACGATTACCACATGGGCATAACCGCCGAAAACCTGGCCGAACGTTACCGCATCAGCCGTGAAGAACAGGACGCCTTTGCCGCCGCCTCCCAGCACAAAGCCTGTCAGGCACTGGAAGCCAATCGCTTTGCCAGCGAAATCACGCCGGTCAGCGTACCCCAGCGCAAGGGCGATCCGCTGGTGTTCGAGCGTGACGAACAGCCCCGTGCCGGCACCACCGCCGAAAACCTGGGCAAGCTGCGCCCTGCTTTCAAAAAAGACGGCAGCGTCACCGCCGGCAATGCCTCTACCCTCAACGATGGCGCTGCTGCGGTCCTGCTGATGAGTGCCAGCAAGGCCAGCACGCTCGGTCTAACCGTCATGGCCAAGGTTGTCGCCTGCTCCAGCGCTGGTGTCGAACCGGAATTCATGGGTACCGGCCCCGTTCCGGCCACCCGCAAGTGTCTGGAGAAGGCTGGCTGGCACCACAATCAACTGGACCTGATCGAGGCCAACGAAGCCTTTGCCGCGCAGGCCATCTCTGTCAACCGTGAACTGGGCTGGGATACCGCCATCATTAACGTCAATGGAGGTGCCATTGCCCTTGGCCACCCGATCGGCGCTTCCGGTTGCCGCATTCTGGTTTCACTGGTGCACGAAATGCAGCGCCGTGATGCCAAAAAAGGCCTGGCTACCCTCTGTATTGGTGGCGGCCAGGGGGTCGCCATGGCCATTGAGCGGGACTGATTTTGCATCCGATGACAGCTGTACCTTGACAGCTGGTCAGTGTATCAGACACAAATAACCAGGCCGGGCTATTTTCAATCCTTTCTGGCCCGGCAAATGTACAAATACCGGCAGCATGATAACGGCATCAACGTACTGCACATAACGAAAAACCCGCCAGTTGGCGGGTTTTTCGTACAGGTTGCCTGAATTATAAGCCTGCTTATAAAGCAGCATCCAGCTGCGGTATTACATCAAACAGGTCAGCTACCAGGCCGTAATCGGCCACCTGGAAGATCGGTGCATCCTCGTCCTTGTTGATCGCCACAATCACCT
This sequence comes from Gammaproteobacteria bacterium, assembly GCA_012728415.1. Lineage (GTDB taxonomy): Bacteria > Pseudomonadota > Gammaproteobacteria > Pseudomonadales > Pseudomonadaceae > Thiopseudomonas. Next base: position 65,865 of record JAAYFD010000032.1, read on the forward strand.
TGGAGCCGCTCATGCCGGCCAGGTGCTGGATGGCGCCGGAAATGCCGACAGCAATGTACAGGTCAGGCGCAACAATCTTGCCCGTTTGACCCACCTGCAGGTCATTAGGAACAAAACCGGCATCAACCGCAGCACGGGATGCGCCCACTGCTGCACCCAGCTTGTCTGCCAGCTGGTACAGCATGTCGAAGTTCTCGCCATTCCCCATGCCACGGCCGCCAGATATCACCACACGGGCTGAGGTCAGGTCGGGACGGTCGGACTGGGCCAGCTCCTCACCAACAAAGCTGGAAATACCAGCATCGGCACCGGCCGCGATGTTTTCAACTGTGGCTGAACCCCCTTCGGCTGCCGCCGCATCAAAACCGGTACCACGCACGGTGATGACCTTGATGGCAGCACTGGACTGCACGGTGGCAATGGCATTGCCGGCGTAGATTGGACGCTTGAAGGTATCGGCGCTTTCTACCGCAATAATTTCAGAAATCTGGTCAGTATCCAGCAGCGCAGCCACACGGGGCAACAGGTTCTTGCCTGTGGTGGTGGCTGACGCCAGCACATGGCTGTAGTTCTTGCCCTGATCGGCCACCAGCGGAGCAACGTTTTCCGGCAGCTGGTGTTCATAGGCCGCATCATCCGCAATCAGCACCTTGGCCACACCGTCAATGTTTGCCGCCGCCTCGGCAGCCGCTGCACAGCCTGCACCGGCAACCAGCACATGAATGTCGCCGCCAATGGCCTTCGCCGCCGTGACGGTGTTCAGGGTTGCTGCACCCAGCGCAGCGTTGGAGTGTTCAGCAATAACCAGAATAGCCATTAAATCACCTTCGCTTCGTTTTTCAGTTTCTCGACCAGCTCAGCCACATCGGCCACCTTGATGCCTGCGCTACGCTGGGCCGGAGCCTCAACCTTCAGTGTGGTCAGGGTGGAAGCCACCGTCACACCCAGATCGGCAGGACTGACGGTCTCCAATGGCTTTTTCTTGGCCTTCATGATGTCCGGCAGCTTGGCATAACGTGGCTCGTTCAGGCGCAGGTCGGTGGTAACAATGGCTGGCAGTTTCAGACCAACAGTTTGCAGGCCACCGTCAATTTCACGGGTCACATTGACCGTATCACCCTCTACTTCCACTTTGGACGCAAAGGTGCCCTGCGGATAACCGGTCAGTGCACCCAGCATCTGGCCGGTCTGGTTGTTGTCGGTATCAATGGCCTGCTTGCCCAGCATGACCAGGCCCGGCTGCTCCTTGTCAACCAGCGCCTTGAGCAGCTTGGCCACACTTAGCGAGCTGACCTCGCCGTCCTGTTCAACCAGGATGGCACGGTCGGCACCCAGTGCCAGCGCAGTACGCAGCTGTTCCTGGGCAGCGGAAGGACCTACGGATACGGCGATCACTTCACTGGCGACGCCTTTTTCCTTCAGGCGGATGGCTTCTTCCACACCGATTTCACAGAAGGGGTTCATGGACATTTTTACGTTGGCCAGTTCCACGCCGGTATTGTCCGCCTTTACGCGCACCTTTACGTTGTGGTCAACCACTCGTTTGACAGCTACTAGAATCTTCATGGATTCCTCGTTATCTCCGGTGAATAAAAAACCGTCAAGGCAAGCCAGGACAGTGATACAGGGCTGCACAAGGCCAGCCGCCGCAGACACAAAACGCCTGCTATCTTGAACGCAACCTGATATGCGGTCAATACGGGAGCAATCAGTCACTGCTCCTGCGGGACAACATCTTGCAATGAAACCGCCGACTCGGACTTGCCATGCTACGAAGCCGGCTATCAGGGAAAATCATTGTATTTGTTGGTTCCGGCCGATTTTGCATGCCGATGGCACGACTGTCGACCGAAGGTTCCCTGCCGCTGATTCTAAACAGGTTTGAAAAAAATTCAAACGATCGTTTGCATTGGCCGTTTCGCCCGTGGTAGTTATAATGCCCAGCGCTGTCCCGCACACCGGTTCAGCCACCTACAATAAATAAAAGCCGTACACCGAGGAGATAGCCTGTGGAACGCGAATTTATGGATTTCGATGTCGTCATCGTTGGCGCCGGCCCTGCCGGACTCTCCGCCGCCTGCCGACTCAAGCAAAAAGCTGCCGCAGCCGGCCAGGAGCTTAGCGTCTGTGTCGTTGAAAAAGGCTCTGAAGTGGGCGCCCACAGCCTGTCAGGTGCAGTATTCGAAACCCGTGCCCTGGACGAGCTGTTTCCCGACTGGAAAGAACTCGGTGCCCCTCTGAACACTCCGGTAACCGGTGACGACATCTACTTGTTCACCGGTCCCGACAAGGCCCGCAAGATTCCCGGCTTCTTTGTGCCTAAAACCATGCACAACGAAGGCAATTACATCATATCCCTTGGCAACCTCTGCCGCTGGCTGGCCGAGCAGGCAGAAAACCTCGGTGTCGAAATTTATCCCGGCTTTGCTGCCCAGGATGCCCTGATCAATGACGAGGGTGCGGTCTATGGCATTCTGACCGGCGACATGGGCGTTGACCGTGACGGCAATCCGAAAGACGGCATGTACACTCCCGGCATGGAGCTGCGCGCCAAGTACACCCTGTTTGCTGAAGGCTGTCGCGGCCATATCGGCAAGCGCCTGCTGGCCCGCTACGAGCTGGACAAGGGTTGTGATCCGCAGCACTACGGCCTGGGCATCAAGGAGCTGTGGGACATCGACCCGGCCAAGCATCAGCCTGGTCTGGTAATTCATACTGCCGGCTGGCCGCTGGACAATGACAACCCGGGCGGCTCATTCCTGTATCATCTGGAAAACAACCAGGTGGCCGTCGGCCTGATTGTCGATCTGTCCTACAGCAACCCGCACCTGTCACCTTTTGAAGAATTCCAGCGTTACAAGCACCACCCCGTGATCAAGCAGTATCTGGAGGGCGGCACCCGTGTTGCCTACGGTGCCCGCGCCATCACCAAGGGCGGCTTCAACTCGGTACCCAAAATGGTCTTCCCCGGCGGCGCCCTGATCGGTTGCGACCTGGGCACGCTGAATTTCGCCAAGATCAAAGGCAATCACACCGCAATGAAATCCGGCATGCTGGCAGCGGAAGCAGCGGCTGATGCCCTGCTCGCCGGTGGCGAAGGTGGCGACGAGCTGACCGCCTACACCGAAGGCTACAAAAGCAGCTGGCTGTACGACGAGCTGTATCGTAGCCGCAACTTCGGCCCGGCCATTCACAAGTTCGGCGCTACTTTGGGTGGAGCTTTCAACTACATTGATCAAAATATTTTTGGCGGCAAAATTCCGCTCACCCTGCGTGACACCACGCCCGATCACGCCACCCTGAAAAAAGTCAACGAAGCGCCAAAAATCGACTATCCAAAACCTGACGGCAAGCTCAGCTTCGACCGCTTAAGCTCGGTTTTCCTGTCCAACACCGCACACGAAGCCAACCAGCCAGTACACCTGGTGTTGAAAGATCCAGCCATTTCGATCGAAAAACACCTGCCCCTGTATGATGAGCCGGCACAACGCTACTGCCCGGCGGGTGTCTATGAAATCGTGGAGGCCGACGAGGGCGGCAAGCGGATCCAGATCAATGCTGAAAACTGCGTGCACTGCAAGACTTGCGATATCAAGGATCCGTCACAAAACATCACCTGGGTAGCCCCTGAAGGCGGCGGCGGCCCAAACTATCCCAACATGTAAAGCCAAGCCAAAGCCCTCCTTCCGAGGGCTTTTTGTTGCCCGGGTGAAATTCGGCCACTGCGAAAATAGCGAAAATGCATGACAGTCTGTCGCATCAATAACAAAAACGCATAAATGAATTCAAATTGATTCTTTTGAATTCTAAGCGGCTTTGCCTAAACTCTGCTTTTTACACCCCCCTACCGGAGTTGAAACCATGAAACCACTGTTGGCAGCCTCCTTCACCGCACTGCTTGCACTGAGCCAGTCGCTCAGTGCCGCTCCGCTGCTGAATGTCTCCTATGACGTCATGCGCGACTTCTACAAAGACTACAACCCGTTATTCCAGAAGCACTGGCACGAGCAGGGTAACAAGCCGGTTCAGCTGCAGATGTCACACGGAGCCTCTAGCAAACAGGCCCGCTCAGTCATTGATGGCCTGCCCGCTGATGTCATCACCATGAACATGGCCACCGACATACATGCCCTGTACGAACACGGCAAGCTGATTCCGGAGAACTGGGCCACACGTCTCCCGGACAACAGCGCACCGTTTACTTCAGCAACGGTATTGATTGTCCGCAAGGGTAACCCCAAAAACATCCAGGACTGGCCCGACCTTCTCCGCGAGGATGTAGAAGTCATTATTCCCAACCCGAAAACATCCGGCAATGGTCGTTACAGCTATCTGTCGGCCTGGGCCTATGTATTGAAAAACGGCGGCTCGGAAGAAGAAGCCCGCAACTTTGTCACCAAACTGTTTGCCCAGGTACCTGTCATGGACACAGGCGGCCGTGGCGCCACCAGCACCTTTATGCAAAACCAGATCGGAGATGCACTGGTGACCTTCGAAAACGAAGCCGTGATGATTGCCCGTGAATTCGATGCCGGCTCCTTCGAGGTGGTGTATCCAAGCGTCAGCGCCCAGGCCGAACCGCCCGTGAGCATAGTTGACAAGGTGGTTGACCGCAAAGGTACCCGCGAGCTGGCACAGGCCTACCTGGAATACCTGTGGTCCGATGAAGCACAACGGATTGCTGCGAAAAATCACCTGCGCCCACGCAACGCAAAAATCCTCGCAGAATTTGCTGACCGTTTTCCTGCCGTAGACTTCATGCCCGTAGAAGAAACATTCGGCAACTGGGCACACATCCAGCAAGTCCACTTCAATGATGGCGGAGTTTTCGATCAAATTTACTCTGCCCGATAATCAAAAAACCCCGGCCCAACTCAGAGTTGTGACCGGGGTTTTCATACCTGGCAGCTTACTTTTTCTTGACGTAAAGAACCAGGCTGTGATCAACCAGCTCATAGCCCATTTCTTCAACGATTTCTTGCTGCCTCTGCTCAATTTTTTCGTCGTAAAACTCGAACACCTCGCCAGAGTCTACACATACGATGTGGTCATGATGCTCACCATCATCCAGCTCAAACACGGCGTGACCACCATCAAAGTTATGCCGGATAACCAGTCCGGCATTCTCAAACTGGGTCAGAACCCGATACACAGTCGCCAGGCCGACATCGTCTCCCGCTTCCATCAATGCTTTATAGACATCCTCGGCACTCATGTGACGCTGCTCAGATGCGTCCAGGATCTGCATGATTTTGACTCGCGGCAAGGTGACCTTCAATCCAGCCTTACGCAATTCAATATTTTCAGACATAATCTACTACTCATTATATGCGGTTTCGCAGACACCCGGGAACAGGTATGCTTTGCCGTTCAATTAAATTGCACAACAACGATAGTGGAAGTTCGTCGCCAATGCAAAAGAAACCTTTACTGCACAGCCTCTGTCTGGCCACCCTCCTCGCTATTGCCGGCTGCTCCATACCCGGCGTCTACAAGGTCGACGTTCAGCAAGGCAATGTCATCACACAAGACATGGTCGATCAGTTACGCCCCGGCATGACGACACAGCAAGTCCGCTTCATCATGGGCACTCCGCTGATCAGCGATACTTTTAACCCACAGCGCTGGGATTATCTTTACAGCCTGGAGCCCGGCCGCCAACAGCGTCGCCAGGAGCGCATCAGCCTTACTTTTGACCAGGAAGGCAGGCTGATCGGGCTGCAAGGAGACTTCATGCCGGGCGTCAGCAAAGACCAGGCCATCCTTGGCGACTGAGACCAGCCCGTACCCTCGCCGGCAACGCTTGCCTCCCAGTGAGAATCATTAAGCCCTGCTCCGGTCCGCGGTTGCGCAGTGCAGCGCGGTCACGGAGCACAGCTCTAGCCTTCCCTGGTTTGTGCTGCCCGCTGGGCACGCTGCTTGCGCACTTCTTTCGGATCCACCAGCAAGGGCCGGTAAATTTCAACCCGGTCACCATGCTCCAGAACCTGCTCGTCCGGTTTGCTGACAGCCCTGCCAAAGATCCCCAGCGGACTGCCTGCCAGATCCAGCCCGGGAAACTCCCTGTCCAGTCCGGACAGCATAGCCGCCTGACGTACCGTTGTGCCTTCGGCAACCCGCAATTCCACAATTTTCTGTTTATTGGCCAGTGCATAGGCCACTTCGACATCCAGCATTGCCTTATCCATACAGTTGCTGCGCCCTCCGGCAAAATGCATCCACCATGGTACTGGCTGCATGATTGAATAACGGTCCCAAGGTGGCCCGCATGATGGCACCCGAATAATCAAACTCAAGATCAAGACTGATCTTGCTCGCTTCGTCTGTCAGCGCCTGAAAAGTCCAGACTCCATGCAAATGACTAAAGGGACCGCTAACCAGCCGCATCTCGATACTCCGGCCAGGGTCAAGCCGGTTATGTGTGGTAAAACGTTGTGACAATCCGGCTTTGCTCACAGTCAGCTCGGCCGTCATCTGTTTGTCATCAGATTCCAGTATTTTGGCTGCCGAACACCATGGCAAAAAATCCGGGTATGCCTGCACATCGTTGACCATGTCAAACAGCGCCCCAGCCGGATATGGCAGCAATGCCGAACGGTTAATTTTGGTAGTCATCAGTCTCTGTCGTATACAGTCAAACCTTAGTCGCGCAACAGTCTACCGAAAGCGGCACTGCTGGAACAGTCACCCGCTTTGTGAAAATGCATTTTCACTCTGCATACAGCTACCACTCGCCAGAAAACAATATTGCCTCTATAATGCTACGGCTATGGCTAAACAGAAAAAGCACCCCAAGGGGACCATCGCGCTCAACAAGAAAGCGCGTCACGATTATTTTATTGAGCACCGTTTCGAAGCGGGGCTTGCGCTCGCCGGCTGGGAAGTCAAAAGCCTGCGTGAGGGCAAAGCCCAGCTGGTTGACAGCTACGTGCTACTCAAAGATGGCGAAGCCTGGCTGATGGGCTGTCACATCACCCCATTAAAAACTGCAAGCACCCATGTAGTTGCCGACCCTACCCGCACCCGCAAGCTGTTGCTGAACAAGCGCGAACTGGAAAAGCTGTTTGGCGGCGTTCAGCGTCAGGGCTATACCTGCGTGGCACTGGCCCTGTACTGGAAAAAACATCTGGTCAAATGTGAAATCGCCCTGGCCAAGGGCAAGAAGGATTTTGACAAGCGCCACGTCCTGAAAGAACGCGACTCCCAGCGCGAAATGCAGCGCGCCATCCGCGAAAAAAACAAGTAGCGGCTATAACCTTCGCTCGCACGCAACTACTGGTTTGTATCCCTCACTGCCCAAGGCAGGCCCGGGGTACGCGGGATATTGTCACTGCCCCTGACGGCCTGTGTATTTCAATCGCCAAACCGGCACACACCCGGCACAACTCAGCGCATGTCCCCTACCGCCACGCCACAAACCACCCACAGCAGCCCAAACACCACACAGCGACAGCAGCCCGGCATCGCCGGGCTATCTCCCTCCCGCACAAGGTAGATTCAGGGTGTGCGGGATGTTATGGCAGGCCTTAGCGGTTTGTGTCATTTCAATGACACGAACCAGCGTCAGCCTGTCATAGCATTCCGCACACCCCAGCCACCACGGTGCAAAACCATCACAAAACCACCCATCTCCCCTTTTCATGTAAAGTACCCATCTTCCATAAGTTTCCCCAGACCATTCAGCGAGTTCCATGTCCAGTTCCAGCACCCAGCACACCCCGATGATGCAGCAGTATTGGCAGCTAAAAAACCAGCACCCGAACCAGATCATGTTTTATCGGATGGGCGATTTTTACGAACTTTTTTATGACGATGCCAAAAAGGTCGCCCGGCTGCTCGACATCACCCTGACCTCACGCGGCCAGTCAGCCGGCCAGGCCGTCCCCATGGCCGGCATTCCCTACCATGCAGTTGAAGGTCACCTGGCCAAACTGGTCAAGCTTGGCGAATCGGTGGTGATTTGCGAACAGGTCGGCGATCCGGCCACCAGCAAGGGACCGGTCGAACGCCAGGTGGTACGTATTGTCACTCCCGGTACACTGACCGATGAAGCATTGCTGGATGAACACCAGGACAGCCTGATCGCGGCCATTCTGGGTGAGGATCAGTTATTTGGCCTGGCAGTGCTGGACATCAGCAGCGGCCGTTTCCAGGTGCAGGAGCTGGACGGGTTACCCGCCCTGCTGGCCGAGCTGGGGCGCTTCAATCCCGCCGAGCTGTTGTTGCCGGAAGACTGGCCCCTGCTTGACCAGCTGCCGCAACAGCGCACCCGCCAGCAACGGCCAATTTGGGAATTTGATATCGACAGCGCCCACAAGGCTCTGTGCCAGCAGTTTGGCACCAAGGACCTGCGCGGGTTCGGTTGTGACGGATTAAGTCTGGCACTGGGTGCCGCTGGCTGCCTGCTGCAATATGCCAGGGATACCCAACGCACTGCCCTGCCACATATTCGCCGCCTCAGCCACGAACAGGCCAGCCATAGCGTGGTACTGGACGCTGCCACACGACGCAACCTTGAGCTGGACCAAAACCTTTCCGGCGGTCGCGACAACACCTTACTGTCAGTGCTGGACCAGTGCCAGACCGCCATGGGCACCCGCCTGCTGAGCCGCTGGCTGCATCGTCCGCTGCGCCAGCGTGATGTGCTGGAACAACGCCAGGATGCCATCGCCCACCTGCTTACCAACTATCATTTTGAGGCCCTGCAGCCCCAGCTCAAGCATATTGGCGATATTGAGCGCGTACTGGCCCGGGTTGCCCTGCGCAGTGCCCGACCGCGCGACCTGGCACGCCTGCGCGATGCCCTGAACGCCCTGCCGGAATTACAACAGACACTGGCAGCCTGCAATGAAGGGCGGCTGCTGCAACTGGCGAGTGAGATCAGCCAGTTTCCCGAGCTGGCCGATACCCTCGAACGGGCCGTGGTTGATACACCGCCGGCAGTAATCCGTGATGGCGGCGTGCTCAAGGCCGGCTACAACGCCGAGCTGGACGAGCTGCTCAACATCAACGAGAACGCCGCCCAGTTCCTGCTGGACCTGGAAACCCGGGAGAAGGAGCGTACCGGCCTGGCCAACCTCAAGGTCGGCTATAACCGTGTCCACGGTTACTACATCGAACTGCCCACCCGTCAGGCCGAGCAGGCACCCATGGATTACATCCGCCGCCAAACCCTCAAGGGCAGCGAGCGCTTCATTACCGCTGAGCTGAAAGAGTTCGAAGACAAGGCCCTGTCAGCCAAAAGCCGCGCACTGGCACTGGAAAAACAGCTGTATGACGAACTGGTCGAGTTGCTGATCGGCTCACTGGGCGAGCTGCAACTGAGCGCCATGGCACTGGCCGAACTGGACGTGCTGGTCAACCTGGCCAGCCGCGCACTGGACCTGGACCTGTGCCGTCCACAATTTGTTGACGAACCGGCACTGCATATTGAGCAGGGTCGCCACCCGGTGGTCGAACAGGTGCTGACCACACCCTTTGTCGCCAATGATGTCGAGCTGCACGATGACTGCCGCATGCTGGTCATTACCGGCCCCAACATGGGTGGTAAATCTACCTATATGCGTCAGACCGCACTCATTGTGTTGCTGGCCCATATCGGCAGCTATGTACCTGCCACCCGCTGCCGCCTATCGGCTGTTGACCGTATCTTCACCCGCATCGGCTCCAGTGATGACCTGGCCGGCGGCCGCTCCACCTTCATGGTGGAAATGAGCGAAACAGCGAACATCCTGCACAATGCCACCGAACACAGCCTGGTCCTGATGGACGAAGTGGGCCGCGGCACCAGCACCTTTGACGGCCTGTCACTGGCTTGGGCCGCCGCCGAACAGCTGGCCGCCCTGCGCAGCTGGACACTGTTTGCCACTCACTACTTCGAGCTGACTGCCCTGCCCGAGCAGCTGGAGCATGTCGCCAACGTGCACCTGAGCGCCACCGAGCACAAAGAACGCATTGTGTTCCTGCACCATGTGTTGCCCGGCCCAGCCAACCAAAGCTATGGCCTGGCAGTGGCCCAGCTGGCTGGCGTCCCCGAACCGGTCATTGAACGTGCCCGTCAGCATCTGCAACAGCTGGAGCAACAAAGCCTGGAGCAACCCGCCGCGACAACCCGTCACACCATGCACTCGCCACTGCAGCCCGACCTGTTCGCCACTGCGCCCCACCCTGTGGCTGAGGCCTTGAGCAGGATCAATCCGGACGAGCTCAGCCCGCGCCAAGCTCTGGAATTGTTATATAAGTGGAAGGACAGGTTCTAACATCTGCAAGCACAAGCTGCTAGAATGCTGCGGATTATAAAGAGTTTGATTTGTGCCCCGGCCTGCTGCCCCGGGCACAACACCGTTTTTGCATAGACGGGCGATCTGCAACTGCATTGACTGCCCGTACCTGCCTGGAGAATCCGACATGACATTTGTGGTAACCGACAACTGCGTCAAGTGCAAATACACCGACTGTGTGGAAGTCTGCCCGGTTGACTGTTTCTACGAAGGCCCCAATTTCCTCGTCATTCATCCCGATGAGTGCATCGACTGCGCCCTCTGCGAGCCTGAGTGCCCGGCCGTCGCCATCTATGCGGAAGACGAAGTACCAGAGGACATGCAGGAATACATTGAGCTCAACGCCGAACTGGCTGAGATCTGGCCGAACATCAGTGAGAAAAAAGACCCGCTACCCGATGCCGAAGAGTGGGACGGCGTAGCCGACAAACTCCAGTATCTGGAGCGTTAAATCCCGAAAGGCGCCGCACTGCAGCGCCTTTTTTCATTCTTGCCCCTGCTTTTCCAACCCTTGTCAAGGACCCGTCATGACCTTACGCCGCACCAAAATTGTCGCCACAATCGGCCCCGCCTGTGATCAGCCCGGCGTGCTGGAACAGCTGATTTTGGCCGGCATGAACGTTGCCCGCCTCAACTTTTCTCACGGCACCGCCGACGAACACCGCCAGCGTGCGGCGTGCATTCGCGAGCTGGCCCGCAAGCATGGCCGGCACGTTGCCCTGCTGGGAGACCTACAAGGCCCAAAAATACGCATCGCCCGCTTTACCGATGGCAAGATCGAGTTGCAAGCTGGCGACCGCTTTGCTTTTTCCATCAGCCACCCGAAAGATGCCGGCACCCGCGAGCGGGTCTGCATCGACTACCCGGCCCTGGTCACCGACTGCAACGTTGGCGATGAATTGCTGCTGGATGATGGCCGCGTCATTTTGCGGGTCGAAGAAGTCACCCCGGACAGCCTTGAGTGCCGCGTACTGGTCGGCGGCACCCTGTCTGACCACAAGGGTATCAACAAGCGTGGCGGCGGCCTGACCGCACCGGCCCTGACCGACAAAGACCGCCAAGACATCCTGCTGGCCACCGAACTGGAGCTCGAATACATTGCCGTCTCTTTCCCCCGTGATGCCGCCGACATGCTGCAGGCACGCCAATTATGCGACGAGGCGGGCAGTCAGGCCTGGCTGGTGGCTAAAATCGAGCGTGCCGAAGCGGTAAACAATGACGAGGTTCTGGCCGGACTGATCGAGGCCAGCGATGCTGTAATGGTTGCCCGTGGTGACCTGGCCGTGGAAATCGGCGATGCCGAACTGGTCGGCATTCAAAAGAAAATCATTGCCGCCGCCCGCCGTCACAACAAGGCCGTCATCACCGCAACCCAGATGATGGAATCGATGATCAGCAGCCCGACCCCAACCCGGGCCGAAGTGTCCGATGTTGCCAACGCTGTCCTGGACCATACTGACGCCGTCATGCTGTCTGCTGAAACCGCCGCTGGCCAGTTTCCAGTTGAAGCCGTTGCCGCCATGGCCCGCATTTGCATGGGTGCCGAGCGCTCGCCAGCTTTGCAGTCTTCATCCCACCGCATCGGTCGCGTGTTCGGCCAGCAGGACGAGAGCATAGCACTGGCCACAATGTACATCGCCAACCACTATCCGGGTGTCAGGGCCATCATTGCCCTCACCGAAAGCGGTCGCACGCCCCTGGTCATGACGCGCATCCGCACCACGATTCCGGTATACGCTTTTTCATCCAACCGCATGACGCAAACTCGCGTAGCATTGTTCCGCGGTGTTGAAACCATAGCTTTCAACCCGTCCGAGCATGCAGAAAACGAAGTCTGCAGCGCTGCCATCGAACAACTGCTGACACGCAATATTGTACAGCCCGGCGACCAGGTCATTCTGACCATGGGTGACGTCCACCACTGCGTCGGCTGCACCAACACCATGAAAATCCTGCAAGTGCAAGCCAGTCAGCGCCCTGAAAACAGCTAACCCTGTGCGGCGACTAGCCGGGAAATTCCAGCCCGGCTTCACGCAGGGCGGCAATGACTTCGGCCATCGGCAAGCCGACCACATTGGTGTAGCTGCCGGCAATCGAGCTGACAAACAACCCGCCGCGCCCCTGAATGCCATAGCCGCCGGCCTTGTCCTGCTGCTCGCCGGTCTCCCAATACCAGTTCACCTCACGCTCTAACAGATTACGAAAGAACACAGTGGTACTGACCCGCTGAACACGCATGCTATCGACCGTTTTCAGGGCAAAAGCAGTCATCACCACATGTGAGCGTCCGGACAGCCTGCGCAGCATTGCAGCCGCCTGTGCACGGCCGGCCGGCTTGCCCAGCAGGTCGTCCTCCAGCGCCACTACGGTATCTGCTGCCAGCACAAGTGCATTCGCCGGCTCACCCAGTTGCTGCAAACCGGCCTCAGCCTTTTCCTTGGCCATGCGCTCAACATAACTGGCCACAGGCTCCTGCGGCCGGCGTGACTCATTAATGGCAACGTCCAGAGCCCCAAACGGCAGCCCCAACTGACTCAACAGCTCGCGCCGGCGCGGCGAACTGGAAGCAAGATAGAGATTCAAGAGCCCGCCCCTTTGTGTATAAATATTTCAGAAGCAGGATTCTACACCCACGGCAAGGCAACATACAGTCATGGCCGCACACAACCTGCTTTCCGGCATCCCATGGCGCGACAACAAACCGCACCATGCGGAGGCAGCCGCCAATCATGGCAAAGCATCATCATATAGCCAAATGCTCTGGAACCTCCCGGGGGCATGCTTGTACCCAGGGCACGCCTAAAGGATAATACCGCCACTATTTTTTTCAGGATCCGGCTATACATTCATGAGCGAGCTAGTCCTCATTGCCCTGAGCGCCATCTTGGTGAACAACTTTGTCCTGGTACAGTTTCTGGGCCTGTGCCCCTTTATGGGCGTCTCCAAAAAAATTGAAACCGCCATCGGTCTTTCACTGGCCACCACCTTTGTCCTGACCCTTGCCGCCATCGCCAGCTACCTGTTGCAGGCCTATGTGCTCAGGCCTCTGGATCTGGAGTTTCTGCGCACCATCAGCTTTATCGTGGTGATTGCCGTCGTGGTGCAGTTCACCGAAATGCTGGTGCAAAAAGCCAGTCCCGTACTGTACCGTGTGCTCGGTATTTTCCTGCCCCTGATTACCACCAACTGCATCGTACTGGGCGTAGCGCTGCTCAACGCCAACCGCGTCGAGTACGGCTTTGTCGCCTCCAGCATCAATGGCTTTGCCGCCGGTCTGGGCTTTTCCCTGGTGTTGGTACTGTTTGCTGCCATGCGTGAGCGCATCGGCCTGTCAGATGTTCCCAAACCCTTCCAGGGCGCTGCCATCGGCATGATTACTGCCGGCCTGATGTCACTGGCCTTCATGGGCTTCAGCGGACTGGTGAAGCTATGAGCCTGATCCTGATTGCGGTCATCACCCTGACCGTACTGAGCCTGCTTTTTGGTGCCATTCTCGGCTTCGCTGCCGTCCGCTTTCGCGTCGAAGGCAACCCGATCGTTGACCAGATCAACGCCCTGTTGCCACAAACCCAGTGCGGCCAGTGCGGTTATCCCGGCTGCCGCCCCTACGCCGAAGCCATTGCCAACGGTGACAAGATCAACAAGTGTCCGCCCGGTGGCGAAGCCACCATCCAGGCACTGGCAGACCTGCTGGATGTCGAGCCTGAACCGCTGGATGCCGCAGAAGGCGAAAAACCGGTACAGGTTGCCTATATCCGCGAAGACGAATGTATCGGCTGCACCAAGTGCATCCAGGCCTGCCCGGTGGACGCCATTCTCGGCGCTGCACGGCAGATGCACACCGTAATCGTCAGCGAATGCACCGGCTGCGACCTCTGCGTCGAGCCCTGCCCCGTGGACTGCATCGAAATGCGTCCGGTAACCGGCGACCTGCGCAGCTGGGCATGGGAGCAGCCCGCCAGCACACCCGACTTGCTGATGATTGCCACCGACAGGGAGGTACAGGCATGACTGCCAACTGGCCCTTGCACAGATTCCACGGCGGCATTCATCCGCCAGAAAACAAAACACAATCCACCAGCGGCCCAATCCGGCAAGCGCCACTGCCGACCCTACTGGTGGTGCCGCTGCTGCAGCATATCGGCCAGCCGGCCGAACCCTGTGTCAGTGAAGGTGAACGGGTTTACAAAGGCCAGCTGATTGCCCTTCCTGCCGGCCTCGGTGCGGCCGTGCATGCGCCCAGCTCCGGCATCGTACAGCGCATTGGCGCGGCCCCCTATCCGCATGCTTCCGGCCAGACATTCACTGCCATCGAAATTGCCACCGACGGCAAAGATGAATGGCACCCCGACATCCAGCCGGCCGATCCCGCCAGTCTGGACGATGAACAGCTGTTGCAGCGCATCCGGCAAGCCGGCATCAGCGGCATGGGCGGTGCCGGTTTCCCCACCGCCACCAAGCTGCACAGCGGCCAGCAGTCCAGCATTGATACCCTGATCATCAACGGTACCGAGTGTGAGCCCTACATCACTGCGGATGATATGCTGATGCGTGAGCGCGCAGCCGCCATCGTGGCCGGCAGTGCCATTTTGCAGCGTCTGCTGCAGGCCCGCCAGGTGGTGGTCGCCATTGAAGACAACAAGCCGGAAGCGGTTGCCGCCATGCAAAACGCTGTCCAGCAATCCAACTGGCATGTGGTGGTTGTTCCCACCCTGTACCCGTCCGGCGGCGAGCGCCAGCTGATCAAGATCATCACCGGGCTGGAAGTGCCTTCCGGCCGTTTGCCGGCCCACATCGGCATTGTCTGCCAAAACGTGGGGACGGCTGCCGCCGTGCACGATGCTGTCTATTTGGGCCAGCCACTGATTTCCCGGGTTACCACCCTGACCGGTGCTGCCCTGCAACAGCCAATGAATGTGGAGTGCCTGATTGGCACCCCGGTCAACGAACTGCTGGAGCTGGCCGGCCTTGAACGCAAGCAGCTGAACCGGGTGATTGTTGGCGGCCCAATGATGGGTTTTAGCCTGGCCGACCTGAATGCACCAGCGATCAAGACCACCAACTGCCTGATAGCCAGTACCGAACAGGAAATGCCTGCACCCGAACCGGCCCTGCCCTGCATCCGCTGCGGCGAGTGCGAGCTGGTCTGTCCTGCCGGTCTGCTGCCACAGCAACTACTGTTCTACGCTCAAGGGGGGGATCACGAACAACTGCAGGCCAACAACCTGTTTGACTGCATCGAGTGTGGCGCCTGCTCCTATGTCTGTTCCTCAAAAATCCCGCTGGTGCAGTACTACCGCTCAGCCAAGGCCGACATTCGCGAACAGCAGCAAAAGCAGGCCAAAGCTGAACACGCCCGCCAGCGCTTCGAGTTCCGCCAGGAGCGTCTACGCCTGGAAGAAGAGCGCAAAGCTGCCGAACGCCAGGCCCGCGCCGAGCGCATGGCTAAAGCCAAGGCGGCCAGAGAGCAGGCTGCTGCAGCCAAACCTGCACCAGCAGCTGACGGTCCGTCGGCCGATGCACTGAAAAAGCTGAAAATCGAAGCCAGCATGGCTCGTGTCGCGCTGGGCAAAGCAGAAAAACAGCTGGCCCAGCACGACACACCCGAGCTGCATGCCCAGGTCGAGCAGCTGCGGGCCGCCGCCGCCCGCGCACAACAGGCACTGGCCGATGCCGAAGCCAAAACAGCCCCGGCTACAGTAGCCGCCCCGGAAAAAACCGACAAAACCGGTAAGCCGGCCCTGAGCGAAGCCGCCAAAAAAGCCAAGATCGAACTGGCCATGGCCAAAGCTGCACTGAAAAAAGCCGAACGGGCCGAAGCGCCCGAAGAGGAACTGGGTGCGCTGCGCGAAGCCCTGGCCAACGCCGAACAAGCTCTGTCCACAGCAGAAGCCGGGCCCGCAATGGCCAGTGAATAACCGGAGTTTTCATGTTTTTAACTCAAGTCACCTCACCCCATGCCGTACGCAAGGATCACACGCGCAACCTGATGCTGCGTGTCATTCTGGCAGCCATTCCCGGTCTGCTGGTGTCCTGCTGGTTCTTCGGTCTGGGTCCACTGTTCAACGTGCTGTTGTGCGCCCTGTTTGCCACCGGCTTTGAAAGCCTGGTCCTGAAACTGCGCCAGCGTCCGGTAATGTTTTATCTGAAAGACTACAGCGTACTGGTGACTGCCGTATTGCTGGGGCTGGCCCTGCCGCCCTGGTCACCCTGGTGGCTGCTGCTGGTCGCCACCGGTTTTGCCGTGGTGTTTGGCAAGCAGCTGTTTGGCGGACTGGGGCAAAATCCGTTCAACCCGGCCATGCTCGGTTATGTGGTGGTGCTGGTTTCCTTCCCGGTCGAGATGACCAGCTGGCCGGCTGCCCACGCCGTAACCCTGCAGGGCGGGTTGGCCCACATGTTCGCCGGTACACCCTGGCTGGACGGCTGGAGCCAGGCCACCGTGCTGGACAGCCTGAAAAACAATCAGGGCCTGACTCTCGACGAGCTCTGGCAGGGTTACAACGGCTTTGGCTGGTTGTCCAGCCTGGACAGCGAGCTGACCAACCTGGCCTTTCTGCTCGGTGGCCTGTGGCTCCTGCACAAGCGCGTTTACACCTGGCACGCACCGGTCGGCATGCTGGCGGCACTGTTCGTCATGAGCCTGGTATTCTGGGGCGGCAGCGGCTCGGAGTCGAACGGCTCACCGCTGTTTCACCTGTTCAGCGGTGCCACCATGCTGGGTGCCTTTTTCATCATAACCGACCCGGTCAGCAGTGCCACCAGTACCCGTGGCCGCCTGCTGTTCGGCATCGGCGCCGGTGTGCTGATTTACATTATCCGCAGCTGGGGCGGTTACCCGGATGCCATTGCTTTCTCGGTGCTGCTGATGAACCTCTGCGCGCCCACGCTGGACTACTTTACCCGGCCACGAGTCTACGGGCATGACAAAGCCAGACGCGGCTTCAACACGGAGGGCCAGTGATGACCAACGCAGACAGCATGCCGCGCTCCATCCGCAAAAACGCCACCGCGCTGGGCCTGTTTGCCGCCATCACCGTGGCCATTGTGGCCCTGATCCAGCAGGGTACCGTCAGCCGCATTGACGACGCCCGCGCGCAGGCCCAGCTGCAGGCCCTGGCCGAAATTTTGCCTGCCGGCAGCTACGACAACAACCTGCTGGAACACACTCTGGTGCTGGATGACCCGCTGCTGGGCAACCGCACTGCACAGCCGGCCTATCTGGCCTTTCTGGATAACCGGCCCAGTGCCATCATTTTGCAGGCCACCGCACCGGACGGCTACAGCGGCAGCATCCGCCTGCTGGTTGGCATCATGGCCGACGGCAACCTGGCGGGTGTGCGCGTACTGGAGCACAAGGAAACCCCGGGGCTGGGTGATAAAATTGAAACCAGCAAAAGCGACTGGATCTACAGCCTGACCGGGCGCAGCCTGAACAACCCGCCCAGCGAGCGCTGGGAGGTGAAAAAGAACCGGGGGGAGTTCGACCAGTTTGCCGGTGCCACCATTACCCCCAGCGCCGTCGTGCGGGCGGTACACAAGGCGCTGCAGTTTTACGATGCCCACCATGAACAACTGTTCGCGTCGGCACTGGCCAGCGAGCAGCCGGAGGACTTGCCATGAGCGTCAATTACAAGGAACTGACCGTCAACGGCCTGTGGAAAAACAACCCCGGACTGGTCCAGCTGCTGGGCCTGTGTCCGTTGATGGGCACCAGTAACTCCACCGTCAACGCCCTGGGCCTGGGCATCGCCACCCTGCTGGTGCTGGCTTGCTCCAACGCTGCCGTATCGCTGATTCGCCATGCGGTCACGCCAGCCATCCGCCTGCCGGTATTTGTGATGATCATTGCCGCACTGACCACCTGCATCGAGTTGCTGATGCAGGCCTACACCTACCAGCTGTACATGATTCTTGGCGTGTTCATTCCGCTGATTACCACCAACTGCATCATCCTGGGCCGGGCCGAAGCCTTTGCCGCAAAGAACAGCGTGGCCAGCTCCGCCTATGACGGCTTCATCATGGGGCTGGGTTTTGCACTGGTGCTGCTGGCCATTGGCATGATTCGCGAACTACTGGGAACCGGCATGCTGTTTGCCAACATGCACCTGCTGCTGGGCCCCGTGGCTGCCAACTGGCAATGGGTAGTGTTTGAGAATTATCAGGGTTTCCTGCTGGCCATTTTGCCACCCGGTGCTTTTCTGGTAATGGGCCTGTTAATTGCCCTGAAAAACCATATCGATGACTGGGTACTGGCCCGTCAGCCCGCTGTGGCTCCAATCTCTACTGCTGCCGACCGCCGGGTGCGGGTGACGGGCGTGGTGGAGTAACACCCACCTCACGGCCCGATACAACGGTGTACGGGCCGCCCTCCCTGCCTGCTCTATCCCGTACCTGCGCGTTCATGCTTGAGCCATTTAACGTGAAATCCTCCAACATTGAGCCCCTGTCACAAACCTGTAACATATTATCCATACTATTAGCGTGTAAATAATACAGGCCGTCCCTATTTGGACATTTCACAGCAGGAGCACTCATGCACACCTTGGATATTGCCTGGTCAGAAGATTATGCAACCGGCATCGACATCATTGATGAACAACACAAAAAACTTTTTGAGTTGTTCGCACAAGTTGACAGCATGACCCACACCGGCTCGGAAGATGACATCAGGTATATCGTCAAACAACTGCTGGATTATGCTATTTCACACAACTCGTTTGAAGAAGGCTTGATGGAAGAAGCCGGCTATCCAATGGCCTCCTCCCACAAAAAAATTCATGATGCATTCAAAGAACGGGCCCTGTCATACGAGCAAAAAATCAACAATGAATCCAATCCTAAAAAACTGGCTCGTGAAATACGTATCGATATCGGTCTCTGGCTGATCAACCATATCAAGCGCGAAGACCGACACTACGTTAATGACGTCAAAGCCTACCTGAAAAAAACTTCGCGCAAGCGCAAGCCGCTATTTGGGTTGCTGGGATAATACAGTCACGATTTGTTCTGCTTGAAAAACCAGAACAAATCGCCTTACCGCCGAATGTCCCGCATCCGCAAACCTGTCAGCAACAGTCCAGCCACAAACGCCAGCATTCCGGCCACGACCAGAATACTGACCTCCAGCACCCGATGCTGCCAGCCCCAGTCTAGCCACTCCTGCACAGGCGCATTGAGCCACAGCACCACAGTCACCATCAGGGCACAGCCGGTCAGCAGTTGCATAATAAAGCGCGGCCAGCCGGGAGCTGCGCGGTAGACACCGGCCTTGTGCAAGCCCCACAGCAACAGGCCGGTGTTGAGCATGCTGGACAACGAAGTGGCCAGCGCCAGTCCTACATGCTGCAGCGGCCAGATCAGGATCAGATTCATCACCATATTGGCCACCATGCAGATCACGGCGATCCGCACGGGAGTCTTCATGTCCTGACGGGCAAAAAAGCCGGGGGCCAACACCTTGATCAGCATGAAGGTCAGCACGCCCAGCGAGTAGGCCTGCAAGGCACCGGCCGACTGGCGCACATCCTCACCGGTCATCTGGCCATAGTGAAACAGCGTGGCAATCAGCGGCTCGGCCAGCACGCCCAGCGCCAACGCCGCCGGCACCCCTACCAGCAACACCATGCGCAAAGCCCAGTCAATGGTAGAAGAAAAAGCTTTCGGATCATCCCCGGCATGCTGGCGTGACAGCGCCGGCAAAATCACCGTACCAATGGCGATACCAAACGCCCCCAGCGGCAACTCGGACAGGCGGTCGGCATAGTACAGCCAGGACACGCTACCGGTAACCAGAAACGACGCCAGTACGGTATCCAGCAACAGGTTGATCTGGCTGACCCCTACACCAAACAGCGCTGGCAGCATCAGCAACAGGATGCGCTTGACACCCTCGTGCCCTCTTGAAGGTCTGGGCAATGGCAACAGCCGAATTTGCCACAAAAAAGGCAACTGGAACAACAGCTGAGCAACACCTGCAATAAGCACACCCCAGGCCAGCGCCATGATCGGCTGGTCAAACAGCGGACTCAAGAATATCGCGGCACCAATCATCGACAGGTTAAGCAGCACGGGCGTGAATGCCGGCACCGCAAAGCGGCCATAGCTGTTGAGAATGCCGCCACAAAAAGCAGTCAGCGACACCAGCATCAGATAAGGGAACGTAATGCGCAGCAGCTCGCCGGCCAGTTGCAACTTGGCCGGATCCATACGAAAGCCCGGTGCAAACAGCATGATTAGCCAGGGCGACAACCCGACACCCAGCAGGGTAATGATGGTCAGGACAAAGCTCAGCCGGCCGGCAGTGCGGTCAACCAGGTTTTTTACCTCGGCCAGAGTGCGTTTTTCCCGGTACTCGGACAGCACTGGCACAAAAGCCTGGGCAAAAGCACCCTCGGCAAATAGCCGGCGCAAAAAATTGGGAATCTTGAAGGCAATAAAAAAGGCATCAGCAGCCGGACTGGAACCAAAATAACCGGCAACCACAATGTCACGCACCATGCCCAGTATGCGCGACAACATGGTCATCGTACTGACCACTGCGCTGGACCGCAACAAGCCACTGCCTTTCCGACCCCGCTCTGTATGCTCCTGCATATCCCTGTCCACACCGCTAAAAAAGAGAGCTTATTCTACGGAAACCTCCCGTCATTGCCTATGTTTGCTTATCACCAGGGGTGCACGATAGCTGTCAGCCGAGCATGAGTCGTTTGTTTGACGCCAATTATTCTTGCATCGACCGCCTGCATCCTTCAGACTTGGTAAAAACTGCAACGTACACTTGGCGGCACCTGCTTCACCCCTGCAGCTACAATCAGGCCATTGCCTGCACAACACAACTGAAACGACAACCCGCGCTGATGTGCGTTACCCTGTTCTTGAGCAACTACAATAAAAGGACAAACTTCTTGGACGACCTGACCGGATTTCTAGATCGCCAGGAATGCATACTGGAAGCAGAGCGCCTGTCTACCCGGGCCCGATATAACAACAGCACCCTGTGCGCCCTATGGATCAGCCTGAATCGCTTTCGTGAAGTCAACACATCCTTTGGTCATCAGGCAGGTGATGAGGTTTTGGCCCGGCTTGCTCAACGCCTGGCAGAGCAGGTATCACCTGCCCATCCAATCGCTCGCATTGGCGCTGACGAATTTCTTGTGCTCTTGCCGGACATACCACTGGCAACCGCAATGGCGCTGGCCAACCGCATTCACTCAGCCTTGCGTGAGCCCCTGCTGGTAGGGCGGGTCACCTGGCGCCAGTCGTGCAGCATAGGTCTGGCCAAACTTGGCAATGAGCCTGGCATCGGCCTGCTTGAGCGTGCCGACCAGGCCATGCAGGAGGCCAAACAAAGCCAGGGGGCACTGCTGACTGCAACTGCTATTGGCACTGACCGTGACAGCCAGGCGACCACGCTCAAGCGCGAAGAGCTAAGCATTGAAGAGATGCTTCATGAAGCCATGGAAAACGGTGGTTTTTCCCTGCAGTACCAGCCGGTTATTGATGTCATCAGTAGCCAGGTCGTTGCCTGCGAGGCCCTGATGCGCTGCCGGGTGCGGGGCGAAAACCTGACCCCGGACCAGTTCATTCCGGTAGCAGAAAAAACCGGCATGATCATTGAGCTGGGTGACTGGACCCTGTTGACCGCCGCACGCACAGCCGAACGGCTACTGGCTGCCGGCCATCCAACCAGGCTTGCAGTCAACGTCTCGCGCGCCCAGCTGACTGCCCCGAAGTTTCAGCAAACATTGCACGCGTTGCTGACGGTCAGCAATCTGCCCCCCTCATTGCTGGAGCTGGAGCTGACCGAATCTTTGTTTATGGACGCCTCGCCGGCAGTGCGCTGCAACCTGGATGCTGCAGTCGAAGCCGGACTGTCCCTGGCCATTGATGACTTTGGTACCGGGTATTCATGCCTTGCTTACCTAAAAGACATTCCGGCCAACAAGCTCAAGCTTGACCGCACCTTTGTCAAACACCTGCCAGAAGACCGCAAATCACTGGCCATTGTGCGCGCCATTACCCGGCTCGCCCAGGACCTGGGCATGACCGTCGTTGCCGAGGGCGTTGAAACTACCCAGCAGCGGGATATACTCATGAACGCAGGCGTCAATGCCCTGCAGGGCTATCTCTTTAGCCGACCGCTTCCCGAAACCAGGCTGGAAGCCTGGCTAAGCTCTTTTGAAGGGGGTTGAATGATGGATGTTCCCCAAAAGACCGGACTGGCTGACCAGCTGCTCATTGGTATCGATCAGAACTCAGTCCCACCCTGCCCGGCCATTTTACAGCGCGTAGTAAACGAGTCGCAAAAACCGGAGCCGGACCTGCGCCAGCTGGCTACTATTGTTAGTGGTGATGTTGGTATTGCTGCCAGTCTGCTAAAAACAGTCAACTCTCCATTTTACGGCCTGCCCGGAAAGGCACATACCGTTCAACAGGCCATCAGCCTGCTCGGGATACGTCCAACCGTCAATGCTGTGGCCAGCCTGGCTTTACAGCAAGTATTGCCACCCCCGCCAAAACTGGAACGCTTCTGGGATGGCTCAATGAAGATTGCCCGCCTGTCCGGCTGGCTGGCGCAAAAGCTGGGCCCGGCCATCAAAACCAGTGCCGACCTGGCCTACACTTTCGCCCTGTTTCGTGATGCCGGCATTCCGCTGATGCTGAACAGGTATCCGGACTATTACACAACACTTGAAGAAGCCAACAACTGCCCAGAACGACTGTTCACCCAGATCGAAGAAGATCGTCACGCCACCAGCCATGCGCTGGTCGGATACCTCCTGGCGCAGTCTTGGTGGCTGTCGCCCAACACCTGCACGGCTGTTCGCTATCACCACGACATCAGCATGATGTCATCGCACACCTGGGTTTTATCAAAAGAGGCTGGCGAGCTGATCGCATTGGCGCAACTGGCCGAACACCTGCTCCAGCATCTGACCGGCCAAAGCCAGACCCGTGAGTGGTGCAAAATGGGCACTGATATCCTGGCCCGCCTTCAGCTTACTGACTGTGCTGTGCAGGACTTGCTTGAAGAAGCCCGCAGCCTGTCCCTGATCGACAGCTAACGCCCACTGCGCCGCTGACCAGAGCAACGCAGCCGGCTAACGCCGGTTTTTTTGATAGATCGGTTGCACACGGGGAATTGCATTTTTCAGGTTTTGTATGCGCGTAGCCGAAGCCGGGTGTGTGCTCATAAACTGCGGGGGTGCACCACCACCGGCCTGCTCCATTTTCTGCCACAGGGTAATAGCTGCTTCCGGGTCATAGCCGGCACGGGCGGCCAGCTCGATTCCAAGCAGGTCAGCTTCGATTTCGGCACTGCGACTATTGGGCAGCATCATGCCATAGTTGACCGCAACATCCACCAGTGCCAGCCCTTCCTCACCCACGCCAAGCAAAGCGCCCACACCAGTCTTGGCCAGTTCTATGCCATAGGCACGCGACATTTGCTCCCGGCTGTGCTCGCGCAAGGCATGTGCAATCTCGTGCCCCATTACAGCGGCAATTTCTGCGTCGGTCAGCTTCAGCTTGTTGATCAGCCCGCTGTAAAAAATGATCTTGCCACCCGGCCCACAATTGGCATTGATTTCGGGGCTGTCAATCAGGTTGACCTCCCACTGCCAGTTGCGGGCATCCTCACGAAAATAAGGCGCCTGGGCAATCAGCCGCTGTGCAACAGCCTGCAAACGGCGAGCCTGTGCACTGCTGGTGTCCAGCTTGCCCTTGCCACGGGCTTCCTGCAGAGTTTCGCGATACATCTGGGCGTAAGAGCGGTTAATTTCTTCCGTTGAAAGTGCGCTGAACATGTACTGTTTGCGCTGCACTCCCACTGCACCACTCTGCGTTGTATCTACGGCCTGACAACCGGACAACAACACCGCAGCTGACAGGCTGCACACGACAAAAAAACGCTTCACTGCAAATACCCTCGACAGACGGATCAGTACTTGGCTTCAAGAACCAGAGCGTCCTGCTCCTGGCGCCAGCCAATACGATTGAGAAAACTCATCCCTAACAAGGCATCGGCCGGAAAATTCCCCTCCAGCACTATTGCTTCTACGCCAAGCACTTCAATCGCCCCCACCTTGACACTGCGCAACGTAACCTGCCAGCCACGCTCGACACCACTGGCGGTAGTGACCTGCATGGGCTTGCCGCTCGCCATGAAGTCGATGCCCAGCCGCCTGGCCTGCACTGCGTTCAAGGCTACCGCCGACGCCCCGGTATCCAGCAAAAAAGGCATGCTGCTGCCATTGACCGAACCATTAACCCAGTAATGGCCGCCACGCCCGCGTGCAATAATCAGTCGCTGCTTTTCTGGCGTGCTATAGCCTCCCTGATTATAGTCACGAGACAGCTCCATGCGCTGTTGCCGGCCATTGATACTCAACACTGCCGAGCGGCTATCAGCAGATATCAGTTGCAGCCCCATGGGGCCTTCCTGGCCCACCTTGAGCAAGGTGCGCTGACCATCAACGTTGACTACCGCTGCATTGGGGAACAGACCGACAACTCGCACAACAGGTTCCGCCATGGCCCGGCCTGCCAACACAGCAAGCAGGATGAGAATGAATCTACACAACGGACACACTCCTCGTGAGAACAAAGGTACTTTGCCACACGCACTCGCAAGCAGCTTCGTACTTACAACCACAGACTGGCTGCCAGCAAGACCAGTGCGGCACAAATTCCAGCCAGAATATCGTCAAGCATAATGCCCAGGCCGCCCCCCAGTCTGCGATCCAGCGCACGGATTGGCCAAGGCTTGAGAATATCGAAAAAACGAAACGTAATAAAACCGGCCAGCCACCAGCCCCAGTGGGCCGGCAACAACACCAGGGTAATCCAGATGCCGACAAACTCATCCCAGACGATACCGCCATGGTCATGCACACCAAGATCATCAGCCACCTTGCCACACAGCCAAACCCCGAACACCGAGGCAGTTGCAATGATCAGCAGCGCCAACGGCAAGCTGATCAGCTGCAGCAGCGGCACAAATGCCAGCCCGGCCAGTGTGCCCCAGGTGCCCGGCGCCCTGCGTGCCAGACCGCTGCCAAAGCCGAAGGCCAAAAAGTGCCAGAAGTTGCTCCACACACGTGGCTGCCTGGTTATCATGGGTCAGGTTCCTGCTGTTTTCAAAGTTGACGGGCCATTAAGAAGCGCAGTATACAGGCAGACGCCCCCGTCTGGTCCTGTTGAATGCTGCTCTCGCTCCCCATCACTAATGGCAGTTGCACAGTCAAACCCTGTCAGTTTCAAACAGAAACTGAGCCTGCATGACCATGCCGGTGCTGGGCCTGCGATACCTGTACCTCTGTGCCGCCGGCCCATGCCGGAAAAACAACCGCGCTAAAAGTGCTGATACCCCTTATGGGCAAGGTCAACCGACTGCCCTTGTCCGTCAACCAGCAACACTCCCTGCCCCACACAAACACGTCCGATACAGCGGGCCTGCGAGAAATGCTTCTGCAGGGCAGCCGCATGTTGCCCAGGCAAACTAAATACCAACTGATAATCATCACCACCACAGAGTGCCCACTCCAGCGTCTGGTGTGCCGACAATGCCTGTGCCTCCGGGTGAACCGGCACCCGCTCCTGCTCAATCACCAGCTGCACACCGGACTCGGCCGCCATGTGTCCGGCATCGGCCAGCAAACCATCAGAAATATCCAGCGCCGCCCCGCCCTTGCCACGCAACCACTGGCCAAGCTCAAGCTGAGGCTTGGGCGTCCAGTAGGCCGCAAGCAGTCCAGGATAGCTACTGCTGCCGGCCTGCAGCACCTGCAACGCAGCCGCTGCTCCGCCTAGCGGCCCGCTCACCCAGAGCTGCTGGCCCGGTCGCGCACCACTGCGTAACAGTGCCTGCCCCGCAGGCACTGTGCCCATAACGGTAATACCCAGATTCAGCGGACCTTTTGTGGTGTCACCACCCACTAGCGGAATCGCTGCCTGCCGCGCCATTGTTTGCAGCCCGCGTGACAGCTCACGCAGCCAGTCAGCATCGGCCTGCGGCAAGCTGAGCGCCAAGGTGAAAGCCAGTGGCCTGGCACCCATGGCGGCCAGATCGCTAACGGCCACCGCCAGCGCACGCTGGCCCAGTAAAAAGCCATCGGCTCCGGGTGGAAAATGCACCCCCTCCAGCAAACTGTCGGTGGAGATGGCCAGCTGCTCACTCGCTGCAGTTTCCAGCAGGGCACAATCGTCACCAATCGAGTGAACCACTGCCCCGCCCGGTCTGGCGTAATCCGCTTCGCGGAACACCTGCCGGATCAGTTCAAACTCATGCATGGCAGCTCCTGATGGTTCCGAAGCCCTGACGGTTACCGAGACTGCCGCTGCAGGCTGCCGATCCGCTGGCATGTCGCAAACGCGCTCTACCCACAGCCGGCTACCCGGGTCAGCCCTTTTTGAACGCGTTGATTTCCGCGCTGCGCAACCTGTTGGCCAGCTTGTCCAATACGCCATTGACGTACTTGTGGCCATCGGTCGCACCAAAAGACTTGGCCAGCTCGATTCCTTCGTTGAGCACTACACGGTAAGGCACGTCAATACGCTGGCTGAACTCCCAGGCGGCAAGGCGCAAAATGGCCAGCTCGACCGGATCCAGCTCGCTAACGCTGCGGTCCAGATACTCGGCAAACATTTCGTCCAGCTCGGTTACCTGATGGGCAATGGCCCGCAGGCCCTCACTGAAGTATTCGCCATCAACGCCGGAAAAGTCGTTATCGACCTGAAACTGGGCTTCGATATCGTTCAGGTTTTGCTTGGCGATCTGCCACTGGTATATCGCCTGCATCAACAGCGTGCGCGCCACGCGGCGTTTGGCAATTCTGCCAGTGGCGCGTGGCGGTGGGTTGTCGCCGTAGTCGTCGTTGTTAAGACTCACTTGGCCTCCAGCTGCGCCAGCAGACTTACCATTTCCAGGGCAGACAGGGCCGCTTCAGCACCCTTGTTGCCGGCCTTGGTACCTGAACGCTCGATGGCCTGTTCGATGCTGTCAACGGTCAGCACGCCAAAGGCTACCGGTACGTCATACTGCATGGAGACCTGGGCCAGCCCCTTGGTGCACTCGCCTGCCACATAATCAAAATGCGGCGTACCACCACGGATCACCGCTCCCAGGGCGATGATGGCGTCAAACTCTTCACGCTGGGCCACGCGTTGGGCCACCAGTGGCAGCTCGAACGCGCCTGGAGCGCGGATCACGCTGATGTCGCTTTCTTTCACGCCATGGCGTACCAGGGTATCAATTGCGCCGGTGACCAGGCTTTCCACCACAAAGCTGTTAAAACGACCCACCACCAGTGCGAACTTGCCCTGTGGCGCAACGAAAGTACCTTCAAATGTTTGCATCTTGATATTCCTGTCCAATAAACACTTCTATTATATAGCTCTAGCGAC
Organism: Gammaproteobacteria bacterium; assembly: GCA_012728415.1. Lineage (GTDB taxonomy): Bacteria > Pseudomonadota > Gammaproteobacteria > Pseudomonadales > Pseudomonadaceae > Thiopseudomonas. The sequence goes on from JAAYFD010000032.1 coordinate 93,551, forward strand.
AGGGACAAGACTCCGCAAGGTCGCCACAAATACATCCATGTAGACTCCATGCCGCCATCCATGGCGGCAAAGCCTTGCTCCATCTTGTCCCTGTCGCCTCTGTAAGTTCCGAGACACCTGAAAGATTATAAAAGCATCCAGACCACACCTGTTTCCAGTTCATGCACGATCTTCCAGACCACAACCTTTCTTCTCAACCGGCACGTAAATGGTTGATGAAGAAAAGGTTTGCAGGCTACGCAAAGCCTTGGTCGCCATGGCGGCGATCTGGAGCCTACAGGGCAGTTTTTTGCTCCTGCAAAACTGCACTTCGACCCCCATCGTGTTCAGATGTACTTGCGGCATTCTTTAGTGCAGCCTGCAAGGCTTTCCGTCAACACCTGTGCATGGCCAAAAACTTAATCTTGCGGTTGCAGGTATTCTACCACCTCAAGGTCAAAGCCGGAGATGGCATTAAAACGCATCGGCTTGCTCAACAGCCGCATCTTGCGCACGCCCAGATCGCGCAAAATTTGCGAACCGGCCCCCACAGTACTGTAAGTACCCGTATTTACATTGCCCCTTGTCCGCTCGCCCAGCTGACGATCCAGATGCTCCAGCAGGCTGGATCCGGTCATCTGGTTGGCCAGCAGCAAAACTACGCCACTACCGTCCTTAGCCACTTTTTTCATCGCTGCCTGCAGGCTCCACAACCCGGGCCGCTTGACCATAAACAGATCGCGCAGCGGGTCCATGTTGTGCACCCGCACCAAGGTTGGCTGCTCTGGCGAAATTTCGCCCAGCGTCAGCGCCATGTGCACATCACCCTCATTGCAGTCACGATAGGTCACCAGTTTGAACTGGCCCAGCTCGGAATCCAGCTCCTGCTCGGATACCCGCTCGATGGTGCGCTCGTGAATCATGCGGTAATGGATCAGGTCGGCAATGGTGCCAATCTTCAGGCCGTGTTCCTGCGCAAACACTTCCAGCTCGGGGCGACGCGCCATGGTGCCGTCATCATTCATGATCTCGCAAATCACCCCGGCCGGCTCAAACCCGGCCAGACGGGCCAGGTCACAAGCGGCTTCGGTATGCCCGGCCCGGGCCAGCACACCACCAGGCTGGGCGCGCAACGGAAAAATATGGCCGGGGCTGACAATATCTTCGGCCACAGCATCTTTGGCTGCAGCGGCCTGTACCGTGCGGGCACGGTCAGCGGCCGAGATGCCGGTGGTAACACCTTCGGCAGCCTCGATGGAAATGGTGAACTTTGTGCCAAAACCCGAGCCGTTATGCTGCGCCATCAGCGGCAAGCCCAGCCGGTCGCAACGCTCGTCGGTCATCGGCATGCAGATCAGGCCACGGGCGTGCTTGGCCATAAAGTTGATGTGCTCGGCGGTGCAGGCTTCGGCAGCGATGATGATGTCGCCTTCGTTTTCACGATCCTCATCGTCCATCAGGATGACCATCTTGCCCTGACGCATGTCTTCGATGATGTCGGCAATGTTGTCTAAAGCCACAATATGTACTCCTGTTAACGCAGAAACCCGTGTTCTGCCAAAAATGCTTCGGTAATTCCGGCTTGCGGCTCGGCCGCCTTGTCACCCAGCAGCAAACGCTCCAGATAGCGGGCGATCAGGTCAATTTCCAGATTCACCAGTGTGCCGGCCTGGTAGGAGTCCATGATGGTTTCCTGCAGGGTATGCGGAACAATGGTCAGCTCGAACTCGTTGCCGCTGACTGCATTCACCGTCAGGCTGGTGCCATCCACCGTGATCGAGCCCTTCATCGCGATATAACGGGCCAGCCCTTTGGGAGCGCGAATCCTGAAAATGACCGCACGGGCGCTGTCACTGCGGCTGAGCACCTCACCGACGCCATCGACATGACCGCTGACCAGATGGCCACCCAGCCGGGTGGTCGGCAGCAGGGCTTTTTCCAGATTGACCGCACTGCCCTCGCGCAGATTGACAAAAGCGGTACGGGCCAGGGTTTCACGGCTGACATCGGCACAAAAGCCGTCACCCGGCAGCTCCACGGCCGTCAGGCAAACACCATTGACGGCAATGCTGTCACCCAGCTTGACGTCAGCCAGATCGAGTTTGCCGGTGGCTACCCGCACACGAACGTCCCCGCCTTGCGGAGAGAGGCTGCGAATGCTGCCAACGGCTTCAATGATTCCTGTAAACATGGCTTCTCCATGCGCAATCTACATGCGCAATAAAGGTGGCAAGTTCAGGGGTAAAACAGGAGGGAAGAATCGCGCTCAGGCACGATCCATGCGGCAGCAAAAGCCGCCAACAGAACTCCGTCCTCTCTCATCCGGACTGTTACCGTCGGCCCCGGAATCACACCGGGTCTGCTGACCCCGGCTGGCAACACAGCCAACCGGGCGCTCGCGGGCTAACTGAACCAGCCTTCTAAACTGACTACAGTATTACCGCCGGTGGGGAGTTTCACCCCGCCCCGAGAACGTTTTCGCACAACCGCAAGCAAGCTTGCAGCCGGCAAAATACGGCACACCTTATACCACAAACAGGGAGCAGGTGACAGGGCGCACAGAGCACAGCATCAAGCAAACCAGTCAAAATTCCACGCCCCCCACAACGACAGCAGCCCGCAACCCGGTTGCGGCATCCCCCCTGCATTCGAGTCATTGTCTGGGGTATAATCCCCTGTTTACCGATTTCGCCGCATTTTTTCGGGGTTCCTGTCAAACCATGGATAAAACCTATCAGCCACACGCCATTGAAGCCACCTGGTACCAGAACTGGGAAAGCAATTTGTACTTTGCTCCCCAGGGGTCCGGTGATCCTTACACCATTATGATTCCGCCGCCAAACGTCACCGGCAGCCTGCACATGGGTCACGGCTTCAACAACACCATCATGGATGCGCTGATTCGTTACCGCCGCATGCAGGGCCGCAATACACTGTGGCAACCTGGCACCGACCACGCCGGCATCGCCACCCAGATGGTGGTCGAGCGCCAGCTTGAAGCCCTCGGCCAGACCCGCCACGATCTGGGTCGCGAGGCCTTTCTGGACAAGGTCTGGCAATGGAAAGAGCAGTCTGGCGGCACCATCACCCGCCAGATCCGCCGCCTGGGCAGCTCGGTAGACTGGAGCCGCGAGCGTTTCACCATGGATGCCGGCCTGTCCGAAGCAGTCAAAGAGGCTTTTGTCCGCCTGTACGATGACGGCCTGATCTATCGCGGCAAGCGCCTGGTCAACTGGGACCCGCAATTCCACACCGCCATTTCCGACCTGGAAGTGGAAAACCACGACGAACAAGGCAGCCTGTGGAACCTGCGCTACCCGCTGGCCGACGGCGCCACCACAGCCGAAGGCAAGAACTACCTGGTGGTCGCCACCACCCGTCCGGAAACCATGCTTGGCGACACCGCCGTGGCTGTACACCCGGACGACGAGCGCTACAAAGCCCTGATTGGCCAGTTTGTTGACCTGCCACTGGTTGGCCGCCGCATTCCGATTGTCGGCGATGACTACTGTGATCCGGAGTTTGGCACAGGTTGCGTCAAGATCACCCCTGCCCACGACTTCAATGACTACGAAGTCGGCAAACGTCACAACCTGCCGCTGATCAATATTCTGGATCAGGACGCGGCCATTCTGGCCAAAGCACAGATTTTCAACAGCGATGGCAGCCACAACAATGAGCTGGACGCCAGCCTGCCGGAAGCCTTTGCCGGTCTCGACCGTTTTGAGGCGCGCAAGCTGATCGTCGCCGCACTGGAAAGTGACGGCCTGCTGGAAAAGATCGAGCCCCATGCCCTGAAAACCCCGCGCGGCGACCGCTCTGGTGCCGTCATCGAGCCCTGGCTGACCGACCAGTGGTATGTGTCCACCAAGCCGCTGGCCGAGCCGGCCATTGCCGCGGTGGAAGACGGCCGCATCCAGTTTGTACCCAAACAATACGAAAACATGTATTTCAGCTGGATGCGCGACATCCAGGACTGGTGCATCTCGCGCCAGCTGTGGTGGGGCCACCGCATTCCGGCCTGGTACGACGAATCCGGCAAGGTTTATGTGGGCCGCAACGAGGCTGAAGTACGCGAAAAACACGGCTTGGGCGAGGACATCGTCCTGCGCCAGGACGAGGACGTACTGGACACCTGGTTCAGCTCGGGCCTGTGGACCTTCTCCACCCTGGGTTGGCCGGAAAAGACCGAGTTTCTCAAGACCTTCCACCCTACCGATGTGCTGGTCACCGGTTTCGACATCATTTTCTTCTGGGTCGCCCGCATGATCATGCTGACCATGCATCTGGTGAAAAACGAAGACGGCAGCCCGCAGATTCCGTTCAAGACCGTCTACGTGCACGGTCTGGTGCGCGACAGCCAGGGCCACAAGATGTCCAAGTCCCGCGGCAACGTACTGGACCCGCTGGACATCATTGACGGTATCGACCTTGAGTCGCTGGTACAAAAACGCACCAGCGGCATGATGCAGCCACAAATGGCCGCTGCCATTGAAAAGCAGACCCGCGAGGAGTTTGCCAACGGCATCGCCAGCTACGGCACCGACGCCCTGCGCTTCACCTTCTGCTCGCTGGCCTCGACCGGGCGCGACATCAAGTTCGACATGGGCCGCGTGGAAGGCTACCGCAACTTCTGCAACAAGATCTGGAACGCCGCCCGTTACGTGCTGATGCAGTGCGAAGGCAAGGATGTCGGGCTGGGTGACGAGCAGGAGATCGAACTGACCGTGGCCGACCGCTGGATCATTTCCCAGCTGCAGCGCACCGAACAGGAAGTGACCCGCCAGCTGGACCAGTTCCGTTTTGACCTGGCCGCCACCGCCCTGTACGAATTCATCTGGAACCAGTATTGCGACTGGTATCTGGAACTGTCCAAGCCGGTCTTGTGGGACGAAAATGCCCCCGCCGAGCGCACCCGCGGCACCCGCCGCACGCTGGTACGGGTGCTGGAGGCGGCACTGCGCCTGGCTCACCCGTTCATGCCTTTCATTACCGAAGAAATCTGGCAGCGCATCGCACCATTGGCCGGCAAGTCTGGCAGCACCATCATGCTGCAGCCCTTCCCCGCCAGCGAGAGCGACAAGCTGGATGCCCAGGCCGAAGGGGATATCGAATGGCTGAAAAATGTAATGCTCGCCGTGCGCAATATTCGCGCCGAGATGAACATCGGCCCGGGCAAAGCGATTCCGCTCTATCTGTCCAACAGCAGCAGCGAGGACCGCCGCCGCCTGAACGTCAACGAAACTACCCTGGCCAAGCTGGCCCGCCTGGAATCCATCAGCGTATTGGGTGCCGGCCAGGAGCCACCAATGTCCGCCACTGCATTGGTCGGCGACATGCAGGTACTGGTGCCCATGGCCGGCCTGATTGACACCAAGGCCGAACTGGCTCGCCTGGACAAGGAAATCAAACGTCTGGAGGGCGAGATCAAGCGTGTCAGCGGCAAGCTGTCCAACCAGGGCTTTGTCGCCAAGGCTCCTGCGGCAGTAATCGAAAAGGAGCGCGCCAAACAGACCGAATATGAGCACGCACTAGAGCAATTAACCGAACAACGTGCCAAAATGGCCAGCCTGTAAACACCGCAGTTGCAGACCGGTTGCCACCGGTCTGTATTGCGCAATGCAATCCGGCCGCCAACGGCGGACCACAATAGAAAAATAACGAAGCGGAGCTGTACTTTTGCCCGCCTCAAGCAGGAGAACACAGATGCTCAAATTTCCGAAGTCTGCCGTACTGACCCTTGGCGCCCTGTCCCTGGCAATGGGCGTATCACTGGCTGCCGCTGCCGATGTCAAATCAGTGGCCGTCGCCGCCATTGTTGAGCACCCCGCACTGGACTCGGCCCGCGACGGCATCCTCGAAGCCCTCAATCAGGCCGGCTACAAGCAAGGCGACAACCTCAAGTGGCAGTACCAGAGCGCCCAGGGCAACACCGGCACCGCCGCCCAGATTGCCCGCAAGTTCATTGGTGACAAGGCCGACGTCCTGGTGGGTATCGCCACCCCGACCGCCCAGGCACTGGCTGCCGGCACCAAACAGATTCCCATCGTGTTCACTGCGGTTACCGACCCGGTTCAGGCACAGCTCACACCCAGCTGGGAAGCCAGCGGCACCAACGTTACCGGCGTCTCCGATGTGCTGGAGCTGGACAAACAGATCGACCTGATCAAGGAAATCATTCCCGATGCAAAAAAAGTCGGCATAGTCTACAACCCTGGCGAAGCCAACTCGGTGGCTGTGGTCGAGGCACTAAAAAAACAGCTGCCCGAACACGGCATGGAGCTGGTCGAAGCCGCTGCACCCCGCACGGTTGACGTACGCAACGCCGCCTTGAGCCTGGCTGGCAAAGTCGATGTGATCTACACCAACACCGATAACAATGTGGTTTCTGCTTATGAGGCCATGGCCAAAGTAGGCAACGACACCAAAACCCCACTGATTGCCTCTGACACCGACAGTGTCAAGCGTGGTGCCATTGCAGCCCTGGGTGTTGACTATCACGACCTGGGAGTGCAGACCGGCCGCATTGTGGCCCGCATCCTCGACGGTGAAAAGCCCGGCGACATTGCTCCACAAACCAGCGACAATCTGCAACTGTTCATCAACGTGACCGCTGCCGAAAAACAAGGCGTGCTGCTGTCCGAAGAACTGCTGTTGCGTGCCACCCAGATCATCCGCTAAACCTGGACCGGCCAACAAGCGCATCATCGCCGCCCCCGAGGTGGTGATGATGCAAACCAGACCAAACCCGGGAATCGATTAACAGTGCCAGTAGCGCAGCAAAACGTCACCTGACGCATGTCGCCGCATCGCCCTGAAAACATTCTGCCGCTTCTTGACTGCAACCTACCCCTTTTTACCGCCATGCAGGTATAATCCTGCGTTTAATTTGATCCCCACTCACCAACAATCCGAGTCTGCATGTCCTGGTTCTCCTTTTTTGGCGCCCTTGAAATAGGCCTGATTTTTAGCCTGGTCGCCCTCGGTGTCTTCATTTCGTTTCGCCTGCTGCGCTTTCCCGACCTGACCGTGGACGGCAGCTTTCCGCTGGGAGGGGCCATCGGCGCTGTCTGCATTGCCAGCGGCATGGACCCTTTCCTGGCCACGCTGCTGGCTACACTGGCCGGCGCACTGGCCGGCGTTGTCACCGCACTGCTCAATGTCTACCTGAAAATCATGGATCTGCTGGCCAGCATCCTGATGATGATTGCCCTCTACTCGGTCAACCTGCGCATCATGGGCCGGCCCAATATTCCACTAATCATGGAGCCAACCCTCTTCACCACACTGCAGCCGGACTGGCTGGCCGACTACATTGGCCGCCCACTGATCATGATTGCCATAGTCATACTGGCCAAACTGGCGCTGGACGCCTATTTTGCCACTCAGCAGGGTTTGGCCATCCGCGCGACCGGTTCCAACCCGCGCATGGCCCGCGCCCAAGGCGTTAACACCGGAGCCATGATCATCCTCGGCATGGCTATTTCCAACGGTCTGGTCGGTCTGGCCGGCGCCCTCTTCGCCCAGACCCAGGGCGGCGCCGACATTTCCATGGGCATCGGTACCATCGTCATTGGCCTGGCCGCCGTGATTGTCGGTGAAAGCATCCTGCCATCACGCCGGATCTTCATGCTGACACTGGCGGTAATTCTGGGTGCCGTGGTCTACCGTTTCTTTATCGCCCTGGCGCTTAACAGCGACTTCATCGGGCTGGAAGCCCAGGACCTGAATCTGGTCACCGCGGTACTGGTTACCATCGCCCTGGTGATTCCCCTGTTCAAGCAGCGCCTGGCGCGCCGGCGGAGTATCTGACATGCTCAAGGCCTGTGACCTGAAAATCACCTTCAACCCCGGTACGCCCATTGAAACCCGCGCCCTGCAGGGACTGTCGCTGGAGATCCCCACCGGCCAGTTTGTTACCGTGATCGGCACCAATGGCGCCGGCAAGTCCACCTTTCTCAACGCCGTTTCCGGCGACCTGCCGGTAGACAGCGGCCAAATCCTGATTGACGACTGTGATGTCACCCGATCACCGGTCTGGGGCCGCGCTACCCGTGTTGCCCGTGTATTTCAAGACCCAATGGCCGGTACCTGCGAAGATCTGACCATTGAAGAAAACATGGCACTGGCCCAGTGCCGTGGCACCACCCGCGGGCTGGGCTGGGCGGTAAAAAAGAACCAGCGAGACTATTACCGCGAACAGCTATCACGCCTGGGGCTGGGACTGGAAAACCGCCTGACCGACCGCATCGGTCTGCTTTCCGGCGGTCAGCGTCAGGCGGTCAGCCTGTTGATGGCAGCCCTGCAGCCTTCACGCATCCTGCTGCTGGACGAACATACTGCCGCCCTTGACCCGCGCACCGCTGACTTTGTACTGGAGCTGACCCGTCGCATCGTAGCAGAAAAACAACTGACCACCATGATGGTCACCCACAGCATGCGCCAGGCACTGGATGTAGGTGACCGCACCGTCATGCTGCACCAGGGCCAGGTTGTACTTGATGTCAGCGGCGAACAGCGCAAAGGTATGCAAATTTCCGATTTGCTGCACATGTTCGAAAAGGTACGTGGCGAAAAAATCAGTGATGATGCCCTGTTGCTCGGCTGATCCTCCATACTCTTTTACAGGCATGAAAAAGCCCGCCGTCTGGCGGGCCTTGCATTTCAGGCCATCAACAACCATCAGGTTCCCAGCCTGACCTGGCAGGACGCGGCCACTTCGTTGATCCGCTGCAGGATTTCCTCATTCAGGCCCTCGGCGGTAAAGCCGAACTTCGGCACCTGGGAAACCATCGAGCCCACATGGCCATTCAAATAGCGGTCGTACATATTGCAACCAATCGGCTTGCCATCGTCACCAATCTTGTCATTCTGGTGCAGCTTGAAGAAGGCATCGGAATAACGTACCGCAGAGTCCACATAGCACGCCTTGAACGCCTGGCGCGCTGCTTCAGCGGTCGTGGATTGCTCAACATTCTTGGCAGCCACGCCGATGACATGGGTACATTCATACACCGGCAGCTCACCCTCGGTTACCTTGATCCAGGCCGCATTGAAGCTTTTCTGATAGGGTTGGGCAACGTTCGGCATGGCCTGCCCGGCCTGGGCCAAACCACCCAGCGCCAGGCTCAAAATACATGCAGACAACAGCCTTGCTTTCATACACTCACCTTATAGCAATCCAAATTTCGCAACCGCCTGCCAGACCGGGCCGGCACGGCCATGATGCATACAACGGAAATCCTACTCCTGTTTCAGCTGTCTGGGTCAGGATGCGTCATTATGACACTGGCTTATTGCCAAATAGCACGCCACGCTACATTCAGGCGCTCGGCATGACGACAGACGAGCAGGTGGACGAGCTGTTCATTCAGGGGGTAGAGATTCAGCTTTAACGGTGTTTTGCAAAACATTTGGCACAGGTAGAAGGTTTGATCTGTGCCAAATATCGCACAAATCAGCGCCAAATATCGTGCAACACTACTGAGGTCGGAGCGAGGAATGGCCAGGAGAGAGTGAAATGTGGTCCGGAACGGCCAGTTTGAGAGGTTGGCGAAGTCCGCAGGCTTCCGCAGCAACTCCCAACAACACGCGGGAACCGGCGCGATCAGGCACGAAAAAGCCCCAACTGATAACAGTTGGGGCTTAAGTATTGGTGGGCCGGGGTCACCTATACATAGACTGTAACTACATGAATAAAAAGCATTTTATAAAAATAATATGTTTCAGGGATACACACAGGGATACAAAAGGTCTGCTACTGGCTACCCTTTAATGCAAATCCAGTCTGCTGAATGCTGGCTCCCTGATGAAAATCTGAACCGGCGTCGGAAAGTATCTATCAGGCATGCATTTTTTGTACTTAGCAAAAGCTCACTCGAAAGCAACCATTGATCCTGGCTTCTATTGTTCACAGCGACCAGTGCGAATAAAAGGATGCCTCCTTTGGGGAGCGCTTTGATGCATTTGCAGCTCGTACCCCAATGTGAGCGCGGACGATCATGCTGGCCTAGATAACCATGCCCGCCCGCGTATCAGCAAACAGGTTTTCCATGGAAACCTGTCTGGATACCAACGCTTGGATACCTCTCTTTAGCCTGTAACCTTGACTGTAACCACAGAGCTAACCTGTTCCTGAAAAATCAGGTTTCCGTGTTAACCCTTCTGTTAACCACTACTGTTTCGGCACTAAAACCTGCGTACCAGCCTGCCTACCGCCCCACTGCGTACCTCCAAGTATCTGAACCGAATCCGGAATGAACTAAGCGGCTTTAGTATGCTAAAGTCCATTTTTGTCGACGCACCTAGGAGCAGTAGCTTGAATACGGAAAACCATTCCCAAACCGCCGCCTTTCTCTGGTCCATCGCAGACCTCCTGCGCGGTGACTTCAAGCAGTCGCAATACGGTCGCATCATCCTTCCCTTTACGTTGCTGCGGCGCATGGAGTGTGTGCTGGAGCCGACCAAGGCCCAGGTACTTGCTGCAGCGCAGGAACACCAGAACAAACCGGATCAGGTACGCGAGCATCTCCTGTTGCGTGCCGCCGGCCAGCAATTCTTCAACGCATCTCCCCTGAGCCTGGCGACCCTGTCCGATACCCAGACGCGGGACGACCTGATGAGCTACGTGCAGTCCTTCAGCAAGGACGCCCGGGAAATCTTCGAGCACTTCGAGTTCGACAACTTCGTTCAGCAACTGGTCAACGCCGATCTGCTGTATCAGGTGGTGCAACGCTTCGCCGCCACAGATCTGAGTCCGGCGCGCATCAGCAACTTTGCCATGGGGCTGATCTTTGAGGAGCTTATCCGCCGCTTTGCAGAAAGCTCCAACGAAACCGCCGGGGAACACTTCACCCCGCGTGATATCGTGCACCTGACCACCTCGCTGGTGATCACCGGCCAGGACGACAAGCTCAAGCCCAACAGCATCGTCACCATATATGATCCGACAGCGGGCACGGGCGGGTTTCTATCCGAGGGCGACGAGTACATCCAGTCCATCAGCGACAAGGTTACTGTCTCGTTGCACGGCCAGGAGCTCAATCCCGAGTCCTACGCCATCTGCAAGGCAGACATGCTGATCAAGAACCAGCAAGTATCCAACATCAAGCTCGGCAATACCCTGGCCGACGACCAGCTGGCCGACAACCGCTTCGACTTCATGCTCAGTAACCCACCGTTCGGCGTTGAGTGGAAGAAGGTGCAGAAGCAGATCACCGATGAGCACAAGGAGAAAGGCTACAACGGTCGCTTCGGCCCCGGCCTGCCGCGCGTGTCGGATGGCTCCCTGCTGTTCCTGCTGCACCTGGTCAGCAAGATGCGTGACCCGCGTGAAGGCGGTTCGCGCATCGGTATCATCCTCAACGGCTCGCCGCTGTTTACCGGCGGAGCAGGATCAGGCGAGTCCGAGATCCGTCGCTATCTGCTGCAGAACGACCTGGTCGAAGCCATAGTCGCGCTACCCACCGACATGTTCTACAACACCGGCATCGCCACCTATGTCTGGGTTCTGAGCAACCACAAGGCCGCCGAGCGCAAGGGTAAGGTGCAGCTGATTGACGGCAGCCAGCACTTCGCCAAGATGCGCAAATCCCTGGGCAGTAAGCGCCAGTACATTACCGATCAGCAGATCGACGAGCTGGTGCGCCTGTATGGCCGCTTTGAAGAAACCGCGCAGAGCAAGATCTTCCCTGTCGAAGCCTTCGGCTACCGCCGCATCACCGTCGAGCGCCCGCTGCGCCTGAACTTCCAGACCAGCCCCGAGCGCATCGAGAAGGTGCTGGCGGAAAGGGCTATCCAGAAAATGACAGCTCCGGCACAGCAGCGCCTGATCGACACCCTGCGCAGCATGGACGCCAGCACCGTGTACCGCAATCGCGAGCAATTCAGCAAGCTGCTGAAAAAGTCTCTGGGCGACCATGACATCTTCCCCAGCACACCGGAACTCAGGGCCCTGCTCAACGCCCTCAGCGAGCGCGACCCCGAGGCGGATATCTGCATGACCAAGGGCAAACCGGAAGCCGACAGCGGCCTGCGTGATTACGAGAACGTCCCCTTGGGTGAGTCGGTATACGACTACTTCGAGCGCGAGGTAAAACCCCATGTACCCGACGCCTGGATCGATGAAAGCAAGACAGATGCGCTGGATGGAGAGGTCGGCATCGTTGGGTTCGAGATTCCCTTCAACCGCCACTTCTATGTGTTCCAGCCGCCACGCCCGCTGGAGGAAATCGACCGTGACCTGAAAGCCTGTACCGACCGCATCAAGCAGATGATCGAGGGGCTGTCGGCATGAGGGAAGGTTGTCAGTCCACAAATTCCGGGTACAATCCGGTCAACAATACCCGCCAAGGCTATGTTCTCTGGAGCACCCTCAAACCGGCAGGTTACTCAATACACCCGCCATGCCTCTCCTGGAAGCACACTCTGGCGGGTTTTTTATGCCTGAAATTTAACGCAGTAGGCGCTTGCGAAAACGTGACACCAGCGGTGGCACAAAGCTCTCCGGTACACAGCGTCATCCCTGCTGCTGACACTATCCTCCCGAGAGCCCAAACCGTCATCCTCATTGCCCAAACCGTCATCCTCATTGCTCAAACTGTCATCCTCATTGCCCAAACTGTCATCCCCGCGAAGGCGGGGATCCACACCGGCAAGCAAAGGAGTGCTGCATGAAACAACCCGCCGTCTACCTGTTGTGCAGTAAACCCAATGGCACACTCTACATCGGTGTCACATCCAATCTTGTACAGCGGATATGGCAACATCGTGAAGGTGTAGTCGAGGGATTCACTCGTCGATACGGCCTAAAGACACTGGTCTGGTATGAGCAGCACGAAACCATGCAGAGTGCCATCAGCCGCGAAAAAGCATTGAAGAAATGGAATCGCTCCTGGAAGCTGCGTCTGGTGGCAGAGCGCAATCCACAATGGCTCGACCTGTGGCCAGAAATCACCGGCCAAGAGTCCGGGTTTTCAGGTACGCCGTCATTTCGGGAAGCCTCAGGCGCACCGCTATCCCGGAACGATTCAGGTGGCTCGTCATTCCCGAGTGCTTTTATCGGGAATCCACGCTCACCCTTGGATTCCCGCCTTCGCGGGAATGACGGCATTATTGAGGTAGACGAGCAATGAGCGGGTTTAAGCCGTACCCGGCGTATAAGGATTCCGGGGTGGAGTGGTTGGGGGAGGTGCCTGATCACTGGGTCATGGGCTCTCTGAAAAACATGGCGCTAATACGCAATGGTAAAGACTATAAGGAAGTTGAAAGCTCAGATGGAGAATACCCCGTAATTGGTTCTGGAGGGCAGTTCACGACTGCCACCCACTACCTTTATGAGGGCGAGTCTGTTTTGCTTGGTCGTAAGGGGACCATTGATAAACCACTATATATCAATGGCAGGTTCTGGACGGTGGATACCATGTTTTACACTGAGATCTCCAGAGAGACCTGCGCAAAGTTTTTTTATTATTGTTCTCTCACCATTCCATTCGATTACTACTCGACCAGCACGGCGCTGCCGAGCATGACGCAGGCTGATCTGCTAAACCATCCAACTGCAATCCCGAGCAAGCTAGAGCAAACCCAAATCGCCCGTTTCCTCGACCACGAAACCGCCCGCATCGATGCGCTGATCGAAGAGCAGCGGCGCCTGATAGAACTGCTCAAGGAAAAGCGCCAGGCCGTCATCTCCCACGCCGTCACCAAAGGCCTCGACCCGACGGTGCCGATGAAAGACTCCGGCGTGGAGTGGCTGGGCGAGGTGCCGGCGCATTGGGAGGTTGGTGGTCTGACACGGTTTATTGGACCTGTTGTTGATTATCGCGGCAGAACCCCCAAAAAGGTTGATGAAGGTGTTTTCTTAGTCACGGCGAGAAATATTCGAAATGGTCGAATCGACTACGAGGCATCCCAAGAGTACGTTGATCCTGCATCTGCTGAATCGTTATTGGCAAGAGGAAGGCCGGAGGTAGGGGATTTGCTATTTACTATGGAGGCGCCTCTCGGACAGGTTGCTTTGATTGATCGAACCGACATAGCGCTTGCTCAGCGAATTGTTAAGTTCCGAGGTGAGCCGCATGTGATGAAGAACCACTACCTGATGTATTGGTTGATGAGCACTGCGTGTCAGGCTCGATTGGAAACTCTAGCGACAGGCTCCACGGCTCTTGGTATCAAAGCAAGCAAATTAGGAATGATCGAGTGCCTTGCACCGCCTCTAAAGGAGCAAGATGAGATTGTTTCGTATATCACGCAAGAAACCTCCAAGATCAATACGCTTGTTTCTGAAGCGGAGCATGTAATCCTATTACTGCAAGAACGCCGCTCCGCCCTAATCTCCGCCGCCGTCACCGGCAAAATCGATGTCCGCAACTGGCAGCCACCTGCCGCGCAATATCCAGTGGGTGATGCCCACAACCGCACTGAGCCGGAGGCCGTATGAGCGCTCCAGGTCGCAGCATTCGTCTGTTTCTGGTGGACGGCACACCTAATGGCCTGATCACCGCGGAGATCATGAACTGGACTGGGCATGCCCTGACGAGCCCACGAAGCAAGCTGACCGAGCTGGTACAGCGACCGGAATGCGGGCGTACCGGGATCTACTTTCTGGTTGGGCCCGATCCGGAAAACGCCATGCGTCCGCTGGTGTATATCGGCGAGTCGGACGATGTAGCCAAGCGGCTGCGGCAACATAACCGACCCGAGGATCAGGGTGGCAAGGATTTCTGGGAAAAGGTCTGCCTGATCACCAGCAAGGACCAGAACCTGACCAAGGCCCACGTCAAATATCTGGAAAGCCAGTTGATCAACCTGGCCAAGGGATCGGGCCGTTGCGGACTGGTCAATGGCACGGCCCATGACTACTCGATGCTGCCGGAGTCAGATCAGGCCGACATGGCATTCTTTATTGAGCAGGTCCGCACCATACTGCCGGTGTTGGGATTCGACTTTCTGCGCGATAGGCAAACGCTCAGTACGCAGTTGCACTCTGCCTCTGCCGCTGGCCAGAGCGGTGTGACATTCGAAATGGAGCTCGCCAAGTACGGGATTCGTGCTCTGGCCAGGGAAGTGGATGGCGAGTTTGTTGTGCTTGCCGGTAGCCAGGCCCGTGAAGCCTGGGTGGGCGGCACCAACTACGCCAGCTATCGCCCCCTGTATGAACAGCTGACGGCTGATGGCGTGTTGGTGAAAGATGCAACGGGCAAGGTCAGTTTTGCACAGGATCAGGCCTTTTCCAGCCCCAGCGCAGCGGCTGCTGTGATTTCCGGTCGCGCTGCCAATGGCCGAATTGTCTGGCGGGAGCAGTGCAGCGGCAAGTCTTATGGGGATTGGCAGAGTGCGATACTGGAGGCGCAGACTCCTGAGCTGGTGGAGGAGTAGTTATGCCGAATGGCAATGAAGCCCGACTCCAGCAAGCGATAACCGATGCCATGGATGCTTTCAGGTTGGCGGGCGAGTTCAGTACACAGGAGGTGTGCAATTGAAATTTGAAGAATTCCAGTCCGGTACCTGGGTGCAGCAATATCGCTACAAGAGCTTCAGCCCTGTCAAGGTTAATCGGGAATGGTGCTGGGAAAATCCGGAAATCAATACATTACTGGAGCGTGCTTCCCGCGCTTTGGCGGAGTTGGATGCTTTTACGTTGATTGTTCCGGATGTAGATCTGTTTATTCAGATGCACATCACCAAAGAAGCCAATAATTCATCGCGGATTGAAGGCACCCAAACGGAAATGGATGAGGCTGTTCTGGACAGCAGCCAGCTTGCGCCGGAAAAGCGTGACGATTGGCAGGAAGTGCAGAATTATGTTCAGGCAATCAACGAAGCGGTGGATGAGTTGCAGCGATTGCCTTTGTCCAATCGCCTGCTCAAATACACCCACAGCATTCTGATGCAGGGCGTGCGTGGCGAGCACAAAACCCCGGGCGAGTTTCGGCTGTCGCAAAACTGGATAGGCGGCAGCAGTCTGGCCGATGCGGCATTTATTCCTCCCCACCAGAGTGAGGTCCCGGAGTTGATGGGTGACCTGGAGCTGTTCTGGCACAACGATCAAATCAACGTGCCAGAGCTGGTGCGTATTGCCATCAGTCATTATCAGTTTGAAACCATTCACCCCTTTCTTGATGGTAACGGCAGGATTGGCCGGTTACTCATAGCGCTGTATCTGGTAAACAAGGGCTTGCTGCGCAAACCATCGCTGTACCTCTCGGATTTTTTTGAGCGAAACCGGGCCAGCTATTACGACGCGCTTATGCGGGTGAGAACGTCCAACGATCTGCTGCACTGGGTGAAATTCTTTCTTTCCGCGATCATCGAAACTGCGGGTAAAGGTAAGCAAACGTTTGAAGGGATTCTGTCCCTGCGCCGTGAGGTAGATGCACAGATATTGAGTTACGGCAAGCGGGCGGAAAATGCGCAGATCCTTTTGAAGCGCCTATACAGGCGACCTGCGGTGACTGCCATGCAGGCTGCCGAAATCCTTGATTTGAGCCACCAGAGCGCTTCGGCGCTACTCAAAAAGATGACCGAGGATGACATATTGGACGAAATAACAGGTTATCAGCGTAATCGGGTCTTTGTGTTTACGCGTTACCTGCAGCTATTCCGTAGTTAGGGCAAGCGGGACGAGCGAGTGTAAGTTTGCTCCCAATAACCTTACACTTGGATTTTCATATGTAAACTTCCTGTCTTTATCCTTACATATGGCTATCTGTGTGTAAGGGTATGCGGGTCAATGGGGGTCGGAAGGGCCTTCAGGTAAGGGTTAGATAATATCGCGCTGTATCAGAGTTCCTGTTGGATCTGGGCGTGGAGGATTCGTAGAAGGAATCGCTATGAGTGACAGTAGGGAACACCAGTTCCAGCAAGACATCATCACCGCCATGACCGCGCAGGGTTGGCTTACCGGCCCCGCCAGCGGCTACGACCGCACCACGGCCCTGTATTCCGAAGACTTTCTCGGCTACTTCAAGGAGGCCTGGCCGGAGCGTTGGGAGAAGTTCGCCAAGGCCAACCCGAACAAGCCGGAAGATGTGCTGGTGCAGAAGCTGGTGCGCGAACTGGAGCAGAGCGGCACCCTGGATGTGCTGCGCCATGGTTTCAAGTTACCGGGCGTCAAGGTGGAGACCTGCAGTTTCAAACCCGACCACGGCATGAATCCGGATACCCTCAGGCGCTACCAGTGCAACCGCCTGCGGGTGGTACCGGAGGTGTCTTACTCGCCGCACTACCGGGAGGGCGAGTACAACCCGCGCCTGGATCTGGTGTTGTTCGTCAACGGCATCCCCACGGCCACGCTGGAGTTGAAAAGCGAGTTCAAGCAGAGCGTGGAAAACGCCAAGCGCCAGTATCGCTATGACCGCCCGGTAAAAGATCCGCTGACCCGTAAGCCCGAGCCGCTCCTGACCTTCAAGCGTGGTGCGCTGGTGCATTTTGCCGTGGGCCAGAGCGAGGTGGCGATGACCACCAAACTGGATGGCAAGGATACCTTCTTCCTGCCATTCAACATGGGCAGCCTGGATGGCGGCGCTGGCAACCCGCCGCCACCGGATGACAGCCAATACGCGACCGGCTATCTGTGGAACCAGCTGTTTCAGCCGGACGCCTGGTTGAAGGTGCTGGGCCGCTTCCTGCACCTGCAGAAGACCGTGAAGGAAGATTTCGACGGCAGGAAGACCACCCGGGAAACCATGATCTTCCCGCGCTACCACCAGTGGGACGTGGTCAACAGATTGATCGAGACGACCCGCGCCGAGGGACCGGGGCAGCGCTACCTGATCCAGCACAGCGCCGGCTCTGGCAAGTCCAACTCCATTGCCTGGACGGCGCATCAGCTGGCTGCCCTGTATGGGGATGATGGTCAGAAGCTGTTCAGTTCGGTGATTGTCATTACCGACCGCACCGTGCTGGACAAACAGTTGCAGGACACCATCTACCAGTTTGAGCATGCCCAGGGCGTAGTCAGGTGCATCACCCGGGATATCGGTAACAAGAGCAAGTCCGAGCAGCTCGCCGAAGCGCTGGCCGAACAGACGCGCATCATCATCGTCACCATCCAGACCTTTCCGGCACTGTTCGACGCGCTGGACAAGCATCCCCAGCTGGCCAGCGGGCACTATGCGGTGATTGCCGACGAGGCGCACTCCTCGCAAACCGGCTCATCGGCCAGCAAGCTCAAGCAGATTCTCGGCAGTGACGCCTCCCGTACCGATAACGAGGAGCCGGAAGAGATCAGCGCTGAAGAGCTGCTGGATGCCGCGGTGGCCGCCCGTGCGCCCAATGAGCGCATCAGCTATTACGCCTTTACCGCCACGCCCAAGGCCAAGACCCTGGAGCTGTTCGGTCGCGAGCCTGACCCAACGCGGCCACGCGGCCCTGACAACAAGCCCGAGGCATTTCATCTGTACTCCATGCGCCAGGCCATCGAGGAGGGTTTTATTCTCGATGTGCTGCAGAACTACACCACCTACAGCACCGCCTGGAAGATCGCACATCCGGACGGTGGCGACGAGGAAGTGGACTCGAAGAAGGCGCGGCAGAAACTCGCCCGCTGGGTGCGCCTGCATCCGTACAACATCAGCCAGAAGGTTGAGGTGATCGTCGAGCACTTCCGTGCCAACATCCGTCACCTGCTCGACGGCCAGGCCAAGGCCATGGTGGTCACCAGCAGCCGGCAGGAGGCGGTGCGCTACCAATTAGCGATGATCGCCTACGTCAAGGAGATGGGGTACACCGACGTGCATCCTCTGGTAGCCTTCTCCGGCAGCGTGCTGCCCGATGAGGTAATTCCCGAAGAGGTGACCGAGAACAGCAGCCTGCTCAATGCCGGGCTGAACGGGCGGGACCTGGCGGACGCCTTCGACACCCAGGACTTCAACGTGATGATCGCCGCCAACAAGTACCAGACCGGCTTCGATCAACCCAAGCTGTGCGCCATGTACGTGGACAAGAAGCTGCAGGGCGTGGACTGTGTGCAGACCCTGTCGCGGCTGAACCGCCTGTTTCCGGGCAAGCAGACCTTTATCCTCGACTTCTTCAATGAGCCGCAGGATATTCTCGATGCCTTCCTGCCGTACTACACCAAGGCCGAGCTGACCGATGTCACTGATCCGCAGCTGATCTACGATCTGCAGAAGAAGCTGGATGCCGAGGGCATCTACTACTGGTCAGAGGTAGAGGCCTTTGCCCTGGCATTCTTCGATCCCAAAGCCCCGGCCAGCAAGCTCAGCTACTACTGCGCCCCGGCCAGGGAGCGGTTTGCCAAGCGCTACGCCTTCAGCGTCGAGGCGAGGCAGCAAGCGCTGGAATACAAGCGCACCGCCGAAGCCAACGGCGACAGCGCCGGCCTTAAGAGCGCCGAACATGCCCTGAAGGAAGCGGGTGAGCAGATCGATCAGCTCGACCTGTTCCGCAAGAACCTGCAGAGCTTCGTGCGGCTGTATGAGTTTCTCTCCCAGATCATTCCCTATGAAGACCGCGAGCTGGAGCAGCTCTGTGTGTATGCAAAACACTTGCATCCGCTGCTGCGCGCAGATCGGCTGCAGGAAGACGACGTGGATGTCGGTGAGTTGCAGCTGACTCATTACCGGCTGACCAAGCGCGCCGAACATAAGCTGCGGCTGGATGAGGAAGGCGGAGACTACACGCTGGACCCGGCAACCGCTGTGGGTAGCGGCAAGGCCCATGACCCGGAAAAGAAACGCTTGTCCGAGATCATCGAGGCACTGAACGAGATCTTCGGTGCCGAGGTCAGCGACGAAGACCAGCTGCAGTTCCTCACCGGCATCGCCAATCGCATCAGCCGCCAGGAGGACGTGATGGCACAGGTCAACAACCACTCGGTCGAGCAGGTGATGCACGGCCTGTTCCCCAAGCGGGTGCTGGATACCGTACTGGACGCTATGACCGACAACGAAAAAATGTCGCTGGAAGTGCTGGATAACGAGACCAAGAGCCGGGCGTTTGCGCTGGTGATTTTGAAGATGCTGAAGACGGCAGCCAGCTTCAATGAGGCCGGCATGCGCAGCATCTGAGCATGCAATCCAAGGTGAGGGCTGATACATGAGCAATGAAACTATCCAAATCCCGACAGGAGACTATGACCGATTTGTCCAGGCGGCTTGCGCAGCAGCCGCCACCGAAATGGAAAAATTGGTGCAAGCAACCATCTCCACTCTGCGGGATATGGATGCCACCGGTATGTTCGGAGATATAGCCGCCCGCCATTTATGGGACGAATACTGCTGGCAGTTGCAGGAAGGCCCGTATGACAACGATGACTTTGGCTTTGGTAGCACCAGCGAAAACTTCGAAAAAGTGTTGGACGGAGTGATCGCAGGCGCACTCGACGAACTGCCCCAGCACACCTTGCTGTTTTTGAGCATCTACACCCGAAACGACCTGGAAGAAGAGAGTGATTCGGGGAGCATCGGCGGCATCAGTCGCTACGATATCGCTTCCGCCGTGCGGGAGCGTGTCAGCGGGGCCGCGGCGTGGCGCAATCTCGACGTTATTGGGCCTTATCGAGGCGATGTCATATCTATGGAAGTCAGCCTGGGCGGTCTTGCGGGCGAAGCACTCTCTGACATTGGTGAGCAGAGCGACTTCCTTGCCGAGCATGTGGATCAAATGCTTGAAGGTGGTGCCAGCAACATTTCCGACATCAGCCATGCACTGCTCGAACGCTACGTAGAGCTTATTCATGAGGACGAGGACGGGGTTCTGCTACAAGCACTTTTTCATCGATTTGAAAATGACATCAAGGCACTGGTGCTGGAAAAGGACATTCGTCCAGCGGTAGAAGATGCCATTGGGCAGCTGGAGGAAATGTTGGAGGATGAATCCTGATCCCCGACAGTTCATCCCCACCCTGCTCGCGCTGTTGAATCGTGGGGACTGCTCCAGAGGGAACTGCAGGCTTAGCAGGCCCGACGTGGTAGGAATCGCGGGCGACGTCCCAGGCGGCTGAAAAGTGAGCATCGGCAGGGTCGCCTTCGTGCGCTCGCGTATTGCTCCCGAAACCCTACCGCTTCCGTGGATTCCATCCCCTCGCACATATGCTCGGAGAGCTCAGTGGGGCGGCCGCCAGTCTGGGTGAGTTCGGATCAGGCGGGCCGCAAAACGCGGGTGAATATGGCATTGCTCGGCCAGGTCGTGGCGATCCACAAAACCATGCACCAGCAGATAGTCAGGCGAGCAGCCCAGCAGGCCGGCGAGCTTTTCCAGCCACTCCATTGCCTGCGGCGGCGAATCACTCGCCTCGTGCAGCGCCTTGATGATCTCCAGGCGGTGGGTGCGGATTTCCTGCAGCAACTCACCGGGAGGCTCATGGTCGGCTTCCCAGGTCAGGCGTCCATCTTCCAGCACCAACTGGATGCCTTCAGCTTGGGCCAGCTCCAGCAATTGCGCGGCACTCATATCTCACCCCGGAATTTGGCAGGTGCTGCGACATTTGCGACTTTTGCGACAAGCCCCGTGGCTGCTGGGTTTGGCTGTTGCGACAGCGTCGCGACAGGCTGCGACAAATGCGGCGTTGGGGTGTCGCTGTCGCAGCGCGTCGCAATCGTGTCGCAGACCTTCTGGCCTTGAGCTGCGCGGGTTGTCGCAAAATTCGCAGTTGTCGCAGAGGGTGCGAGATTGAAGGTCTTGCCATCGACGGTGTGCAGCCAGCGGTGCTCAACCAGTACGGCCAAGATCGAGTCACGCTGCTTGGCGCTTTTACGGATGAAGGGCGGGCCTTCACGTTGCAGGGTGCGTGCATCGAAGCTATGCCAATGATTTGTCAGCAACCAGTCCAGCAGACGCTGAGCTTGGAGCAACTGCGGATCAACCTTGCTCGGATTGGTCAGGCGCAGAGCCTCGCCCAAATACCAGCGCACCAGCACGGCAGCTCGGTCGATCAGATCGGCACCAATACGCTCGCGGCCTTCTACCACGGCAAATATTCCCGCAATGCGCAGCAGGTTCTCGGCCCCCTTGGCGGCGGTCGGTTTTATCTCCTGCATGCCGCCACCCTGGCCAAGCTGGCGTTCGATGGCATCGTACTCAGCAATCCACAGATCCAAGGCGGCAGTCTCCAGCACCAAAATGGGCGGGGCCAACTCCCCGCGCTCATCCTTGATGGGCTCCTGCGCCAACAGGCAGGCCATGCGCTGCCAGTAGCGACCGAGGCGAGGATCACGGGACGGGTCGGCGTCACGGTAGAAGCGCGTGCCGGCCAGTGACTCCGGCCAGGCGATTAGGAAGCGGCGAGAAAGCCTTGCCCCTGCATGAGCGGATTGCTCAGCACCTCGGTGGCGACGATGGGCTGGATCATCAGATGGACACTCAGCCGGCAGCCGAAGCGGGCCGAGCTTTCTCCCTCTGATGCACGGGTGCGGCTGATCGGTGCGCCGTCCCAAAGCTTCGACAGGCCAGCCACGCTCTTGAGCGCGTTCTCAGGCTTGGCGGCATGGCCGCCAAAGAACTGCCCGCCTTCGTCACTGAACAGACCTTGTGAAGGGTGGCCACGCAGCAGGGACTTTTGCAGCCCCTCCAGGGTCGGCTCTTCGGAGAGGATGAACGGCAACGGCGGTGCCTCGGGCTCCAGCAGTTTGCCCAGATCATTGGCCACCGATTCGGGGTCGCCTTTAGCCTTGTCGAGAATGTTGGCGCGGGCTTTCTGGTAGGCATCGCGCTGGTCGCGGTACTCCTTGGCATCGACCTTGTACTGTTCCAGCAATTCGCGCTGATGCTGCTGGTGCGCCTGCAATGCCAGACGATCCGCTGCCGATTTGCGGTCGCCCGACTCAGCCACCGTCAGCGCGAACAACGACAGCGGCTGGTCTGCGGTGATGATCCCGAGCGGCGAATAGCAGCCTTTTACCCGGCCACCGGAGAGAAAGCGCTTGCTGCCGTCGGGGTGGATGCGTTGCACATTCACCAGCTGGCCATTGAGTGTCAGCGGCACCAGTAGCACGTTGCCCTTCTGGCGCAGGTTGTAGGGGCGGCAGCCCTTGGCGATCAGGTAGGGGTGGCCGGGATCGGCACGGCGGGCATCACACCACAGGCGGTTGACATATTCTGCCGCTGCTTGATTGCGCTGGCGCCTCTCCACTTCATGCTGACGCTTGGCCTGCTCGTTACGTTTGCGGATCAGCTCAGCCTGCAGCGAATCAGCTGGCTTGCGAGCGCTCCAGGTGTGCCAGTGGCCGCCATCCTTCCAAGTGCCGTACCAGCCCGATGCGATGGCGTCCACGTGCAGACAGTAGACACCATTCAAGGTGCCAGGCTTGTCGCCGGGGACGTGGAAGCGGTGTATCTGGCCATCTCCCTCTGGTACGAAATCGATCTTGCCAATTACGCTTTGCATAGAGTCACGGAAAAGAATCGCCGCATCGGAAAGGAGGGGGAAGTAAAGAGCGCGGCCCATTAGACGTCACGCTCTTTGATTTTTGTGGCCAGCCAGGCGTTCAGCTCGGCGATAACGTAGTAGGCCGTGGCTTGGCGACTGTCACTGAACTTTATGGGTTTGGGGAAGGTCGGGTCTTTCTTGCGCAGCTTGTCCAGCCCGGAGCGGGTCTGGCCAATGACCTTGCAGACCTCAGTCTGGGGGATGAGTGCTTGATCAATCTTTGAGTGAACTGGGTGCATCTGAGCGCCTCCGTATTGGGTACGGAGGCAATTTAATTGGAGGGTGGGGTGAGGCCTAAACCGTCATAAATGCGCTTATGATGGCGGTAAAATATCCCCTGCCAGTATTCTTAGAGTATCATCTGGCAGAATCTCTATGCCCTCCCGATAGGTTTTGTATGCGCGCTCTACCGTCCGGTCGCTGATAGACAGGTGCCCTGCAGCGTCTGAAACGGCGCATTCCCAGCTAATGCCTTTACGCATTTGCAGGATTACGATGCAAGCTGCGCGCAGGTCTCGTTCTGTATTGTCAGGGCGGTTGTATTTGCCTTTGATCGCTTTCAGGCCGAGGGCTTGGTCGGCGCTGTGCCCTTGCAGGATCTGGGCAAAAACGTGCTGCATCAGCGAGTGAAGTAGGGCTGGGTCAAAATCAATCTCGTCACGCATCCGCTCGTGGAACAGCTCTATCACCTTTTTAGACAGTTCAGGGTCGAAGTTGCCTTTGAGGTACTGGATGACGTTGTACAGGCCTTCGGGCGTAACCTCGTCCCATTTGCGCTTTCCTGGCATTTGCATCACTAGGCCCCTTGTTTAAGCTCGACAAGATTGCTGGTAGCCAGCTTGTCCAGATGGTCGGCATACCACTGCATCATCACCTTGCGCTGCTTCAGGTAGGTGCTCTTGTCGTAATTGCACGCAAAAACTCCATCCACTCCATTGGCATGATGCCGGTGTATGGCCGCTTGCCGAATATGGGGAATACGTGCTTTTCAAGTGCACCAATGGTGCGGACCGCAGTACCTTCGCTCCAGGTTTTGCACTTGGCTGCATACCATTCGCGAGCCAGGTGCTCAAAGGTGTTGTTCGCAGCTTCGAGTTCTGCGGCTCGCTTGGTCGCCATGATACTGCCGTCCTTCGCAGTGTTGTTACGTAGCTCACGGACTTTCCGACGGGCCTGTTCACCAGTCAGTCGATGGTCGCCAGTGCCATAGCCGCCCAGCCCTAGCCATGACCATTTACTTACCGTCTGCTTTTTTGTAGCGCAGCTGCCAAGATTTGGAGCCGTCTGGTTTGACGCGGAAGTACAAGCCGTCGCCATCCAGCTCGCGATACTCTTTTGCTTCGGGTGCCAGGCTGGCGAGTACGGTGTCGGCAAGTGGGCGGCGTTTGATCTCGCTGCGTTTCATGCTTGTATCCCCGTGGTTCAATTTATTTCAAAGGATACACGGAAGGCAATTGTGTGTGAGGTTGTTGGGGAGCGTTCAGATACAAGAAAGCCCGCGCAAGGCGGGCTTTCAGGGGTGTTTTCAGCCATGTGGGTACATGTGAAAACTTGCATTTGGTGGAGCCGGGGGGATTTGAACCCCTGCTTTGAAAGTCCACTGGCGGCCCATGCCAGTCATTACAGGGGTTTGCGGTTTCCTTTGCAGCCTTTGGCGGCATGTGGCGTCCTGCTCTTGGGCAAATACTGGGCAAACTTTAGGTTTTACGGCGCCATCTCACCAGCCAAGCAGAACATCTGGTTACGGCTACAGTTTTCCTGAAAAAACCGCTTTGCTCCCTTTCTGCAGTCTCTGTATCTCAAGCTGCCTGCTTTCTCGTTTGAGCAAACAGAGCTTGTATCAATCCTTGAACCAATCACATCATAGGAAAACCGGCCTGACGTTCGCGTCTTTCTTCCGCCTCTGCCCGACTGCACCGAATCCCAATACCAGGGGGCCCATTCTCTGTACCTGGTCGGTGCTTTTCTTGTCTGGGGTTTTGCCCGGCTTGTCATTGTTGGCGGTGGAATACTATTCACTGCACCTTTCGGCACATAGTTCTGATCATTGAAAACCGTCTGTTTTTTACCCGTGCCAGGCTGGTCTACCGGTTGCACCGCTCTTTCTATATGTAACTGCTTTGCAGGCTCTGCCATAACTGGCGCTTTTGCCTGTACCGGTTCCGGTGACCTGGCCACAGCCTGCATACGCTTCTGGACGGCTGCCTGTTCTTGGACTCGCCTTTGCTCTATCTGTTTCAGATCTTCCTGGTAAAACCACCAGCCGATTAGAGCTGCAATAGCCAATGTCACCAGGCTTGAAATAATGATAGGTGTGTTTCTCTTTTTCGGCTTAGGTGCCAGCTGGTCCCGTTCTGTAACCCTTATTTCCATTGATACCATCTTTCTGTAATTTTTCGGGTGATTATCATCCCGCGTTTTGTTTGCCTGATGTTTCGTTTGCCTGGTCGTAGGCAGGGCTGGTCTGCCCTATTTCTGGCGCAACATTTCCCGTTGTCAGCCAAAAAGCCCAGTTTGGGTATAGCTTCCCAAGCTCTTCAATTTCTACGGCACCAAAGCGAGCCCGTCCCCGCTTTATGTTCTGCCAGCGTACATATTCTTTGCTGTTTGGTTTTGCCAGGTCTTCCAGGCTAGCCATACCAAGCAACAGCTTAGCTCTATCGGTTATATCCATCATTCATCTTATACAAACAAATTATCAAAATATCAGCCTACAGGCTTGCATGTACTGCGTACACATGTACAATGGACATATGTAGATAGTACATCAGCCATTACCGGCCATTACCGGCAAGTCAAGTTTAAGGGGTTTTTCATGCAACAGCTAGCAATCAAGGATGCGGACCAAGTGCAAAAGCTTTTGATCGCTCCCCCGGTCATGCCCTGGCGCGATTTTGCTGCATGGGTCCAGCTTTCTGATGACGTTGTTGAGCACTGGGTAAAGCGCGGCTATTTGCCAACCGTGAAAATCGGTCGTTACCGGATGGTGAATATCGCTCTACTGACCCATCAATTGCTCAACGATGAATATGAGGTTTAAGCCATGACTATTATGAGCCGTTCCGAAGTCCTAGAAAGCCTGCGCACTTACCTGATGATGATGCAGCACCAGGTAAAGCAAGTGGGTAAAGCTGCCAAAGGTACTTTTAATTTCGATTTCTACTTGCGTGCAAGTAAGGCGTTTATAAAAAAGCGTGATCTTTATTTAACGCTTGGCGTTTTGACCAATGACGACTATGAAGACTTGCACCGCCTGCACCAGGTGATTCTTGATGAAATGGAGGTTGCAAGTCGTGACCAGTTCCCAGAAAAACGCGCTTTATTCTTCTCGGCACCTTACCGAAACGCTCCGAAAGATGCGCAAGGCTATCCACTGCAGCCGGTGCAGCTGTGTAATTTGCTGGAGCAAGAAATATTTAAAGGATTACCAGCGTTCTGCGAGCCTGGAAAAGCACCTTCCAACATCCAGGCATCAAAATACATTCCGTTCTTCACACTCAACGAATTTGAGGGGTTCAAACAGATTGCCCCGCGGTTCTCTGACAATTGGCGTCCAACGCTCACCGTTACAAAAAGAATTCTTTTACATACTCGATGAAGTAGAGGCCAGCTATGAAAGGCACTGAAAAGATCAAAATTCCACCCCGTCAAAAGCAGATTGACGATAAAAACAGGCGTTTTTACGTTATGGCCCCGTCCAGCGTCAAGTTGGCACTGGAAAAGGAAGCATTTAACCGCGGTACTGACCTTTGGACCCTGGGCGGCCAGGTGCTTTGCCAATGGATTGCGGCGGGCTTCCCGGATCAGATCGTCAGCCGTGACCCTGAGACAGCGGAGGAGTAACCAGGTGAACGCTTTTACTGACTTTCAAACACCTTCGATCCTTTCCCCTCTGCCCGTCGCGTCGTGTCGCTCGCGTGACCCGTCCGGCGCTTTTCTTAAGGCTGTAAAGGGCGCGAAGCGGCGTAGCGAACCCTTTACAGCCTTAAGAAAGGTGCCAGGGTTCACAAGCGAGCAGCACGAAACGCGACGGGTAGAGGGGAAAGCCCCCCTGCCCCGAGCCGAGAAGAAGCGAGCGCTTTTAAGACTTTCCGAATCCGCTGGGTTTCAGTGTCAAGTGGACCGTGGAATAAATGGGAGGGCCCCAAATAAAACGGCTTTGTCGTTTTATTTGGGAGGTACCCGTTTATGCCGCGAAAGCCACTTGTACACCCCCACCAATAAACACGCTCCCGGCTGGGGTCGGGTAATCATGGCCGCCAGGCCATTATTCCCCGCACCCCTGCCACGTGGCGAACGCAGGGATAACAAGGGACAGCGTCCCTTGGTTTTGATTCACGGGGTTTGGGGGACCCGGATGCTTATTAATCGAATTAAAACGGCTTCCGTTTTGATTCGATTAATAAGCAGCTGGAGCGTTAATCAGCTATTGCACGGACTGCTTGTAAAGAAGCCGCCGAAGGCGACATTACCGCTTTTAATGCAGAACTGAAACAGTTTTAACCAACCGCTGAATGATCAGCATTACCTGTAAGAAAGCCTGTTAAATCAGGCAGGAGAAAGAAAAATGCAACTTCAAGCCATGTTGTTGAGCGTCCAGAAAACCATTGTTGACCGCAACATTTATGCAAAGGCGTTTATTGCCTTGCCAGCTGATAACGAAAAAGACGCAGTCAGCAGCGTGATGCAGCTGGGCATCCAGGAAGACAAAGCTGAAGAGGTTTTTAAACAGGTTGTTGATAACAACCTGAAGCTGGGCGAGCTGGTCAACGTGGGCGTAACCATTGTCCGCGGTGCACAGAACAGCGTAAAGCAGGTAGTGACCTCTATCACCAGTGTACAGCGTCCAGCGCAGCAGCCAGCATCACAACGTGATGTTCCATCAAAGTCTGAACAAAAGTAATTGAGGATTTTTAGTGAATATTCTTGTATGTGACCAACCTTTTGACCTGAGCGCCGGAGCTGCAATGTGCCCTGGTCAACTTGGTACGGTTGCATATGAGGGTAACCCGGCAAATGCCGGATTAACCTGGCAGGAAGTAGAAGAGTTACAGGACGGTGTTCTGGTTTTATTTGCTGCCGTATTTGGTTTCCTGGTACTCAGGAAGCTGCTTTAACTTTAAGAGGTATTTCTTATGAAAAATCTTATGAAGCGCGGCATTGCCGCATCTGTTGCCACTGGTGCCGTGATCTCCGGAAGTGCTTTTGCAGCTGTGCCTGCAGATGCCCTTGATGCGTTGACTGAAGCATCCTCTGATGTGGGAACTATCGGCTGGGCCGTGTTCGCTGTCATTATTGCCGCAATGGCTTTCAAGTACATGCGCCGAGCGCTGTAAACAACAAAGGGCGCTCAAATGGGCGCCCTTTTTCTTTCATTGTTGTGTGCCTTGTTCCGCTGGGGAGCGGAAGGCACACACCAATGCAAGAACAACCTGGGGCAAATTCTATGAGTATTCAGTGGTTTTATTTGATTGTCGTAACGCTCGCGTTTTGGGCGTTGTTCTTCGGGAGAATCTGAGCATGTGGGAATCACCGAATCTGCTATCAGATCCAGCGCCGGTAAATCTTGTCAAGCGCAATGTGCAGAACCGCTTGGGCATCAATGCGGCTCAGTCTGGCAATGTTGGGCATGTATTGTATGAAGTAAAGCGATTACAGAAGCGGCAAAAGGGCGAGGGTTAGGGATATGAGATATTTATTGTTATGTCTGCTGTGTGTTTTTGGCTCTAGTGCGTTTGCTGCAAAAATCCAACAGCCACCTATTAATGGATTTATTGTTACATATGTTAGCGATAAGAATATACCTATCAAGGTTGGAGAGCGTGCTACTACTCAGGCTGCTTTTTGTAATAGACTTTTTACATATTCTAAATCAGCTCATGATCGTGAAGAAAAACCTGCTCCGCATATTACCTATACTTATAAAGTTGAAGAAGTTCAGTATGGGGCGCTTGGAATTTATGGGACTTTTTCCCCCGGCGAGGGTGGTTGTGCAACTTTTGGAACTTTAACAACCTTAAATACTTTTAACCCTCCTGAGACGGTCGATGAAACTTATTACGATCATTTGCATTTATCACGTGGAGCTGTTTGTAGTGATTTGAGTGATCTTGTTTATGATCCAGATACAAAACAGAATGTTTGCTATGTTGATCCACCGAAACCACCGGAGCCAAAAGAATGTAAAGCCGGTGAGGAAATTTTACGTTATGGATTTTCAGCGGCTGGTGGTGAGGTTAATTACAATCCGAATGTTTGTTATGAAGGTTGTAATTACAACTATGAAAGCCGTTCCGGTGCAGGCATTGAAATGCCGGATTATCCTGGCATCTTTAAATATAACGTCTATTACAAATCAGATGGTTCCGAATGTTCCGCCCCGACTCCGCCGGTAACTCCGCCAGATATTCCTGATCCACCTGAAGAGCCTTGTCCTGAAGGTTGGGCCTTGGGTGCTGATGGTTCGACCTGTTTTAGAAAGCCTGATCCTGATGATGGTGGTACTGGCGGCACTGGTGGTACCGGTGGCGATGATGGTGGTACCGGTGGCGGTGGTGATACCGGTGGCGGTGATGGTGGTACTGGCGGCA
>JAAYFD010000033.1 GCA_012728415.1 Gammaproteobacteria bacterium
GGCCACAAGGCATTCACCCAAACTGCCAACCATGTGGCCATCCGGGGTGAAGTGCCTACCCGGGAACATAGCCTCCAACTCATTGACCGTGGCATAGAGCTGGGTGACCAAGCCCCGGAATTTATCGTGATCGATCATAGACATTTAACATGTATTAGGCCGCCTTCCACATAAGCCAATCATCGTGAAGGCGGTATAACCCGATGCGGCCAAATTTTAAGCCACCCAATTAAAGCGCAACGATCAAGCATTTACAACACTCTGCGTCTGGTCAAATCATTTTGTGTGACCCAACACTACACAGCCCCCATTCACGGCATACAAGACTGCTTATGGCCGCGGATGGAGCCGGATTAAAATCAGCTATCACTGACATCGCCTTCAGCCCGAAGGCGCTCCACCAGCCACACCTTGAAGATTGATTGACGGGTAACACCAGTGCGTGCTGCCTCACGATCCAGTGCTTGTCAGCAGTCTTGCCTAGGGAAACTGTGTTGCCATTACCACCCTATCCCCAGCCTCGCGGTGTTGCAAATTGCAGGATGTATCAGAGCAGCGGGCGAGACCGGAGCAAAGCATTAGCTGTCAGTTTTGAGCTTGCTCAAAATGGCAGCGTCAGCTTTGCGCAGTGTCCCGCCCGCGGCCCAGGCACAATCTCAAGCTAAATCACCTAGACCCTGCGACTGCGCGCAGGGTGACAGATTCGGGATTCGAGCAGAATGGAAAGCTCGAATTGCGCAGAATGTATCAAGGCCACGGGCGAGACCGAAGCAAAGCATTAGCTGTCAGCTTTGAGCTTGCTCAAAGTGGCAGCGTCAGCTTTGCGTAGTGTCCCGCCCGCGGCCCGGGCACAAGCCCAATTAATAGCTATTCATAATGACCATCAAATAGCACTGATTTAAGATTGACACCATGATTCACTTACAAAAAAGCCCATCGGATTCGATGGGCTTTTCAGGTTCGCAATAGACCCTGCGACTACGCACAGGGGTGGCAAGGGCGATGTCAACCCAGCACGGAAACATCCGCCACACTGAGGAACAGCCCACGCAGCTGCGCCAGCAAAGCATGGCGGTTGGCACGCACGGCGCTGTCCTCGGCATTCACCATGACATCATCAAAGAAGGCATCCACCGGCTGTTGCAGCTGCGCCAGACGGGTCAGGATGCCGGTGTAGTCATGGGCAGCAGCCAGCGGAGCCACATCCTGCTGCGCCTGTTGCAGGGCGGCAAACAGCGCCTTTTCTGCCGGTTCGGCCAACAGAGACTCTTGCACCTGGCCACTCTCGGCGTCACCCAATACATTGGACACCCGCTTATTGGCGGCAGCCAGCGCTTCGGCTTCGCTCAGGCTGCGGAAGTGCTGTACCGCCTGCACCCGCTGGTCAAAATCCAGCGGCGAGTCGGGATGTACGGCACGCACGGCCTGGTAAACACTGACCTCGATACCAGCATCCTCGTAGCGGGCACGCAAACGGTCAAAGACAAAATCATGCACCTGCGCCAGCAGGCCATCGGTCTTGATGCGTGAACCATACTGATCAATAGCAGCCTGCAACAGCGGAGTCAGCGGCTGCTCCAGCTCTTTCTCAATCAGGATACGCAGCACACCCAATGCGGCACGACGCAGTGCGTAAGGGTCGCGGCTACCTGTGGGCAGCATGCCAACACCAAAGATGCCCACAAGGGTATCGATCTTGTCAGCCACCGCCACTGCAGCACCGGTCAGGGTGGCTGGCAGTTCGGCACCGGCACCACGCGGCATATACTGCTCGTTCAGTGCCACCGCCACGTCACCGGGCTCGTTGTTCAGCTGTGCATAGTAGTAGCCGGCAATACCCTGCATTTCCGGGTACTCGCCAACCATGGCGGTAGCCAGGTCACACTTGGACAGAATACCGGCACGAGCGGCGTGTTCGGCGTTACCGCCAACTTGACTGGCCACCTGTGCGGCTAGCGCGGATACACGCTCGGCTTTTTCATACACAGTGCCCAGCTCAGCCTGGAAAACCACGTTTTTCAGCAGTTCATTGAAGCTTTCCAGCGACTGCTTCTGGTCCTGCAGATAGAAGAACTCGGCATCGCTCAGGCGTGGACGGATCACTTTTTCGTTACCGGATACCACCTGCGCCGGGTCCTTGCTTTCCAGGTTGGCGACGGTGATAAAGCGCGGCAAAAGCTTGCCTTCGTCATCCACCAGACAGAAATAGCGCTGGTCATCCTGCATGGTGGCGATCAGGGCTTCTTGCGGCACCTGCAGGAAGTGTTCTTCAAACGAGCACACCAGCGGCACCGGCCACTCGACCAGCGAGGTGACCTCGTCCAGCAGGCTGGACGGCATGATGGCCTGACCCTGCTCGGCCTTGGCCAGTTCCTGTACGCGCTGTTCAATCAGGTTGCGGCGCTCGCCAAAATCGGCCAGCACTTTGGCCGCCCGCAAGCTGTCCAGATAGTCGGACGGACGGGCAATACTGACATCTTCGTTATGGTGGAAGCGGTGGCCACGGGACAGGCGTCCGGCCTGCTGGCTAAGGATGGTGCAATCCACCACTTGCTCGCCCAGCAGCATCACCAGCCACTGGGTCGGGCGGACAAATTCTTCGCGGCGGGCACCCCAGCGCATGCGCTTGGGAATCGGCAACTTGTCCAGCGACTGCTCGACAATACTAGGCAACAGCCCGATGGTTGGCTGGCCGGCAATCTGCTGTACAAAGCGCAGCTTGGGACCACTACGGTCGATGGCATCCAGCTCAACACCGCAGCGTCGGGCAAAGCCCAGCGCAGCCTTGGTGGGGTTGCCATCGGCATCAAAGGCGGCCTGCACGGGCGGGCCATCCATTGTTTGTTCACGGTCGGCCTGGCGCACGGCCAGCTGTTCAATCATAACCGCCAGACGGCGCGGTGCAGCATAGCTATGCACCTTGCCATGGGCCAGGCCAGCGGCTTGCAAGCCGGCCACGATGCCGTCAGTAAATGCTTGGGACAGGGTTTTCAGCGCCTTGGG
This sequence comes from Gammaproteobacteria bacterium, assembly GCA_012728415.1. Taxonomy (GTDB): domain Bacteria; phylum Pseudomonadota; class Gammaproteobacteria; order Pseudomonadales; family Pseudomonadaceae; genus Thiopseudomonas. Next base: position 3,004 of record JAAYFD010000033.1, read on the forward strand.
TGGCAGCTCTTCGGTACCCAGTTCAACCAGAAAATCCTGTGTGCTCATTGTTCTGTCTCCAGCCTGGCCAGTACTTCATCACGCAAGTGTTCCGGTGCCATGGGGAAGCCCAGTTTGGCGCGGGCCTGCAGGTAGCTCTGCGCCACGGCACGGGCCAATTCCCGTACACGCAGGATATAGCGCTGACGTTCGGTCACGGAGATGGCGCGGCGCGCATCCAGCAGGTTGAAGGTGTGCGATGCCTTGAGCACCATCTCGTAGGTGGGCAATGGCAGGTCCAGCGCAATCAGGCGGTTGGCTTCGCTTTCATAGAAGTCAAACAGCTCAAACAGCTTGTCTACGTTGGCGTGCTCGAAGTTGTAGGTCGATTGCTCCACCTCGTTTTGGTGGAACACATCGCCATAGGTAACCTTGCCGAACGGGCCATCGGAGTAAACCAGATCGTAAACCGAATCGACACCCTGCAGGTACATGGCCAGGCGCTCCAGACCATAGGTGATCTCGCCGGTAACCGGATAGCATTCAACGCCGCCGACCTGCTGGAAGTAGGTGAACTGGGTCACCTCCATGCCGTTGAGCCAGACTTCCCAACCCAGCCCCCAGGCACCCAGCGTGGGCGATTCCCAGTTGTCTTCAACAAAACGGATATCGTGCACCAGCGGATCAACGCCGATATGGCGCAGCGACTCAAGGTACAGCTCTTGAATGTTGTCGGGATTGGGCTTGAGCACCACCTGAAATTGATAGTAGTGCTGCAAGCGGTTGGGGTTGTCGCCGTAGCGGCCATCGGTGGGACGGCGCGAAGGCTGCACATAGGCGGAGTTCCAGGTCTCCGGGCCGATGGCTCGCAGGAAGGTGGCAGTGTGAAAGGTGCCTGCACCCATTTCCATGTCGTAGGGTTGCAGCACCACGCAGCCCTGCTCGGCCCAGAAGCTTTGCAAGGCAAGGATCAGGTCCTGAAAGGTGCGCGGGGCGGGGTTGGTCTGGTTCACGTTGTTGATCCGTAGAAAAGGATTGGCAGAAAACGGCAAGTATAGCCTAGTTTCGCTATCGACCGAAGGGCGGCAGGCCAGCCGCTTGCGGACCCTTTGGCGGTCAGCGGGCGAACGCTGCATGACCAAAAGAAAACACCAGCCAGCCCTGGTATCAAAAACAGGGCCGGGTATACGACAGGCTAGTCGTCGTTTTGTTTTTTTAGCTTGGGATTAGGGAAAAACTGCATGGGCTTGGCAGCTTTTTTCACCTTGGGTTTGTCCTGGTTGACCCGGGTCGGCAGCTCCAGTGGTACCGACTGACCAAACTCGTTAAGCGAGTCGGCAAAGCCGCAACGAATACAGTCACGGAACTGGGTGCCGTCGACAGTCCACATACGGATGGTATCCATCGCCTCACAAGCTGGGCATACAGCGCTGGCGATGAATTGTTTTTTGGTGGCGGGTTGTTCGGTTGTCATGGGGTTTGTTCCGGGTTTGAAGGTTTTCAAGGCAGTTTCGAATCTGGTTACGGTCACGGCTGAAGCCGCTCCTACAGTCCTGTACGAGCCACTTCAGTGGCGACCCATAGCATAAACCAGCTGCCCAAGGTCGCGGCTAAAGCCGCTCTTACAGCTAAGCAGCCAGTCCGCTGTGACGCAGCAGGGCGTCAATTTGTGGCTCGCGGCCACGGAATTCGACAAACAGCTGCAACGGTTCGTAGGCACCACCCTTGGCCAGAATGCTATCGCGAAACGCCTGGCCGGTTTGCGGGTTGAGCACGCCCTCTTCTTCAAAGCGCGAAAAGGCATCCGCCGACAGCACCTCGGCCCACTTGTAACTGTAGTAGCCGGCGGCATAACCACCGGCAAAAATATGGCCAAAGCTGTTGGCAAAACGGTTCCAGGCCGGTGGCGTCATGACGGCCACGCGCTGGCGTACGTCATCGAGCACCTGCTGCACACTGCGCCCCTGCCCCTGGCTGCCGTGCAGCTCAAAATCAAACAGGGAAAACTCCAGCTGGCGCACCATCATCATGCCGGACTGGAAATTGCGGGCGGCCAACATGCGTTCCAGCATCTCGGCAGGCAAAGGCGCATCGGTTTGCCAGTGGCCGGCTATCAGCGCCAGCCCTTCGGGCTCCCAGCACCAGTTTTCCATAAACTGGCTGGGCAGCTCGACCGCATCCCAGGCCACACCATTGATGCCGGAAACGCCCAGCTGCTCGATGCGGGTCAGCATGTGGTGCAGGCCATGGCCAAATTCGTGGAACAGCGTGGTGACTTCATCATGGGTCAGCAGCGCCGGCTTGTCGCCGACTGCCGGCGTGAAGTTACACACCAGATAGGCCACCGGCAGCACCAGCTCGCCCTTGCCATTGCGGAACTGGTCGCGGGCGCCATCCATCCAGGCACCGCCACGCTTGTTGCTGCGCGCATAGAGGTCAAAATAGAAGCGGCCAACGGTCTGGCCGTTTTCCTGCACATTGAACAGGCGTACATCTGGATGCCAGCGCTCAAAGTCCTGCTCTTCGCTGATCTCAATGCCAAACAGGCTCTGCACAATCTGGAACAGGCCGCCCAGTACCCGATCCACCGGGAAATACTGGCGCACTTCTTCCTCGCTGATGCTGTAACGCTGCTCGCGCAGTTTCTCGCTGTAGTAACCCACATCCCAGCTTTGCAACTCGGCACAGCCCTGTTCGCTGGCAAAAGCTTGCAGCTCGGCCAGGTCTTTTTCGGCATAGGGCTTGCTGCGCACGGCCAGGTCATTAAGAAAATCCAGCACCTGTTGCGGGCTATCGGCCATCTTGGTGGCCAGCGACAGCTCGTTGTAGTGGGCAAAGCCCAGCAACTCGGCCAGCTCCTGGCGTAATTCCAGAGTGCGCTGCATCACCGGCGTGTTGTCAAACTCGCCCGCATTCGGGCCTTGCTCGGAAGCACGGGTGCTGTAGGCGGTGTAGACCTCTTCACGCAGTGCACGGTCGTCGGCGTAGGTCATGATGGCGTAGTAGCTGGGGAACTCCAGCGTCACCAGCCAGCCGTCCAGCTCTTTCTCAGCCGCCGCTTGCGCTAACTGACCCAGTGCAGACTCAGGCAGGCCGGCCAGGGCTGTTTCGTCGGTAATGTGCTTGGTCCAGGCCTGGGTTGCGTCCAGCAGCTGATTGGAGAACGTGCTGGACAGCTCGGACAGCTCTTTCTGGATTTCACCATAACGAGCCTGCTGCGCCGGTGGCAGATCGATACCCGACAGGTGGAAATCACGCAGCTCGTTGTCCAGCACCTTGCGCTGGGCATCGTTCAGCTCGCTGGCCGCCGGGCTGTTCGCCAGCGCCTTGTAAGCCTCGAACAGCTCGCGGTTCTGGCCCATTTCAGTCCAGAACTCGGACAGTTTGGGCAGGCAGGCCTCGTAAGCCTCACGCAGTTCGGCATTATTACAAACAGCATTCAGGTGGCTGACCGGGCCCCATGCCTGCCCCAGCTTGGCCGCCATTTCATCCATCGGCAGCACCAGATTATCCCAGGTGAAACCATCCTTACGCTGCAACAGTTCGGCAACCTGTTTGCGGCTGTCGGCCAGCAACTGGTCGATGGCGGGAACGACCTGTTCGGGCTTGATGGCAGAAAAAGGCGGGAGATCAAACGCTTGCAGCAAGGGGTTGGTAATCTGGGTCACGGGGCACCTGTAAAAACAAATGGGAAACACTGCCAAATATGAGGGCAGGCTGTAATGATTTCAATCGTAAATGGTTGACTATTTTAGTACAGAATTACCTGCAACGGTGTTTTTTGTTGCCCATTCGGGCATACAAGGCTGCCAAAACCTTCGTCATCAACGACTTGCCTGCCAGCGCCGGAGGACTTGAAGTTTGCACGAACGGGCTTGCCCGTGGAGTGTTCTCTACAGGGGCAGCCCCTTCACAGATCAATTTTCCTGGTACCGGGTGGTACAGGCTCAGGCAAATCTGCCAACCATGCTATGCTTTGCCAGCTACAAACGACTACGGAGAAAAGCTGGTGAGCCTGGATATTGATGCCGTCAAAACCTTTTTCATGGAGCTGCAGAACCGCATTTGCACGGAACTGGAGCAGGCCGACGGCCAAGCCCGTTTTATCGAAGATGCCTGGCAACGTGAAGCCGGTGGCGGCGGGCGTACCCGTGTCATCACCGATGGCGCACTGATCGAAAAGGGTGGTGTCAATTTCTCCCATGTCTTTGGCGACCAGCTGCCCGCTTCGGCCAGCGCCCTACGCCCCGAGCTGGCCGGCCGCAGCTTCCAGGCCATGGGGGTCTCGCTGGTAATCCATCCGGAAAACCCTCATGTGCCCACTTCGCACGCAAACGTGAGGCTGTTTGTTGCCGAAAAACCGGGCGAAGAACCGGTCTGGTGGTTTGGTGGCGGCTTTGACCTGACACCCTACTACGGCGAGACGGAAGACTGCGTGCACTGGCACAGGGTCGCCCGTGATGCCTGCGCACCCTTTGGCGAGCAGGTATACCCTGAATACAAGGCATGGTGCGACCGCTATTTTCACCTCAGGCACCGCAATGAGCCACGCGGAATTGGCGGCCTGTTTTTTGATGACCTGAACCAGTGGGGTTTTGAGCAAAGTTTTGCCTTTGTGCGTGCCGTGGGCGATGCCTATCTGGACGCCTACCTGCCCATTGTCGAACGCCGCCGCCACACACCCTTTACCGAAGCCCAGCGCGAGTTCCAGGCTTACCGCCGTGGCCGCTACGTTGAGTTTAACCTGGTGTTTGACCGCGGCACCCTGTTTGGTCTGCAATCCGGCGGGCGTACCGAGTCCATCCTGATGTCGCTGCCCCCCATGGTGCGCTGGGGCTACGACTGGCAGCCCGAGCCCGGCAGCGAAGAAGCCCGCCTGACCGATTACTTTCTGCAAAACCGCAACTGGCTGGAGGAGGCCGGAGTCTGACATGCAAAAATACGCCGTATTTGGCAACCCCATTGCCCACAGCCAGTCCCCTTTTATTCACGGCCTGTTTGCGCAGCAAACCGGGCTACAGCTGTCCTATGAAGCCCTGCTCGCGCCACTGGATGACTTTGCCGGCAGCCTGCAGGTGTTTTTTGCCAGTGGCGGTTGCGGAGCCAATATTACTGTTCCCTTCAAGGAACAGGCCTTCGCCCTGGCCGGGGAGCTTAGCGAGCGCGCCCGCCGTGCTGGCGCGGTCAACACTCTGATCAAGCTGAAAGACGGTCGCATCCGTGGCGACAACACCGACGGCGCCGGCCTGGTCAGTGACCTGCTGCAAAACGGTGTGACGCTGGCTGGCCAGCGCATCCTGTTACTGGGTGCCGGAGGTGCTGCCCGCGGCGTGCTGGAGCCCCTGCTGGCCCAACAGCCAGCCGAGCTGGCCATCGCCAACCGCACGGTTAAAAGGGCCGAGCAGCTGGCCGCCGAGTTCGCTGACCTGGGTCCGGTTGTTGCCTGTGGCTTTGACTGGATTGACGCGCCAGCCGACCTGATAATCAATGCCACGTCGGCCAGCCTGAATGACGAACTGCCCCCTCTGGCTCCAACCTTGATCAAGCCCGGCCACACCCTTTGTTACGACATGATGTATGGCAAAGATACCACTGCATTTAACCGCTGGGCCCAGCTCCTGGAAGCAGCCGGCACACTGGACGGCCTGGGCATGCTGGTCGGCCAGGCAGCCGAGTCCTTCTACCTGTGGACCGGCCTGCGGCCCGATACCGCTCCTGTGCTGCAAGCATTGCGAGACCGCCTTGCGGGCAGCTAAACCATGATCAGCCGCTGGCAACTGCATCGGGCTGTACAAACCATCCGCAAGGGTGGTGTGATTGCCTACCCAACCGAAGCAGTCTGGGGACTGGGTTGCGACCCGTGGAATAAACAGGCAGTACAACGCATTCTCGACATCAAACAACGGCCAGTGCACAAAGGCCTGATTCTGGTTACGGCCGAGATCAAGCAGCTGGCCTGGCTGTTGGAAGGGCTGACAACGGAACAGCGGCAACTGCTGGAAGCCAGCTGGCCCGGGCCCAATACCTGGCTGGTACCACATCTTGGCCGGGTACCAACGTGGATCAGCGGTCAGCACGCCAGCGTTGCCGTGCGCGTCAGCAGTCACCCGCTGGTACAGACCCTGTGCCAGCTGACCGGCCCGCTGGTCTCCACCTCGGCCAACCCGACCAAGCATCCGGCAGCCACCAGCAGGCTACATATTGAACAATACTTTCACAACCAGCTAGATGCTGTGCTCAACGCCCCACTGGGTCACAGGCAGCAGCCCAGCACCATTCGCGACCTGGTTTCCGGCCAGGTACTGCGCTGACAGGCCGCCTCTTTAAAAGCTGCTGAGCATCCGGTTCAGCATCCTCATGCGGTATTGCATGCCACTGTCCGCTGGGTAGCTAATACCTCTCGGGGAAATCCTGTCATATGCACACAGCACCGTGCAGCCGCAAGACCCATAGCGCAAAGAGGCCTGTCACTGGCCCTGAAGCCGGGAGCAAACTTCACGTACAAAATACGCAAATACATCATCTTTTTTGTCATCTGCACCAAATAAAGTGCAGCTGCAGGCTCCATGACCGCTATACCCTATGGTTTTACTGCATTACGCGTGGAGCAACGAATTTTGAACTGATACAGTTACCCGTCTTTTGGCTACGCCAGGAAAAACCATTGTCCGCCATGCTGGCGGATACGACCGTCGATTTCCAGATTGGTCAGCTCGGTCAGCAGCTCGCTAATTTCCACATTCAGCTGCATGGCCAGGTCCTCGGTATTCAGCGGCTGACTGCGTAACAGGTCAGTCACCGGATGCCGCTCATGCGTATCTGCCGCCTCGACCGTATCTGGCGGCAATTGTTGCCAGTGCTGCCACTGTTCCAGAATATCCTGTACGGTCTCGACCAGGAACGCGCCTTCACGGATGAGTTGATGACAACCCTTGCTGCCCGGGTAGTGCACCGAGCCCGGAATGGCAAAGACATCACGGCCCTGCTCTGCCGCATAACGAGCAGTAATCAGCGAGCCGCTGCCTACACCCGCTTCAACCACCAGCACACCCAGTGACAGGCCACTGATAATGCGATTGCGTCTGGGAAAATGGCTGGCATGAGGACCGGTATCCAGCGGCAGCTCCGAAACCAGTGCGCCACCGTTTGCCACTATTTGCGCCTGCAGCTGCCGGTTGCTAGCCGGATAAGTGCGCAGCAAGCCAGTACCCACCACGGCCAGTGTCGGCCCGTGCCCGGCCAGCGCGCCGCGGTGGGCGGCGCTGTCGATACCCAGTGCCAGCCCACTGGTAATACAGCAGCCGCTGGCCGCCATGGTTTTGGCAAACTCGAAGGCCAGCTGTTCACCGGCCGGGCTGGCGTGACGGCTGCCAATAATGGCCAGCTGCGGCCGCTGCAACAGTTGCACATCACCCTGCACAAACAGCACCGGAGGTGCTCCAGTGGTTTCACTTAGTAGCGCCGGATAATCCGGATCATCATGCAGCAGTACATGGCAGCCGTCTTTCTCCTGCCAGCGCAATGCACGCTCGGCTGCTGCCTGCAACGCTTGATCCTTTCTCGCCAAATTGGCGGCTTCAGGCAGGTTGAGCGCACGCCAGCCTGCGACTGGAGCACGAATGGCCGTACCGGCATCACCATAGAGCGCCAGCAGTTGCAAAAATCGTTGCGGGCCGATCCCTGGAAGGGAATTCAGCAGAAGCCGGGCACGCAGCTCGGCGACAGTGGAAATATTCACGCAGTCAGCCTCCTAGCCGATGACTTCTTCCATAAAGCTGTTAGCAGGAAGCGGTGAAACCTTTAGCAGGCTTCACCGACTACCGTTAATCAGGGCTTTTAACTTTGTCCATCACCCGCATTGGACGATTGGCTTCCATGACCAGCGCGTAGCTCAGACGCTCATATGGTCGAAACACCACCAGCCTGCCGGCAAGCTCATCGGGCAACTTCAATAGCTGATTAGTTTCACGGTCTTTCACAGTTTCGCCAGTTTTATAGATAGACAGAGTGTGTCCCTCTTTAATACCGTCTTCATATCCTAGGTTGATCGTGACTACATCATATTTTCCTATCTGTGTCACTCCGCGCGGCACATCGAGAATTACTCCGCTGACATCCTCGCCTGGAGCCGAAAGCATAAAAAAGGGGCGAATTTGCCGTTCTTCAGTAGCAAACAGGCGATCTCCATTACGAATCTCCTGGGTGGTGCTCACCATATCAACTGAGCCAACCCCCTGACTACCCCGGCGGTCATCGTCCAATTCTTGATCCGACCGCTCTACAACCTTGCCACTGGCGATATAATCAGCATTGATACCCAGAAAAGCCCCTGTTGTAGGGTCTGTATAAATTTTACCCTGACGAAAAAAATCATAGCTTTTTTCTTCTTCAATATCTCCCCTGACATAAACTCGATCAGGTGAACCAGCAACCACACGACCATCCTCACCGGCTATAACATAAGGCGCTGACTTGAAATCAGTTTCAGAGTCAACGATTCGGTTTCGCAACAAAAAACTGTTAATCGCTTCCAACGGTATGGTTGGAATAATTTCAGCCATCGGTGTCCTGCGTACGCCAGGCGATAGCCTGATAGTCCCGTGGCTGTCACCACGACTCAATACCAACCGGGGCTTGCCGTCGATATATACCAGGCTGAGCACATCGCCGGGGTAAATCAGGTGCGGATTCTTCACTTGCGGGTTAGCATGCCAGATTTCTGGCCATTTCCAGGGCTGGCGCAAAAACTTTCCGGAAATGTCCCACAGGGTGTCACCCTTGACCACTGTATACTGGTCAGGGTGGTTGCTGTTAAGTTCGACGTTGGCCTGTGCTATACCGCCTGCAGCCAACAGCACCAGGGCGAGTAACGTTTTCCTCATGTGGTGATTCCCTTTGTCATGTGTTTTTGTTGTCCGCTACAAAGCCAACAACCTGTTTATTCGCTTATCCGTGCAGCCCTGCAAGCAGGCAGCCTGCGGGTACCAAGTCATGGCCGTCCGGTACTGAAACGGCGCCCGATCCCGTCGGCAAAACTTGCATCTGCTGTCAACAAACAGGCACAAGCCCATTGTTTTTGCAATAATGTACACCATATTAGCAGTGTAAACCGGATTTATTCCATGCATAGGTCACACATACGACACAAAGATTTATGGCCATTTTGAATATTCTTGAATACCCTGACCCGCGCCTGCGCACCCTGGCCCAGCCTGTGACAGAGGTCAACGATGAAATCCGTCAGCTGATCGATGACATGTTCGAAACCATGTACGAGGCTCCGGGTATAGGTCTGGCTGCAACCCAGGTAGACGTTCACAAACAGGTCATTGTCATGGACCTGTCCGAAGACAAAAACGAGCCACGGGTATTCATCAACCCTGTTATCGAAACGCTTACTGATGATGCCGGCCCATATCAAGAAGGCTGCTTGTCAGTACCTGGTTTCTTTGAAGACGTTGACCGTCCACTGCGGGTGCGCGTCAAGGCGCTGGACCGCAATGGCAACCCCTTCGAGCTGGAAGCAGAAGGCTTGCTGGCCGTTTGCATTCAGCACGAATGCGACCACCTCAACGGCAAGCTGTTTGTCGATTACCTGTCGCGCCTCAAGCGTGACCGCATCCGCAAGAAGCTGGAAAAGCAACACAAACTGGAAGGCCGGTAACCGCAATTCATCAGCGAGGGAGCGGACCTGCCCGTGACAGCCATGCTGGCTGACTTGCCTAGAGCCGGTCTCTGCTACACGCGCAGGCCTGCTCACACCAGCAAAACATACTCCCCATCAGGACACCCCATGACCAACCAGTACAGCACAGCTCCAGCCCGTATCGTTTTTGCCGGCACCCCGGAATTCGCCACTGCTCACCTGCAAGCGCTGCTGGACAGCCGCCATCAGGTGGTGGCCGTTTATACCCAGCCGGATCGCCCAGCTGGGCGCGGACAAAAACTGGTGGCCAGTCCGGTCAAGCAGCTGGCGCAACAACATGATATTCCCGTCTTGCAACCGGCCAACCTGCGCCATGAAGAAGCACAGCAAGAGCTGGCCGCGTTTAATCCCGACCTGATGGTGGTGGTGGCTTACGGCCTGATTTTGCCGCAAGTAATTCTGGATACGCCGCGCCTTGGCTGTATCAATAGCCATGCCTCTTTACTGCCACGCTGGCGTGGTGCCGCTCCGATCCAGCGCGCCATTGAAGCGGGCGATGCAGAAACCGGCGTTACCGTCATGCAGATGGAAGCTGGGCTGGACACCGGCCCTATGCTGCTGAAAACCATCACCCCGATTGCCGCCAGCGACACCGGCGGTAGCCTGCATGATCGTCTGGCGGAGCTTGGCCCACCCGCTGTGCTAGAAAGCATCGAGCAACTGTTATCTGGCACTGCTCAGCCGCAAATTCAGGACGACAGTCTGGCCAACTATGCACACAAGCTGAGCCGCGACTGCGCCCTGATTGACTGGAGCCGCCCGGCGATTGAAATCGAACGCGCCATTCGCGCCTTTAATCCCTGGCCGGTCAGTCATAGCCTGCTGCAAGGTCAGCCGCTGAAAGTGCATGGCGCACAGCTGGCACAGGGCAGCGGTCAGCCCGGAGAAATCCTGCAGGCCGACCGCAACGGCCTGCTGGTTGCTTGCGGCGAGGGTGCCCTGCTGCTAACTCGCCTGCAACTGCCCAATGCCCGCGCCATGGAGTTTGCCGATCTGTTTAATGGCCGCGCCGAGCTGTTTGCCAGCGGTCAGGTCTTGGGGCAATGAGCCCGCGCCTGGCTGCTGCCCATGCCTTGACTGCCGTGTTACAGGGTAAGGCTTCGCTGGCCAGCAGCCTGCCCAGCGTGTTGCAACAGGTGGCAGATAATGACCGCGCATTGGTGCGCGAATTGGCCATGGGTACTGCCCGCTGGCAACCGAGGCTGGAAATTCTTGCCGCACAATTTCTCGACAAGCCTTTGCGCCGCGCCGATCTGGATATTCAGGCGCTACTGCTAATTGGCCTGTACCAACTGCTGTATACCCGCATTCCGCCCCATGCCGCGATTAGCGAAACCGTAGATTGCGCAGTTGCCCTGAAGAAAAACTGGGCTAAAGGCTTGCTCAACGCGGTTTTGCGCCGCGCCCAGCGCGAAACGGCTGAATTGTTGCCGCAACTGGAAAAAGATCCCGTGGTGGTCACCGCCCACCCACGCTGGCTGCAAAAATCCCTCAAAGCACACTGGCCCGAACACTGGCTGGATATTTGTGCTGCCAACAACCTGCATCCGCCAATGACACTGCGAGTCAATGCACTGCGCACTGGGCGCGATGATTATTTAACCCAACTGCAACAGGCTGGTATCGCCGCCCAGGCTACCCTTTACAGTCAAAGCGGCATCCAGCTGGAGCAGCCCTGCGATGTACATCAGCTACCCGGCTTTGCCGCTGGCTTGTGCAGTGTGCAGGACGAAGCCGCCCAGTTATCGGCGCAATTGCTCGCTTTGCAACCGGGTCTGCGCGTGCTGGATGCCTGTTGCGCACCGGGCGGCAAGACCTGCCACATTCTGGAAGCCCAGCCGCAACTTGCTGAAGTGCTGGCGCTGGATCTGGAAGCCGAACGTCTTAAGCGAGTGCAGGAAAACCTTGACCGCCTGCAATTACACGCCAGCCTCAAGGCTACCGATGTGCGCGCTATTGATAACTGGTGGGACGGCCAGCAGTTTGACCGCATCCTGCTCGATGCGCCCTGTTCTGCTACCGGGGTCATCCGCCGCAATCCTGATATCAAGCTGACACGGCAAGCCGAGGACATCACTGAGCTGGCTAAACTACAGGGCGAGCTGCTGGATGTGCTCTGGCCTACGCTGGCTCAGGGCGGAGTGCTGCTATACGCCACCTGCTCAGTACTGCCAACGGAAAACAGCGATACTATCGGCCAGTTTTTAACCCGTACTCCCGATGCGCAAGAATTGCCTACGGGGCTGACATGCGGCATCAAACAGCCCCATGGCCGCCAGCTGTTCCCGCAGCCGGACGGACACGACGGGTTTTATTACGCACTGCTGCAAAAAAGGGAGCCAGGCTCATTCATACAGGGTAAATGAGCCTGCCCCCTTTTATTGTCCGTGACAAGCTAGTTGCGCAACATGCGACGGTTGTTGCTGTCCATCGGCAATGCATAGTCATGCACAGCCAGAACCGTGTTGGACTGCGGGTGCACAACTTTCAGGTTTATATACACAAAATCACGACTTGTAGCATAACTGCCGACTACAACCGCTTGGGCATCGTAAGAGCGTGCCAGCTCGCGAATTTCACGGCTCAGCAACATCTCGCCCTCACCGGTAATACCCACGCTATTACGCAGTTTCATCTCCCGCATGCGGTAGCCAGACTTGGTAAATTCGGCCGAAATTTGCTCGGAAACAATACGTCCAAAAGTGGAAGAAGTTTCCAGTGCATCGACGTTGGCCAAAGAAGCAATAACCAAGGTGCTCGGGGCCGGAACACTCTGCGTCAGCTGGGCCAACAGTTGCTTGGTAGCTGCTTGGTTGGCTGGAATAAACTCGTTGTCACGAGCCTCTTGGTAAGTTGGCTCGCGCACGGTTTTGGTTGTTTCACAACCGACCAAAACAGCCCCGGCCGCCAGCAGGGGGACAAGAAAACGCATTTTCATCACTTAGTTCTCCTTGACCTGCAACCGGCTTGCAGGCAGCTGGGAAGCGTAGTTGTAAAAATCCTTCTCGGTTGTGTAATACACGTTGGTTTCATTGGCATAGAAGCGGTTGTTGTCAGACGCCACAACAGATACAACCAACTCATGCTTGGGACGCGAGCCCTTGGCCAGCTTTGAATTGGCGGCAAAATAGGCATCTGCAGAAACCGCAGCACCCATCATGGCTGCACCCGGTGAGCCATGGACATAGATATTACGCAACACCCACAGACCACCGGTTAACATGGTTATTTCACCCATGACTGCATCACGTTTGGCACGGTCGGCCCACTTGACATAGTCAGTTTTGACCTCAACGGTGACGGAACCCATGGCCTCAGAGTGTTTCATTACTGCATAACCGGAAGCAATCAGGGCACTCATCAGTTTTTGATTGAAAGCTCGCTGAAACTTGCTGTCCTCCGCTGACTGCCTGATATAGAGGGTGCGTTTGTCAGAAGGCAGGGAAGCTGCCAACTGAGCTGCCGTATCTTGGGCTATTTGCTGCCAGTGCGCTGCAGACTGCAGCTTGCTTTGTTCAGTTTTTTCAAAGTTGGTAGCAACCGGTGCTTCTGTGTACGGAACCTTGAGGTTCTGACATCCGGCCAGCAGGATGCTGCCGGCCAGTAGTGTGACAATACGCTTATGCATAATGCATTCCCTGAAGTTATGACAGCACATTGACCGTCGTTTTTATGTACACCCCTGCACCAAGTATTACTGCTCTCGGAAAATTTCATTCCGCATTACTGGCAGAAGTGGTTTTCTGTTTTTCCGGACACCCGGTCGACTCACCGGCCTACAGATCCAGTTAGTTTATAGCAAAACAAACTAGCATATAAGGCCGTAAATGCCTATAGCGCAATCGTGACATACCTCACGGTTTCACGGGGTTCATAGGCTTATTCAACTTTGCGACACTTAACTTCTTTCATCTAGGGCGAGTGTAGCCCTCCGAGCATGACTTGCGGTTTCCGCCTATTGTGCTCTCTCCGGCAAGCGCCCAAAATGTCCTTTTTTACAGCCGCACAAGCAGACAGTAATCATGAACATCCTGATTCTCGGAGCCGGCCAGGTCGGCGGCAATCTAGCCGAACAGCTGGCCAGCGAGGCCAACAACATTACCGTGGTCGATACTGACTACGAACGCCTGCGCGAACTGGGCGAGCGGCTGGATATTCGTACCGTAGCCGGCCATGCCTCATATCCGGCCGTGTTACGCCAGGCCGGGGCCGACGATATGGACCTGCTGGTGGCTGTCACCAACAGCGACGAAATCAACATGATTGCCTGCCAGGTGGCGCACACGCTGTTTCGTACGCCGACCAAGATTGCCCGGGTGAGGGCCACCCAGTACCTGCTACGCCAGGACCTGTTTGGCACCGACGCCCTGCCGATTGATGTCTGCATCAGTCCTGAGCAGGTCGTTACCCACCACATCAAACGGCTGGTAGAGAACCCCGGCACTCTACAGGTGCTGGACTTTGCCGAGGGCAAAGCCCAGCTGGTCTGCGTGCGTGCGCGCCATGGTGGCATGCTGGTTGGCCACCAGCTGCGCGAGCTACGTAATCACCTGCCCAACGATGATGTACGAGTCGCGGCCATTTTCCGGCGCGATCACCCTTTGACGCTAACCGGCAATACCGTCATTGAAGTGGACGACGAAGTATTTTTTGTCGCTGCCCGCCACCGTATCCGTGCCATGATGAGCGAACTTCAGCGGCTGGAGGCCGGCTATCGCAAAGTGGTAATCGCCGGCGGCGGCCAGGTCGGCGAACGCTTGGCCGAAGCCCTGGAAAGCCGCTGCCAGATCAAAATCATCGAGCTCAACCCGGCCCGCTGCCGTCATCTGTCCGATCATCTGGACAGCAGCGTGGTCCTGCAGGGCAGTGTCTCTGATCGCGAGCTGCTACTGGAAGAAAACATCGACCAGGCCGACCTGTTCATTGCAGTCACCAACGATGATGACGCCAACATCATGTCCAGCCTGCTGGCCAAGCGCATCGGAGTGCGCAAGGTGATGGCCATCATCAACAATCCGGCCTATGTCGATCTGATGCAGGGCGGTGCCATCGACATCGCCATCAGTCCGCAACTGGCAACACTCAGCGTATTGCTGGCCCATGTACGCAAGGGCGATGTGGTCAGCGTGCATTCGCTGCGGCGCGGTGCGGCCGAAGCCATCGAGGCCATTGCCCATGGCGACGAGAAGACCAGCAAGGTGGTTGGTCGCAGGATCAGGGATATCCGCTTGCCGCCCGGCGCTGCCATTGGCGCCATCATTCGTGATGAAGAGGTGATCATGGTGGAAAAAGACACGAAAATCCTCAGTGGTGACCATATCCTTCTGTTTGTGGTCGACAAGAAGCACATTCCCGCCGTGGAACGCCTGTTCCAGGTTGGGCTCAGTTTCTTCTGACGGCCGGAGCCAAACCGTGCATTTTGCTGCCATTGCCCGTATTCTCGGCGTCCTGCTGATGCTGTTCAGCCTGACCCATGTGCCGCCCCTGCTGCTGTCGCTATATGACGGCAGTGATGCCGGCAGCAGCTTCGCCCTGGCACTGGGCATCACACTGCTGACCGGTCTGTGCATCTGGCTGCCGGTACGCGGCCGACGCGAAGAGCTGCGTGTACGCGACGGCTACCTGATAACCGCCCTGTTCTGGATTGTACTGGCCAGCTTCGGAGCCATGCCGTTCTATTTTTCACCGGTGCCGGACATGGATCTGGCCGATTCACTGTTCGAATCATTTTCCGGGCTCAGCACCACCGGTGCCACCGTCCTCACCGGACTCGACCAGCTGCCCCGTGCCATCCTCTACTACCGCCAACAATTACAATGGCTCGGCGGCATGGGGATCGTGGTACTGGCCGTGGCCATCATGCCGATGCTCGGCGTAGGCGGCATGCAGCTGTACCGCACCGAAATGCCAGGCCCGATCAAGGACAACAAACTCTCTCCGCGCATTGCCGATACCGCCAAAACCCTCTGGCTGATCTACTGCGGCCTAACCCTGCTCTGTGCCCTGGCCTATTGGCTCGCCGGGATGAATGGCTTTGATGCCATCGGCCACAGTTTTGCCACCATTGCCATTGGCGGCTTTTCCACCCATGACGCCAGCATCGGCCACTTCGACAGCCTGACCATCGAGCTGATCGCCGTTACCTTCATGGTACTGTCGGGCATGAACTTCGGCCTGCATTTTCTTGCTTTGCACAACCGCTCGCTAAAAGCCTACTGGCGTGATGCCGAATGCCGCTTTTACCTGAAGCTATTGAGCGCCACAGTAGTATTGACGTTTTTCATACTGCTGCTATACCAGCACTACCAGCAGCCCGGCATCGCCATGCGCCATGCGCTATTTCAGGTGGTCAGTATCGCCACCACCACCGGCTTTGCCGTCACCGACTTCAGCGCATGGCCCAGTTTTTTACCCTACCTGTTGCTCTATATGGCGTTTATTGGGGCCTGTGCCGGATCAACCGGCGGCGGCATGAAGGTGATGCGTGTGATGTTGCTGGTCCGCCAGGGACAACGGGAAATCCAGCGCCTGCTGCACCCCAATGGTGTATTTACCATCAAGCTTGGCAAACATCGGGTACCTGACCGGGTCATCGAAGCAGTCTGGGGGTTTGCCGCGGTTTACATGGGTACCTTTTTCCTGCTGATGCTGGCTCTGCTCGCCTGTGAGCTGGACCCCATTACCGCCTTCTCCACCCTGGCTTCCTGCATGAACAACCTGGGTCCGGCACTGGGCGATGCTGCCTTCCACTACGGCAGCCTGCCAGAAAACGCCAAGCTGATCCTCAGCCTGGCCATGGTGCTGGGCCGGCTGGAGGTGTTTTCCCTGCTGATCCTGTTTACCCCGGCCTTCTGGCGGTATTGAAGGTCTTCGGGCACAAATCAGCGGAGCGGCTCGTGCTGCCCCCTTATTGATTGACAAACTGGATTCTGCGACTGCGCTTCGCGCAGAGTAACTATGGAAGGGTGCAGAATGGCAGGAAATACGCACGAAACACGAGGGATGTGGGGAATGTGCAGAGTGGCGAGAAATACGCACGCAGAATAACCGTGAAACCCTCGTCTTACACGCGACACCACCCCACCATTGGCGGGCCCAGCCTTTCCCACCCGTACAAGGTATCCCTGGCAGGGTGGAGTATTGCATCAGGCATTTAGCGGTTTAACCGAAGGCTGAACCAGCGCAGCCTGATGCAATACTACGCCCTGCTTCACACCACAGTACAAAAACCTAAAAACCATCAGCTGCGACAGCGCCAAAGCACCGATAACAGCACGGCAAAACCCAAGCTCCAGCACAGCATTGCGCTGTGGATCAAAGGCAGATAAGCCGCCGGCATCAAGGGCGCCAGCAGGCGGGTAATGGCGGCCAGCACCAGCAGACCGCTGGCAACATGGCTACTTTTCAGCGCTCCGGCATCCTTGAACTTTTTCACCACGGTCACCCGCGCCATGATGGTAACCATCAGTACACCCAGCGCGGCAACGGTAACGGCATGGGTAGCCAGCAGTTGCGTCAGCGGTACGTATTCACGCAGGCCAAGCAGGAACACGCCCAGTGCCAGCCCGCTGTAGCCGGCAAACAGGGACAGGATGTCGATACGGCTGCGGTACTGCCAAGGCTGCCAGCGCAAAATACGCAAACCGATGATGCCACCGGCCAGCATCAGCACCAACCCCTTGAGCAGTGGTAACAACGTAACCGCCTGCAAGACAAACCCGGCTGCCAGGGCAATTAGTCCGGCCCCTTCCACATTCGGTTGCACCCGGTTGCCCATACGCACACCCTGCTGTAGCCAGAAACTGGCCAGCACCGGTGCAATCACCCGTCCGCCCATGAAGAACATCAGCGCCGTCAGCACAATCAACGCATGGGGCAGAATTGCAGCAAACACGACAGCATCCGATCCGGCTATCGCCGTCAACAACCCAACCAGCGCCACAATGGGGGCCACACTGCGGTTTTGCCACTTGGTCGCCCGCCAGAAGGCTGGAGCCACCTGCTGCACCAAAAGAAACGCAGCAATGGCAGAAAACAGAGCCGACAGCGGATGAAAACCCAGCAGCCAGAAACTGATGCGCGCCAGCAGCCACAAGCCCGTCAACCACAGCAAGCGACTGCGGGCGAGATTGCCCAGCAAATAGCCACAGATCACCAGAAAAGCAACGCCAAAGATCAGCTCATGCGCATGCACATGAGGATTGGCCAGCCCCGGCAACCAGTGAAGCTGGCCCAGCATGGCCAGCACTGACAAGGGCAGTACCAACATGGCGTAGAACGACGCCAGCGGAAACAGCCACTCTCGGGCCTGGATTTTTTTGATGACTGGTCTGGTTTCTGTGGTAACTCTGGCCATGTTTTTTGTCACCCGGGTATTTCAGTTTTCGAAGGCGGCTGGTGGATTCTGCAACTCCGCTGCGCTACGCGCAGAATGACCGTAGAGGGCGCGCAGAATGACGACCAAATGTATACGCCTTCCAGCCACACGCGACAGCAGCCCAGCGCAGCTGGGCCACCCCCTCCCCCACGCCAAGGAATTTAATCAGGTCGTGTGATGTGCTGCGCAAAGCATCAGCTGTCAGCTTTGAGCTTGCTCAAAGTGGCAGCGTAGCGTCGCGCAGCACATCACACGACCGTCAGCACCGCCGGCAAACCCCCATAGATTCTGCGACTCCGCTGCGCTACGCGCAGAATGACGGTTGGGCGCGTCTTCATTAGGCACGCCCCAATCAAGGCTCAGTCAACAACCGATACAACTGCGGCAACCGAGTAGGCAACTGCACCGGCTCTTTAATCACCGTATAACCATTAGCCCCAAACATATAGGGCAAATAATCACCGGCCTGTTGATCAATGGTGATGCAGAACGGAATCAACCCCGCCTTACGCGCCTCCATCACCGCATGGCGCGTATCTTCCACGCCATAGCGACCCTCATAAAGATCCAAATCATTAGGCTTGCCATCGGTAATCAGCAGCAGCAGCTTGCGCCGGTGCGGACGCTTTTCCAGCAACTGGGTAGCACGGCGAATGGCGGTACCCATGCGGGTGTAATAGCCGGGCTTCAACGACTGGATGGCACCACAGACATTGGCATTGTACTTCTGGTCAAAACCCTTGATTTCCAGCATGCGCACATGATGGCGACGCAACGAGGAGAACCCGTACAGGGAGAAATCATCACCCGCTACCGACAGGGCTTCGGCAAACAGCATCAGGCTGTCGCCGACCACGTCGATGACACGCTTTTCATTGTTGACGTGGGCATCGGTAGACATCGACAGGTCGGCCAGCGCCAGACAGCTGAGGTCACGGTGGCGACGGCGGCGGTCCATGAACAGGCCCGGCTCGTGGGTATTTCCCAGCTTGCGCTCGACCTGAAAGTCGACACAGGCCTGCAAGTCCAGCTCGCTGCCTTGGGTTTGCTGGCGCAGCCACTGGGGTTCGGCACGCAAATGCTCAAACTGTCGACGCACCTTCTTCGCCAGTGGTTGCAGGTGTTCGGGCAGCTCCATGGCATCCTGCAGGCGCGGCTGCATCATTTCAACATTGGCAAAATCCTTGCGCAGCTCGTTACGACGGAAGTCCCACTCCGGCATCTTGATGCCTTCGCCCAGAGGGATGTCATCAATATCGGCTGGTGGCAAATCCAGGTGCAGCTTGAGGCCCCCGCCCTTGCGCTTGCGTTTTTTTGACAGTGAAATTTCGTCAAGATCATCCGCCACCCGCGCCGCATCAATATCTTCGTTGTCGTCACCGGTACGGTCCAGATCGACGTGCTCGGTCCAGGTGAACAGGTTTTCCAGTCGGAACACCAACAACCCCTGTTTGCCGGCGTTATCCTCGACCCGGCTGGCCTGTTTGCGCGGTGCACTGCTTTCCCCCTGGGCTTTGCCCAGCATGTCACCGTCTTCTTCATCCCAGTGGGTTTGCTGCGGGTTACCCAGATTCAGTGGGGGATACAGCCAGAGGGCAACCGGCCAGGGCGCGCGCTCGCTGCCGGGAAACTCATCCACAGTGCCGGGCTTGAGCAATGCCTGACGAATGGCCTCTTCCAGCTTTGCTTCATCCGGCGGCAAACTTTTTGGCTCGGGACGCAACGCCAGGTGTGCCAACACCAGCTCGGTGTAGCGTTTTTGCAGCGCCGGATATTGATCCATCAACTCTGCAATCCAGCGCTGATTGTCGCGGCCCCAGTGCTGCATGGAACCGGCATGGGCACTAAGTATAGTGAGCCAGCGGTACAGCTCCAGGTTCAGACGTTCCTCAGGGTAGGTGGCAATAGCAGGTGGCAAGCGCACACTTTGCGCATCACGCCATGCCACGGTTAACTGCCGGGCTGTACCGGCAACCTTTTGCAAAAACGAGCGTTTAACCATCATCTGGCGTGCCTGGGCCGCCTCTACACTGACCTCATGACCGCCACCCATGGCCCGGAACAACAAGGCCAGCCCGTTTTGTATCGGCTCCAGCTCGACCTTGAACTCGGGAAACTCCGGATCCGCCTTGCGCGTGATGAACTTGTGCCAGACACTGCCGGCCCACTCCTCCACTTCAATGGCAAAACTCATGGAATATCACCTCTTACATACTGCTTCCGGAACAACAGGTTCCAGGACTTTTCGCACAAGCATTGATGCAATACCTGTGCGAAAGCTCCTGAAAAAACTACGCCGGGCGAACCCGGCGTAATCTCAGTCAGCGGTTAGGCTGTTTCAGCAGGCAAAGGTACCGGACGGTCATCTGCCGCAGTCTGCAAGCTCTTCTTGAAGCTGCACAGGTAGCAGATCAAACCTATCAGGAAGCCAACACCGGAGACCAAGCGCAGCCAGTAGAACAGCATCAGCTGATCCTGGGTATCCATGAAGGACATCGCAGCACCACTTTCCGGCAGGCGACGCAGCCAGACTTCAACCACACCGGCACCGGTCAGGAACAGGGTGATGAACACCATGCTGATGGTCATCAGCCAGAAGCCCCACAGCTCAAGAACCTGGGCCTTGTTGCTGGGCGCCTCACCAATGCCGCGCAGCTTGGGCATGGCATAGGAGATGATGCACATGACGATCATTGCATAGGCACCGTAGAAAGCCATATGGCCGTGGGCCGCAGTGATCTGGGCACCGTGGGTGTAGTAGTTGACCGGAGCCAGCGTGTGCAGGAAGCCCCAGACACCGGCACCGAGGAAGGACATTACGGCAGTACCCATGGCCCACATGGCAGCGGCCTTGTTCGGGTGCTCACGACGGCGACGGTTGATCATGTTGAAGGCAAACAGCACCATCACGAAGAAGGGCAGCGGCTCCAGCGTGGAGAAGATCGAACCGACCCACAGCCAAACCGCCGGCGCACCGATAAAGAAGTAGTGGTGACCGGTACCCAGGATGCCGGAAATCAGCGCCAGGGCAACGATAACGTACAGCCACTTCTCGATCACCTCACGGTCAACACCGGTGATCTTGATCAGGACATAGGCCAGGATGGAAGCCATGATCAATTCCCAGACACCTTCAACCCACAGGTGAACCACATACCACCAGTAGTACTTGTCACGGGTCAGGTTTTCGGGGTTGTAGAAGGCGAACAGGAACAGCAGTGCCAGACCGATCAGACCGGTCATCATCACCACGTTGACGGCTGTCTTGCGGCCTTTCAACACGGTCATGCCGACGTTATACAGGAATGCCAACGCCACAATCACAATGCCAACCTTGGTGGGTAGCGGCTGTTCAAGGAACTCCCGGCCCATGGTGGCCAGGATATTGTTACCCGTCATCTCGGCCAGTTTGGCATAGGGCACAAACAGGTAGCCCAGGATGGTCAGGACACCAGCAATAGCGAAGACCCAGAACATCAAGATGGCCAGTTTCGGGCTATGCAGCTCGCGGTCGGCTTCTTCCGGGATCAGGTAGTAGGCGGCACCCATGAAGCCAAACAGCAACCAGACAATCAGCAGGTTGGTGTGCACCATACGGGCAACGTTAAAAGGCAGCAGCGGAAACAGGAAGTCTCCGATGATGTACTGCAGGCCCATGATCAGGCCGAACAGGATTTGACCCACAAAAAGCATCAACGCAAACACAAAATAGGGTTTGGCCACTTTTTGTGACTCAAATTTGAACAAGGTTTGACTGGACATAATCCGTCCTCCAACTTACAGGCAATTCAAATTTGCACATACCGCAACAATCTTCAGGCATTAACCTTCGATGTTGGGTGGCCAATTGTTTGTGTTGATCTTGGCAGTCCACTCCAGGAACTCGGTCAGGTCGGACAGCTGCTGATCGGTCAGGTTGAATTGCGGCATTTGGCGACGCCCGGGAACGCCGGTCGGCTGGGCTTTCATCCATGCCGGCAGGAAGAACTTGAAGCCGTCCTCACCACCACGACGATGGAATACGTTACCCAGCTCGGGGGCAAAATAAGCACCCTCGCCCAGCAGTGAGTGACAGCCACTGCAGTTGTTGGATTCGTACACGTGCTTTCCGCGAACCACCGCTTCAGTCAGCTGGTCGGCGTTGGTACGCTCGGGAATGGTTTTTTCTGTGTGGTATGCCAGCGCAAGAAACACCAAAATGAAGAACAGACTGCCTCCATAGTAAATGTTTCGCGCCATACCTTTGGTAAATGTTTCAGACATGATGCGATGCCTCCTGAGGATATTTGCAGGCTCATCATAGAAACACCATGTTGCAAATGCGCTTGATAGCAATCAAGTAACTCTAGGAGCTGGCAATTAGCGGAAAGTGTAGCTTTTTGACGCCATAAAAACGCACGAATGGGTAGTAGCGGGGCCGTCATTCTGTGCGCCCCTTTACTGTCATTCTGCGCGGAGCGAAGCGTTGTTGCAGAATCTATGGGGGTTTTGCCGGCGGTGCTGACGGTCGTGTGATGTGCTGCGCGACGCTACGCTGCCACTTTGAGCAGGCTCAAAGCTGACAGCTGATGCTTTGCGCAGCACATCACACGACCTGATTAGGCACCTTGGCGTTTGGGGAGGGGGCCCAGCTGTGCTGGGCTGCTGTCGCGTGTGGCTGGAAGGCGTATGCATTTGGTCGCCATTCTGCGCGCTCTCTACTGCCATTCTGCGCGGGGCGATGCGTTGTCGCAGAATCTGCCAGCTCGCGCTACGTTACGTGCTCGCACAAAAACGGGCAGGCGGTCACGTCCGCAACCGCCTGCCCGTTACACAACACCTTAGAACACTGGTACGACAGCGCCTTGGTATTTTTCATTGATGTAAGTGCGCACTTCCTCAGTTTTCAGCACTTCGACCAGTTTCTGAATCGCATCAGCCTGCTGGTTGTCTTCACGAGTTACCAGGATGTTGACATAAGGCGAATCGGCGCCCTCAATGGCCAGTGCGTCTTTTTGTGGGTTCAGGCCGGCCTCCAGCGCATAGTTGGTGTTGATCAGGGCTACGTCCACCTGGTTCAGCACTCGTGGCAGGGTCGCTGCTTCCAGCTCACGCACGCGCAGCTTTTTCGGGTTATCAGCGATGTCACGTGGTGTGGCGGTAATCCCGGCTTCGTCTTTCAGGGTCAGCACGCCGGCAGCCTGCAGTAACAGCAGTGCACGGCCGCCATTAGTGGCATCATTGGGAATGGCTATCTGGCTACCCTGCTGCAGCTCGTCCAGACTGGCTACTTTGCTGGAGTAGGCGCCAAAAGGCTCAATGTGGATACCGGCCACACTGACCAGTTTGGTGCCCTTGGTGGCATTAAACTCGTCCAGGTAAGGCTGATGCTGAAAAAAATTGGCATCCAGGCGGCCTTCAGCAACCTGAATGTTGGGCTGAACGTAATCAGTAAACACCTTCACATCCAGGGTAACGCCCTGTTCGGCCAGTTTGGGTTTTACGAATTCGAGAATTTCGGCATGTGGCACCGGGGTGGCCGCGACCTGCAGCTTTTCAGCCTGGGCAGACAGGGAGAAAGCGGTCAGCGCGGCGGCCAGCAACAGTGTTTTCTTCATTGGATACTCCTTGGGTTTTCGTCCGGCTCCGGGCAACGTACGCGGGCCGCAGACATTTTTATTTGCGGGAAAAATGCACAACCAGGCGGTCGCCCAGCATTTGCAGAATTTGTACCAAAACCAACAATAACACGACCGTAACCACCATCACATCCGTTTGGAAACGCTGATAGCCAAAGCGGATTGCCAGATCACCCAAACCACCGGCACCCACCACACCGGCCATGGCGGTGTAGGAGACCAGGGTAATTGCAGTGACAGTCACTGCGGCAATGATGCCCGGACGCGCTTCGGGCAGTAACGCACTCCAGATGATCTGCCCGGTAGTGGCCCCCATCGACTGGGTAGCCTCAATGATGCCACGGTCCACTTCACGCAGTGCCGTTTCCACCAGCCGGGCGAAAAACGGCGTGGCACCCACCACCAGCGGCGGAATGGCACCGGCCACACCCAGCGAGGTACCGGTAAGCAACACGGTAAAGGGAATCATCACAATCAGCAGGATGATGAATGGCAGCGAACGCAACACGTTCACCACCAGCGACAGCACCGCATAGGCACCACGGTGGGCAAACAACTGACGCGGACCAAGCAAAAACAGCAAAACGCCCAGCGGCAAGCCCAGCAACACGGTGAACAGCAGCGAGCCGCCCAGCATCAGTAGTGTATCCAGTGTTGCCAGCCAGATCTCGTACCAGTCGATATTGACAATCATTGCACTCATGCGCGGATCACCTCCAGGGTTACACCGGCAGCCTGCAACTGTTCGCGGGCAGCCAGCGCCTGGCTTTCGCTACCACTCAAGGCAACGGTGAGCTGGCCACAAGGCTGATCCTTGATGCAACCAATACGGCCAGCGAGAATGCTGTAATCAATGCCGGTTTCGCGGGCCACACGTCCCAGCACCGGCGCATAGGTGCTTTCACCCAAGAAAGTCAGGCGCACAATACTGCCCTGTACCTGCAGCCAGTCCTCATCAGTCACCAGGCCACCCTCGTCACCTTCCTGAACAAACCTGCGGGTGGTTGGGTGCTGCGGATGTAAAAAGACATCAGCTACGTCGCCCAGCTCAACAATCACACCGGCATCCATCACCCCAACCCGGTCACAAACCCGGCGAATTACATCCATCTCATGGGTAATCAGCACAATGGTCAGACCCAGCTCACGGTTGATCTCGGCCAGCAACTGCAACACCTGGGTAGTAGTTTGCGGATCCAGGGCGCTGGTCGCTTCATCGCACAACAAGATATCGGGACCGGTGGCCAGCGCCCGGGCAATACCAACCCGTTGCTTCTGGCCACCCGATAGCTGAGCCGGATACTTATCAGCATGGTCGGACAAACCAACCCGCACCAGCAGTTCACGGACGCGCTGTGCAATCGCCGTACGGTGCGCATCGCCGGCCAGCTTCATCGGCATGGCAACATTTTCCGCCACAGTTTTCGATGCCAGCAAATTGAAGTGCTGAAAGATCATGCCAATTTTGCGGCGAAAACTACGCAATCCATTGGCATCCAGTGCAGTTACCTCGACACCATCAATGAAGATACAACCGCCACTGGGTTCTTCCAGCCGGTTGATCAACCGCAGCAAGGTACTCTTGCCGGCACCGGAGTGACCGATCAGGCCAAATACTTCACCACGCCGGACCTGCAAGTCGGTTGGCTGCAGCGCCGGGATCTGCCGGCCCTGCACGTTATAGGCCTTGTGGACCTGTTGAAATTCAATCACTTGTGTTCCTTTGACTGCCTGTTAACCGGCACAGCCCGCAACCATACCCTGTGCGAATGTACTCGCCCGGAAAGGCCGAATATTTTGTACGAACCAATTCGCAGCTGCGTTATTCTTGTGCGGCCACCTTGAGCACAGTATCCGCCACCCAGAAACGGTAACGCACCTCGATGTTTTCCGGTGCATAGACCACCACCGGCAGCTTGCTGTTGTAACGCAGCAAGGTACCTTCACCCTGTACCGGTACAAAAGCTTCGGTAGTGCTGTTGTCCGGACAAGCCATCATGGTGCTCATCGGTCCTTTTACATCACTCAGTTCATAATAAGTGTAGCCCCAGCCCTCCAGGGTACGCTCCTTGAGCGTTCCGGCCATGGCACGGGTGTTACAGTCGGTCTGCATCAACTGGCCAGGCACAATTTCCAGTTTGTACATCCCTTCGTCGGCCTGCTGTGGCAACCAGATAACATGACGCAGGTAACCATCACGAGCTACCGGGTAAGGAGCAATATCGCTCAGCACCTGATTACCCGTGGCCGCACAGGCGGCAGTAACTACTGTGGCGGCGATAGCTGCAGCAGAGAGAGCTTTTTTCATTGCGGTTTCCTGGTTCCGAAAAATAACATCCTATTGTCTCTGAGCAGGCTCCGGCTGACAACAGGCGAGCTTGCATGCACAGGACTGTCAGCCAAGAGTGCTTCCTGGCTTAATCAAGCACATGGTCGCACCAAGCCTGGTGGCAATCCTGCAAAAAGCTCTTTTGCAGGCATGTCCGCACCTACAGACCACTCAGGCACTGCTGCATGTCGTGGGCCAGATTGCGCAGCAGCTCGGCATAATTGTCGGCTTTGCTGCCCAGCGGATCAAGCTCCTGCAAACGTACTGGCAACTCTCTGGCCAGGCTTTCTGCCAGCCGTGGTGGTGCCGGTGGCTCGGTAAAAATACAGCTGGCACCTGCCTGTTCCAGTGCCAAGCGCATTTGCTGCACATGGCGCGCCCCAGGCTGTATCTCGGCGCCCAGCGTCAACACTCCACGGTGCTGCAGCCCATAGGTACGCTCCAGATAGTTGAATGCCTCATGAAAAACAAAAAACGGTTTTTTACGTACCGGCAACAGCAACTCGCCCAGCTCTTGATCAAGCCGGTCCAGCCTCTGGTTGAATGCCTGCAGATTAGCCTGATAGTGATCAGCCGCATCCGGCTGCAGGCGGGCAAACACTTGCGCCATGTAGTCGGCAATGATCCGTGCATTCAGACTGGACAACCACAGGTGCGCATCCAGTCCGCCCGGCAAGTGGTGATGATCGTGCTGCCTGAGTACCGCTGGCTGGCCATCATGCTGCAATGCAGCATGTCCATCAGCTCCGCCACCGTTGTAGTACAGCAACTCAAGCCCGGGCAGATGCTGAACAGCATGACTATGTTCCGGCCGCCGGGCTGCCAGCTTGACCAAAAAATTTTCCATATCCGGGCCAATCCAGAAAAATGCATCCGCCTTGGCAAAACGCCTGCTGTCAGAAGGACGCAACGTAAAGGAGTGCGGTGAAGCTCCGGGCGGTAACAACACCTCGCTAGTACCTTGCTCACCAAGGATTTCACTGGCAATCAACTGCAATGGCTGAATGCTGGTCAGCACCACCGGAGCAGCAAATATAGAGCGAGCCAAGATCAGCAGAACAAAAAACCACAAAAAACGGCGCATACGAATACCCCCTGCAAATGAATTGTTATATAATAACGTTTCATTCACGACCTAATGCAAGTTATGTCAGAAAATATTTTCCCTCTCGACACCAGTGGCAACCCAGCCCTGTGCTCCGGACCCGAGCATCAAGCCTGTATCGAGCAGGCACTGGCTGCTGCAACCGAGCTGTGCAACCGCCTGGGTTTACGCCTGACCCCGGTTCGCAAGCGTGTGCTGGAGCTGGTCTGGCAAAGTCATCGTCCACTGGGTGCTTACGAGATTCTTGCCCAGCTCAGCGAAGGTGACGCAAAGCCAGCGGCACCACCAACCGTGTACCGTGCGCTGGATTTTTTACTCGAACACGGACTGGTTCACCGTTTGGCATCCCTGAATGCGTTCATCGGCTGTGATCGCCCGCACCAGGCACACCAGGGGCATTTTTTAATCTGTCGGCTATGCCGGGTTGCCCACGAATTACCCCACGACGATATTGATCGTGCCGTCGAGCAAGCAGCTGCAGCACTGGGTTTTGCTGTCGAGCAGCAAGTGGTGGAAGTCTCCGGCATTTGCGCACCGTGCAGGATGCAAGCATGAGCCAGCCGCTGATTCGTATCGAACAGGGCAACGTTGCTTTTTCCAGCCAACCGGTGCTGGAAGACATCAGTCTTGAGCTGCAACAAGGCGAGATTGTCACTCTGGTCGGGCCTAACGGCTCCGGCAAAACCACCCTGGTACGTGTGCTGCTTGGACTGCTACCACTGGATAGCGGCACGGTCTGGCGCACGCCCAAACTGCGGGTCGGCTACATGCCGCAAAAGTTGGGCGTACACCCTACTCTGCCCTTAACGGTAAAACGCTTTTTGCAGTTGGTGCCTGGAGCCGGAGCAGCAGAAATACGCTCGGCATTGACCGAAACTGGCGCCATCAAAGTATTGAACAGCCCGCTGCAGCGCATTTCCGGTGGCGAATTGCAGCGAGTTTTGCTGGCCCGCGCCCTGTTGCGCAAACCACAACTGCTGGTGCTGGACGAACCGGTACAGGGTGTCGATGTCAATGGCCAGCTGGAACTGTACAACCTGATTGGCCGCCTGCGTGACCGCTATGGCTGCGGCGTGCTGATGGTCTCCCACGACCTGCACCTGGTCATGCGCGCCACCGACCGCGTGCTCTGCCTCAACCGTCACCTGTGTTGTACCGGCAAGCCGGAGCAGGTCAGCCACCACCCGGCCTTCATTGCGCTGTTTGGTGACCAGGCTGCGCGTGATCTGGCGGTTTACCATCACACACATGACCACCAGCACGACCTGCATGGCTGTGTGCTGGATGATAACGAATCCCACGACCACGGACCGGACTGCACCCATGCCTGAATTTCTTCTTTATGCCCTGCTCGCCGGTCTGGCACTGGCACTGGTCGCCGGCCCACTGGGCTCTTTTGTCGTCTGGCGGCGCATGGCCTACTTTGGCGATACCCTGTCACACTCGGCACTGTTCGGCGTTGCCATCGGTTTGCTGCTGGATGTGCAACCGGCACTGGCAGTGGTGGTCAGCAGCCTGCTGCTGGCCTTGCTGCTGGTCACCCTGCAACAGCGCCAGCCACTGGCTTCCGATACAGTGTTGGGCATCCTGGCACACAGCATCCTGTCACTTGGCCTGGTCATGCTCAGCTTCATGGACTCGGTGCGGGTCGACCTGATGGGTTACCTGTTTGGTGACCTGCTGTCGGTGACCGGCACTGACCTTGCCGGCATTCTCGCCGGCAGCACGCTGGTGGTGCTAGGCTTGCTGTGGTTGTGGCGGCCGCTGCTGGCCATGACTGTGGACGAAGAGCTGGCACGGGTCGAAGGCATACCGGTGGCCGGCCTGCGCCTGGCCCTGATGCTGCTGATTGCGCTGGTGATCGGCGTGGCAATGAAAATCGTCGGCGTGCTGCTGATCACCTCGTTGCTGATCATTCCCGCTGCCACCGCTCAACGGCATGCCCGCAGCCCTGAGCAAATGGCGCTGATTGCCACCCTGCTGGGAATGGCTTCGGTCTGTGCCGGGCTGGCCATGTCCTGGTACCTTGACACACCAGCCGGCCCATCAATTGTTGTCTGTGCAGCGGCCTGGTTTATCCTCAGCCTGATCCGTCCGGTACGCTCGTGAACCTGTTACCCGGGCAGGTTACTGACCAACGTGCACATAGTGTGCCGTTACCTGATCCATCTGACGGAAAATTTTCTCGGCCGCACGTGCTACCAAAAACGGTATGTACTTTCCCTCTCCATCATCATGCAATTGAAAGCTGGTACGAAAGATAATCCATTGTCGCTCCACTTCCTGCAGTCCCCGGGTAATTTCAGACGTGTTTTCTGGTGCCTGCAACAAATGTGCAAGGGCACCTTCAAACTCGTAGCGCGCACTTTGCAACTGCTGATCCAGCCCGGCCGTACGAACACCGCCACTGGCCAGCGTGTACAGTTTTGCAATTCGCTGAGACAGCATCCGCTGACGCCCGGCAGTATTAACCAGCCGTGCTGGAGCGGTCCCTGCATATGCCTGCAACTCAAGCACAACATCATGGGTTGCTTCGAGCAACGATTCATCCAAGCTTAGCAAGACATGCAACCCCTTCATGCTGACAGGCGCCTGCATCACTGGCTTGAACTCCTGCCAGATATCGTCAACTTTTTGCAGGGCTATCAACACCTTCTGACTGGGAGCCTGTTTCGTTAGTCCATCCAGCTGCTGATCAAACAACAGGACTGCATCTTCCAGTTGCTCCTGTGCGCCCTCAGGATCAACCTCAAACAAAATTTGTGCATACGCCTTGAGCATCCGCTGCGACAACATCCGCTGCAGGCCCGACTGATCAATCATGGCCCCAATGGGCTCGGCAGCCTGCACCTGTAACGAAAATATTGAAATTGCCAGCAAAAAAATAGCTGTTGCATACTCTTTAACATACCCGCACTCCTGTATATCCGGGTGTCAGCCGTTTTTGTACAAGACCGCATGTCGCCAGACGCAGGCTCATACAAACTGACAGTAATACTGGAAGCAACCGGGAACAATCCTCATTAATAGGTATCAACCAAGCTTGCAGGTAGCAAAAACCATCCGGCTGCAAGGCAATTTGAAGCCTTGCTGCTAAAGGTTATACTTGCAGCTTGGCGATGCAGGCAGTACATGATGTACAACAATGGCTGCATGGTTGGCATAGCAAGCCCATCAGGAGACCCCATGGGACTACACACCCCGATGTATGACATGCACCTTGCCCTGGGTGCTAAAATGGTTGACTTTCATGGTTGGGACATGCCGTTGCACTATGGCTCCCAGGTTGAAGAACACCACCAGGTACGCAATGATTGCGGCGTATTCGATGCCTCACACATGAGCACCACGGATGTATCGGGTGCCGATGCCCAGCGCCTGCTGCTTCGACTGCTGAGCAACAATGTCAGCCTGCTGCAAGAGCCTGGTGCCGGCCACTATAGCGCCATGCTTAACAATAACGGCGGCGTTATAGATGACCTGATCGTATTTCGCATGGAGGATGGCTTTCGCCTGATCAATAACGCCTTCACCCGCAGTGCAGTGCAGCCCTGGCTACAACAGCACGCTGCCGGGCTGGACGTAACCATTGACCCGCGCAACGATTTGGCTCACTTAGCCATCCAGGGCCCCAATACTATTGAACGACTGGGCAGTGTCCTGAACTCCTCCCGTATCCAGATCACCGGCAGTCTGGCTGTTTATCATGGCCACTGCGATGGCGACTGGTTCTTCAGCCGTACCGGTTACACTGGCGAGGACGGCATAGAAATCCTGCTGCCAGCGGATCAGGCCGTGGATTTTTTCAACGAGCTGATTGGCGCCGGAATTACCCCAATTGGCCTGGGCGCACGCGATACTTTGCGTCTTGAAGCCGGATTTACCCTGCTGGGCAATGATATGAATGACCGGGTCAGCCCGTACTCTGCCAATATGCATCATGTAGTTGCTATGGAGCCGGCAGAACGCAACTTTATTGGCCGCAAGGCACTTGAAGAACAACTGGCCAAAGGTGTTAATGAAAAGCTGGTTGGCCTGGTTCTGGAAGAGCGCGGTGTATTACGCCACGGGCAACCAGTACGAATTGATGGTGTAGGTGAAGGTACCATTACCAGTGGCAGCTTTTCACCCACGCTGGGCAAGGCGATTGCACTGGCACGTGTGCCTGCCAATACAGCCGAGCGTGGTGAGGTGGAAATCCGTGGCCGCTGGTTTCCGGTACGCATTGTACGCCCACGCTTTGTCCGTCACGGAAAAATTCTTATCTAACACTTAACAACAAGAGATGACTGCCATGAGTACCGCACCTGAAGAACTCCGTTATGCCGCTACCCACGAATGGCTTCGCCTGGAAGCCGATGGCACTGTTACCATAGGAATTACCGACCACGCCCAAGAAGCGCTGGGTGATATTGTCTACCTGGAACTTCCCGAACAGGGCGCACAACTGACCGCAGGCCAAATCGCCGGCGTGGTTGAGTCGGTCAAGGCCGCCTCAGACTATCACGCGCCCGTCAGCGGTACCGTTACCGAGATTAATGAAGGCCTTGTGGATGCACCGGAAGGCATCAATACTCATCCGTACCAAAGCTGGTTCTATCGCATGCAGCCATCCGATCCTGCACAAATCGAGCAACTGCTGGATGCTGCCGGCTACCTGAGGCAGTGCACTGCCTGAAGACACTCCTTGGCACGCATACCCGAGCCCTGCAACTGCATTGCGTGCAGCTGGACAAAAACACCGCATAGGCAGCAACGTTTCCGTCCCAGATGCAGGTGCGAACAAATTCGCACCTGCAGGGCTGCGGTAGTATCACCCGACGCCTGGCATAGCCATTACAATCATCCGCCATTTACTGCGCTGGTTCCCGCCGCTCCCACACCTCAAAGGTATACGCCGGCTGGCCGTCCTGTTCAGGTTGCGGCTGGGCATCAACCCGCTGCCACTCGTCAAAGGGCAACTGCGGAAACCAGGTATCGCCTTCCAGCTCCACTTCAATACGGGTCAGATAAACACGACTGGCCTGCGCCAGCGCCTGATGATAAAGCTGGCCACCACCGATCAGCATCACTTCATCCACGCCCTGCTCCTGCGCCCAGTGCCGGCCACGCTCAATGGCTGCCGGCAAATCGGCAAAAACTTCGGCACCTTCCAGCTGCAAGCCGTCCTGGCGGCTGACCACAATATTCAACCGCCCCGGCAGCGGGCGGCCCAGTGATTCCCAGGTCTTGCGCCCCATGATCACAGGCTTGCCCAGCGTACGCGCCTTGAAATAACGCAAATCGTCCGGCAAGTGCCATGGCATGGCATTGTCACGCCCAATGACCTGATTACGGGTAGCGGCTACAATAAGACACAAAGGCAAACTCGACATCGACAGGCTCTGCTTTGATTCAACATGGCCGCCATGATGCCGCTTAAACAGGTTCCAAACAATGCTTTATATATTTTATGCATAACTCCGCGCATTCCGGCCCAAGCTCGACCGCGTGGTCACCACTGCAGCGCCTGTGGCTGAGCGAAAGCATCCGCCTGCACGAACAGCACAACCCGTTACTGGAAGACAGCGAGGCTTGCCGTCTGGCCCGCCAGCAGGGCAGCACCCTGCAGGAGCGCATTGAGTTGCGCAATCTGGCACTGGCCCGCCGCGACGGACTGGACCGGGCACTGCTGCAATGGCTTGCTGCCACCCGCTGGCTGGCCATAGTGCTGGCCGGTGCCGCCCTGCTGACCGGCTACGGACTGGCCACTACGGCACTGAGCCGGCAGGCAGCAACCATCAACATTGTCTGGGCACTGTTTGGCCTGCTCGGATTGCACCTTGTCACCCTGCTGTTCTGGCTGGCAGGCATGCTGCAGCGGTCCGGCCAGCCCTCCCAGTTCATGCAGCTTCCGCTCGGCCTGCTGGAACGCCTCAGCCGCAGCCCCCATGCTGCCCGGCTGAGCAGCGCACTGTTTGCCCTGCTCAGCCGCAATCGCCTGCTGGCTGCCGGACTAAGCCGGCTGGTGCACGGCTGGTGGCTGCTGACCCTGCTGGCCGCCCTGCTGGCTTCACTGGTGCTGCTGGGCACCCACCGCTACGTCTTCGTCTGGGAAACCACCATCGCCAGCCAGGACAGTTTTGTTGCCCTGATCCATCTGCTGGGCTGGCCGGGACACTGGCTTGGTTTTGCCCTGCCCGACCCGGAACTGATTCGTGCCAGCGGCGAGCAGTTGCTGAACGACGAGCTGTCCCGCCAGACCTGGGCCAGCTGGCTGATGGGCGTTCTGGTGGTTTACGGACTGTTGCCCCGGCTGCTGCTGGCCCTGTTTTATCAATGGCGCTGGCTCAAGGGCAAAACCCGCCTGCAGCTGGATGCCCATTCCGCCGACTGGGCCTACCTGCATGCCAGACTGCAACCGCCAACCCATGACAGCAAGGTTGTTGACCCGAGGCCACAACACTTGCCCACACCCGCTCAGTTGGCAGGCTGGCATGCAACCGGCACAAGCCAGCTTGTGCTGGCCGGGCTGGAGCTGGAACAGCCCCTGAACTGGCCGGTGGCCCTGCCGGCAGAGGTGACAGTACTAGGCAATCTGGACGGCTATGCCGACCAGCAACACCTGCTGGAACAGCTTGCTGCCAGTCCTGATACACCCCTGGTTCTGGCCTGCGATACCCGCCGCTCGCCGGATCGCGGCAGCCTGCACTTTATCAGCGAACTGGCCCGCAGCGCTGCCAGCCTGCGCATCTGGTTGCTGCATGGCGACAGTGATCCGCAGCGCCTGCAGGGCTGGCAACAGGCATTGGACGAGCTGGACATCAGCCACAGCACCAGCGCACCCTGGCTGACAGCAGGAGCTGACCCGCATGACTAAACAGCCCGTAATGCAGCTGGCCGTGGTGGGTCACACCAATGTCGGCAAAACCTCGCTGCTGCGTACCCTGACCCGTGACAGCCGTTTCGGCGAAGTCAGCCCGCAGCACAGCACCACCCGCCATGTTGAGCGGATTCGCCTGGGCACCGACAGCCAGCCGGTGCTGGACCTGTTTGATACCCCTGGCCTGGAAGATGCCATGGCCCTGCTGGCCTACACAGAACAGCTGACTGGCACCGACAAACGCCTTGACGGCCCTGCCCGCATCAGCAACTTTCTGGCCAGCAGCGCCGCCAGCCAGCGTTTCGAACAAGAAGCCAAGGTACTGCGCCAGCTGCTCAAGTCCGATGCCGCCCTGTATGTGATTGATGCCCGCGAGCCGGTACTGGCCAAATACCGCGACGAGCTGGCCCTGCTCAACATGTGCGGCAAGCCTTTGCTGCCGGTGCTCAACTTTACCCGCAATCCGCAGCAACAAACGCAGCACTGGCGCGATGCCCTGGCACGCCTTGGCCTGCATGCCGTGGTGTGTTTTGACACCGTCAGCCCGCCGGAAGATGGCGAACAGGGTCTGTATGACAGCCTGGCCCTGCTGCGCCAGGATTACCGCGCACCCCTACAGAGCCTGCAGCTGTGGCACCAGCAGCAAAGCCGGCAACGCGAACAGGCCGCCCTGCAACAGATTGCCGGGCTGCTGGTGGATGTCGCCGCTGCACGCATGGCGGTCAAACCGGAACAGGCCGAAACCGAACTTGAACACCTGCAGCACTGGGTGCGCCAGCGCGAACACTTCTGTGTTGAGCATTTGCTGAGAATCTACGCCTTTGATCGCAACGAAGTTAGCGCCGATGACGTGCCTTTACAGGAAGGACGCTGGTCCACCGACCTGTTCAGCAGCCAGGCTCTGGCTGATGCCGGCCTGAAGCTGGGCGGTGGCGCAGCCGCCGGAGCCGCAGTTGGCTTTGGCATTGACGTAGTGACTGCCGGTTTTTCCCTTGGCATGGGCACCTTGCTTGGCGGTCTGATTGGCGGTACCGCACAACTGGGCCGCCGTTACGGCAAGCGCATGGTTAATCTGGTGCAGGGTTATGAAGAACTGACCGTCAATGACAGCATTTTGCAGCTGTTGCAGGCGCGCCAGCTGCACCTGCTGGCAACCCTGCGCAAGCGTGGCCACGCAGCCAGTGACAGCATCCGCATCGCAGACATCGCAGCCGGCCAGGACAAACTGCCAGAACCACTGAAAACGGCACGAAGCCAGCCGCACTGGTCCAGTCTATCAGGTACCAGCCATCTGCAAGATGGAGACCGGAGCAAATGTGTGGATCAGCTGGCCGACATGCTGGCCGGATAAATTCCACTAAGCTTTCTTACCTGTAACCGATTGAAGCCCGCTGTAGCTAAAGTGTTGGCCATAGCTAAAGCTGTCGTGCAGCTCCTTGACCTGACGCCAATCAACGTCGCCTCGCTGTTGCATGGCCTTGATCCAGGCCAGCTGTGGGTCGGCCTGCACCATGGCGTCGATGGTTTGACTGATGCTTTGCTGGTTAACTTCCTTGATGTCGATCTGGATGCGTTCGGCAGCACGGATGGCCAGTTCACCCTGGGCCTGCAACTGACTCTGGATCAGGGTTTCATCGGTGTGACCTTTGCCTTTGGCGCTTTGCCAGACCCAGCTGCCCTGTGTGTCAACATAACCCTGAGCCACTGATATTTGAGATAATATACAAATCAGGGCCGTCAGGAGAAGCAAAATGCCTAAACCAGCCACACCCGTTGACCCCAAGGTCGAGCCGAAGCCGGAGCTTGAGAAACGCACGCGCCGTGTATTTACTCCCGAGTACAAGCTATCGATCATACAACAA
>JAAYFD010000034.1 GCA_012728415.1 Gammaproteobacteria bacterium
TGCGAACACCGAAGTAATTAAGCAGTACATCCAGAATCAGACAAGGCCGTCCTAGCGGACGGCTCGCTATCCATCCACCCCCAAACGTCCAAAGCTACGCAATGGCCGCTTGGAAGTGGAATTCCGCGAAGAAAGGTTAAAGAAAACGCTGAGTAGCTGCCTGCGTTGCCAGGCCATTGCGAACATCAGCTCAAAATGCTCACTTGCTACAAGCAAACTGCGCTTGTTCGCTGCTTTTTGCCAGGCGCTGGCGGCCTTGTTCGCAGTATTCAGCGCACACGTGATGCGTAGACAGCCAGCCTGCTGCCACCTAAAATGCCACGATGAATAGAAATCTGTACAGTCTGCTGTTTTATCTGGGCCTGCCCTTTGTGGCGCTGCGTCTGTGGTGGCGTGGGCGCAAGGCGCCGGCCTATCGCCGGCGCATTGGTGAACGCTTTGCGCTGGGCCTGCCGCAGTTTCGCCAGGGTGGCATCTGGCTGCATGCGGTGTCGGTGGGCGAAAGCATCGCCGCAGCGCCGGTAGTACGGGCGTTACAGCAGCGCTATCCGGATTTGCCCGTCACCATCACCTGCATGACGCCAACCGGCTCCGAGCGCATCCGTGCCCTGTTTGGTGACAGCGTGCAGCACTGCTACCTTCCCTATGACCTGCCATGCCGTGCACGCAAGTTTTTGACGGCTTTGAAGCCGGTACTGGGCATCGTGATGGAGACCGAGCTGTGGCCCAACCATATTCACCAGTGTGCCCGCATGAATGTTCCCGTGGTGCTGGCCAATGCACGATTATCAGAGCGCTCCGCCCGTGGCTATGCGCGTTTTCCCAGGCTGACCGCGCCGATGCTGGCGCAACTGTCCGGCATTGCTGTACAAACCCGGGCAGAAGCCGGACGCTTCTTGCAGCTGGGTGCAAGGCCCGAAACCGTACAGGTTACCGGCTCCATCAAGTTTGATTTGCACATCCAGCCGCAGCTGTTGCAAACAGCACAACAGCTGCGTGAACAGTGGCAGCTGGAGCAGCGCAAGGTCTGGATTGCCGGCAGCACCCACGAAGGTGAAGACCTGCTGATGCTGGAAGCTCACCAGCAGCTGCTGCAGGCCTTTCCCGAAGCCTTGCTGATTCTGGTGCCGCGTCACCCCGAACGCTTCGATACGGTTTATCGCCTGTGCCGGGCGCAAGGGCTGGAGGTTATGCGCCGCTCCAGCGCGGAGCCGGTAAGTGTTGCGACCCGCGTGCTGCTGGGCGATACCATGGGCGAGATGTTGCTGCTCTATGCGCTGGCCGATGTGGCGTTGGTGGGCGGCAGCCTGGTGCCTCACGGCGGGCACAACCTGCTGGAGCCGGTGGCGCTGGGCAAGCCTGTTCTCTCGGGACCCTATGTGCAAAACTTTCTGGAGATTACCGGTCAGCTCAAAGACGCGGGCGCCCTGCGCGAAGTCAGCAGTGCCAGCGACACAGCCACTGCCGTTGCCCGTCTGTGGACAGACCCAAAAGCCCGGCAA
The DNA here is from genome assembly GCA_012728415.1 of Gammaproteobacteria bacterium. Lineage (GTDB taxonomy): Bacteria > Pseudomonadota > Gammaproteobacteria > Pseudomonadales > Pseudomonadaceae > Thiopseudomonas. The sequence goes on from JAAYFD010000034.1 coordinate 1,503, forward strand.
GACATGCAACAGGCCGGGCAGCAGGTGCTCAAAGCCAATCAGGGAGCGCTGGAGCGTCTGTTGCAGCTGGTTTCGGGGCTTCTCGAGCCTTTGCGCCAGCCGTCAGCTGCCATGGAGATGCGTAAAACAACAACAGAGGAAACACCATGAAAACCTGTTGTATCAAGAGTGGCGCTACCGCCGCCGCCACATTGAGCCTGGTACTGATCAGTGGTTGCGGCAGTCATGACACCAGTGCTGCACCCCCGCCGACCGTAAAGCTGGCCAACCCGGCTTCCGTTTACTGTGTGGAACTGGGCGGCAGGCTGGAAATCATTCGTAGCCAGCAGGGTGACCGGGGGCTGTGCCACCTGCCTGACGGCAGTGTCATTGATGAGTGGGTGCTGTTTCGTCGCGACCATTCGCAGGAGTGACCGGCGCAGCGGCAGGAAAGTCGCAGCTGGATTTTCGCACCGGGCTTTGCGTGGTTCCTGTTGCCGGCTATGTTATATTTAACCCTGTCAACAACAAGACCATTCCGGCCTGACCGAGGAGATTTCTGATGAGCAGCAACAATCGCGTCATCATTTTTGACACTACATTGCGTGACGGCGAGCAAAGCCCGGGTGCATCCATGACCAAGGACGAAAAGCTGCGCATTGCCAAGGCTCTGGAGCGTATGAAGGTAGATGTAATCGAGGCCGGTTTCGCCATTGCCAGCCCGGGTGATTTTGATGCGGTCAAGACCATTGCCGATACCATCAAGGACAGCACTGTCTGCAGTTTGTCCCGGGCGCTGGATGCAGATATCGAGCGTGCCGGTGAAGCACTGGCCGGTGCCAACTCGGGCCGCATCCATACTTTCATCGCCACCAGCCCGATCCACATGGAATACAAGCTGCGCATGCAGCCGGACCAGGTGGTCGAGCAGGCGGTGCGTGCGGTCAAGAAGGCTCGCAGCCTCTGTGATGATGTCGAATTCTCCTGCGAGGACGCTGGCCGCTCCGAACTGGACTTCTTGTGTCGCATTGTCGAAGCCGCGATTGATGCCGGTGCCCGCACCATCAACATTCCTGATACCGTGGGTTATGCCATTCCGCACCAGTATGCCGAGCTGATCCGTCAACTGATTGAGCGTGTACCCAACTCCGACAAGGCGATTTTCTCCGTGCACTGTCACAACGACCTGGGTCTGGCCGTGGCCAACTCGCTGGCCGCTGTGGTCGCCGGAGCCCGTCAGGTCGAGTGCACCATCAACGGTCTGGGCGAGCGTGCCGGTAATGCCGCGCTGGAAGAGATCGTCATGGCAATCAAGACCCGTGAGGACTTGCTCGGCGTGCATACCGGCATCGATACCACGCAAATTCTCAGCACCTCGCGCATGGTTTCCGGCATTACCGGTTTTCCGGTACAGCCGAACAAGGCAATTGTCGGTGCCAACGCCTTTGCCCACGAGTCCGGCATTCACCAGGACGGTGTGCTCAAGCATCGTGAAACTTACGAGATCATGAAGGCGGAGGATGTCGGCTGGAACGCCAACAAAATGGTGCTTGGCAAACATTCCGGCCGCAATGCCTTCCGCAGCCGTTTGCAGGAGCTGGGCATCGAGCTGGCCAGCGAAAGCGAGCTGAACGCCGCCTTTGCCCGCTTCAAGGATCTGGCCGACAAAAAACACGAAATTTTCGACGAAGACCTGCAGGCACTGGTCACCGACACCCAGAACGAGGAGGTGACCGAACATTACAAGCTGGTCAGCCTGGAAGTGGCTAGCAAGACAGGTGAGGTGCCACAGGCCGAGCTGGTACTGTTGATGGGGGGCGAGGAAGTGCGCGCCAATGAGCAGGGTTCCGGCCCGGTTGATGCGGCCTTCAAGGCTATCGAGTCTGTTGTCGAGTCCGGCGCCACCCTGCAACTGTATTCGGTTAACGCCATTACACAGGGCACTGACTCCCAGGGGGAGGTTACAGTACGCCTGGAGCGTGCTGGCCGTATCGTCAACGGCAATGGCGCTGATACCGATATCGTGGTGGCATCGGTGAAAGCCTATCTGCATGCGTTGAATCTTATGCAGTCGGGTGTGGCCAGGGCGCATCCGCAAGTCAGCGGCATCTGATCGATGGAGCAGTCTGTGCTGGAGCAGGAGGTGCGTCGCCAGGCGATGCTGCAGGTCATGGGGCTGGAGGTCTGGCTGCCACGCCAGGAACTGCCCCACGCTGCACCAGCTGCTGACTGGCTGCTGAACTGGCAACCACCTGCGGCTGCCGAGACCCCGGCACCGCCGACTGTAGTCCGTACAGTCCAGAAAAAGCCGGACAGGCAGGGTCCGGCTGCAGAAGCATCCAGCCAGGTTCGCACCAGTTTGCAACAGGTACGTGACTCGTTGCAGCCAGCTAGCCGTTCAGCCGGATCTGCAACGGAGCCGGTGGTCAGCGAGGCAGCAGGGCAGGTGGCCAAACCACAGCAGCCGGCTGCCGGAATTCCCCGTTTCAGTTTACAGCTGTTACGCAGTGGTCCCTGCCTGCTGCTTGCCGATTTGCCGCTTGGAGAGCCTTTTCAGTCCAGTGATCCTGACTTTCAGCTGTTGCAGGACATTCTGCGCGCTGCCTGTTTGCCACAGCCTGCCTTGCTGCGTCAGGGTGAGCCGATCCGCTGGCCGTTACTTACAGCCGGCCAGCTGGCTGGCGCTCAGGACGCTGAAGCAGCGCGAACATGCGTGCGCGATCTGCTGGAACTGGAATGCAGTCAACAGTCAGCAAGCTTTGTCTGGTTGCTGGGGCCACAGGCCATGCAGTTTGCCAATACTGCTTATGATGCCGATGCGGACCTGTTTTCACTGAGTGCTTTCAGGGAGCAGGTGCGGTTTTGGAATCTGCCTTCGCTTGAGCAACTGATGCATGAGCGGACACTCAAGCCACAGCTTTGGCAACACCTGCAAAAGCTGATGCGACACTGGGTGCAGGATGCCTGAGTTGCTATCCATCCGGCCCATGGTGAGGGATGACCTGGAGGCTGTAGTGGCCATTGAGCGGCGCGCATTCAGCCATCCATGGTCGCGCAAACTGTACGAGGACGCGCTGAGCAGTTACCAGTGCCATGTGCTGGAGCAACAGGGCCGGCACCTGGGGCATGTGGTGATGCAGTATATTTTTGACGAAGCCCACTTGTTAAACATAGTGGTTGCCGTGGAGCAGCAAGGGCGCGGGTTGGGGCGCCGCTTGCTGGAGTTTGCCCTGGAGCAGGCACGGCAACGCAGCTCTGTCAGTTGTTTTCTGGAAGTGCGCGAGTCGAACCGGGCAGCCTACGCACTGTATGAGCGCTATGGTTTTAACGAAATTGACCGGCGCCGTAATTATTACCCGACGACAGAGGGTCATGAAGATGCCCTGGTAATGGTTTGTACCTTGGCTGACGAGTGGATGTTGATACAGGGCTGAAAGCCAGGTGGCTAACCGCTGTGACTGGGTGGAGTCCGGGAGAATCATGAGCATGCTTATGTTTTCGTAATGACGGGGCGTTTGGCAAAGTGCTGATGGTTGTAACCGCTGTGGCAGGTCTGGAGTGGCGGGGCCAGTCAAATTATCATTGTGTGCTGTGACCCGAAGTGGGTTGGGCGGGTCATAGATAGGAAAGTTTACGTTCGGCCGTGTTGCAGTGTTTCGCAGCTTGCGGGGCGCCTTGGGGGCTGGGCAGTGGTTGTAATTGATGGGGAATTCCATGCCTGAATTGCATGAGCTGTTTGAAAATAATATTCGTTGGGCCAAATCCATCAAGGAGGAAGATCCGGAGTTTTTTGAGAAGCTGGCGAAACAGCAAGAGCCGGAATATTTGTGGATTGGCTGTTCGGACGCCCGGGTGCCAGCCAACGAAATTGTTGGCATGCTGCCCGGTGATCTGTTTGTGCACCGTAATGTGGGTAACGTGGTATTGCACACAGATCTCAATTGTCTGTCGTCCATCCAGTACGCGGTGGATGTGCTCAAGGTCAAGCATATTTTGGTCACCGGCCACTATGGCTGCGGTGGTGTGAAGGCGGCGATGAGCGACAAGCAGGTGGGTATTACCGATGCGTGGATCCGAACCATTCGTGACTTGTATTTTCAAAACTATGACGAGCTGGCGCAGTTGCCTTCCGAAGAGCAGCGGGTGGATCGTCTGTGTGAGCTCAACGTGATTGAGCAAGTCGGCAATGTCAGCCATACCGCCATTGTGCAGAATGCATGGCACCGTGGCCAGAAACTGTCGATATATGGCTGTATTTATGGGATCAAGGATGGGCTATGGAAAAACCTGAATGTCACCATTCGTGGTGTGGAGCAGGTGCCAAAGCAGTATCGGCTACAGCCATTGACGTGAGCGGTGCGGTAATGCCGCCAGCAGCAGGAACCCACCGAAGCGACTCAGGGGCGGCTCAATGCCGCGCCTGAGCGCCGTAGGAATCTCCGGCCTTTAGGCCGGGGAGGATGTCAAAAATCAGACAAACCCCGCATCAGGCGGGGTTTGTTGTGTGTGGCATGAGCAATAGCGGTCAGCTGTCGCTGGCAATCATGTCAGCGATTTTTGCTTTCCATACCTGTGGTCCGGTGATGTGTACCGACTCACCTTTGGTATCTACAGCAACAGTGACAGGCATGTCCTTGACCTCAAACTCGTAGATTGCCTCCATGCCCAGATCCTCAAAGGCCACCACGCGGGCTTTTTTCACTGCCTGGGATACCAGGTAGGCGGCACCACCCACGGCCATCAGGTACACCGCCTTGTTGTCCTTGATTGCTTCAATGGCAACCGGGCCACGCTCGGACTTGCCAATCATGCCCAAAAGGCCGGTTTGTTCCAGAATTTGGCGGGTAAATTTGTCCATGCGGGTTGCAGTGGTGGGGCCAGCCGGGCCTACTGCTTCATCGCGCACCGGATCCACTGGGCCGACGTAGTAGATTACCCTGCCCTTGAGGTCTACTGGCAGCTCTTCACCGTTGTTCAGCATGTCGACCATGCGTTTGTGCGCTGCATCACGACCGGTCAGCATCTTGCCGTTAAGCAGCAGGGTCTCACCTGGTTTCCAGTCCTGTATGTCTTCCGGCGTAATGCTGTCCAGATCGACGCGGCGCGCGGAAGGGCCTGCTTCCCAGACGATATCCGGATAGGCATCCAGGTTGGGCTGATCCAGTACGGCAGGGCCGGAGCCGTCCAGCACAAAGTGGGCGTGACGGGTGGCGGCGCAGTTGGGGATGATGCACACCGGCAGCGAAGCAGCGTGGGTTGGGTAATCCTTAATCTTGATGTCCAGCACCGTGGTCAGGCCGCCCAGGCCCTGGGCGCCGATACCCAGCTGGTTCACCTTGTCGAAGATTTCCAGACGCAGCTCTTCGACACGGTTTTGTGGGCCGCGCTCGCGCAGCTCGTGGATGTCGATTGGATCCATCAGGGACTCTTTGGCCAGTACCGCAGCCTTTTCGGCGGTACCGCCAATGCCGATGCCAAGCATGCCGGGCGGGCACCAGCCGGCACCCATCTGCGGTACTACGCTCAGCACCCAGTCAACGATGGAGTCGGACGGGTTGAGCATCGCCATCATGGTCTTGTTTTCCGAGCCGCCGCCCTTGGCTGCTACTTCGATTTCCAGCGTGTCACCGGGCACAATGCTGTAGTGGATCACCGCCGGAGTGTTGTCTTGGGTGTTTTTGCGCGCGCCGGCAGGATCAGCCAGCACGGAGGCGCGCAGTTTGTTGTCCGGGTGCAAATAGGCGCGGCGCACGCCTTCGTTGATCATGTCGTCCAGGTTCATGTCGCCATCCCACTTGACGTTCATGCCAACGCGGGCAAACACGGTGACGATACCGGTATCCTGGCACAGCGGGCGGTGGCCGGTGGCGCTCATGCGCGAGTTGATCAGGATTTGCGCCATGGCATCTTTGGCTGCAGGAGATTCTTCTTTTTCGTAGGCCTCGTGCATGGCCTGAATGAAGTCCAGCGGATGGTAGTAGGAAATGTATTGCAGGGCGTCAGCAACGCTTTGAATGACATCGTCTTGCTTGATTACAGCCATGAAATGCTCCTCGACTCGGACACAGGTAAAAAGTGCGCAGCATTATAGCGGCAAAGTGCTGGTTGCGCATTGCGGGTGACTGCTCCCCGCCCCTCGGGCGAGGCTTCCAACTTCTCAGGCCACTGCCGGTGCGTGACCGGGCTTACGCAAGCCTCCATTGGCAGGAACCGACAGTCCTTCGGCCCGTAGTTTGATAACACCCTGCTGGCGGATATTGATCGCGGCGTTTACGTCGCGGTCGTGCTCCGTGCCGCAGCTTGTACAGGTCCAGCTCCGAACCTTCAGCGGCATTGAATCCACCTTGTGTCCGCAGCATGAGCAGGTCTTAGAGCTGGCGAACCACTGGTCGATTTTGACCAGATGCTTGCCTTGCGCCTTGGCCTTGTACTCCAGCTTCTGAATCAGGCTGAACCAGCTTGCGTCCGCAATATGCTTCGACAGCTTCCGGTTTTTCAGCAGGTTTTTTACTCTTAATGTCTCGACTACCACCGCTTGGTTTTCGTCAATGAGTTGTCGGGACAGGTTGTGCTGGAAATCAGCACGGGCGTTCGCTAGACGCTCATGCGCCTTGGCCAGTTTCAGCCGCGCCTTCGCACGACCTTTGCTGCCTTTCTGGCAGCGAGACGGGGCTTTTTGCTTGCGTCGAAGGTTTGTGGCAGCACGTTTCAGGAAGCGTGGGTTCGCTATCTTGTTGCCTTCTGAGTCGATAGCAAGATGGGTAAGCCCCATATCGACACCCAGCACTGTATCAACAGTCCGCATTGGCACGGGCGCTTCTACACCATCTTCGATCAACAGCGAGGCGTAGTATTTCCCTGTTACCGTGCGCGACAGAGTTATGCTCTTGAGCTTTCCGTCCAGCTCCCGGTGAACCCGTGCCTTAATCGGTTTCATCTTCGGCACTTTGATCCAGTTGTCACCCACGCTGACGCTCATACAGTGGTAACTGGACTGCTTCCCATGCTTACGCTTGAACTTCGGGTAACGCGCTGGGAGCTTTGGATCAAAGAAGGCTTGGAAGGCTTTATCGAGATTGATGCACGCTTGCTGTAGCGCAATCGAGTCAAATGCCTTTAGCCAGTGGTATTTGCGAGACTTCTTAGCCACTGCAAGCAGCGGCTTGAGGTCTTTCTTGGCCTTCAGCTTTAAGCCGTGGCGCTTGTACTGAGTACTGATGATGTGCAAAGCCTTGTTGTACGCAAAACGGACAGCACCAAACTGCTGATTTAAAAAATCAGCTTGCTCAGGCGTTGGGTAAATACGTACTTTTGTGGCTTTTAGCATTATCGCCCTGACTGCTCCAATCCTGCCCGCAAGATAGCCTGTGCTCGTTTAACGCCTCTTATGTGCTCAAGGGCAACCACATTCGGATCGCAGAGACACAGTTCACGCTTTAGCTTGACTGCTGTTTTTGGATTTATGAATAGGTTGATGTCACCACAGTTGATACGGTCGAGAAACTCTTTACAAGCAGCTTCAACATCTTCACGAGGGTTAGTCGATAGTTTGGCCGCATACAGGTAGCCATCCATATAAAGATCAATGAGGCCACAGTGCGCACAATAGAAATCAACCTTGGGCTTGCCTGAGTTGGAGACTCCATTGATCTTGAACTGGTATAGCATATTTCACCCCTCATGCTTAAACTACCTATACTATAAGCCTATATAGGACATATTTCAAGTGAGTGTACAAAATAGAAAACCGCTTTCCGACTATCTACGTAAACGTCACAGCGTGACCAAGCTGATAGTACATCTGGTGTTTACCACCAAGTACCGCCGTAAGTTGTTCGATGGTTATATGATTGAGCAGCTACGCGAAGCGTTTGAGTCTGCTTGCGAAAAACTGGAGTGTGAATTGCTGGAAATGGATGGCGAAGCAGATCACGTCCACCTGCTGATCGCCTATCCGCCGAAGCTGGCGATCAGCGTGATGGTGAACAACCTGAAATCGGTTTCATCACGCCGGATACGAATACTTAATACCCACATACCTCGGCAAAGCAAAAGTGCAGCGCTCTGGTCGCGCTCCTACTTTGCCTGTAGTGCCGGTGGGGCAACTATCGAAACACTGAGGGAGTATGTGCAGAGTCAGGCTACACCTGATTAGAACCGCTGCGCGGCTCCCGCTTGTATCCCCGCCCGATTGGGCGAGGGTTTACGCGGGGGTTTGCTAAGGGGTAGGGGTGGGTGGCTGTATGGTTTTGCCAGGGGCAACGGCTTTTCAAGAGCAAGCCCCTTTGCACAGGGTAACAAAGAGGATGACGCGGGGCAGGGCCGGTAGCGTAGCAGCATACAGGGAGACCCTGCTGGCGTGGCTTCAGGCAGGCTGGCGCGACAGGCAGTCTGTGCTGAGCTGCTCCAGCAGCTGGTCTTTTTCCTGCCACAGGTGGTTGACCCAGGCCTGGAAAGCATTGCGATAGGCTTCGTCGTTGCTGTAGTCCTTGCCAACAAACTCGCGCGGGATGGGCAGGATGTCGATGTGCATCACGATCCGTCTGACGTTGCCACACATCAGACTCCAGAGCGATGGCACCCCTTCGGGGTAGAGCAGGCTGACGTTAACGAGTTTTTGCAGTTGCTCGCCCATGGCATCCAGCACATAGGCGATGCCGCCGGCCCGGGGCTTGAGCAGGTGGCGGTAAGGTGATTGTTGTTCGTCATGTTTGGCCTGGGTGAAGCGCGTGCCTTCGAGAAAGTTGAATACCGCGACCGGATTGGTTTTGTAGCGTTCACAGGCTTTGCGGGTGGTGGCCAGATCCTGACCGCGTTTTTCCGGATGTTTTTCCAGGTATTGGCTGCTGTAGCGCTTCATAAATGGAAACTCCAGCGCCCACCAGCATAGGCCTATAACAGGGACCCAGATCAGCTCTTGCTTGAGAAAAAACTTCAGTAATGGCAGGCGATTATTGAGCTGATATTGCAGCACCAAAATGTCCACCCAGCTTTGGTGGTTGCTGGTGACCAGCCAGGAGTGGCTTTTGTCCAGCGGCTCCAGCCCCTGCACGTCCCATTCGATAGTCTGCGCAAGGTCGATCCAGAACGAGTTGATGCTGATCCAGCTTTCGGCGATCCAGTGCATGCCGTAACGCAGTGCCCGCTGGGCGGGGGTGAACGGCAGGAGCAGCTTCAACAGTGCCAGGGTAAACAGTGGCCAGCACCAGAACAGGGTGCTCAAGCCAAGAATCAGGGCGGAAACTACACCACGCAGGGGGGCGGGCAAAAACTTGAACATGCAGGGATTCCACAAAACGAGAGGCACAATGGTTAGTCTTTTGTCGAAAAAGTGCAAGTGCTGGCAAAGACTGCCGGCGGTGTTATTGATTCCTGCCGGTTGCCGTCTGGTTAGCGGATCCCGATGCCTGGTGCGCATATCAAATGACGGTGCGATAATGCCGCCAACAGCAGGAACCCACCGAAGCGACTCAGGGGCGGCTCAATGCCGCGCCTGAGCGCCGTAGGAATCTCCCGCCTTCAGGCCGGGGAGGGTGTCAAACAGTCTTGCTTGAGGAAAGACTGTGTCATTGGCTGCTTTGATTGCTTAGCGCATTTGGAACAGTTCCTGGTGAAAGCGCTCAGGCTGCAAACCCAGGGCCGTCATTTGCTGCTTCAGGCTGTCGGAAAAGGTGTTGGGGCCACAGAACCAGACACTGGTACTTTTGTCTGCGTCGGTAAAAATCTGCTCTGCAGTCAAGGTGCCGTCATGCTGGCTCAGGTGAATGTGCAGCCGGATGCTGGGTAGCTGCTTGCAAAGCTGTTGCAGACGTTCGGCAAACACTGCTTCTTGCTCGTTATTGGCGCAATAGTACAGGCTGGCCTCGGGAGCTGCGTCCGGATTATCCTGTAATCCCTCTAGCCAGGCGATGAACGGGGTGACGCCAATGCCTGCCGCAATCCATACTTGTCGCCCGGCGGTGTCAGCCGCTGGGGTATTGAAGCAGCCGTAAGGACCTTCAATCGTGACCTGTTGGCCGATCGTGATGCTGCGAGCCAGCTTGTTGGTGTAGTCACCAAGCGCTTTGATGGCGAAGCGGATCTGGCCGTCGCCCTGGTCGGCGCTGGCAATGGTGAAAGGGTGGGGCCCTTCAAGGCGGTCAAACGTGAGAAAGGCAAACTGGCCGGGCTGGTGCCGCCACTGTTTGCCAAGCTGGCAAACCACTTCAAAAGTATTTTGACTCAGTTCGTGTACCGCCAATACGGTGCCGTGATGGCTGCTGGCCTGGCCGATGCGGCCGCCCAGGGAAATGAATGCACAGTAGGTGCCCAGTACTGATGCGGCTGCGATCAGTAAGCCGGCAGGCTGTAACCACCACTCTGCCGGGGTCAGCACTATGCCGTGATAGACGATGACCAGATACATGACGCCAAGGGCTTTGTGGATATAGCGCCAGACGTGATAAGGGAATCGGTGCCACAAAGCGAGCAGGATCATTGCAGCAAACAGCCAGACTGACCATTCGCCAAGGTCTTTGGCCGAGCTGCGGAAAATCTCCAGAAAGGTTTTGGTGCGCTGACCCTTTACTGCTTCGTCAAACACCCAGAGCATGGGGCCCTTGGCCAGCTTCAGGCCGTAGTGGGTAATGGCCAGGCCAACTGCGCTGATGCCAGCCCACTTGTGCAGGTGGTACATTTTATCCAGTCCGCCCAATGGTTTTTCCAGCCAGCGCGGCCGAATGGCCAGCAGCATGACCAGTGTCATCAGGAGGAACGAAGCAAGGCCGCTCCAGTAGATCAGCTGCTTGCGCCAGACCCAGACATCCCACTGGGGTACCAGGGCAAATACTGGCAGTAACCAGGCTAGCAGAGAAAGGGCAACGAGCCCGTAAATGGTTTTTTTCATGGAACACCTCCAATGTTGTGGTGCCATGATAGGTGGCCATGCTTAAACCAAACTTAATAGCATATGGGCAGGCTGTTGGCCGGGTCGGCCACGCCGCTGATCCGGTTTTTGTCGATATTGAAGCTGATGCTCTTGCGTTGTGGATCAGCCAGCGACGGGCCCAGCAGTTGCGCTTCGGCAGAGGTAAGGACGTGCTGAACAAATCGAGTCCCGATGCTTAGCGTCACTGCAACCCATTGATTTTTTCGAGGACGCTCTGCTTGCAGACGTATTTGTTCAGCGTCTCCTTATAGTCGCGAACAAAGGGGCGGCCACAATACAGGTCGCCACTGAAGTGGGTCGTACGGGGCGGGCGTTGGGGCGGGGCTTAGGGTGCGCGGTGTCTTTGCAGCGCCCACTCCACGTGCTCGCGCACCAGTTCGCTGGGGTGGTCACGGCGGGCTTGCAGGGCTTCCAGCACCGGGATGGTCGAGGGCGCATTGCCCAGGCCGATGGCCAGGTTGCGCAGCCAGCCCTCGTAGCCGGCGCGGCGGATTGGCGAGCCCTCGGTGCGCTGCAAAAACTCCTCTTCCGTCCATAAAAACAGCTCCGCCAGACTGGCGTTATCCAGCCCGTGCCGTGGCTGAAAATCCTGCTCGGCGGTGGGCCTGGCAAAACGGTTCCACGGGCAGACCAGCTGGCAATCATCACAACCAAACACCCGGTTGCCCATCAGTGCGCGCAGCTCCGGGTCAATGCTGCCCTTGTATTCAATGGTCAGATAAGAAATGCAGCGCCGTGCATCCAGCACATTGGCACTGACAAAAGCGCGGGTTGGACACAAGTCCAGGCAGGCGGTACAGCTGCCGCAATGATTGCGTGCCAGCTCGCTGTTGGCCGGCAGCGGAAAATCCACCAGAATCTCCCCCAGAAAGAAAAAACTGCCCGCCTTGCGGTTCAGGATCAGCGTATTCTTGCCGACCCAGCCCAGCCCGGCATTGCGCGCCAGGGCTTTTTCCAGCAGCGGCGCGCTATCGACAAACACGCGATAGCCAAAGGGGCCGATGGCCTCGGCGATGCGTCCGGCCAGTTTTTGCAGGCGCTTGCGCATCATCTTGTGGTAATCACGGCCCAGTGCATAGCGGGAAATATAGGCGGCCTCACGATCGGCCAGCCGCTGCACGGCAGCCGTGTCCGCCGGCAGGTAATCCATGCGCAGGCTGATCACGCTGAGCGTGCCCGGGACCAGCTCATCCGGGCGGGCACGCAGCATGCCGTGCCTTTCCAGATACTCCATATCGCCGTGATAGCCGGCATCCAGCCATTTTTGCAAGTAGTCTTCTTCGGCCGATAGATCAACGCTGCTGACACCGTACTGGGCAAAGCCCAGCTCTTGTGCCCAACTGGCGATGGCGTCCAGCAGCGAATGAGGTTCCATATTTTTCAATGACATGGCAGAGATGGGCGGAAAATGCAGGTATAATGCTTGTTCTTGTGTGAAGCCATGCAGGACAACCGGCCAAAAACAACAGGAGGGGTGGCATTGGCAGCAATTGAGCTATTTCTGGCTGACGAAGCCGCTACTCTAGCCCTGGGCGCGCAACTGGGTCAACAAACTGCCGGCCATGGTGTGATTTATCTGGAAGGCGACCTTGGCGCCGGCAAAACTACAATGACCCGTGGTCTGCTCAGGAGCCTGGGGCATCAGGGGGCAGTAAAAAGCCCAACTTTTACCCTGGTTGAGCCATACGAAATCAACGGGCTGTGTGTGTGGCACTTTGACCTGTATCGCCTGGCCGATCCTGAAGAGCTGGAGTTTCTTGGCATACGCGACTATTTTGCCGCCGATGACCTGTGCATCATCGAGTGGCCGCAGCAGGGGCAGGGGGTTTTGCCAGTGCCGGATCTACGTATTACCATGAGACCCGAGCGGGATGGCCGGCGTGTCCAGCTGGAACCTTGTACCCCGCGCGGTGCCCAATGGTGCCGGGAGCTCAAGGCCTGACATCTGTAGGAGCGGCTTTAGCCGCGACCGGTGGTTGCCCGGGGTATAGAATGGTCGCCACTAAAGTGGCTCGTATAAGGGAAGTGGCTCCTGCACGGACGAAGGCGGGGCAATTATTATCAATAACTACCGGCAACGAGGTGAACATGCGACTGCGGTACTGGCTAACCTGTCTGGCGATTTGCCTGTTTGTACCCGTGCAGGCCTGGGCGGCAGCGCAGATCAAGAGCGCCCGCATCTGGCGTGCGCCCGACAATACCCGCCTGGTATTCGACCTGACCGGCCCGGTTGAGCATAATGTCTTCAGCCTCGACAACCCTGATCGTATCGTCATCGACGTCAAGTCCGCCGTGTTGCAGACCGACCTGAAGAACATCCTGCAAACCAGCTCACCGCTGCAGGATGTGCGTGTCGGAAAAAAAGACAACGAGCTGCGCATCGTGCTCGACATGAAGGCCCGTGTGCACCCGAAAAGCTTCACCCTCACGCCCAACCAGCAGTATGGCCACCGGCTGGTAGTGGACCTGTTCGATAACGTCCAGGACCCGATTGCCGCCATCATCAAGCAGCAGCCGGCTGGCAAACCGGTCGCCACCGTCACACCGCCGATAAAGAAAACCCCGGTTAGTGGTGGCCAGCGTGATGTGATAATTGCCATCGATGCCGGTCACGGCGGTGAAGACCCCGGCGCTATCGGTCCCGGCGGGCTGAAAGAAAAAGACGTGGTATTGGCCATCGCCCGTGAGCTGCAACGGCAGATCAACGCCGAAAAAGGCTTCCGCGCCGAGCTGGTCCGCACCGGCGACTACTTTATTCCACTGCGCCGCCGCACTGAAATTGCCCGGCAAAAAGGGGCTGACCTGTTCGTCTCCGTCCACGCCGATGCTGCGCCGCGCTCCACCGCCTACGGTGCGTCCGTATATGCGCTGTCTGACCGTGGCGCCACCTCGGAAACCGCACGCTGGCTGGCCGATAGCGAAAACCGCTCCGACCTGATCGGCGGTACGGGCAACGTCACGCTGGGTGACAAGGACAAGGTACTGGCCGGCGTTTTGCTCGATCTGTCGATGACCGCTTCGCTGTCTTCCAGCCTTGATGTCGGGCAAAAAGTCCTCAACAACATGGGCAAAATCACCAAACTGCACAAATCCCGTGTTGAACAGGCCGCTTTTATGGTGCTCAAGTCGCCGGATATCCCCTCTATTCTGGTCGAGACCGGCTTTATCAGTAATCCGGCCGAGTCGCGCAAGCTGAACACCAGATCGCACCAGCTTAGCATTGCCCGTTCCATCAGTGCCGGCGTAAAGCAGTTCTTCCAGGTGAACCCGCCCCCCGGTACCTGGCTGGCGGCCCAGCGTGATGCCGGCAAAACCGTGGTCGGCCCGCAGGAGCACGTGGTGCGTGCCGGTGAAAGCCTGTCCATGCTGGCGGCCCGTTATCAGGTCTCCCTGGCCGAAATCCGCCAGGCCAACAAACTGAAAAGCGACGTGATCAGGGTAGGCCAGAAAATCCAGATTCCCGCACGCACTTTGGCAGGCCAGTGATGAGCGAGCCGCGCAACATTCATCTGCTCAGCCCGCGACTGGCCAACCAGATTGCCGCTGGCGAAGTGGTCGAGCGGCCCGCCTCGGTGGCCAAGGAACTGCTGGAAAACGCCCTGGATGCTGGAGCCACCCGCATCGAGCTGGACGTGGAGGAGGGCGGCGTCAAGCTGCTGCGCATCCGTGACGACGGCCACGGCATCGCACAGGACCAGCTGCCGCTGGCACTGGCCCGCCACGCCACCAGCAAAATCCACGAACTGGCCGACCTGGAAGGCGTACAAAGCCTGGGTTTTCGCGGCGAGGCGCTAGCCTCCATCAGCTCGGTGGCCCGTCTATGCCTGACCTCGCGCACCGCCAGTGCCAGCGAAGCCTGGCAGGTCGAAGCCGAAGGCCGCGACATGCAGCCGAGCGTGCAACCGGCGGCGCACCCGGTGGGTACCACGGTGCAGGTGCGTGACCTGTTCTACAACACCCCGGCGCGGCGCAAGTTTTTGCGCACGGAAAAAACCGAATTTGACCACCTGCAAGAAGTGGTGCGGCGCATGGCGCTGGCCCGGTTCGATGTGGCCTTTCACCTGCGCCACAATGGCCGGCAGGTGTTTGCCCTGCACCATGCTGCCGATGACAGCGCCCGTGCCCGCCGCATCGGCCAGCTGCTGGGCGAGGGCTTTCTGGAACAGGCACTGCCCATCGAAGTCGAGCGCAACGGCCTGCGACTGCATGGCTGGGTCGGCTTGCCGACCTTTTCCCGCAGCCAGGCCGACATGCAGTATTTTTACGTCAACGGCCGCATTGTGCGTGACAAACTGGTCGGCCATGCAGTACGTCAGGCGTATCGTGATGTGCTCTACGGTGGCCGCCACCCGGCGTTTGTGCTCTACCTTGAGCTAGACCCGAATCTGGTTGACGTCAACGTCCACCCGACCAAGCACGAAGTGCGCTTTCGTGACGGCCGCACAGTACACGACTTCCTCTATTCCACCCTCAACCGCAGCCTGGCCGACGTGCGCCCCGGTGACGAGCTGGCGGCCCCGGCGGCCACAGACTCGCTGGAGCTGCCCAGGGCTACGGGCCTGGCCGGTGGCGAATTTGCCGGCCAGTCCGGGCTGGACCTGCGCGACCCGACCCTGACACAATCCGCGCCCTTTGCCGGTGGTGCAGGAGCAGGTACAGGCAACGCTGGAAATTTCTTCAGAAGCTTCCAGCGCCCGCAGCAAGCCGGTTTCAGCGGCCAGCGTGTCGAGGCGTATCAGGAATTCACCGCGCCACTAGGTGCACCTGCCGAAGTTGGCGAAGACGAGCAGATCCCGCCACTGGGCTATGCACTGGCGCAGCTCAAGGGCATCTACATTCTGGCCGAAAACAGGCACGGGCTGGTGCTGGTGGACATGCACGCCGCCCACGAGCGCGTGATGTACGAACGGCTGAAAACCGCCATGGCAATGGAGGGCTTAAAAGGCCAGCCGTTGCTGGTGCCGCAAAGCATGGCCCTGAGTGAGCGCGAAGTGGATTGCGCCGAAGAGCATGCCGAGTGGTTTGCCAAACTGGGTTTTGAACTGCAACGCATGGGCAGCGAGAGCCTGGCCATCCGCCAGATACCCGCGTTGCTGAAACAGGCACAGGCCGAGCATCTGGTGCGCGATGTGCTGGCCGACCTGATGGAATACGGCACCAGCGACCGCATCCAGGCCCACATCAACGAACTGCTGGCCACCATGTCCTGCCACGGCGCCGTGCGCGCCAACCGCCAGCTGACCCTGCCGGAAATGAACGCCCTGCTGCGCGACATGGAAATCACCGAACGCGCCGGCCAATGCAACCACGGCCGTCCCACCTGGACCCAGCTCAACCTCGACGAACTGGACAAACTGTTCCTGCGCGGGCGTTAATTCCTGCGAGTACGTGCAGCTGCTACCGTGACCGGATTAACGCCAGCCATTAAAAAAGTGCTTGTTTGCAGTGCTGCCATTTGTTCATGTTTATTAAATATCAGAGCTGTGAGTACCGTGAAACCGAATGCACCCCGGAAAGTGACTGTCAAAAACCTCCATGATGACTTGAAAGACTATTATTTTTTCTTTGAAAAACTGCCAGTGCAGAAGCTTGCCACTGGTCGTGGTTTCATAAAGTTTAGTTCCTTTCTTATTCTGACAGTTTTTTTCTGGCTTTATTTGTTAGTCAGTCTCAGTCGTGATACCGGGGGCTGGTGGGCTATGTTTTTCTTTTTGCTATTTTCTATTTTTGCATTTATATACCTTGCAAAAATCGCAATTGATCCGGGTAACGTCATGGCCATGTCGAGCGGTCCCGATGGAGAGCATTCAGCGCAAAGTCTCTTTGAAAGTCATGCCAAGACCAAACAGCAATGGTTCTGCGAGAGATACCAGTGTGAGCCGGTGGAACTGCTGGAAAAGCTAAGGGAACTGGAAGCTGTCTGGCAAGAGCGGCAGAAGTTTTTGGGAAAAGGAACTGAAAACCTGATGGATCAGAGCATCAAGAACTTCTTTAAGCTCTTTGCCCTTAGAAACCTGTTTGCCTTGCTGGCCGTTGTATTACCTGTTTTTGTTTCTATTGCCTCGGGCATGAAATTGTTTGAAGGTGAAGACTGGGCCAGTTTCGGAAATATTTTAAAACTTTTTGCAGGTTTTTCGGTTGTTGCCATTGTTTTTTATTTAAGTCTGTCTGTTATTTTCAGTATCACAATTATGTTGTTTATATATATTTTGGAGCAGTGCGGTATCTTGCCACCGTACCGGGAGGTACGGGTCAATAAATATTTTTTGGCCATGCACCTGTCAAGTGACGAGATAGAAGAGCAAGGTGCAGGCATGGCCAGGTTTCTGCAAGTCATTGATTTTTTTCACAGGCCCGTCAACAGCTTTGCCTGGTATATGCACATATTCGGGCGGTCTCGCAACCCGTGACGGGATTACCTAGCGAGCCAATGTAATGACCCAGCGACTTCTACAGAGGTTAGCCCGCCGAACGGACACAGCCCGCGGCTTGCAGCAGTTGCTGGCGTGAAGCCTTTGCCGCCCATTACTTTGCCAACTGCTTGGTATATAATGCCGCGTTTGTTCAAAGGATCCGGAGCAGACACCCGATGACTACCCCAGCCCCCCAGTCGCCTGTGTACGATGAGGAAATAGACCTGTTTGAGCTAGCACAAGACCTGTGGCGCGAGAAGGTTGTTGTGTTGGTGGTCGGTGCGGTTGTAACACTGCTGGCCCTGATTTATGCGCTGGTGGCGACTCCGGTTTATCAAACCAGCAGCGTGCTCAAGCCTGCCAAAACCAAGGATCTGGATCAGCTCAACAGCCTGGGCGTGTATGAGCTGACCCCCGACAGCGCTTTAGACCGGGTCGGTGCCGCTCTTGAGTCCTACGAAACCCGGCTGGAGTTTTTTAAAAACAACCCCGCACTGTTCCAGCCGCTGATGCGTCCTGGGCGCACGGACGAACAAAACTTTGATGTCATCAACCGTGAAGGCTTCAAGTTGCTAAGGCCAGATCCTGATCCAAAAAAACAACAAGCCTTTAGTGGCTATGTTGGCTTGCAACTGGAGTACAGCAGGGAGCTGGATGGCCCCGCCATTGTCAACGGCCTGATTCAGTATGCCATTGAGCGTGAACGTACCCGGCTCACCGAAGATCTGGGTGTTGTTATAACCAACAAACTCGAAAGCCTTCAGCGTGATCTGAACGTGTTGCGTGTGGGGTATAACACGGACAAAGAGGTCAAAATAACCGGCCTGACTGAAAGCGACAATCTAAAAAGGCTTCAGCTGGAAGATGAGCTGGCCGCCATTCGTATGACCCTGAAAACCAAACGCGAAAACCGTATCAAGCAGCTGGATGAAGCCATTGCTATTGCTGACTCCTTAGGCATCAAAAAGCCCTCAACGCCTTCCAGTCTTAGTGAGGGCACGCGCGTATCCGGCAGCGTGATCAAAACCGAAGTCAATAATCAGAACATCCCCCTGTATTTTATGGGGACCGATGCGCTGGAAGCTGAGCGGAAGATCCTGCTCAGCCGTGAAAATGACGACTTTACCAGCGATCGTATTGTGGAAATTCAGAAAGAATTAAAGCTGCTGGAAAATAACCGTCAAATTCAGATTTTACAATCCAGAGAAAACGAAGACTTGTTCTTGGCAGAGCTGGCAGATAAAGAAAAAGCCATTGCACACCTGAACAGCCTTAAACTCAACATGGATACGCTGTCCCTGGTGACCCTCGATCAGCCAGCAACTCAGCCAAGCCGAGCCATCAAACCCAAAAAGACCCTGATTGTTGCCATTGGCCTGGTCCTTGGCGGCATGCTGGGTATCTTTGCCGCCCTGCTGCGCAGCGCCATCCGTAAACGCCAGCAACAAACTGTCTGATAATTGGCAAGAATCCGGACCGGAGGCTCCCGAAAGCCTCCTGTAGAATCGATTTTAGCCGTGATTGCAAGCTGCAAAATCAGCAAAAAAACCACCTATGCCCTGCGCCTGCACGCAGAACGGCAAACACTTGATAGCACAACTATAAGTAAAGCCTGTGATGAGCTAGAATCCAGGCTTTCAAAAATTGAATGTGCAGCCCGCTACACAGGTACCACAGCCTGGGGCGGTAGCGTGCTTATCTCCAGGGAAACCCGACCATGCAAGACATTCGCTGGATACAACGTCTCAGTAACTACCAGCGTGCCAGACAAAGGCTAACGGATGCGGTTGAGCTGGCGGCATCGCGCGAGCTGAGTGATCTGGAAAAACAGGGGCTGATTCAAGCGTTCGAGTTTGTGTTTGAACTGGCCTGGAATCTGATGAAAGACTACTTTGTCTATCAGGGCAACCCGGATATTACCGGCGCCCGTGATGCCATCCGCAGCGCGATCAAAGCCGGACTGGTTGCCGATGGTGAAGGCTGGATGGAAATGATCAAAAGCCGCAATCAGTCTTCGCACACCTACAACGAAAGCGTGGCCAACGAGATCTGCGGCAAGATCCTGGAGAGCTACCATGGGCTGTTTGAACACTTTGAGCAGCATATGCAGGATCTGGCCAGACAGCAGCAGTCATGAATCAGCAATTCGGCTTGTCAGCACAGGCCATCGACCAGCTATGCAGGGTTTTTCAATGAACACAGAACTCCTCCTGCAAACATTGCAACAGGCACCCGAGGCACCGAACCAGACGACGCTGGCCAGCCGTCTGGGTTTCAGCGTGGGCAAAACCAATTATGTCCTCAAGGCGGTGATCGACAAGGGCCTGCTCAAGGCCGAACGTTTTGTCACCAGCGACAACAAGCTGGCCTACCGCTACGTTTTAACGCCAAACGGTGTGCAAGAGCGCATCCGCTTGACCGAGAAATACATCGCGCTGAAAAAACAGGAATACGAGCAGCTCACAGCTGAGCTGGAGCAGCTGCGCCGAGGCAGCATCGCCTGTCCCTAACCATGCAGACAGAGCACAGGGGCGCACACTGGTACATCCTGCACTGCAAAGGCGGGCAGGAAAACCGGGCCAAAGACAACGTGGAAAATCAGGGCTATAGCACCTGCCTGCCACAAATAAAACGACAAAAAATCTTGCGTGGCAAAAAAGTTGACTGTGTTGAGCCGCTGTTCCCCGGTTACCTGTTCGTCCATTTAGATACGGAAACAGCCAACTTCAACGCCCTGCGCAGCACTCGCGGCGTTAACGGCTTTGTTCGCTTTGGCGGCATGCCGGCGACGGTTCCGGCAGTGGTCATGGATAGCATCAAAGCGCTGGAAGAGGCGTTTACCGGCCGGCAAGAATCCGAACCCATGTTCAAAAGCGGCGACAAAGTACAGATCACCGAAGGCCCCTTTGCCGGGCTGGAAGCCATCTACAACATGGCCAAAGGTGAAGATCGCTGCCTCGTATTTCTCGACATGCTGGGCAAACAGCAGCGAATCATCATCGCAGAGACCACCCTGCGCCCGAACCTGTAAGAACCGTCCAGGCGCCAGCCCTGCGCACCCTGCGGGGGCCCATGAAATAAACAAGGATAGCTTGGTTGTCGATTGACAACCCGGTCGCAAGGAAGGAAAATGATGCGCCAACGCCATCAGAAAAAGGACATCGAGGACGCCATTCAATATGCAGAGCAGCAGGGCTGGCGGGTTGAAGCGGGAGGCGGGCACGCATGGGGAAAGATGTACTGTCCCGAAAATGATGCAACCTGCCGGTGTGGTGACTACTGCATCACCTCGATCAACAGTACGCCCAGAAATCCGGTAAACCATGCAAGGCAAATCAGGCGTGTTGTAGATAACTGCAAACATCGAAACAAGGATGAATAGGAGGGTGGAGATGAAGCAAGAATTTACATTCACCTTGAGCTACAAGCTGCCCGAAAGCACGGCAGACCTGGATAAAGCTGTTGATCAGCTGTATCAAAACGGCTGCGATGATGCGCTGATTGGAACCGGCTTGCCGGGCCGTATTGCACTGGAGTTTGTACGCGAAGCAGAAACTGCCGAAGCAGCCATCACGAGCGCCCATGCAGACGTACTGCAAACCCTGCCTGAAGCAACGCTGACAGAAGTAGCACCAGACTACGCAGGGTTGACGGATATCGCAGCAATCGTTGGTGTTTCACGTCAGCAAATGCGTAAAAACTACGAACAAAATGCCAGCTTTCCCGCGCCCGTACATGCAGGCACAAGTACCATTTGGCGCCTGGCGGATGTGTTGGACTGGATCAGTCAGCACAGAAACTATAGCTATAACGAACAAGTTCGAGCGGTTGCGCAGTGTGCAGCCCGCATCAATATCACAACGAGCTTAATCAACGCTGGCTACCCGGCGGCGCACTTGCCCACAGTGAATTTTGTAGAGCTGGCCAGGGGCTCACAAAAACAGGAAAGCACGGCATAAGTCACCGAGCGAACCAGCAAAAGCGGCCTCGGCCGCAACCGATGGTTGCCCGGGGCACAGAATGGTCGCCACTAAAGTGGCTCGTACAGGGGGGTATCCCCGATTCAGTCTGCAAGCTTCCGGGACAAGCTCCTTTTTAATGCTGCAACTTAAAATATATTGTATGATGCAGGCTGTTTTTAGTTTTAGCATAAAATATATTTGTAAAATGAATGAAAGTCACTTTGCCTTGTTACGACCTTTTGAGCTGGCTGAAGAGCTTGGCCGCCGCTTGCAGCAGCAAAGGCTACGGCAAAACATCAGTCAGGCAGAACTTGCCCGGCGTATTGGTGTTTCCGTGCCAACGATTTCCAATCTCGAAAACGGCAAAAATGCAACCATGGACACCTTTCTGAACGTGGTTCTGGCGTTGGGGCTGGCGAATGCGCTGGAAGCGCTTTTTGCACAAACCCCGCTCACATCTGCAGAACTGAGAAGGCTCCACCAACAGCCAAAACGCCAGCGCGCCAGCAGAAAAACAGATGATTAATAAACTGAACATCTATTACCGGTTGGGGTGAATATTGGCACTGGACCGGTTGACCTGTCTTGGCAGCAATGCGATGGGGGCTTTTGCATTCGAGCCTGAACAGAATTTATTGCATGAAAACGCGCAGGATTTTTCCCAGCAGCGACTGGCAGCAGAAAGCCAAAAAATCATGCAAGAACAAGCTTCAGACTTGCTCAACGAGTGGCACGTACAGCAGCTCCTGCAGCAGCCCCACAGTGCTCAAACAATTACTGCAGCCAAACCATGACAACACTCGAACACTGCCAGCAACTCGCAGAACAAGACCCAAATATAGAAGTGCTGTGGCTCTATGGTTCGCAAGCCAAAGGCACAGCCACAGCGCACAGCGACCATGACTTTGCCGTAGCCTTCAAACACATAAAAAAAGACACGCTAGAACAACGCCTGGTGCCCATATTGCTTGCCCAGCAATGGGCAGATGCACTGGGCGTAGAAGACAATAAAATATCCATAGTAGACATCAACCACATCCCGTTGCCCCTGGCACAAGAAATTCTCCAGACAGGCAAAGTGCTTCACTGCAAAAATGGCCTGCGTCTGGCCAGGGAAGAAAACCGCATCAGCGGCATGTGGGAAGACTACCTGATTAGAGAGAAAAACAATGGATACGGCATATAAACTTGCAATGAAGGCACAAATAGCCGAAATCGCCGAAGAACTTGCCGAAATCCAGGCCCTCGAAGCAGAACAGGGCTACATGCCCACCATGGCCTACCGCGCTGCCGAACGAAACCTGCAGCTATTGGTGGAAGCCTGTATCGGCATCGCCAAACAAACCCTGAAAAGCCTTGGCAAACACACACCACCCGAAGCCCGGCAAGTGTTTGCAAAACTCAAGGCTGAAGGGCAAGACCATAGCCAAATTCCATGGAATCAAGTGGTCGGCATGCGTAATGCGCTGGTACACGACTACTTGAATATCGACCGCGAACGCATCATTGACATCATCCGCCAAGGGCATCACCTGGCACTGATTCGCTTTGCACAAGAAAAGCTGCAGTAAGTCACACTGCCCAGCAATGTGCTGCTCTGACGGTCAATCGTGAGCTAATGCTGTTATCGAAAAACATAGGGTAAGCAATGCAAGAAGCTCAGAATTTAGAGTTCAAACGCATGGCGGTGCATAACAACCGGCTGGAAGAAGATACCTTGCAGGACAGCAACGAAGAATTGCTGGAAAAATTGTTGCTGCTGGAAAATGACCACCTCAAGCGTGCTGCCATTTTGTTGTTTCACCCCAAGCCGGAACGCTGGGTAGGCAATGCGTTTGTAAAAATTGGTTTTTTTGCCGACGACCATGCCAACCTGCGGCACCATGATGAGGTGCATGGCACCCTGTTTGATCAGGTGTTCAACACCATTGAAGTGCTCAAGCTGAAATACCTGAAAGCCGTAATCAGCTATGACGGCATAGTGCGCAAGGAGCGTTTCCCTGTGCCGCTGGAAGCCTTGCGTGAGGCAGTGCTGAATGCCGTGGTGCATAAAGACTATGCCAGCGCCGCGCCGATTCAGATTAGCGTGTATCCCGATAAAATCATGATCTGGAACCCAGGTGAACTACCGGACAACTGGACGCTGGATACTCTGCTAAACAAGCATTCATCTCGCCCATTTAACCCGGATATTGCCAATGCCTTTTTTCGTTCCGGGCTGATTGAAGCCTGGGGACGCGGTATCGAGCGCATTATCAACGCCTGTGAAAATAACGGTAGTCCAAGGCCAGAATGGCAGGTGTCAGGCGGTGACTTTTGGGCCATATTCCATTTTGCTTACCCCAATGAAATAGCTGATTTAACGCAGCGGCCAGAGTCACGGCCAGAGTCACGGCCAGAGTCACAGTTGGCGAGCGATATTCTGGATCTGTTAGGTAATGCTGAACTTAGCAAGGCTGAGCTGGCTGAAAAACTGGGTCACAAAACCGTATCTGGAGAGTTAAACAAACAGGTCCGGAGCTTATTGAAGGAAGGCTTTATCGAAATGACCATTCCCGACAAACCCAGCAGCCGGTTACAGCGCTATCGCCTGACGAGCCTCGGGCAAAGTATGGTGGGAAAATAAAGTTAGCAACTGGAAGGAGCACCTCGTTGATATCCTCCCAGTATCGAGAAGCCTGGCAAGTGTTTGCAAAACTCAAGGCTGAAGGGCAAGACCACAGCCAAATCCCATGGAATCAAGTGGTCGGCATGCGTAACGCACTGGTACACGACTACATTCCCTGAGCCTGCCGAAGGGAAAACCACCACGCTTCGACAGGCTCAGCTTCGGCTACGGCGGCTACTGCCTGCCCAAAGACACCAAACAGCTACTGGCCAACTACGACAAAGTGCCCAGCAACCTGATGAAAGCCATTGTCGACTCCAACCGCACCCGCAAAGACTTCATCGCCGACGACATCCTGCAGCGCATTTACCAGCAAAGCTTCAGCCAGGCCCCACTAACCGACAACCGCGGCCAGTACATCCCGCCCACCGTCGGCATCTACCGCCTGGTGATGAAAGAAGGTTCCGACAACTTCCGCGCCTCGGCCATTCAGGGCATCATGAAACGCCTCAAGGCCAAGGGCGTGCGGGTAATCGTCTACGAGCCCGTGCTCAAGGAGCCGCACTTTTACCATTCGCCGGTTATCGAACAGCTGGATGAATTCAAACGCAGCTGCAGCCTGATTGTCGCCAACCGGCTGGATGATAACCTCAAGGATGTTGCAGACCGCGTTTACACCCGCGACTTATTTCAGAGTGATGCTTAGACAATTATGAAAATCCTCATCACCGGCGGTGCCGGTTTTATCGGCTCAGCTGTAGTTCGCCACATTATCAGGGACACCACGGCCAGCGTGATCAACCTCGACAAGCTGACCTATGCCGGCAACCTGGAATCCATTCCACCAGAGATCAGCCAAAGCAGCCGCTATAGCTTCGAACAGGTGGATATCTGCGACCGTAACGAGCTGGAGCGCGTATTCAGGCAACACCAGCCCGATGCCGTCATGCACCTGGCCGCCGAAAGCCATGTAGACCGCTCCATCGACGGGCCGGGCGAATTTATCCAGACCAATATCGTCGGCACCTACGAATTACTGGAAGCAGCTCGCAGTTACTGGCAGCAACTGCCAGAACAGCGCAAACAACAATTCCGCTTCCACCACATCAGCACCGACGAAGTGTACGGCGACCTGCCACACCCAAACGACCTAGCTCCTGAAGGAGCACCTGTAGGAGCGACTTCAGCCGCGACCCCAACCCTGCCCCTGTTCACCGAAACCACCTCCTACGCCCCCAGCAGCCCATACTCCGCCAGCAAAGCGGCCAGTGACCACCTGGTCCGCGCCTGGCACCGTACCTACGGCCTGCCGGTACTGGTTACCAACTGCTCCAACAACTACGGCCCCTATCACTTCCCGGAAAAGCTCATCCCGCATGTGATACTCAATGCCCTGGCCGGTAAACCCCTGCCCATCTACGGCAAAGGCGACCAAATCCGCGACTGGCTCTACGTCGAAGACCACGCCCGCGCGCTATACAAAGTAGTTACCGAAGGAAAAGTAGGCGAAACCTACAACATCGGCGGCCACAACGAAAAACAAAACATCGAAGTAGTAAAAGAAATCTGCCGCATCCTCGATGAACTCGCACCCAGACACACAACTCACAGTCATCCTGCGCGTAGCGAAGCGAATTCGCAGGATCCACAACCAAGCTACACAAACCTGATCACCCACGTACAAGACCGCCCCGGCCACGACCGCCGCTACGCCATCGACTCCAGTAAAATGCAAACCGAACTCGGCTGGACACCCATCGAAACTTTCGAAACCGGCCTGCGCAAAACCGTAGAGTGGTATTTAAACAACCGGCAATGGTGGCAAAACGTGCTTAGCGGAAGCTACAAACTGCAGCGCATAGGAGATAACGCATAATGAAAGGCATCATCCTCGCCGGCGGCTCCGGCACGCGCCTTTACCCCATCACCAAAGGCGTAAGCAAACAACTGCTGCCCATCTACGACAAACCGATGATTTACTATCCATTATCGGTTCTGATGCTGGCAGGGATTCGCGATATTTTACTGATCAGCACACCTGAAGATATCAGCGGCTATCAGCGCTTACTCGGTGATGGCAGTGAGTTTGGGATTAATCTGACCTACGCCGAACAGCCCAGCCCCGATGGTTTAGCCCAAGCTTTTATTATTGGTGAAGACTTTATTGGCGACAGCAACGTGTGCTTAGTGTTGGGCGATAATATTTTTTATGGCCAAGGCTTTGGCCCTATGCTGCGTAAAGCGGCGGCCAAGCCCAGTGGCGCAACGGTGTTTGGTTATCAAGTGAAAGACCCAGAGCGCTTTGGTGTGGTTGAGTTTGATGAAAACCAGCGCGCTATTTCCCTTGAAGAAAAGCCACTGAAACCAAAA
>JAAYFD010000035.1 GCA_012728415.1 Gammaproteobacteria bacterium
TGCGAACACCGAAGTAATTAAGCAGTACATCCAGAATCAGACAAGGCCGTCCTAGCGGACGGCTCGCTATCCATCCACCCCCAAACGTCCAAAGCTACGCAATGGCCGCTTGGAAGTGGAATTCCGCGAAGAAAGGTTAAAATTTTTGCCAAGTGTCGCCTGCCGCACCTGCGTACGTACGGGAGCGCAGAAACACCCGCGCACGCTCCAGACCACGCCCCGAGCCCCCTGGACGGCAGAAATTCGTTTTTCAGAAGTAAAAACACACTGACGACCAAGACCCTGCAATACCTGTGCCCCGATGCAGCGGTAAGCATCATGCTGAACAGCTGCGCCGAAACCGACTTGCTACCCTTCCCCCCACCTTGGCAGCATGTCCTGGGGGATCTGCAACAGATTAAGGATGCGGGCAACAACAAAGTCAACCAGGTCATCTACCGTCTGTGGCTGCTGATAGAAACCCGGCGAAGCCGGCAGGATCACCGCACCCATCCGGCTCAGCTTGAGCATGTTCTCAAGGTGAATGCTGGAAAATGGCGCCTCACGCGGCACCAGGATCAACTGGCGGCGCTCTTTCAGGGCCACGTCCGCTGCCCGCTCAATCAGGTTGTTGCTGGCCCCGGTAGCAATTGCCGACAGGGTACCCATTGAGCAAGGCACCACTACCATGGCAGAAGGCGCCCCCGAGCCTGACGCCACGGGTGCCATCCAGTCCTCCAGACCATGCACTCGAATCTGCCCCGGTGCCGCACCGGTGTACTCGGTGAGAAAGTGCTGCATATCCTGCGCCCTTGGCGGCAAAACAACATCCGTTTCAGTTGCTGTCACCAGCAGTGCCGCCTTGGAAGCCAGAAAATGCACTTCACGCTCTTCCTGCACCAGGCAATCGAGCAGGCGCAGCCCGTAAAGCGCGCCAGATGCGCCGGTCATGGCCAACGTAATGCGTTGCAGCCCCATCATCAGGCGCTCCCCAGCTCTTGCTGCAAACGCCTGGGCAGACCGCCAAAACCACCATTGCTCATCAGCACCACGTGGGTACCCGGACGTTTCAGACGCAGCACCTCGGTCACAATGGCATCAATATTGTCCAGTACCCGGGCTGGTACTGGTGCTTCAGCAACCGCCGCAGCCAGATCCCAGCCCAACGTGGGCGGTGCATACCAGAGTACCTGGTCGGCCTGCGCCGCTGACAGCGCCAGACCTTCACGGTGTGCACCCAGCTTCATCGAGTTGGAGCGCGGCTCGATCACGGCAATAATCTGTTCATCGCCCACCTGTTTGCGCAAACCTTCCAGCGTGGTGGCAATAGCTGTTGGGTGATGTGCAAAATCATCATACAAGCGCACACCATCCTTGTCGGACAACAGTTCCATGCGGCGCTTAACGCTCTGAAACTGCCACAGTGCCTCAGCTGCCTGCCCAGGCAGCACACCTGCATGCCGTGCGGCGGCAATGGCTGCCAGTGCATTGGCCACGTTGTGGTCACCGCTCAGACTCCATTGCACCCGCCCTTGCTCGATTCCATCCAGCAACACGGCAAAGTCACTGCCATCAGCCTTGTTCAAGCGTACTTGCCACTGACCACCAAGGCCTGTGGTTTGCAGCGGTGTCCAACAGCCTTTATCAATGGTTTGTTGCAGAGCGTGGTCGGCGTGCGGATAAATCACCAAACCATTGCCCGGGACAGTGCGCAACAAGTGATGAAATTGCGTCTGAATGGCAGCAAGATCAACAAATATGTCGGCATGATCAAACTCCATGTTATTCATCACCAGCGTGCGTGGCCGGTAATGGACAAACTTGGAGCGCTTGTCGAAAAAGGCACTGTCGTACTCGTCCGCCTCCACGACGAAAAAGTCAGTCTCGCCCAGCCGTGCCGATACTCCAAAGTTCTGTGGCACGCCGCCGATCAAAAAGCCCGGCTGCATGCCGGCTTGTTCCAAAATCCATGCCAGCATGCTGGAGGTGGTCGTCTTCCCGTGGGTACCAGCTACAGCCAATACCCACTTATTTTGCAACACGTATTCGGCCAGCCATTGCGGACCAGACACATAAGGCAGGCCATTATTGAGCACATGTTCAACAGCCGGGTTGCCGCGCGACAGGGCGTTGCCGATAACCACCAGGTCAGGTGCCGGCTGGAGATGCCCGGGCAAATAGCCCTGCATCAACTCAATGCCCTGCTGTTCCAGCTGGGTACTCATCGGCGGATACACGTTGGCATCGGAGCCGGTTACCCGGTAACCCAGCTGCTTGGCCAGAATTGCCAGCGAGCCCATAAAAGTGCCGCAGATACCCAATATGTGGATGTGTTCTCTCATGTTTGTCTCTATCCAGCGTCAAATTTCTTGGTGCCTGCACCGGACTGCTCGTGCCGGCATGCGCCCTGCGCACAGCCGCTGCAGGCCAGCATCTGATTATCACTACGACACCTTCAGCTGCCAGCCAAGCAGCAGCCGGCATAATGCCTGCAGGCAAGCATCAGGCAGCTCGTTCACAGCGACAGTTGTACACCAACAGGCCCAGCTGCACTCCCTGCATATCACCTGCACTGCCGTCCCTGCCGACAAAAAGTCACTTAGCTCTGCTCTCTTACAACCAGTCTACCCGAGTTTTAGCCGTCTGGCTGCGCGCCGGCAATCGAAAAATGGCTCCCCCCGGGTACAGACAGCCTTTGTCTTTAAACCTGTGCAGCCTTATAATTCCGTCACATTTTCATTGCAGATACGGATCCAACATGAGCTATAACAAGGTACCCGCCGGCAAAGACCTGCCAGGCGACATCAACGTCATCATTGAAATTCCTGCCAACCACGCGCCAATCAAGTACGAAGTCGACACCAAGACCGACTGCCTGGTGGTTGACCGCTTCATGGCGACCCCCATGTTTTATCCGGCCAACTATGGTTTCATCCCCAATACTCTGGCCGATGATGGCGACCCTCTCGACGTCCTGGTTGTCACGCCTTATCCGGTAGCGCCCGGCTCTGTGATCCGCTGTCGTGCGGTCGGTGTGCTGAACATGACCGATGAAGCTGGTGGTGACGAAAAGCTGATTGCCGTACCCCATGAAAAACTGACCGAACTGTACAGCCACGTACAAGAATACACCGACCTGCCCGCCCTGCTGCTGGAGCAGATCAAGCACTTCTTCGAGAACTATAAAGACCTCGAAAAGGGCAAATGGGTCAAAGTCGAAGGCTGGGCCGGCGCCGACGCAGCACGCGATGCCATCACCAAGTCAGTCGCCGCATACGGCAAGTAAGCAGCTGACCAAGCCGGCCCAGCTGCCGGCTTTTTCTTTCTTTTATTTTCAGGCAAACCGGCATGACCACCCAAAAGCCCTCTTTTGATTTTGAACAGTCGCTCGGCGAGCTGCAGAAAACAGTGGAGCAGCTGGAAAGCGGCGACCTGAGCCTGGAGCAGGCACTGCAGGCATTTGAAAAAGGAATCGGCCTGACTCGCGAATGTCAGCGCGCCCTTGATGCCGCCCGACAGCGCATCACCGTACTACTGGAGCAAAATGGCCAGCTGCAGGAGGTCCCCCTGCAGGACAGTACCTCCCCCACTTCCGCTGGTAGCGACACCGATGACGACATACCCTTCTGACTTGCCCAGCTTCCAGAGTTTCTGCGAAAAACACATCAATCCCGCACTGGAACAGCTCTTTGTCGCACCCCACGCCGAAATGCAACAGCTGTACCACGCCATGCACTACAGCGTGATGAATGGTGGCAAACGGGTACGTCCATTGTTGGTCATGGCCAGCTGCATGGCACTCGGCGGCAGCCCGGAAAATGCCATCGCCCCGGCCTGCGCGGTCGAGCTGATTCATGCATACTCGCTGGTACACGATGACCTGCCGGCAATGGATAACGATGATTTGCGGCGTGGCCAGCCAACCACCCATATCGCCTATGATGAAGCCAGTGCGATTCTGGCTGGCGACGGTCTGCAAGCCCTGGCCTTTGAGGTGCTGGGAAACGCGGCCTGCAAGTACGGCCCTGCCGACCGCTACCTGCCAATGATCGCCATCCTGGCGCGTGCTGCCGGCCCTGCCGGCATGGTTGGCGGCCAGGCGATTGACCTTGCCGCTACCGGCAAACGCATTGATCACACCATGCTGGAGCGTATCCACCGACACAAAACTGGTGCCCTCATCAGCGCCAGCGTACAGCTCGGTGCGCTGGCCAGCGGTCATGCCAACAATGCCAAGCTCGCAGCCCTGTCGACCTATGCTGATGCCATAGGCTTGGCCTTTCAGGTGCAGGACGACATTCTGGATGTCACGGGCAACACGGAAACCCTTGGCAAGCAGCAAGGCAGCGACCTGCAGCAAGACAAATCCACCTACCCCGCCCTGCTCGGCCTGGAGTCCGCGCACAGCTATGCCCGGCAACTGCGCGATGACGCCCTGCTGGCACTGGCGAACTTCGATGACAAAGCCACGATCCTGCGCCAGCTGGCTGACTATATCGTGCAGCGTTCACACTGAAGCGAACCGGCCCTCGACCATACGCCCGTCAGCAGCATGTACCTGCGGGAGCCCTGTACGGTCCCACACGCCAACCTGCTGGCTGTACTACAGGACACTGCTGTGCGACGGCGCACTTCAGTGCGGCTGCCGCTTTACGGCACGTGGCAAACCTGCTGCTTCAGCCTAAAGTCACGAGCCTGTACCAGAAGTATCCGGTACATTGATGATCCCTGCTCTACTTTTCCGGAATGGATGAGGCCTGGATGGATATTCCGCAAACCGCAGCACCAACCCGCCAGGGCATCACCAGCACGGCCGATATTGAAGCCATCGAGCGTGCCGGGCTGCCCGAGCTGCCGGCCAGCACCTACGAGATGATCCGCCAGAGTGCGGCCATGGACCCGGAAGGGCCAGCGCTGAGTTTTTTCCTCACGGCAGACGAGCTGCACAAACCGGAAACCTGGAGCTATCGCGAGTTTTTGGCGCAGATTACGCGCACCGCAAACTTTTTACACCGCATTGGCGTTAAGAAAGATACAGTGGTCGCCTATGTGCTGCCCAATTTGCCGGAAACCCATTTCGTGATCTGGGGCGGTCAGTCTGCCGGCATTGTTGCCGCGCTGAACCCATTACTGGAAGGAAAGGCACTGGCGCAACTGCTCAAAGCGGCCAAGGCTCAGGTATTAATCACACTGGCTCCGTTTCCCGGCACTGACTTGTGGAGCAAGCTGCAGCCACACCTCGGCTCCATCGGCTCGTTGCGTCATCTGGTGCTGGTCGATCTGCCGAGCCGTGTACGCGGGCTCAAGCACTATGTCGCCCGCCTGATGCAGGCTCGGGAGACCTGGCGCTTGCACGGCAGTTCCGGCCTGCAAGGTGCCATGCCTGCATCCATTACCCTGCACCATTTCAGTCAGGCCATCGCCGGAGAAAACCCGGACCGGCTCGACAGCAAACGTGTGTTTGATCCCGATGATACCTCATCCTTTTTCTGTACCGGTGGCACCACTGGCCTGCCCAAGATTGCCATGCGCACCCACCGTAACGAAGTATTCGATGCCTGGAGCGCTGGGGAATTCATCGGTGACGACATAGCACCCCGCACCGTTGTTTACTGCGGTCTGCCGCTGTTTCACGTCAATGCAGTAATGGCGACAGGGCTGCTGCCATTCTCCAAGGGGGCTCATGTAGTGCTCGGCACCCCACAGGGTTACCGTGGCGAAGGTGTGGTGAAACGCTTCTGGGAAATTGTTGAGCACTATGGCATCAACTTTTTCAGTGGTGTGCCCACGCTCTACTCTGCCCTTTTACAGGTGCCCATTGATGGCCGCAAGCTGGACTCACTGCACTATGGCCTGTGCGGTGCCGCACCCATGTCGAGGGAAGTGTTTCGTAACTTCCAGCAACAGACCGGCCTGAAAATACTGGAAGGTTACGGGTTGACCGAAGCAACCTGTATCAGCAGCATCAACCCTCCCCGTGGCGAGCGCAGGATCGGCTCAATCGGTCTGCGCCTGCCGTTTCAGGATATGAAGTCAGTCGTACTGGCCGACTCTGGCGCCTATATGCGGGATTGCGCCACAGACGAAGTGGGTACGTTAATCGTATCCGGCCCCAACGTTTTTCTCGGCTACCGGATAGCGGAACAAAATCGCGATATATGGGTG
This sequence comes from Gammaproteobacteria bacterium, assembly GCA_012728415.1. GTDB lineage: Bacteria > Pseudomonadota > Gammaproteobacteria > Pseudomonadales > Pseudomonadaceae > Thiopseudomonas. The sequence goes on from JAAYFD010000035.1 coordinate 6,145, forward strand.
GATTGTGGTGACGGCAAACGCTGGCTGAACACCGGTGACCTGGCCAGGCAGGATGCAGATGGCTATTTCTGGCTGGTCGGCCGCAAGAAGGAGCTGATCATTCGTGGCGGCCACAACATCGACCCGCTGGTCATCGAAGAGCCCCTGTACCGTCACCCGGCGGTAGAGCTGGCCGCCGCCATCGGCCGCCCCGACGAATATGCCGGAGAGTTGCCAGTGGTCTATGTCCAGCTAAAGAGTGGCACCAGCGCAACCGAGGACGAGCTGCTGACCTGGCTAACAGAGCAAATTGGCGAACGGGCTGCCGTTCCGAAACAGGTCCATATCATCAAGACCATGCCGTTGACAAGTGTTGGCAAGATCTTCAAGCCCGAGCTAAAAAACCGGGAGATCGGCGACGCTCTGGCCCAGGCCCTGCATAATGCAGGGATCAAAATTCGCTCCATTGAGGCGGTCAGTGACGGGCAAAAAGGCGTGATCGTCAATCTACAGCTTGAGCCGGAAGCCTCAGCCGAGGCTGCCCGGCAGGTGCTGAGGCGCTATCCCTTCTTCTTTCAGTTGGGCTGACGTAACACAGTCCCTGTTAGCAGGACAGCTCCGCCCGCACAATCGCTGCACCGGCACTTAAAGCAGCGAGCTTGCCTCGCGCGACATCCCGCGACAGTGGAGCCATGCCGCAGTTGGTGCAAGGATACAGTTTGTCGGCATCGACAAATTCCAGTGCCTTGCGCAAGGTGTCCGCCACCTGCTCTGGTGTTTCGACCTGACTGGTTGCTACATCAATGGCACCAACCATGACCTTTTTGCCACGGATCAGCTCAATCAGCTCCATGGGTACGTGCGAGTTTTGGCATTCCAGTGAAACGATATCGATGGCAGATTTTTGCAACCTGGGGAACACTTCTTCGTACTGACGCCATTCGGAACCCAGGGTTTTCTTCCAGTCGGTGTTGGCCTTGATGCCATACCCATAGCAAATGTGCACAGCGGTTTCGCATTTCAAACCTTCAATCGCCCGTTCCAGTGCTGCAACACCCCAGTCGTTCACCTCATCAAAAAACACGTTAAACGCCGGCTCGTCAAACTGGATGATGTCAACGCCTGCCGCTTCGAGTTCTCGCGCTTCCTGGTTAAGGATGCTGGCAAACTCCCAGGCCAGCTTTTCACGGCTTTTGTAGTGGCCATCATACAGGGTGTCGATCATGGTCATCGGCCCCGGCAGCGCCCATTTGATCGGTTGACCGGTTTGCTGTCGCAGAAATCTGGCATCCTCGACAAATACCGGCCGCTCACGGCTGACTGCGCCGACCACTGACGGCACACTGGCCTCGTAACGGTCGCGGATTTTGACTGTTTGCCGATTTTCAAAATCCACTCCGCTCAGGTGTTCAATAAAAGTGGTAACAAAGTGCTGCCGCGTTTGTTCGCCATCACTGACAATATCAATGCCCGCGTGCTGTTGTTCCTGCAGGGCAATGCGCAGGGCATCCTGCTTGCCGGCCATCAGCTCTTCGCCTTCCAGTTTCCAGGGTGACCAGAGTTTTTCCGGCTCTGCCAGCCAGGAGGGTTTGGGCAGGCTGCCCGCTGTGGAGGTAGGAAGTAGTTTGTTCATGGTGTCTGTCTTCTAAACCGTTTGAGTGATATGGATTGGGAGATTAAAAAAATAGTTTTGCGCGAACAGATCCGCTTCTGCGGGCGGGAAAGCTGCAGCTCTGTGCCCGGGGCCTGCCGACTGTTTTGTGTCGTACAAAAGGTGGCCTGGTTATGGCTTAGGCGCTTGTTCGGCTGTCTGGCCTTGCCCTGGTGCGCAAGACAGTGCCTTGCTCCAGGGCCGGCGCTTGCCCGAATGCTGCAGTACAGTGACACAGGCCAGGATGCATCGCCGTATGTTTCAGGCTGCGGCACGATACGGGTCAGGTTCATTACCATCCAGGTACGCGCCGCAATGTTTTAACCGGGTCCTGCCGGGACGGGGACAGTGAAAGCGCTGTTTACTCGCCCCCCTTTGGACAGAGTCGGGTTACAGCACGTAATTGGCAGCCCACTTGTCCAGCACCGCCTGATAGGGCTTGATGAAGTGCTCGTGGGCAAATCTGCCCTGCTCGATGGCCAGCTGGCTGCGCTCTTCGCGGTCATACACAATATTGGTCAGCTCATGGTCCGGGTTGTTCAGGCTGGGCTGATACAGCTCGCCGGCTTTGGTTTTGGCGTTGTAAATCTCTGGACGATAAATCTTCTGAAACGTCTCCATGGTGCTGATGGTGCTGATCAACTCAAGGTTGGTGTAATCGTTCAGCAGGTCGCCAAAGAAATAGAAGGCAAAGGGTGCCACACTGCCCGGCGGCATAAAATAGCGCACCTGCAGGCCCATTTTTTTGAAGTACGCCTCGGTCAGCGAGGTTTCGTTGGGCTGGTACTCAATGCCCAGCAGCGGATGCCTGTTGTCCGTGGCGTGATAACGCTTGCTGTCGGAAACCGACAAGCAAATCACCGGCAGCTTGGCAAAGTGCTGGCGGTAGCTGTCCGAGTGAACAAAGCTCTGGAAGATTTTGCCGTGTAAATCGCCAAAGTCATCCGGTACGCTGAAGCCTTCACGCCCCTTGTTGTGCTCCAGCAGCCGTACGCTGAAATCATAGTCACGCACATAGGACGAGAAGTTGTTGCCGACCACGCCTTCAATGCGCTTGTTGGCATGATGATCAACAACATGGGTTTTCAGGATTTCAATGCTCGGAAAGGCTTTGCCATTGCCCTCGACATCCATATCCACAGAAATGATTTCCAGCTCAACCGAATAGCGGTCACCCTTGGGGTTATCCCAGCTTGCCAGCTGGTTGAAACGCTGATTGATCATGTTCAGCGTATTGCGCAGGTTCTGCTGGCGACTTTCGCCACGGGCCAGGTTGGCAAAATTGGTGGTGATGCGGGTGTGCTCCAGCGGCTGATAGTTTTCGTCAAAATCAATGCTGCTGATAGCAAAAGAAAAATCATTACTCATGACAAACAGGTATCCAGTATTGCAAAATCTTGGTGAGTTCCGGTTCAGCGCTGTGCCTGCTTAGCTGCAAGTCTGTGGATTGCGCCTGCTTTTCAGCCCGTCAAGTACCCGGAACCAAAGCTGAAGGCATTTATACGCAGCCTGGCCTGTTAAGAAAAATGATATATCCTGAAGCCTTGCGTGAATATTTTTCATGTTGATCGGACTGACCTGTAAACGGGTGGTCAAAACAGCACCGTTCGCCCTGCTGTGTTCCAAAACTGCCGTGCAATAGGCCAGCAACGGGTGCCAGGTATTATTAGCTGCCAACCGCTTGCAATCGTTGAAAGCAGCCAGGCATGGCTTACAAGCACAGCTTCAAGCCTGAAGCTGTCACACAGTCAGGCAAGCGCGGTTGGCAAAGCGGCCCTGATTGCACTCAAAATATTGTCTGCACTGTTGTAATCAAGGGGTATCAGCTGGTAGCCATCTGTGGTTTGCAATACCAGGCTGGGAAAACCGTTGATCGGCATGCGCCGCGCCTGCTGCATCTGCTGTTCAAGAAGCTGGCCGGTTGAGGTGCTATCAAGATCGGCAGCAAAGCGCTCTGTATCCAGTCCCAGTTCTTGCGCCAGCTGAATCAGTGTAGAGTCATCGGACGGGTTCAGCGCCCGCAGGTAATAGGCTTGCTGGATGGCCAGAATCATTTCCTGTTCCTGCTGCTGATTGCCAGCGGCCAGCACAGCACGACACGCCGGCCATGTGGAGCGCCTTGGCTGACAGTCAGTCCAGAACGCAAAGTTGAATTCGGTACCCGGCACATGCTGCTGGATACGCTGCCAGGTGGTCTGCAGCATGTGTTGCATGTCTGCCGGCATGGGAGCATCGCTGTCCGGTGCCAGTCCACCCAGCAGATATTCAACCTTTAGCGGCAGTTCACCCAGTGCGTCCTGCACCTGCTGCCAGACCGGCACAAAAGCCCAGCACCAGCTGCACATGGGGTCATGAACGTAAAAAAGCGTATTTTTTGACTGCGCCATATAATAAGTACCTAGGCACGCCACTGAAGGCTACTATTGTGATTGCCGCTTTCGCCGGCAATATCCTGATAGCCCTGCACCGCCTGCTGCTGACGGGCTGCTTCGCCTGCGGTCAATTCCTGGTCATCTGCCGCTTGGTCTATTTCGTCATCCTGGTCAGCGCGGGCCAGCTCGGCGCGGGCTTCGGCTTCCATCTGTGTGGCTTTGGCTGCTACCGAACGGTCCTGCCCGGAAGGTTCAGCCGGCGCCAGCGCGGCAGCGCGAATGATCTGGGCGCGACGCAAGGTATCTTCCGGCGTATCACCCCTGGAGACGTCAATTTTCACTTCGCCGGCAGTGGCATAGCTAACCCCGTCAGGTCCGCGCTGATAGGTAAAGCTGGCACCGGATGTAGCCAAGCCACCGGCTGCGGCCAGGTGCGCCATTTCATGGGCGCGCACTTCGCGATCACGGGCCTTGAGCTGCTCCACTTCTTTGAGCTGCTCTTCGCTCAGCTCGCCACTTTGGCTTGAGCCGGGTTTATCCTGTTGCCGAGCCCCTGCAAACCCCTGTGCTTTTTCAGTTGTTGCAGGCTGGCGTGCAGAAGCCGGGGTGTAAGCAGTGTAAAAATGGCTGGCAGATGAAATATGCATGGCTGCCCTCCGTTGCTATCGCCTGTTTAACCCGAGTATACCTTGCCCTCGGGCTGACAGCACACCCCGGCCAATAAGCGGATGTTTCTGGCGGTACAAAAAACCGGGCGCAGTGGCCCGGTTTTGATGTTTCAGCACTGCTTACTTATTACGCTCTGCCCGCTTGCGGTCGCTTTCGGTAAGAATTTTCTTGCGCAACCGAATGGATGCAGGCGTTACTTCTACCAGCTCGTCATCCTCGATAAATTCCAGCGCTTGCTCCAGCGTGAAGCGCACAGGCGGTACCAGCGCAATGGTTTCGTCCTTGCCGGAGGCACGCATGTTGTCCAGTTTCTTGGCCTTAGTCGGATTAACCACCAGGTCGTTGTCCCGGGCGTGAATGCCAGCCAGCTGACCTTCGTAGATTTCATCCCCCGGCGACAAGAACAGCTTGCCGCGCTCCTGAAGGGTTTCCAGTGAATAGCTCAGTGCTTTACCGCTGGCCATGGACACCAATACGCCGTTAGGCCGGCCAGCCAGGTCTGCACTTTTAATGGGGCCATAATGACTGAAGGTGCTGGTCAAAATGCCAGTACCCGAAGTGATGGTCATAAACTGATTACGAAAGCCAATCAGGCCCTTGGCCGGAATTTCATATTCCAGGCGGATGCGGCCCTTGCCATCGGGCACCATATCTTTCAGCTCACCCTTGCGCAGGCCAATTTGCTCCATAATCGGACCCTGGTGCTCTTCTTCGATATCAAAAATGACAAATTCGAAGGGCTCCTGTTTTTCGCCATCGACGTCCTTGATGATTACCTCGGGACGGGAAATGGCCAGCTCGAAACCTTCGCGGCGCATGGTTTCGATCAGGACTGACAGGTGCAGCTCACCACGGCCAGAAACGACAAAGCGGTCCGGATCGCCGGTTTCCTCAACGCGCAAGGCGACGTTGTGCAACAGCTCTTTTTCCAGACGCTCCTTGATATTGCGGCTGGTAACGTATTTTCCTTCCTTGCCGGCAAAAGGTGAGTCATTGACCTGAAAAGTCATGCTCACGGTCGGTTCGTCAACACTCAGTGGCGGCAGCGCTTCAACGTGCTGCTGGTCACACAATGTATCGGAGATGAACAGCGGTTCGAAACCGCTGATGCAGATGATGTCACCGGCCTTGGCTTCTTCCACTTCGACCCGCTGCAGGCCATGGTGCCCCATAACCTGCATGATGCGGCCATTGCGCTTCTTGCCGTCAGTGCCAATGGCGGTCACTGGTGTGTTGGTCTTGATACGACCGCGGGTAACCCGGCCAACACCAATCACGCCCAGGAAGTTATTGTAGTCCAGTGCAGAGATTTGCATCTGGAAAGGACCATCCACATCCACTTTGGGAGGCTTCACATAGTCAATAATCGCCTGGAACAGCGGGTCCATGTTGTCGGCCATTTCTTCCGGGTCCATGCCGGCAATGCCATTCAGGGCACTGGTGTACACAATCGGGAAGTCCAGCTGTTCGTCAGTACCGCCCAGGTTATCGAACAGGTCAAATACCTGGTCGATAACCCAGTCGGGGCGTGCGCCGGGCCGGTCGATTTTATTGACTACCACAATCGGGTTGAGGCCGGCCTGGAACGCCTTCTGGGTAACAAAACGGGTTTGCGGCATGGGGCCATCGATGGAGTCCACGACCAGCAACACGCAGTCAACCATGCTCAGCACGCGCTCAACCTCGCCACCGAAGTCGGCGTGACCAGGGGTATCAACGATGTTGATGGCGTAGTCGCTCCACTTGATCGCAGTATTCTTCGCCAAAATGGTGATGCCGCGTTCTTTTTCCTGGTCGTTGGAGTCCATTACACGGTCGGATTCCAGCTCCTTGCGGTCCAGGGTGCCGGATGCACGCAGCAGGGCGTCAACCAGGGTGGTTTTGCCATGGTCCACGTGGGCAATGATGGCGATGTTTCTCAGTTTCTCAATCACAGTGGTTTTCTCTAGGTTAAAATTTTCTTGCTCGGTTTTGCTACGCAGGTAGGCTGTACTATTTTTATCTGGACAACGCCATTGCATGCTCCGCAAAGTCGCCGCGAATATATCCGCGCAGGCCCTTTGATGGCACTCATGCCATCAAAGTTTGACTCCACATACAGTGCCGTTGTCAGCAAACACTGTGCAATCTGCCACATCCGCTCCAGCGGCGGAGCGTTCGGCACTGCAGTCAGCGTCACACACTCAAAATCAGGGCCGATACACCCTTACATTGTCATGCCCTTCATGCAACAAGTGGTGACAATGCAGACGGCTCATCACCCCCTTGTCGCAATACAGCAAATACTGCCGGTTGCTGTCCAGCTCCTGGAACTTGCTGTTTATCGCATAAAACGGTAGCTGAATCTGCTCTACGCCGTCCAGTGTCAGCGGATGGTCTTCGCTTTCGTCAGGGTGGCGGATGTCCACCACCACTTGCCCGGGTAGTGCCTCGCTGACCATTTCGACCTGTACGTCTTCACTCAGTTCTTCCAGCAATTTGTCAACTGTGACAAAGCGGGCCCGGGCCACCGCCTGCTCCAGTAACTGCTGATTGAGACTTTCTTCTTCACGGGCGATCCGTCCGGGACGCGCCCTGGTCGTCGGATTGACGGAAATTACTCCGCAGTACTCCGGCATATGCTTGGCAAACTCGGCAGTACCGATAGCCTCTGCAGTGTTAATGATATCTTGCTTGTGCGCAGCCACCAGCGGACGCAGCACCAGCTTGTCGGTGGCCTTATCAATTACCGACAGATTGATTAGCGTCTGGCTGGAGACCTGTGAAATGGCCTCGCCAGTGGCCAGTGTACCGATTTGCAGACCATCGGCAATTTTTTCTGCCGCACGCAGCATCTGGCGCTTGAGCACAACCCCCATCTGGCTGTTATCGACATTGCCGAGAATATCCGCCAATACTTCCTCAAAGGGTACGCTGACAAACAGGACCCGGTGCGAGCGTCCAAATTTTTCCCACAGGTAATGCGCAACCTCCATCACGCCCAGCTCATGGGCACGCCCCCCGAGGTTGAAAAAGCAGAAATGCGCAAGCAAACCGCGACGCATCAGCTGGTAAGCGGCAACAGTAGAGTCAAAACCACCGGACATCAGGACCAGCGTCTGCTCAATGGAACCTAGCGGATAACCGCCCAGTCCTTCCTGGCGGTTGAACTCAACCAACAGGCGGCGGTGACGAATTTCCAGCCGCACCTCGACATCCGGCCTGTTCAGCCGAATACCGGCGGCACCGCATTGGCGGCGCAGCAAGCTGCCGACTTCGCGCTCGACATCCATTGAAGTAAACCCGTGCTTGCCAACCCGCTTGCAGCGGACGGCAAAAGTTTTATCCTGAAGCAGCGGCGCATAGTGCTCGGCACAGCGGTTGGCAATTTCCTGCATGCTGTCGGGCAGCTCGAAGTCCAGCACCTGATAAAAATGTGCAATACCGGGCAGGTTGCGCAACCGCTCGACCACCTGCTGTTGCAGGACCGGATCAGTCAGGCTGGTGACCACATCAATGTTGTCCCACTCACCAGAAGTACGAACACCAGGATCCAGATCCTTGAGCACGTTACGGATATTGCGACCCAGCTGTAAAATGAACTGGCGACGAACCGGGCGACTCTTGATGGTGATTTCAGCAAAAGGTTTAACAAAAAGTTTCATGGGGACAGGGTCGACAAGGGCTTGACAAGCAAAAAAGAGGCCGGATTATAGCAAATCCAACTGGAGTTAGCGACTGTCTGGACGCAGCCCAACATCTTAAGCTGACCCAGGCAGAGCAGTGCAGCGCCAGTCTCGCCAAGCACTTCTCGCCCCTCCGGCTTTTAGCAATCTTGCGCGCATGCACATCAGCCCTCCCGCCGTGCCTGCACCCGTTTATGCTGCCCCGCCGCCCTCCGAAAATGGCTGACCGCACCGGATTGCTCCAAACGGCTGCAGCATGTCACGTCACACCTGAAGCAGGAAGGTCACCGGCCCATCATTGGTCAGACTCACCTGCATGTCGGCCCCAAAACAGCCGGTTGCCACCTGCGGCCAGGCTCTCTGTGCCATGCCTACAAAACGCTCAAACAGCTCTTCTGCCACCTGCGGCGCTGCTGCTGTGGAAAACCCCGGACGCAGGCCGCTGCGGGTATCAGCCGCCAAAGTAAACTGTGAAACAAGCAACAAACCGCCGTTAATGTCTTTAAGCGAGCAGTTCATGCGTCCTTCTGCATCGGCAAAAATACGGTAGTTGAGTAGTTTGTTGAGCATTTTTTCCAGCTGCACCTGGCCATCATCCGGCTCCAGCCCGACCAGGGCCAGCACGCCTTGCCCGATTTCCCCGACAATGTCCCCAGCCACTTCGACACGGGCTGTGGTCACCCGCTGAATCAACACCTTCATCCAAACACCTGTCTGTTGTTGCCCGAATCAAGTTCAGGATGCGCTGATCAATACTGGCCCGTCAGCACCAGCGACACCTGCGGAAACGCAATTTAATCGTAGCAAGTACGCATTTTGCGCTGGTTTTGAAGGTGCCCTGTCAATGCAGGCCATTACTCAGCGTTCCCTTTAAGCTCTGCACCCGCTGCAGTGAGTCAGCAGTGCATAGCAAACACCCGGCAGTAGCCGGGTGTTGGGGGGCCGAAAAAGCGGTTAGCCCTGTTCTTTGTGGTATTTGGTAATCCGCTCCACTTCCTGCTTCGACCCCATGAATACCGGCACTCGCTCGTGCAGCTTTTCCGGACGCACATCCATGATGCGGATTCGCCCGTTAGTTGCAGCGCCACCGGCCTGCTCGACAATCATGGCCATGGGATTGGCTTCGTACATCAGGCGCAGCTTGCCCTTTTCATCATCCATGCGACGGTCCCAGGGATACATGAACACACCGCCACGGACCATGATGCGATGAATGTCAGCCACCATTGAGGCCGTCCAGCGCATGTTGTAGTTTTTTCCCAGCGGTCCTTCTTTACCCGCCAGCATCTCATTGACATAGCGCTGAACTGGCTCTTCCCAGTGGCGCATGTTGGACATATTGATGCCAAATTCGGCAGCTTCCTCGGGAATGGACATATTGTCATGAGTCAGAATGAACGACCCCATCTCAGTATCCAGAGTGAAACCTTTAACCCCGTTACCCAAGGTTAGCACCAGCATGGTTTGCGGACCGTAAATAGCATACCCGGCGGCTACCTGCTTGACGCCTGGCTGCAAGAAATCCTCATCCTCAAGAACACCACAGACATCAACGCTTTCCGGGCAGCTCAAGACAGAAAAAATAGTGCCCACAGAAACGTTGATATCGATATTGCTGGATCCATCCAACGGGTCAAATACCAACAAATAAGAGCCTTTGGGGAAGCAGCCCGGAATCTGATAAGGCTTTTCCATTTCCTCTGATGCCATGCCGGCCAGGTGCCCTCCCCATTCGTTGGCTTCCAGCAGAATCTCGTTGGAAATTACATCCAGCTTCTTCTGCATTTCACCCTGTACGTTCTCCGTACCTTCGTTACCCAGAGCACCGCCCAGCTCACCCTTGCTGATGTGATAATTAATAACCTTGCAAGCCCGGGCAACAACTTCAATCAGAAAGCGCAGCTCTGCTGGTGTCTGGTGGGCTCGGGTTTGCTCAATCAGGAAGCGGCTCAGGGTGGTACGTGGTGACATGATGACCTCAGCATGAAAACAAGACTGGGTGGATTCTACTCGCTTTCACGGCATAAAGCTGCCGATAAAGTTGATATGGATTCGGTAGACCAACAGAAATACCCATGTAGCAAGCACGGCAGTTGACTCATATCAATAACCCCATCAACTCAATGGCTATGATTACAGGCAGAAAAAGTTCCAGCTTATTTTCATTCCATTATGGAGCATAGCCATGCGCAAAACCCTTCTCGCAACCACCCTGCTGGCCACCATCGCAGCTACCCCTGCCGCCTTCGCTCACGAAGCTGGTGACATCATTGTTCGTGCTGGTGCCGTGACTGTAACCACCCACGAAAGCACTTCTGGCGTTAAAACTTCCGCTCTGGGCAACCTGAACGGCAAGGCCACCCTGGACAACGACACCCAGCTAGGTCTGAACTTCGCCTATATGGTGACCGATAACATTGGTATCGAGCTGCTGGCAGCCAGCCCCTTCAAGCACGATGTGAGCATTAAAAATACCGCAGTGGGCAGCATGAAGCTGGGCTCCATCAAGCACTTGCCACCTACTCTAAGCGCTGTTTACTACCCACTGGATAGCAAGTCGGCATTCCAGCCATACATTGGTGCGGGTATTAACTACACGTGGTTCTTCGATGAGTCAGTTTCCAGCACAGCTAAGCAAAATCTAAACGCTAGCAACTTTAATGTGAAAAACTCCTGGGGCTGGGCCGCTCAAGTAGGCGCCGACTACATGTTGACCGACAACATCATGATCAACGGCCAGATTCGTTACATCGACATCGATACCGACGCCACCCTGAACACTGTCGCCGGTCGTACCAAGGTTAACGTTGATGTTAAACCATGGGTCTACATGGTTGGCCTGGGCTACAAATTCTAATTTGTTACCCGCCAAACCCAAAGGGCGCTCTTTCGAGCGCCCTTTTTTGTAACTGCCAATCCTCTCAGATTTAATACAGCACCTGATACAGCTTGCGCCGATACAGGATCACCAGCGGATGGGCACTGCCCAGCAACTCGAACACCTGCAGCAGGGTTTCATGGGCAGCACCATTGCCGTATTCACGGTGACGGATGAACAGCTGCAACAAGGCGTCCAGTGCCGGCTCGTATTGCTGACGCGACAACTGCTGAATGGCCAGCTGATAAGCCGCTTCATCATCAGCAGGGTTTTGCGCCAGCCTGCTCTTCAGTTCCGCGACTTCCGGCAACTCGGCAGCCTTGCGCAAAAAAGTCAGCTGCGCCTGGGCAGCAGCCAGCTCATGTTTGTGTTCGTCACCCTTCACCGCACCCAGCACCTGCACCGCCTCATCCAGCGCATTGCGCTCAATCAGGCAACGGCCATATAAAATCAGCGCCGGTTCATTACTGTTATCTTCCTGCAGCATGGCTTGCAGTACCGTTTCGGCCTCGGCATAGGCGCCTTCGGCAAACAGCTGTTCGGCCTGTTCCAGCGGCGTAATGGTGATTTCTTCCGGCTCCGGGACATGCCGTGCAAGCATTTCGCGAATCTGCGACTCGGGCTGAGCTCCGGCAAAACCATCCACCGGCTGACCATCCTTGAACAGCACCACCGTTGGCAGACTGCGTACACCAAAGCGGGCAACTGTTTCCTGCTCGACATCACAGTTGACCTTGGCCAGCAAAAACTCGCCGTTGTAATGGGTAGCAATCTTTTCCAGCAACGGCATCAATGCTTTGCAGGGCGCACACCAGTCGGCCCAGAAGTCCACCAGTACCGGCCTGATGAACGAGTTTTCAATCACCAGCTGATCAAAAGCTTCAGCACCTTCCACATCAACAATAAACGACTGACTCACTTCATTTTCCTCTCACTTTGCACGCTTGGCGGCGTAGACCCGGAAACCGTCACGCTCGGCTAGCACCCGGCAAAGCCCAACATGTGCTTCGATCAGCTCCGGGTAACGTAGAAAACTATTGGCAACCAGGCGCAGCTCTCCCCCCGGGCGCAAATGGTTGGCAGCCTGCCGGAGCAGGTCTTCGGTGGCCTGATAACAGGTATGCACACCCTTGTGAAACGGAGGGTTGGTAATAATCGCCGCCAGTTGACGCGGCGCATCCGCAATACCGGCACCGGCAATCACCTCGGCCTGCATGCCGTTGCGCGCAAGGGTGCGCTTGCTGCTTTCAATAGCAAACGCATCCACATCCAGCATGCTTACGGGGCTGTCCGGATACAGGGCTTTCAGTGTGGCACCAATTACGCCAGCACCACAGCCAAAATCGAGCAGCGGACCTGATGGCAATGCGTCAAGGTGCTCCAGCAGCAGCGCGGTACCCTTGTCCAGCCGGCCATGGCTGAACACTCCTGGCAAGCTGCACAGCTCCAGAACTTGTCCGTCCGGCAGCTCAACCCTGAAGTCCTGTTGCCACTGATGCGCAAGGGCAGCTTGATCTTGCACAGCCTCCGGCTCCAGCTGACAGAGCCAGAGCTGGCAATGACGGGCGCTGTCCAGCTTCCAGCTTTTGCCAAACTGCGCCAGCTGTCTGGCCGCACGTTCAATACCGGCTTTTTTTTCACCCACCATAAACAGCCGCTGCAGCCCCGGCTGCCGCACCAGCTCCTGCAGCAGATATTCGGTCAGCTCGCGGGACTTGGGCAAAAACAGCACCGCATCTTCTACTTCAAGGGCCGGCACCTGATAACCAAAGTGCAGCCTCTCCGCATGCCACTGCAACAGCTTTTGCCACTCGTCAGCCTGCCAGCTCCAGAGCTGCGCCCTGGGTAGCTCATCAAGCAGACCATCAGCAGGAGCTCCAGCCAGCAACAGGTTGCCGGTAAAATATTCGGCCTGCCGCAGCAGGACCTGGCTTCTTGGGTCCATGATCACCTGTAATGTTCAGTCTGCCAGCACGGGCAGCTCACATATTGCGATAATAGTTATCCAGCAACTCGGCCAGCCCCGTGCGCCAGGAGCGTGGCTTGATACCGAAAACATGGGTGATTTTCTTGCAGTCGAGTACCCCATGCTGGGGTTCAATCTGCGCATCCTCAAACTGGGCATGTGGCTGTGGAATCACCTCCAGCCGCATATCCGAGCACCAGGCTTTGGCTTCCTGCAGAATGGCTTCGGCTACTGCCAGCGTAGTGGCTGCTTCCTGCCCGCCATACTGGTAAGTCCCCCAAAGCGGCGCGTTGCAATCAAGCTGGTTCAAAATGGCCACCAACACGCGGGCTGCGTCGTCCACAGGCGTCGGGTTGCCACGGCGATCATCGGCCATCGCCATGCTTTCATGCGCCTGCGCCCGTTGCAGTACCCGGCCAAGCATGCCATCAAGACTATCATCCAGGAGCCAGCCAAAGCGGATAATGACATAGCGCGAACAGATTGAGCGCACGCTTTCTTCCATTGCCAACAAGGCCTGTCCACGCGGGCTGAGCGGGTTGCACTCGTGCTTCTCGTTGTAGGCAGTAGCACGAAAACCATCAAACACCCGATAGCTGGACGGCTGGATCAAAATGCTCTGATAATGTTTGCACAGCTGGGCCAGCCGCTCAACGGCTTCTGCCTGGTGAACAAACTTGGCCGGTTCGACCCGGCCGGCCTGGAACCAGTCGTAGTAGTAGGCCAGATTAATCACCACGTCCGGGCGCACCTGGTCCAACAGCTCGGTCAGGGTGGCCGGTGTCCAGCTTCCTTCGGCCGGTCGCGGTATAAAAAAACTGATGTCGCGTTCGGCGCCCTGGCGAATCAGGGCCTGTCCCAACGCATTACCTGCGCCCAGTAAAACAATCTTCAAGTCCATGCTGACCTTTGCTTTTTTCATTCTGATGGCTGGCTCCGGCGGGCACAGGGCCGCCGGCAATATTCGGTTGTGCTGCCGAGGGTCTGTCGACAGCAAAAATGCCCCTCTATCCGGCCCTCACACATGACCGGTCTGGCTAACTCAACTGTTACACTTTTACATCCACGCCTCTTGCACTGTGCTGTCCCGCCATGGCCTGCACGACTCGTTCAGCACCTGGCTACGGGCCCCGAATGCTCTATATCCTGAGTTAGCCAGCTAGCCAAACACTAACTAGAACGGAATATCATCATCAAAATTGTCAAATGACGGGGCTGACGCAGGCTCTGGGGGCATCTGCGCAGCCGGAGCCGGACGCTCGGCAGGCTGTGGCTGCTGTTGCGGCGCCTGCTGCTGTGACGCGCGCTGCGGATAACCGCCCTGCGACTGTTCATAATTGCCACCGGCGTCACCACCACGGCTGTCCAGCATTTGCATTTGGCCGCCCATATCCACCACCACTTCGGTGGTGTAGCGTTTGATTCCGTCCTTTTCCCACTCTCGGGTCTGCAGACGGCCTTCAATATAAACCTTGGAACCCTTGCGCAAATATTGGCCGGCAATCTCGGCCAGACGGCCAAAAAAAACGACCCGGTGCCATTCGGTGCGTTCTTGTTGCTGTCCCGTGTTGCGGTCTTTCCAGCTGTCAGTTGTTGCCAGCGTTACATTGCATACTGCATTGCCGCTTGGCATGTAGCGGGTTTCCGGGTCTGCGCCCAAGTTGCCGATGAGAATGACTTTGTTAATTCCACGCGCCATTGCTATCTCCTTGTCTCGTGCGTCAGCGGCCGGCGGAGCTGAGTCTATCCAGCATTGCCTGCAACTGCTCACGCTCGTTCAATTTACTGTCAAATCTTACATAAACCGCAGCTTCCTCTGCCACATAAAGCGCATCCATGACGCCGGGCTGGTCACGCAACCAATCCAGTAGCTCCCCATCGGAACTACTGCCGGTGCCGACCGTCAAGCGCGTGCTTGTGACATATGGCGGTTCCTGCATGGTAGCAGCAAAACACCACCAGAGTGCGGCCAGAACGGCACATCCGGCAAAAACTGCACCATTGCCACCCAAAGTATAGAGCCCGCCGCCCAGAAAACCACCCACAGCAGCCCCCAAGAACTGGCTGGTGGAGTAAATACCCATGGCAGTACCCTTGGCGCCTGCCGGTGCAATCTTGCTGACCAGCGACGGCAAAGTGGCCTCCAGCAAGTTGAAAGCAGCAAAAAACAGCACCGCCCCCAACACCAGCAATACCAAGCTGGTGCCCAGCCACCAAAAATATAGCTGGCTAAGACCTACCAGCGCGATCGCACCGAGAAAAACCCTTTTCAACTGCCGTTGTTTTTCGCTATAGATGATAAAGGGAATCATGGCGACAAACCCTGTTACCATGGCGATCACATAGACCCACCAGTGCTCTTCCCGCGGCAGCTTCCCCTGCTCCACCAACACCAGTGGTAAAACTGTAAAACTGGCCATCAGCAGTGCATGCAAGACAAAAATTCCCACATCCAGCCGCAACAACTGCGTATCGGCAAATACACGGCGCAAGGCCGTGCGGCTGATCCCCGAATCCAGATGTCGCATCTGCTGTTGCGGCTTCGGCACCCAGACCGCCATCAGGCAGATGCCGAACAGGGCCATCAGCGACGTAAACCAGAATAAGCCAGACAGCCCGACCCAGCGGGTGATGACCGGCCCGGCAATCATAGCCACGACAAACGACAGGCCAATACTCATACCAATACCGGCCATTACCTTGGTCCGGTGCTGCTCACGGGTCAGATCGGACAACAACGCCATGACGGCAGCAGAAATGGCACCAGCGCCCTGTATGACCCGGCCGACAACCAGCATCTCGATTGACTCCGCCATGGCGGCTACGCCACTGCCCAGCGCAAACACCAACAGGCCGGCATAGATCACCGGCATGCGCCCGAACCGGTCAGACAACATGCCGAAGGGTATTTGCAGCAACGCCTGGGCCAGGCCGTAGGCACCAATGGCAATGCCGATCAGCAGTGGCATTGGCAGGCCGCTGGTGCTGACCAGTTCGGGCCCATATGTGGCCAGTACCGGCAAAACCATGAACATGCCCAGCATGCGAAAGGCAAACACCAGTGACAACCCGCTCATGGCACGGCGCTCAGTCTGGTTCATCGAATCAACACGGGAATCCATGCAGTCATCTCTTATAGTTCTAGGGAAATGCGGAATTTTAGCAGGTTCGCCGCCAGCATGCTGAGCTTGCCTGTCCGGCTGCTGCGCGGGGCAACCCCCGCAGGCCGCGCACAAAAACTGTATACTTGCACGTTTTCCCCTTATTTCCGGATCAAGCAGTGGACACCATCGAAATACGCGGCGCCCGTACGCACAACCTGAAGAACATCGACCTCAGCCTGCCTCGCAACAAGCTTATCGTGATTACTGGTCTGTCCGGCTCTGGCAAGTCGTCACTGGCGTTCGACACCCTGTACGCCGAGGGCCAGCGCCGCTATGTGGAGTCGTTGTCGGCCTATGCGCGCCAGTTTCTCTCGATGATGGAAAAACCCGATGTGGATACCATTGAGGGGCTGTCGCCGGCCATTTCGATCGAACAGAAGTCCACCTCGCACAACCCTCGCTCCACTGTCGGAACCATTACCGAAATCTATGACTACTTGCGCCTGCTCTACGCACGCGCCGGCACCCCGCACTGCCCGACGCATAACGCCCCGCTGGAAGCCCAGACCGTCAGCCAGATGGTCGACAGCGTGCTGGCCCTGCCGAATGAGCACCGCTACATGCTGCTGGCTCCGGTGATCCGCGAACGCAAGGGGGAGCATCTGGCCCTGCTCGACGAGCTGCGCGCCAAGGGTTTCATTCGCCTGCGCATCAACGGCAAAGTCTATGACATGGACGACCTGCCAGCGCTGGACAAGAACAAGCGCAACAGCATTGATGTCGTGGTAGACCGCTTCAAGATCCGTGAAGACCTGACCCAGAGGCTGGCTGAATCTTTCGAAACCGCCCTGCAACTGGCAGACGGCATTGCCACTGTTGCCAGCATGAGCGAGGGTGTCGAGCTGGAGCAGGTGTTCTCCGCACGCTTTGCCTGTCCACATTGTGGGCACTCCGTGAGCGAGCTGGAGCCCAAGCTGTTTTCCTTCAACAATCCCTCCGGAGCTTGTCCCGGCTGTGACGGACTGGGCATCAAACAATTCTTTGATACCCGCCGCCTGGTCAATCCGGAACTGACACTGGCTGAAGGCGCCATTCGCGGCTGGGACCGGCGCAGCGCCTATTATTTTCAAATGCTGCAGTCACTGGCCCGTCACTACGGCTTTGATATCGACACGCCGTTTGGCCAGCTGGAGCCTCGAACCCGTGAATTGATCCTGCAGGGCAGCGGGCTGGAAGATATTGAGTTCAACTACCTGAATGACCGCGGCGATATCGTCAAACGCAAGCACCCGTTTGAGGGCATCATCCCCAATCTGGAGCGGCGCTACCGCGAAACCGAATCAACCAGCGTGCGTGAGGAAATGGCGAAATACTTGAGCACCCAGGCCTGCCCGGACTGTGGCGGCTCAAGGTTATGCAGTTCGGCACGTCACGTCTGGGTAGCCGACAAGACCCTGCCCGAGGTGGTTCGCATGCCTGTCGGTGATGCCCACCAGTATTTCGAGCAGCTAAACCTGCCAGGACGTCGCGGAGAAATCGCCGGTAAAATCCTCAAGGAAATCGGCGAGCGTCTGCAGTTTCTGGTCAACGTTGGCCTCGACTACCTGACCCTGGAGCGCAGTGCCGACACCCTCTCCGGCGGCGAAGCACAGCGTATCCGTCTGGCCAGCCAGATCGGTGCTGGCCTGGTCGGCGTCATGTATATTCTGGACGAGCCTTCCATCGGCCTGCATCAGCGCGACAATGAACGGTTGCTGGCCACTCTGACCCACCTGCGCAACCTGGGCAACACAGTGATTGTCGTCGAACATGACGAGGACGCTATTCGCCTGGCTGATTATGTCGTTGATATCGGTCCGGGGGCCGGCGTGCATGGCGGTGAAATCGTCGCCCAGGGCACACCGAACCAGATCATGCATCACCCCGACTCGCTGACCGGCCAGTACCTGTCCGGCCGCAAGCAGATCTCCTGGCCTGAGCAGCGCACTCCGGTAGATACCGCCAAGATGCTGATCCTGCGTGGTGCTAGCGGCAATAACCTGCTGGATGTTACCCTGACCGTGCCGCTGGGCCTGTTCACCTGTATTACTGGCGTGTCCGGCTCAGGCAAGTCTACCCTGATCAACGGCACCCTCTATCCGATTGCTGCCACCGCACTGAACGGTGCCACCACGCTGGATATCGCACCCTACGAGGACATTGCAGGGCTGGAGCATCTGGACAAGGTGGTGGACATCGACCAGAGCCCGATTGGTCGCACACCGCGCTCCAACCCGGCCACCTACACCGGCATTTTTACCCCCATCCGCGAGCTTTTTGCCGGTGTACCCGAAGCCCGCGCCCGCGGCTACACACCCGGTCGCTTCTCCTTCAACGTCAAGGGTGGCCGCTGCGAAGCCTGCCAGGGTGACGGCGTGATCAAGGTGGAAATGCACTTCCTGCCGGACATCTATGTACCTTGTGACATTTGCAAGGGCAAGCGCTACAACCGTGAAACGCTGGATATCCGCTACAAGGGCAAGACCATCGACGAAGTGCTGGGCATGACCATCGAGGAAGCCCGTGTATTCTTTGACGCCATCCCTGCTTTGGCACGCCGTCTGCAGACACTGATTGACGTCGGCCTGTCCTATATCCGGCTTGGCCAGAGTGCCACTACATTGTCCGGTGGCGAAGCACAGCGGGTAAAACTGGCCCGCGAGTTGTCCAAGCGTGATACCGGCCAGACACTGTACATTCTTGACGAGCCGACCACTGGTCTGCATTTTGCCGATATCCAACTGCTGCTGGACGTATTACATAAACTGCGTGACAGAGGCAACAGCATTGTCGTGATCGAACACAACCTGGACGTGATCAAGACTGCCGACTGGGTTGTCGATCTCGGTCCGGAAGGCGGCTCCAGGGGCGGGCAGATTATCGCGACCGGCACCCCTGAACAGATTGCCGCCAGTGACCAGTCACATACCGGCCGCTTCCTCAAGCCAATACTGGAAGCTTAACCGCAGATACGCATTTATTTGCATACATGCCCGCCCACGGCCCGGTAATGCCGGACTTGTCCGGATAAATCCGGGCCTATAGCAGCGCCAATAAAAAGCTTTCTGACAGGCATTAAAAACCGGCCCAAACGGGCCGGTTCTGTGCTGCACACCAGGCAAGCTTAGGCTTCAAGTCCCATGGCTTTGGCTACGCCAGCACCATAGGCAGGATCAGCCTTGGAGCAGTGCTTGATGTGCTTGCGCTTGATGTGCTCGGGCACTCCTTCCATGTTGCGCGCCGTGTTTTCAAACAGCACCTGCTGCTGTTCGGGTGACATCAGGCGGAACAGGTTACCCGGCTGGGTAAAGTAGTCCGGCTCCGTCTCCCAATAGTCAAAACGGTCAGCCAGACCTTCAATTTGCAAGGGCGGCTCGGCAAAGTTCGGCTGTTCCTGCCACTCACCACGGGTGTTTGGCTCATAGTGAGCACGGCTGCCTTCGTTGCCGTCAACGCGCATGGCACCATCACGGTGGAAGTTATGGAACGGACAACGTGGTGTGTTGACCGGAATCTGGTAATGATTGACACCCAGGCGATAGCGCTGTGCGTCACCGTAGGAGAACAAGCGCCCCTGCAACATGCGGTCAGGTGAAAAACCGATACCTGGCACAATATGCGCCGGGTTAAAGGCCGCCTGCTCAACGTCAGCAAAGTAGTTATCAGGATTGCGGTTCAGCTCAAAGTAGCCCACCTCAATTAACGGATAATCCGCCTTCGGCCAGACCTTGGTCAAATCGAACGGATGGTAAGGTACCTTGACCGCTTCTGCCTCCGGCATAATCTGAACGTACATGGTCCAGCGTGGATACTCCTTGCGCTCAATCGCTTCATACAGGTCTCGCTGGGAGCTTTCACGGTCCTTGCCAACCAGCTCGGCAGCTTCCTGGTCGGTCAGATTCTTGATGCCCTGCTGGGTCACCAGATGGAATTTAACCCAGAAACGTTCATTATCAGCGTTGATAAAACTGAAGGTATGCGAGCCAAACCCGTGCATATGACGGTAGCTGGCCGGTATTCCACGATCACTCATCACGATAGTTACTTGGTGCAACGCTTCGGGCAGGCCGGTCCAGAAATCCCAGTTGTTGACTGGACAACGCATATTGGTACGCGGATCACGCTTCACCGCATGGTTCAGGTCAGGGAACTTCAGCGGGTCACGGAAAAAGAACACCGGGGTATTGTTGCCCACCAGGTCCCAGTTACCCTGCTCGGTATAAAAGCGCATGGCAAAGCCACGAATATCACGTTCGGCATCTGCCGCTCCACGCTCACCAGCAACAGTGGAGAAGCGCACAAACATTTCGGTTTTTTTGCCAACTTCAGCAAACAATGCCGCCTTGGTATACCGGGTAATATCATGAGTAACAACAAACTCACCAAAAGCACCCGAGCCCTTGGCATGCATGCGACGTTCGGGGATCACTTCACGATCGAAGTGTGCAAGTTTTTCAAGAAACCACACGTCCTGCAGCAACATCGGGCCGCGTGCGCCTGCAGTCAGACTATCCTGGTTATTGGCAACCGGGGCACCTGACACTGAAGTAAGTTTGCTTTTAGTATCCATGCTTTTCACCTCTTGATGATTGAGTACAGTTACAGGATACACAAACCATAGACCTAACAATAGCTAATCGAAACTATCATTTTGATACAAATCAACTATTAACCGGGCAATAAAAAACCGGGCAATTTCGCCCGGTTTTTTATCGGTCTTTCGACTTACTCTGCCGCTTCACTGACCGCTTGCTGCTCGCGATCTACCAGCTGAACATACGCCATTGGCGCATTGTCACCTGCACGGAAGCCACACTTCAGGATCCGGACATAACCGCCCGGACGCTCTGCGTAGTGCTTGCCAAGATCGTTGAACAGCTTGCCTACCGCTTCATTGGAGCGGGTGCGGGCAAAAGCCAGACGGCGGTTGGCAACTGAGTCCACCTTGGCCAGAGTGATCAGCGGTTCTGCTACACGGCGCAGCTCTTTGGCCTTAGGCAGAGTCGTCTTGATCAGTTCGTGCTCAAACAGGGACACCGCCATATTCTGAAACATGGCTTTGCGGTGCGCGCTGGTACGGTTCAGTTTACGGCCACTTTTACGATGACGCATGGTTCATTTCCTTACCAAACTCTTTTTGTTCGGTGATGATGGACGATCAGGCAGTGGCCTTGTCATCCTTTTTCAAACTTGCCGGCGGCCAGTTATCAAGCCGCATGCCCAAGGACAGCCCACGCTGAGCCAAGACATCCTTGATTTCAGTCAGGGATTTCTTGCCCAGGTTTGGCGTCTTGAGCAGCTCCACTTCAGTGCGCTGAATCAGGTCACCAATGTAATAAATGCTCTCGGCCTTCAAGCAGTTGGCCGAACGGACAGTCAGCTCCAGATCGTCGACAGGACGCAACAGGATTGGATCAACCTCATCCTCCACCTTGTCTTCAACCGGCTCTGCCTCAGCCTGAAGCTCAACAAAAGCTGCCAGCTGATGCTGCAGAATTGTTGCGCAGCGACGAATCGCCTCTTCAGGGTCCAGGGTACCGTTGGTTTCAAGCTCGATAATCAGCTTGTCCAGGTCGGTACGCTGCTCGACACGAGCATTTTCCACCACATAGGAAACACGACGAACCGGGCTGAACAGGGCGTCCAGTTGCAGGCCGCCAACACTGCGGGTGTCATCCTCGTCAGTGAAGCGGGTGTCTGCAGCCTCATAGCCACGACCACGCGCAATGCGCAGCTTCATGTCCAGAGAGCCCTTGTCAGCCAGGTTGGCAATAACGTGGTCGCCGTTAACGATTTCCACATCATGATCCAGCTGGATGTCGGCGGCAGTTACAACACCCGGGCCCTTTTTGCTCAGGCTCAGGGTGGCCTCGTCACGGCCATGCATTTTGACAGCCAAGCCCTTGAGGTTCAGAAGAATCTCAATAACATCCTCCTGTACACCTTCAATGGCACTGTATTCGTGCAGTACACCGTCAATCTCAACTTCGACCACCGCACAACCAGGCATGGAGGACAATAAAATACGTCGCAACGCATTACCCAATGTGTGTCCAAAACCACGCTCGAGAGGCTCGAGGGTGATCTTGGCGTGGGTCGGACTGACCGTATCGACCTTGATTTGACGAGGGGTCAGAAACTCATTTACCGAAATCTGCATGGATACACCTATTTTCTAGCCCTTACTTTGAGTAGAGCTCGACGATCAGGCTTTCATTGATATCTGAGGAGAGGTCACTGCGCTCAGGAACATTCTTGAACACACCTGATTTTTTCTCTGCATCAACATCCACCCACTCGACGCGGCCACGCTGGGCACACAGCTCGAGAGCCTGAGCGATACGAAGCTGATTTTTGGATTTTTCGCGCACTGCGACAACATCACCGGGCTGAACCTGGTAAGACGGAATGTTCACCGTCTTGCCATTAATGGTGATGGCCTTGTGAGATACCAGCTGACGGGATTCGGCGCGGGTAGAGCCGTACCCCATACGGTACACCACATTATCCAAACGGCTTTCCAGCAGTTGCAACAGGTTTTCACCCGTTGCCCCCTTGCGGCGGGCTGCTTCTTTGTAATAACCGTGGAACTGGCGCTCCAGCACACCATAAATACGGCGCACTTTCTGCTTTTCACGCAACTGACTGCCATACTCGGACAGACGGCCGCGACGCTGACCATGCTGACCTGGCGCAGTTTCGATGTTGCACTTGGATTCAATCGCACGTGAACCGCTCTTCAGAAAGAGATCAGTACCTTCACGACGAGACAGTTTGCACTTGGGACCAATATAACGAGCCATTTTTTACTGTCTCCTGATTACACGCGGCGCTTCTTCGGCGGACGGCATCCATTGTGGGGGATAGGCGTCACGTCGGTGATGCTGGAAATTTTAAAACCGCAGCCGTTAAGAGCACGCACAGCGGACTCACGACCAGGGCCTGGGCCCTTGACATTGACTTCAAGGTTTTTCAGTCCGTACTCCAAGGCGGCCTGGCCGGCACGCTCTGCTGCAACCTGGGCCGCAAACGGAGTGCTCTTGCGTGAGCCACGGAAGCCGGAACCACCTGAAGTCGCCCAGGAAAGCGCATTACCCTGACGGTCGGTGATGGTTACGATAGTGTTATTAAAGGACGCATGGATGTGGGCAATGCCATCAACCACAGTCTTCCTGACCCTCTTGCGAGGACGAGCAGCTGCTTTAGCCATAATTTAATTCCTGTCCGTTTCCAGAGGGTTACTTGCGAATCGGCTTGCGCGGACCCTTGCGGGTACGAGCGTTAGTTTTGGTGCGCTGGCCGTTGACCGGCAAATTGCGACGGTGACGCAAGCCACGATAGCTGCCCAGGTCCATCAAACGTTTGATGTTCATGGTTACTTCACGGCGCAGATCACCTTCGGTAGTCAGCTTGCCAACTTCTGTACGCAGCTTTTCGATCTGGTCGTCAGAAAGGTCCTGAATCTTTGCAGCCGGGTTGATGCCGGTTGCTGCACAGATGCTCTGTGCGGTAGGTCGACCAATACCATAAATATAGGTCAACGAGATAACGGTATGTTTGTTATCCGGAATGTTAACGCCTGCAATACGGGCCATTCAATTCACTCCAATTGACAGCTACACACTCCCCGGAAGCCAAGAATAAGGGAGTGTGTATTAATGCTGTAGGTTTTAATCAGTTCACTAGCGCACTAGCTAGCAAACGGGCTGTCCATCACACTCAGCCTTGGCGCTGCTTGTGACGTGGTTCTGCCGAGCAAATTACCCGTATAACGCCTTCGCGACGGATAATCTTACAGTTTCGGCACATCTTTTTTACCGATGCACGAACTTTCATCTCATACTCCTGAACTCAGATTACGATCAGCGCATGATTCCGCCGCTGCCATAACCCTTGAGGTTCGATTTTTTCATTAAGGATTCGTACTGGTTTGAAACGAGGTGCGATTGTACTTGAGCCATGAAGTCCATGACAACCACAACAACGATCAAAAGAGACGTTCCGCCAAGATAAAACGGCACGTTGGCTGCTACAACCAAAAACTGGGGCAGCAAGCATACGGCAGTCATGTATAGCGCGCCGAAAACAGTCAGGCGAGTCAATACGCCATCAATATAACGGGCAGACTGGTCACCCGGACGAATGCCCGGAATGAAAGCACCCGATTTTTTCAGATTTTCGGCCACCTCTTTCGGGTTGAACATTAACGCTGTATAGAAAAAACAGAAGAAAATGATGCCCGCACTGAACAGGATAATATTCAGCGGCTGGCCTGGCGCCAACGCTTGTGAAATATCACCCAGCCAAGTCATGCTTTCAGACTGCCCGAACCACTGACCCAGGGAGGCCGGGAACAGCAAGATGCTGCTGGCAAAAATGGCTGGAATGACACCGGCCATATTGACCTTTAGCGGCAAGTGACTTTGCTGTGCAGCAAACACCTTGCGACCCTGCTGGCGCTTGGCGTAGTTCACCAGAATCCGGCGCTGGCCACGCTCGATAAACACCACAAATCCAATGATTGCAATCGCCAGCATGGCTATCACCATCAAGGCGAAGATGTTTATATCACCCTGGCGTGCCGACTCGAAGGACTGACCAATGGCAGCAGGCAATCCGGCTACGATACCGGCGAAAATCAGCATGGAAATACCGTTGCCGATACCTCGCTCGGTGATCTGCTCACCGAGCCACATCATGAACATTGCTCCAGCCACAAAAGTCGTGATGGAAACAAAGTAGAAGTTGAAGTCAGCCGCAAATGCTACGCCCTGACTGGCCAGCCCCATGGACATGCCAAAAGCCTGTACCAGAGACAGCAATAAAGTACCATAGCGTGTGTACTGGCTGATTTTGCGGCGTCCCGCCTCACCTTCCTTCTTCAACTGCCCAAGCTGCGGACTCACGGCTGTCATCAGCTGCATGATAATCGATGCGGATATATAAGGCATGATGCCCAGCGCAAAGATACTCATGCGCTCAAGCGCACCACCGGAAAACATGTTGAACAGGTCGAGAATGGTTCCCTCATTCTGTCGAAACAGGTTTGCCAGAGCGTCGGGGTTGATACCGGGAACAGGAATATGCGCTCCTATCCGGTACACGATGATTGCCAGGAACAGAAAACGCAAGCGTGCCCAAAGTTCAGACAGGCCGCCGCCACCCAAGGCAGAGAGAGAACCCTGTTTTGCCATTATTCTTCGACCTTGCCGCCTGCAGCGATGATGGCCTCACGGGCACCCTTGGTGGCAGCAACGCCCTGCAGGGTTACTGCGCGACTCACTTCGCCAGACAGCATGACCTTTACCGACTTGACGTTTTCACCAATGATGTTGGCTTCTTTCAGAGTGAGCAAAGTTACCAGATCACCCTCAACCTTGGCCAGCTCGGATGTACGCACTTCTGCACGGTCCAGCTGCTTTCGGGAAGTAAAGCCAAACTTCGGCAGGCGACGGTACAACGGCTGCTGACCACCCTCAAAGCCTGGCGCCACCTTGCCGCCGGAGCGGGAGGTCAGACCCTTGTGGCCACGACCGGCTGTTTTGCCCATGCCGCTACCGATACCGCGCCCCAGTCGTACTTTTTTGGTACGGGAACCAGGTGCGGAACGCAAATCATTCAACTGCATGTCTTAACCCTCCACACGGAGCATATAGTAAGCCTTGTTGATCATGCCGCGATTTTCCGGCGTATCCAGAACCTCAACGGTATGACCAATTCGGCGCAGCCCAAGGCCACGCACGCAGGCCTTATGATTGGCCAGACGGCCATTGGTGCTCTTCACCAGAGTCACCTTGATTTTTGCCTGGGACATGATTACAGAATCTCCTCGACACTCTTGCCACGCTTGGCAGCAACGGACTCGGGTGACTGCATATTCTTCAAACCCTTAAAGGTGGCCTGAACCACGTTCACCGGGTTGGTCGAGCCGTAACACTTGGCAAGAACGTTATGCACACCAGCAACTTCCAATACAGCGCGCATTGCACCACCGGCAATGACACCAGTACCCTCAGAGGCGGGCTGCATATAAATATTGGACGTACCGTGAACCGCACGAATCGGGTACTGCAATGTCGTACCGTTAAGCTCAACCTGAATCATGTTGCGGCGAGCAGCCTCCATCGCTTTCTGGATGGCGGCAGGCACTTCACGGGACTTGCCCCGCCCGTAACCTACACGACCCTTGCCATCACCAACAACAGTCAGCGCGGTAAAGGTAAAAATGCGGCCACCCTTTACAGTTTTGGCCACGCGGTTAACCTGGATCAGCTTTTCGATGTAGCCCTCATCGTTGCTGCTTTCTTCGCGTCTGCCGCGCTTTTGTTCGTTATTCGACATAACTTAAAACTCCAGCCCGCCTTCACGAGCAGCATCAGCCAGTGCCTGAACACGGCCATGGTACTTGAAACCAGAACGGTCGAAAGCCACACGGGAAATACCTGCAGCTTTGGCACGCTCGGCAATCAGTGCGCCAACCTTTTTGGCAGCTTCGACATTACCGGTTACGCCTTCACGCAGAGACTTGTCCAGCGTTGAAGCAGACGCCAAAACCTGGCTACCGTCAGCAGCAATGATTTGTGCATAGATGTGCTTTGACGAGCGATGTACGCACAAACGAACCGCTTCCAGTTCGTGCATTTTCAGACGTGCCTTGCGTGCACGACGCAATCTTGAAACTTTTTTGTCGTTCATTTTGCTAGGCCCTACTTCTTCTTGGCTTCTTTACGGCGCACCACTTCATCAGCGTAGCGCACACCCTTGCCTTTGTAAGGCTCAGGACGACGGTATTCGCGTATTTCAGCAGCAACCTGCCCCAGAACCTGCTTGTCGATACCACGCAGGATCAAGTCTGTCGCACTCGGAGCCTCTGCTGTCACATTAGCTGGCAACTGGTACTCAATCGGGTGGGAAAAGCCCAGCGAAAGGTTGACTACATTACCACTCACCTGGGCACGGTAACCAACACCAACAAGCTGCAGCTTACGCTCAAAGCCCTGACTAACGCCGACCACCATGTTGTTGACCAGCGCACGGGTCGTACCGGCCATGGCTCGGGACTGCTTATCACCATTGCGGGCAGCAAAACGGATTACTTCGGCGTCCCTGGTAATCTCGACTGAAGGATGCAACTGCATTTGCAGTGCGCCCTTGGCGCCTTTGACTGAAACGGTATCACCATCCAGTTTGAATTCAACACCCGCTGGCAGCGTGACGGGGTTATTTGCAATACGAGACATGCTTCCCCCTTAGAATACGTTGCACAGCACTTCGCCACCGATTCCGGCAGCACGGGCTTCGCGGTCAGCCATCACACCTTTACTGGTGGAAACGATCGCAACGCCCAGCCCACCACGAACCTTTGGCAGCTCACTGGCTGATCTGTACTGACGAAGACTTGGGCGACTTACGCGCTGCAACTCTTCAATGACCGGACGCCCTTCGAAATATTTCAGCTCGATGGTGAGTTCGGGTTTAACGCCTTCGCTGACTTGATAGTCCGCAATATAGCCTTCGTTCTTCAATACGTTGGCTACAGCTACCTTCAAACGAGAAGAAGGCATGCTTACTGCGGATTTCTCAGCCATCTGGGCATTACGGATACGGGTTAGCATGTCCGCTAACGGGTCCTGCATACTCATGGGCCAATAGCTCCTGGATAAAAAACAAGTCAGCAACACTGACAAAACAAGCAACAGCTCTTTTATGCTCTTGCGAGCCGGACATTCTAAGGATTTACTTCCCTCGAAGCAAGCCCCCTTTCAGAAAGACTCCATTTGTCTGGCGGAGTTTTATCGGGGTGCCACCCGACCCAGGCCCTTGCGTGGCTTGCCGCTGCGTGTCGAACCCTGTAATCAGCAGGCTCACGCCACCAGTGGCAAGCGTCACCTGCAGAACCATGCAGCACCCGCTGAAAGGCCCGAAAGCGTACCCGGCCACGCCATAAGCTGACATCATCACTCCGCACAAAAAGAGCAATCCCTACAAACCATTGACTTTTCCATAAAGCCCCAGCAACCATGGTAACGCAGTGCTGGTTCTGGCATACCCACCCGCAGCGGGCCGGCCGGGCAACCATGAATTTGGCAGCTGCGCTATCGTCAAGCCTTGTCAATATGGTTTATGCATCTGCCCGCGACTCATGGCGCCATCATCCCGAGGGCCGCTCCAGTCTAGGCGGTGTTAACGATCGGTTTTCTTGGGCCAGATACGAATCAAGCCCCTTTCGGGGCTTGATTCAAACTGCACGCAGCTTACCAGCTGGACTTTACCAAGCCGGGGATGTCACCGCGCATGGCTGCTTCACGCAGCTTGTTGCGGCCCAACCCGAACTTGCGATAGACACCGTGCGGGCGACCGGTAATGCGGCAACGATTACGCAGACGAGCTGCGCTTGCATCACGCGGCTGTTTTTGCAAGGCAATCTGTGCTTCCCAGCGCTCCTCGGGTGTGGAGTTCGGGTTGGCGATTACCGCTTTCAGCGCGGCACGCTTTTCCGCAAACTTGGCGACCGTACGCTGACGCTTCAGCTCACGGTTGATCATGCTTTTCTTGGCCATTTCCTGTTCCTCAAGTACGGAAGGGGAATTTGAAGGCGTTCAGTAACGCACGGCCTTCTTCATCGTTACGGGCAGTCGTGGTCAGGGTGATATCCAGACCGCGCAGCGCATCAATCTTGTCGTAATCGATTTCCGGGAAAATGATCTGTTCCTTGACACCCATGCTGTAGTTGCCGCGGCCATCGAACGAGCGCGGGTTCAAACCACGAAAGTCGCGAACGCGAGGCAGGGAGATGGAGAGCAAGCGATCCAGGAATTCGTACATGCGATCGTTGCGCAATGTAACCTTGACCCCAATCGGCCAGCCATCACGGATTTTAAAACCCGCAATGGACTTGCGGGAGTAAGTGATTACTCCCTTCTGGCCGGTGATTTTTTCCAGGTCGGACAGGGCATTCTCGATAATTTTTTTATCAGTAACTGCCTCGCCCAGACCCATGTTCAGTGTAATTTTGCTTACACGCGGAACTTCCATAACGTTGGCCAGCTTCAGTTCTTCCTTCAGCTTGGGAGCCAACTCGTTCCGATAAAGATCTTTCAATCGTGCCATGGTGATTTACCTAGTCCTCAAGCCTCGACAGCTTTTTGTGTCGACTTGAATACACGAATTTTCTTGCCGTCCTCGAACTTGAAACCAACACGGTCAGCCTTGTTGGTTTCAGAATTGAAGATGGCTACGTTAGAAACCTGAATAGGGGCTTCTTTTTCGACGATACCGCCCTGTTGTCCGAGCATCGGATTAGGCTTGGTGTGCTTCTTGACCATATTGACACCAGTCACGATCACACGACCGTCGGCCAGTACTTTTTGTACTTTGCCGCGCTTGCCCTTGTCCTTGCCGGCGATGACGATGATCTCGTCGTTACGACGAATCTTTTGCATGACGGCTACTCCTTACAACACTTCTGGGGCCAGTGAGACAATTTTCATGAACTTCTCTGTACGAAGCTCACGTGTCACCGGGCCAAAGATACGGGTGCCCATTGGCTCCTGCTTGGCATTCAGAATGACAGCAGCATTGCCGTCAAAACGAATGATGGAACCGTCGGGGCGACGAACGCCGGAACGGGTACGTACAACTACAGCGGTCAGTACCTGGCCCTTTTTAACGCGACCACGTGGAATGGCCTCTTTCACGGTAACCTTGATGATGTCACCGATGCGGGCGTAGCGGCGGTGTGAGCCGCCCAGGACCTTGATGCACATTACGCGACGGGCACCACTGTTATCCGCCACATCCAGCATAGATTGAGTCTGAATCATTTTATTTCTCCGACCCGGTCCTTAAACAACTTCTACGCGCTCAACGACTTCAACCAGTGCCCAGGACTTGGTCTTGGATTGGGGACGGGTTTCACGAATGGTCACCTTGTCGCCAATTTTGCACTGATTCTGTTCGTCATGAGCATGCAGCTTTGTTGAACGCTTCAGGTACTTGCCGTAAATCGGGTGCTTGACGCGACGCTCGATCAGTACGGTAATGGTTTTGTCCATCTTGTCGCTGACTACTCGGCCGGTCAGCGTACGGATTGTCTTCTGAGCTTCAGCCATGATTACTCACCTGCCTTCTGGTTGAGCACAGTCTTGACGCGTGCAATGTCACGTCTTACCTGGGTGAGCAGGTGAGACTGGTTCAACTGTCCGGTCGCTTTCTGCATACGCAGATTGAACTGGTCACGCAGCAGATCGAGCAATTGCTCGTTCAGCTGCTCTACTGTTTTTTCACGAAGTTCGTTAGCTTTCATCACATCACCGTCCGCTTAACAAAAGTTGTTGCGACAGGCAATTTAGCTGCTGCCAGGGCGAAGGCTTCACGCGCCAACTCTTCTGACACACCTTCTATTTCATAAATGACCTTGCCTGGCTGAATCAGGGCTACCCAGTACTCAACAGAACCCTTGCCTTTACCCATCCGCACTTCAAGAGGCTTTTTGGTAATTGGCTTGTCCGGGAATACACGGATCCAGATTTTACCGCCACGCTTAACGTGACGAGTCAGGGCGCGACGGCCTGCTTCAATTTGACGAGCGGTAAGACGTCCACGACCTGTTGCCTTCAGGGCAAATTCGCCGAAACTTACCTTGCTGCCGCGCAGAGCCAGACCACGGTTGTGGCCCGTCATCATTTTGCGGAACTTCGTACGCTTGGGTTGTAGCATTGTGCGTACTCCTTAACGTGCTGCTTTTTTACGAGCTGGCGCTTCAGGCTTGGCTTCTTCGTGACGGCCACCAATGACCTCACCTTTGAAAATCCAGACCTTTACACCGATCACACCATAGGTGGTGTGGGCTTCGTAAGTTGCGTAATCGATATCGGCACGCAGGGTGTGCAGGGGCACACGACCTTCGCGATACCACTCAGTACGTGCGATCTCAGCACCGCCAAGACGTCCGCTCACCTGGATTTTGATGCCCTTGGCACCAATGCGCATAGCATTCTGAACAGCGCGCCTCATGGCACGGCGGAACATGATGCGGCGCTCCAGTTGTTGTGCAACATTCTGAGCGACGAGCATACTGTCGAGCTCCGGCTTGCGGATCTCTTCAATATTGATGTGCACGGGCACACCCATTTTCTTGGTCAGGTCCTGACGCAGCTTTTCAACATCCTCACCCTTTTTGCCGATTACAATGCCCGGACGAGCGGTGTGGATGGTAATGCGTGCGGTTTGTGCCGGACGAGCAATTTCTACCCGGCTAACGGACGCGTTTTTTAGTTTGTCCAACAGATACGCACGAACTTCCAGATCGGCATTCAGATAATCAGCATAATCTTTGCTGTCTGCATACCAAACCGATGCGTGATCTTTGACGATGCCCAGGCGAATGCCTATGGGATGTACTTTCTGACCCATCTGATCAACTCCGTTACTTGTCTGCGACCTTGACAGTGATATGGCAAGAACGCTTGATGATGCGATCCGCACGGCCTTTGGCACGAGGCTTGATACGCTTCATCGAACGACCTTCGTTAACAAAGACAGTTGATACACGCAGGTCATCAACATCTGCGCCTTCGTTATGTTCAGCATTGGCAATCGCTGACTCCAGCACCTTCTTGATAATCTCGGCGGCTTTTTTGCCGCTGAAATTCAGCAAGTTCAATGCTTCATCAACTTTCTTACCACGAATCTGGTCGGCAACCAGGCGAGCTTTCTGGGCAGAAATGCGGGCACCCGACAATTTTGCGGCAACTTCCATCTTCTATACCCCTTAACGTCTGCCTTTCTTGTCTGCTACGTGACCCCGATAGGTTCGGGTTGCAGCAAACTCACCCAGTTTATGACCAACCATGTCTTCGCTAACCAAAACAGGCACATGTTGACGGCCGTTATGGACAGCAATGGTCAGACCTACCATTTGCGGCAGAATCATTGAACGGCGTGACCAAGTTTTTACTGGACGGCGATCGTTCTTTTCAACTGCAGTCTCAACCTTCTTGAGCAGGTGAAGGTCAATAAATGGACCTTTCTTAAGAGAACGTGACATATTTTATCCTTTGATTACTTGCGACGGCGTACGATCATGTTGTTCGTGCGCTTGTTGCTGCGGGTTTTACCACCCTTGGTTGGACGACCCCAAGGTGTAACAGGGTGACGACCACCTTTAGTGCGACCTTCACCACCACCGTGCGGGTGGTCAACCGGGTTCATGGCAGCACCACGAACGGACGGACGGACACCTGCCCAGCGAGAAGCACCTGCTTTGCCCAGCGAGCGCAAAAAGTGCTCGTGGTTGGATACCTCGCCAAGAGTGGCACGGCAATCGATCAGCACTTTGCGCATCTCGCCCGAGCGCAGGCGAATAACAGCATAGCTGCTGTCACGTGCCACCAGCTGCGCTGAGGTACCGGCAGAGCGTACCAGCTGGGCGCCTTTGCCCGGCTTCATCTCGATACCATGAATGACGGAGCCAACCGGAATATTGCGCAGTGGCAACGTGTTGCCATTCTTGATGGGCGCGTGCGCACCGCTCATCAACTGCTCGCCCGCTTTGATGCCTTTCGGAGCAATGATATAGCGACGCTCGCCATCAGCATACTTTAGCAGTGCGATATTGGCGCTGCGGTTTGGGTCATATTCGAGACGCTCAACAATGGCCGGAATGCCATCCTTGTTGCGACGAAAATCAATAATGCGGTAATGCTGCTTGTGTCCACCGCCGATGTGGCGCGTGGTAATGCGACCGTTATGGTTGCGGCCACCGGTTTTCGACTTCTTCTCCAGCAGCGGCGCATAAGGAGCACCTTTGTGCAGCTCCTTGTTGACCACACGAACGACATGACGGCGTCCGGGGGAAGTCGGCTTGCTCTTGACAATTGCCATCTTGCACCTCTACTTAGTTAGCACTGCTTTCGAAGTCGATATCCTGACCAGGCTCAAGGGTAATGTAGGCTTTTTTCCAGTCATTACGCTTGCCCATGCCACGCATGGTGCGCTTGGTCTTGCCGTTCACCTTAACGGTATTGACATCGGACACTTTCACTTCAAACAGCTGCTCAACAGCTTTTTTAACTTCCAGCTTGGTTGCATCTGTAGCGACTTTAAACACAAACTGATTCTTGCCGTCAGCCAGCACAGTTGCCTTTTCGGAGATGTGCGGGCCCAGCAGCACTTTAAATACGCGTTCCTGGTTCATCCCAACAACTCCTCAAACTTTTTGACTGCAGAAACAGTCATCAGAACCTTTTCATAGGCGATCAGGCTGACTGGATCAGCTCCCTGTACATCACGCACATCAACATGCGGGATGTTGCGAGCTGCCAGATACAGGTTCTCTTCAACCGCATCAGAAACAATCAACACGTCGCTCAAATTCAAACCGCTGAGCTTACCCAGCAGCTCTTTGGTCTTGGGAGCAGAAACGGACAACTCCTCAACGACCACCAGGCGATCCTGACGAACCAGCTCGGCCAGAATAGAGCGCATCGCTGCACGATACATTTTCTTGTTCAGCTTCTGGGAGTGATCTTGAGGGCGTGCAGCAAAAGTAACACCACCGCTGCGCCAGATCGGGCTGCGGATGCTGCCTGCACGGGCACGACCTGTACCCTTCTGGCGCCATGGCTTGCGACCACCACCAGACACTTCCGAACGGTTTTTCTGTTTCTTGCTGCCCTGACGACCGCCGGCCATATAAGCAACGACTGCCTGGTGAACCAGAGCCTCATTGAACTCACCGCCAAAGGTACGCTCGCAGACATCAATTGCCTGAGCGCCATTTACATTGATTTGCATTTTTGCAACTCCCCCTTTAACCGCGAGCTTTAATGGCCGGACGCACAACAACGTCACCACCGGTGGCACCTGGCACCGCACCCTTGACCAGCAACAGGTTACGCTCGGCGTCTACACGCACAACCTCCAGGGACTGCACGGTCATGCGTACATCTCCCATGTGTCCGGACATTTTCTTGCCCTTATAGACACGCCCCGGGGTTTGGCACTGACCGATAGAACCCGGTGCACGGTGGGATAGGGAGTTACCGTGGGTCGCATCCTGACCACTGAAGTTCCAGCGCTTAATGGTACCGGCAAAGCCTTTCCCTTTGGTCTGGCCGGTTACATCAACCAGCTGACCCGCTGAAAAGAGCTCGGCAGTGATCTGGTCACCCGCCTGATACTCTCCTTCTTCCATGCGAAATTCGGCAACCTTGCGGCCGGCCTGAACGCCTGCCTTGGAAAAGTGACCGGCCTGGGCCTTGGTCACACGAGAAGCACGACGCTCGCCCACTGCAACCTGCACTGCGCGGTAACCATCGGTTTCCTCGGTTTTCATTTGAGTGACACGATTCGGTTCGACTTCAATTACAGTCACCGGGATCGAAACACCTTCTTCGGTGAAAACGCGGGTCATGCCGCACTTACGACCGATTACTCCAACTGTCATATATTTTACCTCAATAGTGTACGGGGCTTTCACCCGCTATGGCCGCCCATTGCAGAGCGTTACACGACCAAAACAAAATGTTTTAGCCGAGGCTGATCTGTACTTCCACACCGGCAGCCAGATCAAGTTTCATCAGCGCATCAACAGTCTTGTCAGTAGGCTGAACAATGTCCAGAACACGCTTATGAGTGCGAATCTCGTACTGGTCACGCGCATCTTTATTGACGTGCGGAGACACCAGAACGGTAAAACGCTCTTTTCGGGTCGGAAGAGGAATGGGACCACGGACCTGAGCCCCAGTACGTTTCGCTGTTTCAACGATTTCCTGGGTAGATTGATCAATCAGGCGGTGGTCAAAAGCCTTCAACCGGATACGGATTTGTTGGTTTTGCATTTTGACCTCAGACTTTGGATTTAGCCTTGCACGGGCACATTCTCCCGACAAAAGGAGGCGCAATTCTAATCATGTACAACAGCGATGTCAACCAAAAAAGAAAGCCCCCAGATGGGGGCTTTCTTTGCACATCACCAATCAGGCAATGATTTTGGCTACAACACCTGCACCGACGGTGCGGCCACCTTCACGAATGGCGAAACGCAGACCTTCTTCCATCGCGATCGGGGCAATCAGGGTGATGTCCAGCTTGACGTTGTCGCCTGGCATAACCATTTCGACA
>JAAYFD010000036.1 GCA_012728415.1 Gammaproteobacteria bacterium
AACCGCCAGCCACAGCCGGCCCCGGGTGAGCAACGACAACGCCATGAGTGAAGCGCAGTTCAAGACCCTGAAATACCAGCCGGACTACCCAAGACGCTTTGACAGCTATAACCACGCCATGCGCTGGTGTGAGGATTATGTGCAGTGGTACAACCACCAACATCATCACAGCAGCTTGGCAGGATTTACACCGCACCAGGTCTTTAGCGGCGAGTACCAAATTTACAGCAGGCAAGAAGGGCCCACTTAAAATGGAATGTTTGATTATTCAGTATTAACTGAATACTTATGGCATGCAGGGAGGAAAACAGTTCAGCTCAAGAATGGCATCCTCAGGCACCCTCGACTTGCTGCTGCAGATAGTTTTCCGAACCCAGGTTTTTCAGCAAGTCGAGCTCGGTTTCCAGCACATCCAGATGCTCTTCTTCCTTGTCCAAAATTTCACGCAGCAGGTCACGGCTGACATAATCGCGAGCGTCTTCGCTGGCAGCGATGGCTTTCAGTAGGGCTATATGACCCTGCTGCACCAGACGGTAGTCACAACCAAGAATCTCCTCGACATTCTCGCCAATGCGCAGCTTGCCCAGCTCTTGCAGGTTCGGCAGCCCTTCCAGAAACAGGATACGCTTGATCAGTTCGTCGGCGTTGCACATGACAACAATGGATGCCTTGTACGCCAGCTTGTCCAGACGCTCAAAACCCCAGTCCTTACACATGCGAGCGTGCAAGAAGTACTGGTTAATGGCGATCAGCTGGTTGCCCAGCACTACGTTCAGATGCTGAATAACAGTTGGATTGCCCTGCATAACTGCCTCCTGATGCGAGCTGGCAAGCATGTGGGTATGTGCTTACAAACCAGCACATGTATTGCCATGATGATTTCGGTTACCACAATAGCAGAATCACACCCATGCCGTCACCGCAGCTGATATTACCGCTTCTACCATTCATCACATGGCAGAAGCAGGTCACCCA
This sequence comes from Gammaproteobacteria bacterium, assembly GCA_012728415.1. GTDB lineage: Bacteria > Pseudomonadota > Gammaproteobacteria > Pseudomonadales > Pseudomonadaceae > Thiopseudomonas. Next base: position 976 of record JAAYFD010000036.1, read on the forward strand.
GTTAGCCGGGCGACCACTGGAGCAGTTTAAAATGGGGCCGGTGAAACAGGCTTTAACCACTGGCAACAAGAGCAGGTTCAGATAATGGCCAATACAGATACCACATGATGGCCTGGAAGCCTGTCAAGAATGCACTGAATAATGTTGGCGAGGCAGTCAGGGGCAGGCGAAAAGCAGCGAAAAAGCGCAGTTTACTGGTGGTAATAAATGAGCATTTTATTCGCTTCACTCTCCGCTTTGCGGCCGCGCTAAAGCACGTTCAACCCAAGGGTTGTGAGCTGGTTTTCAACCTTCCCCTGACAGCACAAGTAATTATTCAGCGTTTCCTTAAAGGATGGCTGGTACCGAGCAACATTAATTGCGGCCAAGCAGAGGGTTGTATCAAATCGCGTAGGCAAGGTCTTGGGCGTTTTCGACCATTTGCTCGGCAACAGCGATGCGGGTAACGCTCTTGGCTTCACAGGCGCACTTGCCACACTGGGTACCACAGCCGGTCTGCTGACGAATGTCCGCCCAGCTACGGGCACCATCGGTAACCAGCTCACGGATTTTGTGGTCAGTAACACCTTTGCACAAACAGACATACATGACAGTAGCCCTACATTGAAACAACTACACGAATGATAGTGATTGCTATTTGACTTTGCAAGCACTTAGTATTTCTGTTGCAGGGTCTGCCTTTCATTGAAGTGCGACCGGCCGCCGCTCCTGTGGACTTCACCGTCAGGCAGGAGCGGCAGCAGCCAGTCAGGCCAGCATGCGTGCCGCTGCACGCAGCATGGTCTCGGTTTTGGCCCAGCCCAGACAGCCGTCGGTTATCGAGACACCGTACCGTAGAGGTCCAGTCAGCGACTGCTGGCCATCACAAAGATGACTTTCAATCATGACTGCACGCAGTGCAGTGTTGCCGGCAATACGCTGCCGCAACACCTCGGCCAGCACGTCCGGCTGACGCTGCGGATCCTTGTTGCTGTTGGCATGGCTGCAATCCACCATGATGCCGGCATCAAGCCCTGCCTGATCCAGTACCTGACAAACCTGTTGCACGCTCTGCTGGTCATAGTTGCTGCCACTGGCCCCGCCGCGTAGCACCAGGTGGGTATTGCGGTTGCCCTGTGCTTGCAGCAAGGCCACCCGGCCCTGCTCATCCATGCCCATGTACTCATGACCGTGGGCGGCGGCACGCATCGCATCCAGTGCTACCTGAACACTGCCATCGGTAGCGTTCTTGAACCCGGTCGGTACACCCAGGCCACTGACCATTTCACGATGAATCTGCGACTCGCTGGTACGGGCACCAATCGCCGCCCAGCCCAGCAGATCGGCGAAATAAGGCACGGTCAGTGGCTGGAGCAGCTCGGTGGCAACCGGCAAGCCCAACTCGGCCACTTGCAGCATCAGTTGGCGGGACAGTGCCAGCCCTTCATCCATCCGTGCGCTGCCATCCAGCAGCGGATCGTACAACAGTCCTTTCCAGCCCACGGTGGTGCGTGGCTTTTCCGTATAAACCCGCATCGCCAGCAACAGATGACCGGAGAGCTCATCAGCCAGGCCAGCAAGACGTTCGGCGTAGTCCAGTGCAGCAGCCGGGTCGTGAATGGAACACGGCCCAACCACCACCAGCATACGCGGATCGCGGCCCTGCAAAATATCAGCAATGGCCTGACGCTGGTTACGGATGCACTGACGCAGGCCAGCAGATAGCGGCAGACGCTGCTGCAGGTCGGAAGGAGAGGGTAGCGGACGGGACGCCGTTGGTGCGGCAGTTTCGCTGCCGGGCAAGAGTTCGAGTACGGCGGATGAAGAAATGGTCATGGCAAATATCCTGTTTTATCTGTGTTGTCGTAGCAAGTGCGAAAGGTGACTGCGCAGGTACAGATAAAATCGCCAAGATTGCAGGTAAACGCGGTAAAGAGACATGGTGGTCATTATGTATGCTCCGTTTTTGATTGTTCAAACATGAAAAAACCCCGGGGCGGGAAGCCGTCCGGGGTTTTGTATTCGTGTGGCGGCTACCCTGTCTGAAAAGGGCCGCCCGGCAACATGCATCAGGCTAGCCCATCGCTAAACCAATATGCATAAAAATAGCTGGCACCCGCGCACGCAGCCGCTGCAACCATCAGGTTGCTATCGCGATTTGGCGTGATGTTGATAGGCGGGCACATACGGTGTTCTCCAGTAATTGAGTACCAATCGTAGCCCATTCGGCCGTAGATGCGCAATCATTTTTAGCGATCAACCCGATAGATGCTGTCAGGATCGATGTTACGCGACCAGGGCAGGCCGGAATTTTGCCAGCCGTTTTGCAGACGCATACCGGCTTGCGGACCCTCCTTCAGCGGGTCACCCTGGAAGCCATGTACTACAAAACGGGCATTGGGCAAGCCGGCATCACGCAAGGCCCGGGCACTGGGCTCGCCACGTTCGCTGCCGGAGCGGCACATGGTGATCACTTCAGTATTCTCATCCAGACCACGCTTGGCCAGTTCGGCCTTGACCATGTCGGCAAACTGCTCGTTTTTGTCCAGGGCAAACACGCCACGCTCCTCATTGAAGCGGGTCCCGCACGTCAACCAGCAATACCTTGCCGCCTTGTTGCTGTACCTTTTCGTAAGCCTGCTGGGCAGAAATGCCCATTTCACTTGCATGGGTTGCCAGGGTAGCCAACCCGATCACTGTCGCCAGGAAAATACGCTTCATGCCGAACACTCTCCAGATACTTTATCTTTAGATGCATCATGAAAACATATTTTATTGCCGAGCTACAAGCCGGCTAATCCCGCAAGCTGATTACTTCCCAGCCACGTTCCAGGGCAATAGCCCGCAAGCGGTCATCCGGGTCCACCGCCACCGCACGGGTCACCTTTTCCAGCAATGGCAGATCGTTATGCGAATCACTATAGAAGTGACTGTCCAGCAAGTTGGCCTGATTGTTCGACAACCAGCTGTTGAGACGAGTGATTTTACCGGCCTGAAAGCTCGGCACACCGACCAGCTGGCCGGTATAGCGGCCATCTTCCATGCCACATTCGGTGGCGATCAGGTGATCCATGTCCAGCCGCTTGGCAATCGGCCCTGTGATGAAGCTGTTGGTGGCAGTGATCATCATGATGTAGTCACCCGCCTGGCGGTGCTCGGCAATCAGTGCCTCACCTTTTGGAAGGATCATCGGCTCGACATAGTGCTGCATGAAGTCAACATGCCACTGCTGCAGGGTAAGCATGTCGGTACGGCCCAGAATCTCCTGACAGAAATTCTGATAGGCCAGCACATCCAGTTGGCCGGCCACATAGTCAGCATAAAACTGGTCATTGCGTGCACGGTATTCAACCGGATCCACATACCCCCTATCGCACAGGAACTCACCCCACGCATGATCGCTGTCACCCGCCAGCAGGGTGTTGTCCAAGTCGAAAATTGCCAGCTTCATGGTAGTTCCTCCTGTTGTATGCCGGTAAGCTGCGGCAAGCATAGCGATTTTTTCCATTCCTGCCCACAAGTGGCAACTTGTTCGTTGCCGGGCTGTCTTTCTTTATGGAACAATGGTTTCAATCAGACTATATCAAGGACAGCTGCCATGATTGACGCAGACGGCTTCCGCCCCAACGTCGGCATTATCCTGGCCAATGATCACGGCCAGGTACTCTGGGCCCGGCGCATCCACCAAAACTCCTGGCAGTTCCCGCAAGGTGGCATCCACCCACGCGAAACTGCGGAAGAAGCACTTTATCGCGAACTTTATGAAGAGATTGGCCTATACCCGCAGGATGTCGAGATTCTCGGCTGCACCCGCGGCTGGCTGCGCTACCGCTTGCCACAGCGTATGGTTCGCCGCAACAGCCAGCCTGTATGCATCGGCCAGAAGCAAAAATGGTTCTTGCTGCGCCTGAGCGCCAACGAAGATCGCGTGCGCATGGACCTGACCGGCAAGCCAGAGTTCGACGGCTGGCGCTGGGTCAGCTACTGGTATCCACTGGGGCAGGTCATTTCTTTCAAACGGGAGGTATATCGCCGTGCCCTGAGAGAACTGGCACCACAAATGCCGGTACAGTTGCAAACTGATCATGGGTGAGGCCCAGACCAGTGCTGGCAGCATGCTTGGCATGCTGCGCACCATTTCTCAGGAGGTCAACGCTGCTCGCGACCTGCCTGCCGCCCTGGCCATCATTGTGCGCCAGGTACGCATCGCCATGAACAGTCATGTCTGCTCAGTCTATCTGTACAACACCGAAACTGGCCGCTACGTGCTGATGGCCACGGAAGGCCTGAACAAGCGGGCAGTAGGCAAGGTCAGCATGGGGCCGGGTGAAGGCCTGGTCGGACTGGTCGGCAGCCGCGGCGAAACCATCACGCTCGAAGACGCGATGAGCCATCCGCGCTTCATGTATTTTGCCGAAACCGGTGAAGAGCGCTACGCATCCTTCCTTGGCACCCCTATCATTCACCACCGGCAAGTATTGGGTGTACTGGTGGTGCAGCAAAAGGAGCGCCGCCAGTTCGACGAGGGCGACGAAGCCTTCCTGATCACCATGAGCGCTCAGCTGTCCGGCGTGATTGCTCATGCCGAAGCCACTGGTTCGATTCGCGGGCTAGGCAAAAAACGTCGCAAAGGAATTCAGGAGGCGCGCTTTACCGGTGTACCCGGCGCACCAGGTGTGGCTCTAGGTACGGCAGTAGTAGTGCTGCCTCCGGCAGACCTTGAGGTGGTTCCGGACAAAAGTGCTGAAAATATCGCCGATGAGCTGATCCTGCTTGATCAGGCCCTCAATGCCGTACGCGAAGAAGTTCATTTGCTGTCTTCAAGACTGGCCAAACGGTTGCGCCCACAGGAGCAGGCACTGTTCGACATGTACCTGATGCTGCTTGACGACAATGCGCTGGCCGGCGACATTCGCCGCCTGATCAAGTCCGGCCAGTGGGCGCAAGGTGCACTGCGTCAAGTAGTTGAAAAGCATCTGCAGCGTTTCGAACGTATGGATGATGACTACCTGAGCGAACGCGCTGCCGATATCCGGGACCTGGGCCGCCGTCTGCTGTCGCACATACAGCAGGCTGACCAGCAAACCCTGGCCTATCCGGACAACTGCATCCTGGTGGGCGAAGAGTTGTCGCCGGCGATGCTTGGTGATGTACCTGCAGGCAAACTGGTTGCACTGGTTTCGGTGGAAGGCTCACGCAACTCGCACACCGCAATCCTGGCCCGCGCCATGGGCATACCTACCGTAGTCGGCGCCCAGGACTTGCCCTATGCCCGACTGGACGGTATCGAGCTGATTATTGACGGCTATCACGGCGACATTTACACCAACCCTGGATCACTACTACGCCAGCAATACTTGCGCATGCTACAGGAAGAGCAACTGATCTCCCGCGAGCTGGACAGCCTGCGCCAGCAGCCCTGCTCCACGCCAGACGGTCATCGACTCAGCCTCTGTGCAAATACCGGCTTGATGGCCGATGTGCCACGCGCTCTTGAGCGCGGCGCCGAGGGCATCGGTCTATACCGCTCCGAAGTGGCGTTCATGAGCACCCCGCGCTTTCCCAGTGAAAGCGAACAGGTACAGCTGTATCGGGAACAGCTAAAAGCCTTTCATCCGCGTCCGGTTACCATGCGCACCCTGGATATCGGCGGCGACAAGCCCCTGAGTTATTTCCCGATCAAGGAGGAAAATCCCTTCCTTGGCTGGCGCGGCATTCGCATTTCACTGGACCATCCGGAGATTTTTTCTGTACAGGTACGGGCCATGATCAAGGCCAGTACCGAACTCGACAATTTACGTATCCTGCTGCCAATGATCTCCAGCGTGCATGAGCTTGAGGATGCGCTCTACCATATACATCGTGCCTGGCAAGAGCTGGTGCAAGAAGGCCTGTCGGTCAGCATGCCGCCCGTAGGCGTGATGATCGAAGTTCCCGCAGCGGTCTACCAGGTACATGCCCTGGCCAGCATGGCGGACTTTGTCTCAGTCGGCTCCAACGATCTGGCTCAGTATTTGCTCGCGGTTGACCGTAACAATGCACGGGTCGCCGATCTCTACGACTACCTGCACCCTGCCGTGCTGCAAGCCCTGCAGCAGATAGTCGATGCCGCACACTGCTGTCAGCGGCCGGTCAGCATCTGCGGTGAAATGGCCGGTGACCCGGCAGCCGCGGTACTGCTGATGGCCATGGGTTTCGACACCCTGTCAATGAACGCAACCCACTTGCCCAAGGTCAAGTGGCTGCTGCGCCAGATACCCATGGCACATGCCCGCGTGCTGTTGCAACAGGCACTGACCATGGACAGCCCTCACTTGATCCACAGCATGTTGCATCTTGAGCTGGAAAGCCGGGGGCTGGGCAAAGTACTCAACCCCGGAGCCAATGTGCAGATCTGAGCAGCAATACTACTAAGGAAGCGCTGAATAATTACCCGAGTTGCCAGGTCGTTGTTGAAAATCAGCTCACAACCCTTGGGTTGAACGTGCTTTACACGGCCGCAAAGCGGAGAGCGAAGCGAATAAAATGCTCATTTACTACCAGTAAACTGTGCTTTTCGCTGCTTTTCGCCTGGCCCTGACTGCCTCGCCAACAGTATTCAGCGCATCCCTAAAGGGGGCAGGTACATTTGATTCAATGTGCCTGTCCCCTTTAATGATGATTTTAATTTGGGGGTTTTTCATGCAAATTGTACTCATGACACTGGAGTTTACCCTGCCGGGGTGTCGCTCGCTGAAAGAGAAGCGCCAGCGTATGGGCGGCATTCATGAGCGTTACGGACGCAACCCTGCAGTAGCGGTATGCGAAAGCGGCGCCCGTGAACAGGCAAACGCCAGCGAGTGGAGCTTTATTGTAACCGGCACCTCGGCCCAGGACGTAGAGGCTTTGTGCAGCGACATCACCGAACGCATTGAGCGTACGGTCGAAGCCAGGGTAATGAATGTGTTGCGCCAGCGGCTGTAACCGGATGGTCAGTAGCTCGCCATGGCTGTCTTCAGAGACGGAAACACATTTTCCGACAGGGTATCCCATCGTTCACGCAAATAGATCAGGTAGACCGGATAGCTGAACTCTGGTGCCGCCGGCACCCGCTCCATCAAGCCCTGTTCCAGATAGGGCTGCACCACCCGGCTGCGGAAATAGCCCCGGCCACCCTGTTGCAGCAGGTATTCCAGTGCCAACGGACCAAGATCGGCATAGAGTGCACTGCGCGCCAGCTCCGGCAGGGCAGTGTCGTGCTGACGGCAAAAGTGCTCGCCCCAGTCCACATACAGGTAGGGCTCGGCACAGCGCACAGAACGTACCTGGACCAGTTTTTCTTCCAGCAATTGCTCCACCTGAATGCCGGGCCGGTAATCCGGCTGGTGCACCAGTGCCGCATCCATGACGCCCTGATCAACCTTGTCGTGCAGCTTGCGCTTGCCGCCCACCTCAACACGTACGGCAGCTGTTTCCTGGCTGCTGCGCAGTGCCGACAACCACTGCAACAATAACGGATTCCACAGGCTGGTTTCGCCGCCCAGCGTCAGCAAGGTATCGGCTCCCTTGGGCATGGGTAACTCGCGCCGGGCCGCCTTCCAGGTACGCACCAGCTGGCTGGCATGGGCAACAAAGCGTTCACCGTCCGGCGTCAGCGTGGCACCACTGCGATTGCGGACAAACAGCCGGCAACCCAGCTGCCCTTCCAGATTGCGCACCCGCGCCGTTACGGCAGTCTGGGTAACGTGCAACTTCTCACCGGCGGCAATGAAACTGCCACTGCGTACAATTTCCAGAAAAGTCCGGGCCAGATCAATATCCACAGCATCCATCAACATTATTCAATCAACTTGGCAGTATATTTCATTATTCGTGTCATGCGCCCCTTGACATACTCAGACCAAAGTTCACCGGGAGCACATCGGCACGATGCAAACTTCACTGCAAATGTTTTCAGCTGCTCAATGGAGCCAGCTGAACGCCCTGTTGGGCACACTGAACGTCAAACAAAAGCTCTGGCTTAGCGGCTATCTGGCCGGCAGCAGCCAGGACCAAACCGGCTCAACCACCGTTACGGCAGAGTCTGGTCAGAAAGTACTGATTGCCTACGGGACCGAAACCAACAATTGCCGACAACTGGCCACCGATCTGGCCGAACGCTGTGCCAGTGCCGGTATCCCTGCCGAAGTAGCCGACCTGGCCGGTTTGCGTCTGCGCCGCCTGGGCAAACTGGAGCACCTGGTAGTCATCACCGCCACCCATGGTGATGGCGACCCGCCCGAGCCGATCCTGCCTTTCTATGAAGCCATCATGGCCGAAGATGCAGCCAGACTGGCGGGGCTGAAGTTTGCCGTACTGGCACTGGGTGACAGCAGCTATGAGCACTTCTGCGTGACCGGCATTGAGCTGGACCAGCGGCTGGAAGCGCTCGGCGGCGAACGGCTGGTTCCACGCCAGGACTGTGACGTCGACTTTGCCCGCCCCGCTGCCGAATGGATGGAACAGCTGCTGCCTGCACTGCCCCGCTCAGAGGCAGTCACCGCGCCTGCAGCCACAGTGGAAATAGCAGCAGATAGCAGCCTTTACAGCAAAACAAACCCGCTGGAAGCCGAGGTGCTGGCCAATCAAAACCTGAGTCACGCTTCTCGTCAGCAGCCCATCCATCACCTGGAGCTGGCCCTGGATGCCGACAATTTCCCCGTGCTGCCCGGCGATGCCGTGGGCATTCTCGCCGAGAACCCGCCTGCTCTGGTGGCCATGCTGCTGGATGCCACCGGCCTGTCCGGCGAGCAGCCGGTAACACTGGGCCAGCAGGCGCTGTCGCTGGTCGAAGCACTACGCCGTCATTGCGACCTGTGCATTCCCGGCAAGGCTTTTCTGGAGCTTTGGGCTGAGTTGACCAAAGATGCAGCGCTGACCGGCATACTCAATGGCGACAGCAAGCTGTTGCGTCAGTTCTTGCGCCAACACCAGATCCGCGACCTGATCAGCCAGTTCCCCGCACACCCCGATGCACAGGCACTGGTCGATGTGCTGCGCCCACTGCAACCACGCCTGTACGACGTTGCCAACAGCTTGTCAGAGCTGCCCGACGAGCTGCACCTGACGGTCAAGGCCTACGACTACGCCTTTGGCAACCGTGAAGAAGCCGGAATCGCCTCGCACTACCTGCTGGGCTTGCAGCCCGGCGACAGCGTACAGCTGTATCCACACCGCAACGCCCGTTTCCGCCTGCCGGAACAATCCGGCACACCGGTCATCCTGATTGGCGAAGGTACGGGTATCGCCCCTTACCGCGCGTTCTGGCAAGAGCTGGCCCTGTCCGGGCAGCAAACACCCTGCTGGCTGGTGTTTGGCGAGCAGTCGTTCGAGCAGGACTTCCTCTGTCAGCTGGATATCCAGCAGGCCCATGCTGCCGGCGTTCTCAGCCATGTAGACACCCTGTTTCACGAACAGCAGCCTGAAGCCACACTGGCCACTCCACTGCTGGTACAGGGCAGCCGCTTGCTGGACTGGCTGGCCAGAGGGGCTCATCTGTATTTGTGCGGCGACAAGGCCGAGCTGGATGCCTGTGAAGCGGCACTGGAAGGCTATCTGGATGACCAGCAGGGCAAGGGCCAGTGGAAGCAGCTGGCCAAAGACAAACGCATTCACCGGAATCTGTACTAGGAGCGCATCTTATGATTAGGGACTCTGATATCAGCCAGCCTGTAGCCAGCCTGCATGACAACGAAAAGCTCAAGGCTCGCAGCCGCCACTTGCGCGGTACCATCAGCGAAGGGCTGGCCGCGCCCCTGACCGGCGCGGTGTCACACGATGACACCCTGTTGATGAAGTTTCACGGCATTTACCAGCAGGATGACCGCGATGTGCGCAGCGAGCGCCGCCAGCGCCAGCTGGAGCCCAGCTATCAGTTTATGGTGCGCATGCGCATTCCCGGTGGCCAGCTCAGCCCGGAACAGTGGCTCGGCATTGACCAGTTGTCACGCCGCTATGCCGAGCGCGGCATCCGCATCACCACCCGCCAGACCATCCAGCTGCATGGTGTGCGCAAACGGCATCTGCGCCTGCTGATGCAGGGTATTCGCGATCTGGGCCTGGATACCATTGCCGCCTGCGGTGACGACAGCCGTGGCGTGGTTTGTGGCACCAGCCCCTTTCTGTCCAAAGTGCATCAGCAGGTCAATGAACTGGCCAAACAGACCAGCGACCTGCTGATTCCAAAAACCGGTGCCTATCCGGAAATCTGGTACGGCGATGAACCCAAAAGCATTGAGTACAAGGACGAAGAACCGGTATATGGCGACCTGTATCTGCCACGCAAATTCAAGGTTGGCTACGCCATTCCGCCGGTCAATGATATTGATGTCTATGGCCAGGACCTGGGCCTGATTGCCATTGTTGAAGATGGCGAGCTGAGCGGTTTTAACATCTGTGTTGGCGGCGGCATGGGCCAGCTGGACACCCGTGACGACAGCTATCCGCGCCTGGCTGAAGAAATCGGCTATATCCCGGCTGACGAAGCACCCGGGTTTGCACTGACGGTAATGACCATCCAGCGTGATTTCGGTGATCGCAAGGACCGTCACCGTGCCCGCTTCAAATACACACTGGACCGGCTGGGTACCGACTGGTTTCTGGCCGAGCTGGAGCGCCGCCGCGGTGTACCTCTGGAGCCGGCACGCCCCTTCCGCTTTAACCAGAATGGCGATCTTTTGGGCTGGCAGCGCGGCGATGACGGGTTCTGGCATGCCACGCTCTATATCGAAAGCGGCCGTGTTGATGGCGTGTTGCGCGAGCGATTGAGCGGCTTTTTCCAGCAGTATGGTGGTCGTATACGCATGACCACCAACCAGAACTTGCAGCTGACCCATATTGGCGACTACGAGAAAGAACAGGCCGGCTGGCGGCTGCAAGACCTGGATCTGGCCTGGCGATTGACCCCGGACCAGCAGGCGGCCCACACCATCAGCTGTGTTGCACTGCCAACCTGCGGCCTGGCCATGGCCGAAGCCGAGCGCTACACCCCACGCCTGCTGTCGGTGTTCGAAACCCTGAAAACCCGTTGCGGTATTGCCGGACAGCCCATCACCCTGCGCATCACTGGCTGTCCCAACGGCTGCGCCCGTCCCTATCTGGCAGAAATTGCCCTGACTGGCCGCGCGCCCGGACTGTACAACCTGTATCTGGGTGGCAGCTTTCACGGCGACCGGTTGGCCAGACTATACGCCAGCAACGTCGATGAAGAGGCTTTTCTTGGCCTGCTGGAGCCGCTACTGGAAAGCTATCAGGCCCAGCACCAGCCAGATGAACACTTTGGTGATTTTCTGGTCAGACGCAACCTGCTGGACACCCCGGTGGAGTTTGTGCGGCTGACCTGACCAGGCAAGGCAAAGTGTTCAGTACAAAGAGCCACTTCAGTGACAAGTAATGCCGCGACCCAGGCTGCCGTGGGTCGCGGCTCCTGTAGAAACTGCACGAGCCCTGTAGAAGCCACTTTAGTGGCGATTGAGGGCTGCTATAACTTCGCGCTTGAGTCAGGCACCGGTCGCGGCTGAAGCCACGCCTGCAGCCCTGTACAAGCCGGGCCACTGCAAGTGCTGTTACGGCTGCTGTGCCCGCTGCAAATAAGCCAGAAACTCGGCGGCATTAACCTCACCGGTAATGCGGGCGCTGCGCACCTCATTGCCCTGCGGGTCGATAAACAGGATGGTCGGCGGGCCAATGATGCCGTACTCCTTCAGTAGCGCCTGTTGCGCAGCGGTGTTGTCGGTGACATCAGGCTGCAGAAAACGCATGCCCTGCATGGCTGCCTGCACCTGCGGCTGGCCAAACACGGTTTTTTCCATTACCTTGCAGGACACGCACCAGTCCGCATAAAAATCCACCACCACCCACTGTCGATTATCCTGCGCCCGGGCCAGCTCCTCGCGAAACAGCGCCGGGTCGGCAATCCGTTCCGGCTGCAAACGGCTTTCACCCGCAGCAGTCATACTCTGCAGGTGGCCCAGGGGCTGCCACGGATCGCTGCCACCACTGGCGGCTCCGGCCAGCATGATGGCGCTCCACAATCCAAGCAGGGCAGCGCAGAAGCGGAACAGGCCTGTCCAGCCAGCCGGTTTTATGCTGGCCAGATGCAGGGCCACGGCCAGCAGCAGGGCGGCCCACAACGCCAGCACAAGGCTGTCCGGCAGCAAGCCACGCACCACAAAAATGGCCGCTGCCAGCAAGGCATAACCGAATACCCGGTTCACGCCCTCCATCCACTGCCCGGGTTTGGGCAGCCAGCGCATGCCGAAGCTCATGGCCAGCAGCAGTGGCAGACCGCTACCAAAACCGAGCACGAACAGCACCAGACCGCCCTTCAGCGCATCACCGGACTGGCCGATGTAAAGCAGCGCTCCCGCCAGAGGCGCAGTCATGCAGGGTCCCACCAAAAGAGCCGACAAAATGCCCAGCAACCCTGCTCCCAGCAGGCTGCCACCCTTGATCTGGCGATCGGCAGTTTGCAGCCGTTCACGAATGAAAGCCGGCAACTGCAGGCTGTACAGGCCAAACTGCGAGGCGGCCAGCAGCACAAATAGCCCGGCAAAAGGCACCAGTAACCAGGGGTTCTGTAATGCGGCGGCCAGATTGCTGCCCAGTTGTGCCGCGACCACACCCAGCAGCGCATACACCAGCGACATGGCCAGTACAAAAACACCGCCCAGGCGCGCGCCCTGCCAGCCGCCGGGCTTGCTGCCGGCAATCACGCTGCTCAGGATCGGCAGCATGGGCAACATGCATGGGGTAAAGGCCAACAGCAAGCCCATGGCAAAAAAGGCCGCCAGGTTGATCAGCAAACCCGCATCGGCCAGCTGCCGGGCAATGCTCTGATCTTCGGCCAGGCTGGCCTCGGTATCAGCTGCCACCACCGGCTGGTCAGCTGAAAATTCGGTGGTCTGTGGCGGATAGCAGAGACCGGCATCAGCACACCCCTGCCAAGTCACGCTGGCAGGCCGTGGCTGACCGGCCGCCAAATCAATCCGCATATCGCTACGATAAATTTGCGTTACGCCAAAAAACTCGTCTTCGTTTTCAATCCCTTCCGGAATCGCCAGCTCCAAACGATTGCCGTCTGCATCCCGGGCGCTGATGCTGTGACGATACAGGTAGTGCCCCGGGGTGATGGTCCACTGCAGCTGAGCCCGGCCATCAGCACTTTCCAGCAACTGCAGCTGAAAAGCCTCTTCAACCGGCAAAAAATCCTGCTGATTGCTGAAAAACGCTTGTACAGACAGGCTCAGCACCAGCAGCACAAGACCAAATAAGTAGCGCATGAAGACAACCCCACCCTGAAGATAGATCACCACGTACAGATGGCACAGGAAAACACAAGCTGCTCCGGCATGCACCGGACAGGGTCAAGAAAACTACCCGAAAAGGGTTAACATTATATTAATCGCAAGTTTCACATCCGAACCAAACAGCCCAGTTTGTACTCAACCAATCACCAAACTGCGCATGCCGGCATCAACACCGCCTGCCGCAAAGCTTTGCTCGATCAGGCTGATCTGTTGCGTATCCATACGCAACAGGCTGGTGGCACGGGTACCATAATCGTCACCGGTGATGAAAACACTCGACAGCTGGCGTTCCACCGCAAGGCCAATCCCGGTATCCGGCAACATGCTGTCGTCTGGCCGCCAGCTGTCGCGCATCAACGCAAGCAATGCCTGGTCGTCTGTGCGGTCCATCTGGCTGAAGGCACTGCGCAGGCGTACCAGCTTCGGCCAGGGAGTATCCAGGCTGGCATTGCACAAGGCATAGATACCGGCGGCCAGCCGTTGTGGCTGCTGTGTATTTGAATGCAGAAACCACAGCTGGTGCGCATCGCCAACCAGCAAGTTGAATCCACTGTACCTTCCCGACACCGATGCCAGCTGCTGCATATAGCCTGCCGGAGTCAGCTCGCCGGCCAGAAAGCTGCTGACCAGATCACCACGTGAGCGCGGACCGGCAGGTTCGACCTGACGAATATTGGTCAGGGCGGCAAAGCGCCGGCCCGGTGCTGCTCCCAGCCAGCTACCCCCTGCTTCCAGATCACGCCCGGCATGCACCAGGGGCTGATCGTCCCATTGCATCAGCGGCGCACTGGGGCGGGCATGAAACTCATCACGGTTGGCCAGCAACAACAGGGGCTGCTCTGTATCCGGCTGCCAATCAAATACCAGAATGCACATGTGCGGTCCTTACAGGCTTTCATGATGAGGCGTTACGCGTAACACCTCGGCCACTGTGGTGAGACCGGCTGCCACTTTCTGCGCACCGGACAACCGCAGGCTGCGCATGCCCTCGCGGTAGGCATTTTTACGCAGCACGCCAAGATCGGTTTCAGCAGTGATCAACCCCTTGATGCGCTCGTTCAGCACCATGATTTCATACAGCCCGGCACGACCGTGATAACCGGTTTCCCGGCACTCGATACAGCCAACGGCACGATACGCCTGCTTCGGTAGAGCCGCGTTCCAGGGCCGCGTCAAGGTATTCCAGTCTTCTACCGTTACCTCGGCCAGCTCTTTGCAGTGCGGGCACAGCGTACGCACCAGCCGCTGCGCCATGACACCCAGCAATGAGGCACGCAGCAAGTAATACGGCACCCCAAGCTCCAGCAGACGGTTGATCGCACCCGGCGCATCATTGGTGTGCAGGGTTGACAGCACCAGGTGTCCGGTCAGCGCTGCCTGGATCGCCATCTCGGCGGTTTCCAGGTCACGGATCTCGCCGACCATGATGATGTCCGGGTCTTGTCGCATCAGCGCGCGCACGCCGCTGGCAAAGGTCAGGTCAATGTTGTGCTGGACCTGCATCTGGTTGAAGGACGGCTCGATCATCTCGATCGGGTCTTCAATCGTACACAGGTTAACTTCTTCGGTTGCCAGCTGTTTCAGGGTGGTATACAGGGTAGTGGTTTTGCCCGAACCGGTCGGGCCGGTCACAAGAATGATGCCGTTGGGCTGGCGGGTCATCTGCTGCCAGCGATCCAAGTCATCGACAGAGAAGCCCAGCTGATCGAAACTTTTCAACAGTACATCCGGGTCGAAGATTCGCATCACCATCTTTTCGCCAAACGCAGTGGGCAGCGTGGACAAACGCAACTCGATTTCCTGGTCGTCCGGCGTGGATGTCTTGATGCGGCCATCCTGGGGTTTGCGTTTTTCCGCCACGTTCATGCGACCCAGGGTTTTCAGCCGGCTGATCACTGCCAGCGTCACCTGCGGCGGGAACTGGTAAACGGTATGCAGCACGCCGTCGATGCGAAAGCGTACCTTGCCCTGCTCGCGGCGCGGCTCGATATGGATATCGCTGGCCCGCTGCTGGAAGGCGTACTGGAACAGCCAGTCGACAATATTGACGATATGTGCGTCATTGGCATCCGGCTCCTGGTCCGCAGCACCCAATCGCAACAATTGCTCAAAATTGCCCGTACCGCTACCGGAGTATTCCTGCCCGCTGGCACCGGAAACCGACTGGGCCAGCCGGTAAAACTCCGTGGTGAAGCGGCGGATGTCTTCCGGATTGGCTACCATGCGACGGATCTCACGCCGCAGTACATGTGCCAGGTTGGTTTCCCAGCTGTGCACAAATGGCTGGGCGCTAACAATAGTCACACTGGTCGAGTCCTGCGCCACCGCAAGAATCTTATGCCGCTGGGCAAAAGCGTAAGACATCAGTGGTGTCACGGCTGCCACATCAATCTTCAGCGGATCAATACGCATGTAAGGCTGGCCAGCCCAGTCCGCCAGCCATTGGGTGAGCATTTCCAGATTGAGCTTTTTGCCTGGCCGCTTCAGGTCATCCAGCTGCTGATCGGCAATGATCTCCAGCGGGTGTAGGGCCTGCTTGCCGGCGTCCAGCGGCCGCTTGGCCATACACTGCTCAGCCATGGACTGGTCAAGATGCCCCTGTTCCACCAGCTGGTTAAGAATGTTGCCCAATTCCAGCACCAGGTCGGGTTCGGGTACGCTAAAGTTCATGCAGCGGTTCTCCCAGGTAAGGCTTCAATACACAGCGGCTTTGCCGGTGTCCCGTTAACTACCGTCCCGCATGAGCGCCTTCCAGCCCCGATCAGCAACAATGGCATCCAGACAGTCGGCCCTGGCCTGCATGTCATTGAGCATCAGGCTGGCATGCAGTTTGCGCAAGGCGCCCAAAGTGTCATCCAGCCCTTCGGCTGCCAAAACGTGGCGCGCTACTTCCAACCAGACCAGCACACGCTCCAGACGGGGCTGCTGATCGCCCAGTGCGAAAGGTTTCAATTTATAGGCCTCCAGCCCCAGCGCCTGTGTTTCTTCACGCAGGAAACGGGCCAGCCATCGCTCCAGCGGAGCCTGTGCCTGGCGTATCATGCGCTTGTTGCGAGCAGCCTGCCAGCGTCGCTCATGTAACCAGAGCGCCAGGTCCAGCGAAAATAATCCCCAGCGGGTTTGCTGCAGCTCAACAGCAAACAGTCCGGCCGCCTCGTCCCGCGCCTTCCGGGACTCAAGGCCGGCCTGCAACCTGGGTTGCCAGTCGGCCAGCAAGGCGTCCAGTGCCAGACGCAACTCGCGACTGGTCTTGCGTGGCACCACCTGCCCCATGCTGCCCAACAGCGCGCGCATACCGCTAAGCTGATCAAACCAGCCCTGCAGCAGTTTCCACTGACCGGTATGACGGTACTGTTCAGCCAGGCGCTGGCTGGCTGCGAGCTGTTCTTGCAGCAGGGCAGCAAAAGCCGAGTCGATATCCTGCCCGACAGCCAGCCTGGCAGGACGGATGTGCAAATCGAAACTGTCAGCCTGCAGCAAACGATAACCACGTTCGGCCTTGCTGATATCGCAAGGCATCAAGGCAATATCAGCGGCCAATTGCAGCGCCAGCTCAAGCAATGTTGCCGGGTTACCTTCGCGCAACTCCAGCTCAAGCTCGCTAATTTCTTCTTCACCGGCAGCCGTACTGACCTTGCCCCGGTCCAGCGCCACTTCGACCCGGGTCGGGACACCTGCATGCGTCCAGGCCAGTTCGATGCTTTTACGCGTGAAGTCGGTACGGAACAGCTCTTTGAGTTGTTGCTTGTCCAGATCGCGCAAGCTTTCCGGCCAGCAGCTGTCGTCCAGATGAGACATCACCAGGCTGCCCTCATCGATAGACCAGTCCCATTCGTTGCGCTCAGACAGGCCGGCCACGCTGGCACCCTTGCTTTTCAAAGTCTGAATGAACTGTTCGCCATCACGACGGATGCGCAAGGCCACCTGTGCCGCTGCCAGGTCTCCCTGTCTGGTGTCATAGTAAGCGTTCAGCAGTTCGCGGGTTTGCCATTGTTGGCTGCTGTAACGCTCAAACAGCGGATGTGCGACCAGTCTGTCCATGTCGGACGGGTTGATCCTCAATTTTATTTCGGTTTCTGTGGCCATTCCGGTTCCAGTAAGTAAAGCTTGGGTGGATGCTGATGTTAGCCTGAAAGCGCCCTGACTGCACCGCCAGATACGGGTTCCACCTGCTTCAATCGGCGTAAACAGGCATCATTGCACCAAAAGCGTGGCAGGTTATGGGTGCGCCGGAAATGTAAGCGAGGCTGTACAGGGCCAGACAGAAAGCAGCGAAAAACGCAGTTTAGATGTAGCAAATCAGCATGTTGAGCTGTTTTTAAACAACTGTCTGGCAACACAGGTGCTTAATTCAGTGCTTCCTTGTGCTCGGGTAAAGCACCCAAGCTAGGCGAACCTGCTCCAGACAACGTATAATCGGCCCACTTACTGGTTACCGAGCATTGTTGCCATGTCACTCAACCCTTTTGTCAGCCTGTTTGGGCGCTCGCCAATTGGCCCTATGCAACAGCATATTGCCAAGGCCTACGAGTGCGCTGCCAACCTGGTTCCGTTCTTCGAAGCAGTCATAGCCGAGGACTGGAAGCGCGTTGAGCAGGTACAGCAGGAAATGGTACGCCTGGAAAAGGAAGCCGACAAACTCAAGCGCGACGTACGCGTTCACTTACCCAAAAGTCTGTTCCTGCCCGTGCCCAGATCAGACTTGCTGGAGCTGCTGAGCGTACAAGACAAGGTCGCCAACCGCGCCAAAGATATTGCTGGCTTGATGCTGGGTCGTCAGATGAGCATCCCTGAGCCGCTGCAGCCCATCATCCGTACTTATGTACAACGGACTGTTGATGCCTGCGAGCAAGCCCTGAAAGCCATGAACGAACTGGACGAGATTCTTGAAACCGGCTTTGGCAATCGTGAAGTGCGCCGTGTCACTGAAATGATCGAAGTGCTGGAAGACATCGAGCACGATACCGACCGGATCCAGATCGAGGTACGCCGTACCCTGTTCAAGATCGAAAAAACCCTTCACCCCGTTGATGTGATGTTCATGTACACCATCATCGAATGGATTGGTGATGTCGCTGACCGCGCCGAACGCGTTGGCAACCGCCTGGAACAACTGTTGGCGCGCTGATCACAGCGCGCTCTTTTTTTACGAAGCGGAAAATCTTATGTCTTTTATTACCGATTACGGCATGATCTTGCTGGTCATGGCCTGTATTTTTGGTTTTTTCATGGCATGGGGCGTGGGCGCAAATGATGTTGCCAACGCCATGGGTACCTCGGTCGGCTCCAAGGCCCTGACCATCAGACAGGCCATCCTGATTGCCATGGTATTCGAGTTTTGCGGTGCCTATCTGGCCGGTGGCGAGGTCACCGATACCATCAAGAACGGCATCGTCAATGTTGATGCGATGACCGCCGACCTGTTTGTGCTGGGTATGTTGTCAGCACTGCTGGCCGCAGGCACCTGGCTGCTGATCGCCACCAGTCGCGGCTGGCCGGTCTCCAGCACTCACACCATCATTGGTGCGGTGGTTGGTTTTTCCGCCGTCGGTGTCTCGGTCGACTCGGTGCACTGGAACGCCATTCTACCCATTACCGCCAGCTGGGTAGTCACTCCCTTCATGTCCGGCACCATAGGTTTCTTGTTGTTCATGAGTGTACAAAAACTCATCATCAACACCGACAACCCTTTTGCCAGCGCCAAACGCTATGTGCCCATCTACATGTTTCTGACCGGATTCATGGTGGCACTCATGACCTTGTCCAAAGGACTCAAGCATGTGGGCGTGAACCTGAGCGGCGACCAAAGTGTCGTACTGGCCATTGGTGCCGGCCTGCTGGTGATGGGTGGCGGTATCCTGTTGCTGCGCCGGGTCAAACTGCCGGAAAACGCATCCCGCCGCGCCTATTATCACAGCGTAGAAAAATCTTTTGCTATCCTGATGATCTTTACTGCTTGCTCCATGGCTTTTGCCCACGGAGCCAACGATGTGGCCAACGCAGTTGGACCGCTGGCTGCGATTGCCGGCGTGATCCAGAATCAGGGCGTGGGCGAGCTAACCGCCAAAAGTGCCGTACCTGCATGGGTGCTGTTCCTCGGCGGTATCGGTATTGTGGTAGGCTTGGCCACCTACGGCTACAAAGTGATTGCCACCGTTGGCAAGGAAATCACCAAGCTGACGCCAAGCCGGGGCTTTGCCGCCGAACTGGCCACGGCCTCCACTGTAGTCACAGCATCAGCATTCGGTTTGCCGGTTTCCACCACCCATACTCTGGTCGGTGCTGTTCTGGGCATTGGCCTGGCACGTGGCATCAGCGCCCTCAATCTGCGCGTCATCCTGTCCATTTTTATGTCGTGGGCGATTACCCTGCCGGCCGGGGCCATTTTGGCCATTATCTTCTTCAGTATCCTCAAGCTGGTTTTTCTCTGACGGCACTCCCGTACCGGCCGAACCGGTACGGGATCTCTGCTATAGTGCCAACATCACCTGAATCAGGCAGCTGATCATGCATGACTATGTAACCTGGCTAAGGCATTCGTCGCCCTACATCAACAGCCATCGCAAGCGCACCTTCGTCATCATGCTTCCCGGCGAAGGCTTGGCGCACGCCAACTTTAACGCCATTGTGCACGACCTGGTTCTGCTGCACAGCCTGGGAGTGCGTCTGGTACTGGTGCACGGCTCACGCCCACAAATAGAGCAAGCCCTGCAAGCCAGACAGCTGCCTTCCCGCTATCACAACAATTTGCGCATTACCGACCGGGATACTCTGGACTGCATTATCAGCGCGGTTGGCCAGCTGCGCAGCCTGATTGAAGCCCGTTTTTCGGTCAACATGGCTACCTCGCCAATGCAAGGTGCCAAAGTACGCATTGTCAGCGGCAACCTGGTCACCGCCCGCCCCTGCGGTGTAGTCGACGGTGTGGACTTGCTGCATACCGGTGAAGTACGCCGGATTGATCACCAGGCTATCAACCTGCTGTTGAACCAGCATCATATGGTATTGCTGCCACACCTTGGCTACTCACCCACTGGCGAGACCTTCAACCTGTCTTGTGAAGACGTGGCTACCCATACTGCCATTGCGCTACAGGCCGACAAACTGATCCTGTTCACTGCCGAACAAGGGCTGCTGGACAGCGACAGGCGGCTGATCCGAGAACTGAACCTGCAGCAAGCACATCAGCACCTGCAAACGCTGATTGCGCCGGAGCAAAAGGCAATTCTGCAAGCAGCCATTGATGCCAGCGAAAATCAGGTTTCCCGCTGCCATATCATCAGCTATCAACGCGATGGTGCCCTGCTTAGTGAACTCTTCACCCGTGATGGCTGCGGTACTTTGGTCGACCAGGGCGGCTTTGAGCAAGTACGCGAAGCCACCATTGATGATGTCGGCGGCCTGCTCGAACTGATCCGTCCACTGGAAGAACAGGGACTACTGGTCCGGCGTTCCCGTGACCTGCTGGAGCAGGAAATCAATCAATTCAGTGTTGTTGAACGTGACGGCCTGCTGATTGCCTGTGCCGCCCTTTATCCTTTTCCTGAAGACCGTACTGGCGAGCTGGCCTGCCTGGCCGTACATCCCGACTACCGGCATGCTGGCCATGGTGACACCATGCTCGAACGCATTACACAGCGGGCGCGGGAGCTGAAGCTCGACTCGCTGTTTGTGCTTACCACCCGTACCTCTCACTGGTTTCAAGAGCGCGGGTTCATGCCTTGCCAGGTCGAAGATTTGCCGCAACGTAAAGCCGAGCTGTATAACTTCCAACGTAACTCCAAAGTTTTCCGGCTACTCCTGACTGGGAACTGAATCGGTAGCCGCTCCAGGTTCCTCAATCATCACGTTGCAACCGACACTTCCCGAACAAGAAGGTTTAACAAGACGAATCAATCAGGTATAACCAACCCATGTGCCAGTTCAGCCAGTTTTGGCAACAACGGTTCCATGCAGCCGGGGCACTGATACGAATAAAAACCAAGGAGATTCATCCATGAAAAAAATCACCACCCTGGCCATCGCCTTGTCGGCGGCCATCAGCCTCGGCACCACAACAGCACAAGCCGCCGACGAAAAGTTCGTCACCATTGGCACCGGCGGCCAGACCGGCGTTTACTATGTGGCCGGCCAGTCCATCTGCCGCTTCGTCAACCGCGACACCAAAACCCATGGCATCAAGTGCAATGCACCTGCCAGTGGCGGCGGTGTAGCCAACGTCAACGGCATCCGCAGTGGCGAATTCAATATGGGTGTCATGCAGTCCGACCACCAGTACAAGGCAATGGAAGGCCTGCCACCTTTCGATAACAAGATGGAAGACATCCGCGCCCTGTTCTCACTGCAAAGTGAGGTCTTCACCGTTCTGGCCCGCCGTGACGCTCACATTGCCAAGCTCGACGACCTGAAAGGCAAGCGCGTGAATATCGGCAACCCCGGCTCCGGCCAGCGCGACACCCTGGAAGAAATCATGGCGAAAAAGGGTTGGGACCGCTCGGTGTTCTCCCTGGCAGCCGAACTCAAGCCGGCCGAACAGGCCAGTGCACTGAATGACAACAATATTGATGCCATGACCTACTTTGTTGGTCACCCAAACGGTGCAATCCAGGAAGCCACCACCACTGTTGATGCTGTTTTGGTACCTATTACCGGTCCGGAGATCGACGAGCTGCTGGCCGAAAAGAACTATTACACCAAAGCTGAAATTCCAGCCGGTCTGTACAAAGGTAACGATACACCTACCCAGTCGATTGGCGGCAAGGCAGTCATCAGCACCAGTGCCAATACCAGCCCGGAGCTGGTCTATCAGGTCGTCAAGTCAGTATTTGACAACCTGGAGCGCTTCAAGCGCTTACACCCTGCATTCAGCGACCTGAATGAGCAGGATATGATCAAGGCCGGCCTGTCTGCCCCCCTGCATGAAGGCGCTGTGCGTTACTACAAGGAACGCGGCTGGCTGTAAGCCGGTACACCGGTGCCAACTACAACCGGCACCGGTATTTTTTGCTGGCCCGACCGCCATAAGCAGCCAGGCCAGCACCCTTTCAACCGGTCCTGCTACCCACAGGTTCCATACCCGGATGCCGGAGCAAAACTATGGGCAAACCCTATAAACTCGATGCGGATGAGATGCTGGCACAGGAATCCGGCGCCCGCTCACCCGCCGGCTTGATGGCCACGCTGATCGCAACTGTAGCCCTGTGCTGGTCCCTGTTTCAACTGTGGATCGCCTCCCCGCTACCGTTCATGCTCAAGTGGGGGGTACTAAATGATACCGAAACCCGCTCAATCCACCTGAGCTTTGCCCTACTGCTGTCTTTTCTGGCCTATCCCGCATTCAAGCGCTCGCCACGCAGCCATGTGCCTGCTGCTGATATCGTACTGGCGCTGGTTGCAGTGGCTTGTGCGTCCTACCTGTTTGTTTTTTATCAGCAACTGGCTCTGCGGCCGGGCATTCTGACCACTGCCGATCTGATCATGGCGCTGGTCGGTCTGCCGTTATTGCTGGAAGCAACCCGGCGCACCCTCGGGCCGCCACTGGCCATTATCGCCCTGCTATTTCTCACCTACAGCCTCGCCGGGCCCTGGATGCCCGAACTGTTGTCGCACCGTGGTGTCAGCCTGAAGGCACTGGCCAACCATCAGTGGATCACCACCGAAGGTGTATTCGGTATTGCACTGGGTGTGTCCACCAGCTTTGTTTTTCTGTTTGTCCTGTTTGGTGCCCTGCTTGAGCGGGCCGGAGCAGGTAACTACTTTATCCAGCTGGCCTTCAGCATGCTGGGCCACATGCGTGGTGGCCCAGCCAAAGCTGCTGTTGTGTCCTCTGCACTGACCGGCATGATTTCCGGTTCCTCCATCGCCAACGTGGTCACTACAGGTACTTTTACCATCCCGATGATGAAGCGGGTCGGTTTTCCAGCTGAAAAGGCCGGTGCAGTCGAAGTAGCGTCCTCCGTCAATGGACAAATCATGCCGCCCGTGATGGGAGCGGCTGCCTTCCTGATGGTCGAATATGTCGGTATGCCCTATGTGGAAATCATCAAGCATGCTTTTCTACCGGCAACCATCTCCTATATTGCCCTTCTCTACATCGTGCATCTGGAAGCACTCAAACTGGGCATGCAACCAATCGAAGGCGTTGCTCACAAACCCTGGTTACGCCGTCTGACCGGTTTTGCTTTTGGCGCTGCTCTTATTTCCGGCATTTCACTGGCCGTCTATTACGGTCTGAGCTGGCTCAAGCCCCTGCTGGGCGACTATGCGCTGACCGTCATTATTCTGCTGCTGACAGCTGTGTACCTTGGCCTGCTGAAAATTGCTGCCAACCGCCCCCCGCTGGAAATGGAAGACCCGGATGCTCCCATTGAGAAGCTGCCCGAAACACGTCGCGTGTTGCTGTCCGGCCTGCACTTCATCCTGCCAGTTGTCGTGCTGGTCTGGTGTCTGATGGTAGAACGCCTGTCCCCGGGCCTGTCCGCCTACTGGGGCAGCCTGATGCTGATCGGTATCCTGATCACCCAGCGACCGATCATTGCCTGGATGCGTGGCGAAAAGAGCATCATCAGCAGCGAAGTACGCGAAGGTTTCATTGATCTGCGCGAAGGCCTGATCATAGGTGCCCGTAATATGATCGGTATCGGTATTGCCACCGCTACGGCGGGCATCATTGTTGGCGCAGTCTCGCAGACCGGTGTGGGTCTGGTTCTGGCCGACCTGGTCGAATTGCTGTCCATGGGTAACCTACTGCTGATGCTGGCACTGACTGCCGTGTTCAGCCTGATTCTCGGTATGGGCCTGCCAACCACCGCCAACTACATTGTGGTGTCCAGTCTGCTGGCACCGGTCATTGTCGCCCTCGGCCAGCAAAATGGACTGATCGTCCCACTGGTGGCTGTACATCTATTTGTGTTCTATTTCGGCATCATGGCCGACGTAACTCCACCCGTGGGGCTGGCCTCCTTTGCTGCAGCGGCCGTTTCCAAAGGTGACCCCATCCGTACCGGAGTACAGGCTTTCTTTTACAGCCTGCGCACCGCTGCATTACCCTTCCTGTTCATCTTCAATACCGATTTGCTGTTGATAGATGTCAGTTGGTACCAAGGCATTGTAGTATTCATCATTGCCACACTGGCCATGCTGATTTTTGCCGCTGCCACCCAGGGCTGGTTTGTAGTGCGCAGTCGCTGGTACGAAAGTATCCTGCTGCTGCTGGTAGCGTTTACCCTGTTCCGGCCCGGTTTCTGGCTCGACCAGATCCATGACCCTTACGAAGAAATTGCACCTGAGGGATTCGTACAGGCCCTGGGTGCTGCAGAGCCCAATTCCCAACTACGCTTACGGGTTGAAGGCGAGGACCAGTTCGGCAACATAAAAAGCCTGGTCATGATGCTGCCGGTACCAAAAGGTGAAAGCGGTGAAGACCGGCTGCAAGCACTTGGCCTGGAGCTTCTGGTCGAAGATGACCGCCTGATAGTCGAGCATGTCGATTTTGCCAGTCCTGCTGAAGACCTCGGTCTGGAGTTTGACCAAGTCATCACTCATGCCAAAGTACCGGTCAAGCGCATCCGCAAGGAAATTATGTGGATACCCGGTCTACTGTTACTGGCATTCGTCTTCTGGCTGCAGCGCAAACGACGCAGTGAAATCTGACTTTTCCGATGAAAAACAAAGCCCGAATTTAAATTCGGGCTTTGTTTTTCAGCTTCAGGCTTTTTTCATAAAGCACGACTTCAGCAAAAACTTCTGGCCATCCACCCTGCAATCCACATCGTGATCACCTTCTACCAGCCGAATATTGCTGATACGAGTGCCCATTTTCAATACTGTAGAGCTGCCCTTTACTCTTAAATCCTTAATCAAGGTAACGGTGTCACCATCCTCCAGTGGTGTGCCATGGGCGTCACGATACTGCGGCACGGTTTCAGGTACAGTCGTTTGCTCTGTCGACCACTCATGCCCGCACATGGGGCATACCAAATGATTGCCGTCCGGATAAGTCATGTTTTCATTGCATGACGGACATGCTGGAAATTCGCTCATTATAGCCCTCCTCAGGCAAAACTGTCGGCCAATACTAACGTACCGCCCCTTGCGGACAAAGCCCCTTGCAGATCCCATTCCGCTGATCTAGCTTACAGTAATTGCACAGTCAGGAGCACAGCATGAAAATACGTCGCCAGACGCTGCTCTACACAACCCTGTTAACCGCAGTGCTCAGCATTGGTGTAGAGGCACACGAACCCGTTATACCAGCGGCTACCGCCCAGGCAGCCCGGCATTACGATTACCAGCTGGATGTATTTCGTCCGGTACAGTCACGCAACGGCATGGTGGCCAGTGAACACCATCTGGCCAGCCAGGTCGGTTTAGAAATATTGCAAAAGGGCGGTAATGCAGTGGATGCTGCAGTAGCCATGGGCTTTGCTTTGGCTGTAACTCTGCCCAATGCCGGCAACCTCGGCGGTGGAGGTTTCATGCTGTTGCATGATGCCAAGACTGGTAACAACCACGCGCTGGACTTCCGTGAAACCGCACCAGCTGCTGCTCACCGCGAGCTATACCTTGATGAAAACAATAATATTATTGAGGGTGAGTCAATTTACAGTCATCGCTCCATCGGTGTACCCGGCAGCGTTGCCGGTTTCGAGCATGCCCTGAACAACTGGGGCAGCATGAGCCTGAAAGAAGTTATCCGCCCTGCAATCAATCTGGCCAAAAAAGGCTTCCCCGTCAGCCAAACGCTGGCTCAAATGCTATTAGTACAACAAAAGCAGCTAGAAAAGTGGCCTGCAACACGGGAAATATTCTTCAACGGCGAGCGGCCTTTGCAGGCTGGTGAACTCTTGATACAAAAGGATCTTGCCCGCTCGCTAAAACTGATTGCGAAACAAGGAGCAAAAGCCTTTTATGAAGGCAGGATAGCCAGGGCCATAGTAAGTGAAATGCAGCGCCATGGTGGCTTGATCAGCATGCAGGATCTGGCTGATTACCGAGCAATTGAACGTCTTCCGGTAACTGGTGATTACCGAGGCTTCAAGATAGTCAGCATGCCTCCCCCAAGTTCCGGGGGCATACACCTGTTACAAATGCTCAACATCCTTGAGCATTTCCCATTACATGAGCAAGGTGCTACAAGTGCTGAAAGCGTGCGCCTGATTGCTGAAGCCGCCAAGCTGGCCTACGCTGACCGTTCGGAGTTTCTTGGCGACCCCGATTTCGTCAACATTCCACAGCGGGGGCTTATCAGCAAGGAATATGCAGCCCTGCTGGCTTCAAGCATCAAGCCCGGTGCTGTTCGTGATGTTGCCAACATCCGGCCCGGTAACCCTGCAGACCATGAAAGCGATCAAACCACCCACTTTTCGGTGATTGACCGACAGGGCAATATGGTTGGTGTCACCTATACGCTCAATCTCAATTTTGGTAGTGGCATAGTAGCCGAAGGCACCGGGATCCTGCTCAATAACGAAATGGATGATTTCTCAGCCAAGCCCGGAGTGGCCAATGTCTATGGATTAATCGGCGGTGAAGCCAATGCAATCCAAGGCGGCAAGCGCCCATTATCATCCATGATGCCGACCATGGTATTGCGTGACAACAAGCCCTGGCTGGTAACCGGTAGCCCTGGCGGTGCGCGCATTATTACCACTGTATTGCAAACCCTGATCAATGCCATGGATTTTGGTATGAACCCGGCAGAAAATGCCGCCACACCAAGAATGCATCATCAGTGGCAACCTGATGTATTGCGCATTGAAAAAGGTTTCAGCCCAGATACCCTGAATATCCTCGAGCAGCTTGGTTATGACATAGAGCTGAAGGCCAGCATGGGCCGCACCCAGACCATCCAGATCGAGCATGACGGCCTGCACGGCTATTCAGACCCACGCAATCCTGATGGAGCTACTCTGGGTTATTAGATACCTTTTTATGAGCGCTCTGCTCAAACGGCAACACGTCGCTCATCAGTGGTATCCTACCTTGGATGAGACCCGGAGCGATTTGTTCGATTATATTGAGCGGCTCCATCATCCGCGAGTGTGGTCTGGAATTTCTCGACAAGACCGGAAACGGTCAGTCGCTTAATCCGTCCGTGAAGACGGGGTCGAACCCAGATGCTTTGTCCAGAAGTCAGTGATGGGGGTTTTGGGAAGAGCCGGCATATAAGCGTTACCACCTGGCTGTGCCTGGCACTGGTGGTTAGCGAACTAGCTGTACAAAGGCACCATGGTCGGGGTACCAACGATATCGACCTTGAAAGCCCTGGCATAGCACCGGCGGGCTTATCAGTTGAAGCTCTCTTGACAGAGGGGGCAGCCGCCCATCTAAAAAACAGGTGGGCGCCTGCCCGGACGGCCTCAGGGCGGGATGGCCGGGCGCTTACCCAGCATGCAGGCGGCCCGCTGGCTTGCGCAGGCCAGAAATGAAAAAGGCCACCCGCAGGGGTGGCCTTTTTGCGTTTGAAGCTTGACGATGACCTACTCTCACATGGGGAG
>JAAYFD010000037.1 GCA_012728415.1 Gammaproteobacteria bacterium
CCAACAACCCATCGCCTTCCCGTTTTTTCTAACGGCTCATTGTGAGATCTTTTATTTACTGTGCTCATGCGCATAGACTCCAGTTTCTTTGCTGCTCAAAGCGATCCGTGGAGTTCTCGAACTGGCCAAGCAAACTTTGCAAGCTGCTGGACTGGGTGGCCGCCTGTTGTAAATCCCGCACATTGCCGGAGCCACTTATCATTGGCAGGCCACGCAGTTCTTCGGGCACTTCAATCTGTTCGGCAAACTGGGTGTCAAAGGTATCAATGGCCAAGTGAAACTCACCCATGGCGCTTTCTGTGCCGTCGGTGCGGGTGAAGCTGCCTTCACGGGCCAGGGTATTGCCGTTGCTTTGTTTCTGATTTTTCAGGGTGCTACCCAAATTAAGCGAGGCAATACCAGCATCGGTCAGGGACATCAGTTCGCCCTCGCCGGTAACTGCATTTTGGTCGCTGTCGACCCAGAGCTTCAACTCGGCAAAAGCGGGATCAGCGGCATCGAGAATGCCGTCGCCGTTAGCATCCAGAGCAGCCAAGGCGGCAAAGCCATTGGGTGCCAAGCTGCCATCGGGCATCGGGGTAAAATCGCCAAACAGCTCAGCACCGTTCTCAATCAGACCATTACTGTTCCTGTCCCAAACCAGCAAGGCATCGCCTTCGCCGACCCAGCCGGTTTTGCTAAGAATGCCATCACCGTTGTGGTCGAAGTAGATATGAGAGGACAAACCGACCGTTTGCAGGCCGTTGCCGTCAAGGTCGAGGATGATGGGGTCGCGGGGCGGTTGCCAGCCTTTAGCGCTATCGTAAAGGCTATCCCAAACCCACTCGCCTACTTTTCCAAACCCCCATGCAACACCGCCAGCTATCAAGCCCACCAATATTGCAGGCGCACCAAAGAAAGCCAATACGCCTGCTGCGGCAGCACCGAAAACAGTGCTATATAAAACCGATGTTGATGTTTTTCCCAAATTTGAAAAGTCACCCGTAGAGAATCCTTCTAGGGCTGCAGCTCCCATAAATGCGCTATCAATCAGAGCACCGCCCTTTACCCCCAAATTGCTTGCGGCTGCTTTTGCATCCTGTCCAGCTTTTGCCAAATAAGCCCCCGCACTCATGCTGGCACGTTCTGCGGCAGCATTTCCAAACGCTTTGGAATGGCTATTCCAAAAGTGTGCTTGTTGTGGGTTTCCTGCATTAGCTGCTCTTTCAGCAAGACCAGTTGCCTTATCACTGAGTCGCTGGTAATCCTTTGCCAACGCATCTGCAGTTGCACCCAGCCGTTGTGATTCAGCTATGGCACCTTGTTTAATTCCACCCAGTGTTTCCGATAAAAAACTATTTCCCTCTGCAGCTGCATCGGACACATATTTAGAGTACTCGCCATACGTTACATTGCTAGACATATTACTGTCCTTTTTTTGTTAAAGTTAAGAGTTCATAAACAAAAACACATATTGTTAAGCAAGCTATACACACGAACAAAGCAACAGTAGCGCTATACCAAACTACCCCGTAAGACGACGAAACCAAAAGATTGTAGCTAATCTTTCCGATCTTCCCTGTATTGCTAGGAACGTCAGTATAAAACACAAAAAGCCCAGCAATTGGGGCCACCAAAAGGGTCACCCTATAAATCCAAACAGAAGTAAAAACCCCGCTTCCATTAATGATATCAATACTGCTAACCCGTTTTATGGCGTTAAAAAAATCAGTAAAAACAGCAGAAAATAAAAAGCTTATCAACCCCCACGCCCACGCGAAAACCAAAACAGTTTCTGCCGGTTTTTGCAGACTGCTTAGACTTGCAGTCGGAACAATAGAAGGAATACTTTCACTTACATAGTGTAAAAATGCGTAATGATCCACTCCATCGAACTCAAAAAGCACAATTAAAGAAGCTACAGAGAAATAAATAGATATAAGTATAAAAAGTGCCGCATTTACACCAACAACCCATCGTCTGCCTGTTTTTTTAAACGGCCCGTTTTGAGGATGTTTATTTCCCGTACTCATGTGCATAGACTCCAGTTTTTATGCTGCCCAAAGCGATCTGCAGAGCTCTCAAACTGATTCAGCAAACCTTGTAAGTTGCTTGATTGAGTTGCAGCCTGTTGCAAATCCCGCACATTGCCGGAGCCATTCATCATTGGCAGACCGCGCAGTTCTTCGGGCACTTCAATCTGTTCGGCAAACTGGGTGTCAAAGGTATCAATGGCCAAGTGAAACTCACCCATGGCGCTTTCTGTGCCGCCGGTGCGGGTGAAGCTGCCTTCACGGGCCAGGGTATTGCCGTTGCTTTGTTTCTGATTTTTCAGAGTGCTGCCCAAATTGAGCGAGGCAATACCGGCATCGGTTAGGGAGATTAATTCGCCCTCGCCGGTAACTGCATTTTGGTCGCTGTCAACCCAGAGCTTCAACTCGGCAAAAGCGGGATCAGAGGCATCGAGAATGCCGTCGCCGTTAGCGTCCAGAGCAGCCAACGCAGCAAAACCATTGGGTGCCAAGCTGCCATCGGGCATCGGGGTAAAGTCACCAAAAAGTTCAGCGCCATTATCAATCAGGCCATTACTATTTCTATCCCAAATCAGCAAGGCATCGCCTTCGCCGACCCAACCGGTTTTGCTAAGAATGCCATCACCGTTGTGGTCGAAGTAGATATTGGAAGCCAGACCTACGGTTTGCAGACCGTTGCCGTCAAGGTCGAGGATGATGGGGTCGCGGGGTGGTTGCCAGTCTTTGGCAGAGCGGTAAAAGTCTGATATTGTTTTATCCCGAAGCGGGTCGTTTAAAGTATATAAAGTCCAACCTATACCAGCGACAGCAAATCCGAACCCTATAACTGGCGCTCCAAATAAAGCAGCCACAGCACCGCCCAGCGCTAAAACATCAGCCACAGTAAATTTGGATGCATCCATTCCTGATTTTTGCAACATCCCTACAGTGACCACGAGCCCGCCAATTGGACCCGGATATTTACCGGGGAACATGGTAGCACCGCTACCAACAGCATTAACTGTTGCACTTATAGCAGAATCTTTATCACCTTTCTTCGCTTCTACAGTTGCATTAATCATACCGTCATAAGCACCAATCTTTCCTCCGGCATGACCAAGGACCAAAGCTACAGTTTCTGACTTACTCATTACGCTCACCTTTATTTATGAAAGACTGATAAACCTGCAAAACAATGTATAACGAAAGGATTAAAACAAAACACCTTAAAAAGTAACGATACTTATGGTATGGAGATATAATTTCGCCATATAAATCAGAGCCAACACTTTTATTGGTATATGTTAAAATTTTATCACTCCCTCCGAGTATTGATATCTCTTCAATTATCGCCCGAGCTTGGCCATAGGGTGGGATGTTCGCTGACTTAGAAACAGTTTCCCAAGCAACTACACTCTTTATGGGTGTAGGCAGTTTCTTATTAGTGGAAATCAATCCTCGACAAATATCATTGGCCATACTCCCGCATGGCGCTACAAATAATAGACCACCATCACTACCGATAAACTGGACTACCGGCAAATTTCTTCCTGCACGGGGAGGTATATATCCATAGACATCAGCATGTCTAAGCAAAACAGGTTCTTTGTTGACATTGTGATGCAACATTTGGCTCCATGTAACAGGGGCAATCCAAACCAAAGCAATCACCAAAACCCAAAACAAAATAACTTTGATTTTCTCATACAAATAAAGCGACCTTCCTAGCCGACGTTGTTCCCGATAAAATATCGAGTCCCTTGGATCTTTTTGTTTTCCTTTCATAAAAGAACTCCATTAAGCAGCCTGCTGCAAATCCCGCACATTGCCGGAGCCGTTCATCATTGGCATTCTGGTTTGCAGGTTATCCATTTAATTTATCCATCTCGATTACCCTGTCCACCAACAACCCTTTTGGCAGTTGGTGAGTAATAAAAACCATGGTGACTTTGCCTTTAAGCCGATTGATGGTTTGAGCAAATTGCTCGGCTGTTTGTTGATCCAGATTGGATATGGCCTCATCAAATATCAATACACCGGGTTGCTTCAACAGGGCTCTGGCAATGGCAATGCGCTGCCTTTGACCTCCGGACAAGCCGCTGCCGCGCTCGCCAATCACTGTTTGGTAGCCTTCGGGGAGCTGTTCTATAACATCGTGTATTTCAGCCGCCCGACAGGCTGCATAGACATCGGATTCGCTGGCATGGGGATGCGCCATGGTCAGGTTGTCATACAGGGTGCCGGAAAACAGCACGGTCTCTTGTGGTACCACGCCAAAGTGGCTGCGTAGTTCATTGGCCGCCAGTAAACGGATATCCTTGTCATCTATTGTGATTTTCCCTTCTTCAGGCCAGTAAAACCCCTGTAGCAGTTTGGCCAGTGTGCTTTTGCCACAGCCCGATGGCCCGCGAATGACGGTTAATCTGCGGGCAGGAAGGGTCAGGTTAAGTTTTTGATAGAGCCATGGATGCTGCGGAGAGTAACGGAAGCTGACATCTTTGAACTGTACGTGTCCGCCGCCAACTGAAGCGCGGCGGGGAATCAAGGCAAAAGGCTCTTGGGGCACATCCAGAATATCGCCCAGACGTTTAACGGAAATACTGGCCTGCTGAAATTCTTGCCACAAGCCTACAAGGCGCATCAATGGTTGGCTCAGGCGGCTGGCAAACATTTGAAAGGCGACCAGCATACCTACGGTAAAGCCGATGTTCTGCATGACAAACCAGGCACCGACAATCAGCACCAGTAACGTCATAATTTGCTCAAGACCACCAGCAACCACGCTGTAGGTATTACTGACTTGTTTGGTCGCAAAACCAGCATCAAGGTATTGTGCGAGGTAGGTGCCGTAACGCTTGTTGACGTTCGGCTCCAGTTGCAAGGACTTTACCGTTTCGATACCTGCAACATACTCCGTCAAAAAAGCCTGATTGCGTGCACCCAGTAGAAATTGCTTGTCCAGTCTGGCCCTTAGAATGGGAACCATAAATAAACTGGCCAACACAATCAGAAAAAGAATCCCCAGGACTATCAGCGTCAGCTGCCAGCTATAGGCAAACATGACCGCAAGGAAGATGAGCAAGAACGGAAAGTCCAGTACCAGGCTAATGGCTGCGCCGGAAATAAATTCCCGCAGCTGTTCCACAGCATGCAGCCTGGCGACCAGAGTGCCGGTAGGGCGCTGGGTAAAGTACGGTGCGGGCAAACGCAGCAAATGATGCAAAACCTTGTCGCCCAAGACGGCATCAATGCGGTTGCCGGTATGCAAAATAAGGTATTGCCGCAGCCAGGTCATGGTGCTGGTGAACAGCATGAAGACCACAAGCGCTGTCCCCAATACCAAGAGCGTGCTTTCTGAGTGGTGCGCAATGACCTTATCGATAATGACCTGGGTAAACAGGGGTGTGGAAAGCCCAACAACCTGAATGGCCAGGCTGGCCAGCAGCACATCGCGCCAGATTTTTTTGTGTCTTAACAGCTCGGGAACAAACCAGGAAAAACCGAATTTCTTTGGCTCGGCAGTAACGCTATCTGCCGCGGGGCTTTCTTCAAGCCCTGCTTCTTTTTTCTGCACCAGAAGCAATACATCAAGAAAATCCTGTCGCAGCGCTGCCGATGTGAAATTTACTGGCTGGTTAGCGCCGACTGATACTCCCTTTGCACCGCTTTCTGTCAGTTCTGTAATGATGACAGGGAGAACCTGCCCGCCTTCTTCTGCATTTTGTTGCGGCTCACCCCTCTGAAATGCAATGGCCGGTTGAGCGAGCTGGCCGTTATGCCAAGGCACAATCCCAACCTGGAGGCCAAGCGCCTTGCAGGCTTCAATCAGGTCAGAAACAAGAAATGGCGGGGTGAACTGCTGTAGCAAAAGCTCGGCAGAAAACGGCTGGCGGTAATAATCTGAAAAGTTGCTAAGCAACCAAACGACATCATCTGTCTTCAGTGTTTTTGATAATAAAAGACTGTGCGAAAAAGATCCCTGCATGCCCAGCATTCCATAAAGTGGGATAGCAGATAATCTCAGAATATACTTTTATATCAATCAAAAAAATACGAACTGCAAAGCGGTTCACATATATGCAATGTATCGCGAAGCAAGCCTGGTTTCTAGCAGCTGCTTCCTTGGCCTCCTGCTGTTGAAAAACACCACAGGTATTGTCAAAGCGTCTGAACAGGCAACAGCTTGGTTAACTGCGCTGACCAACAAACGCTTGAGGCAATATGGCTCGCCGTCCGGTACGCCGGCTGAGAATAACCGGTCACAATTTTGATGCCATGCAGCTCATGATCCCCCCTTATTCATGAACACTAAAAACACAGTCCGGCTCCGTTGGATCGCTGCAGCGGTATACACGGTCCCTCCCAAACCTAACTTTTATTCTTTAAAAGCACAGTTTCCTCATGGATGCTGCGACTACGCGCAGCATGACAAGTGCAAGCCGCGCACACTGCATACCCTGCCACCTCGCCTACCCCGGCTGTTCCTGGCAAAAACCAGCCAATTTTCGGCTCGCTGGTTGCTTTTTCAGCACAAAGGCGCGAGCGTATCCCTCAGCACATGGCTGATCTCGCAGTGAGCTAGCCAGCCCAGAATCAGCATGTCCTTTCGGCTGATTTGCTGCACAAAATACACAGGATCAATACTCTCAAGCCAACCTGCTTCACTCTGCGTATAATGGCTGCCCGCTTTACATGACCTAATGGCAAATACATGAGTCGTTTTTTCCAGGACCTGTCCATCATGATTCGTGCCAACCTCTGGTTGGTGCCGGTACTAGGCGCACTGGTTGCCGCTCTGTTTTACTTTGTCGCTCCACCGCCGCCCATGTCTGCCACCATGAGTACCGGTGCCGAGTCTGGCAGCTACCATGCTTTTGCCCTGCGCCTGCAGGAAGAGCTGGCTCGCGAACACTTCGAACTGAAGCTGGTCAATAGCAGCGGCTCTCGCGAAAACGCCCAACGTCTGCTGGACAAAGACTCGGGCATCAACATCGCCCTGCTGCAAAGCGGCCAGGAGCTGGAACTGAATGAGGGGCAGCGCCAGTCACTGCACAGTCTGGGGGCGGTTTACCACGAACCCCTGTGGCTGTTTGTACGCCGCCACCTGCAGGCAGACACCCTGCAGGACCTGACTGCACGCAAAATAGCCATCGGCAGTCCCGGCGGCGGCTTGCGTATGCTGCTTACGCCCCTCTTGCAGGCAATCGGCGTGGATACCGATAACCCCGGCGGCAATTGGCAGCCCCTGACCGGACCCAAGGCTGCCAGCCAGCTGCTGGCAGGTGAACTGGACGGTGCTTTCTTTATGGCACGCGCCGAAAGCGACCTGGTCCGGCAATTGGCTAACCATCCGGAGGTACGGCTGTTTCCCTTTGCTCGTGCCCGTGCCTACGAGCATTATCTGCCTTTTATTGAGGGCATTGAAGTCAGCCGTGGCCTGCTCAGCCTGTCCAACGACCAGCCAGCCCACGACATGAAAACTCTGGGCGCCCAGGCGTTACTGGTAATCAACAATGATTTTCACCCGGCAATTGCTCCATTGATCCTGGCAACCGCGCAGAAAGTGATGGCCAATGGCGGTCTGCTGGAAGAGCCCGGGGCCTGGCCCAAAGCCGATCCACAGGCTTTTGACATGCTGGCTGAAGCCGACTACTTCCACCGCAAAGGGCCACCGCTGCTACAGCGCTACCTGCCGTTCCGCATTGCCTCGCTGGCCGACCGCTATATCATTTTGGTAATTCCGCTGCTGGTGGTACTGTTCCCGCTGTTCAAGATTGCCGGTCCGGTGTACCGCTGGCGTATTCGCGCCCGTATTTACCGCTGGTACAAATACTTGCGTGACATCGACAAAAAATTCAACCGTAACACCTTGCCGGAGCAGCTTGACGAAGAAATCCTGCGCCTGCACGCGCTGCAAAATGAACTGGCCAAAGTCGAGGTCCCTTTATCCTACACACATGAGCTGTACGAGCTGCACCTGCACGTACGCTACGTTATTCGCCGCCTGCAAGAACTTAAAACAGGTCGCAATGACACACCGGAGTTTACGGATTAAACATGCCCATCCAACATTGCGTTATTCATCACTTGGAAAAAAAGCCCGACGACAGCCCTGCCGTGCTGCAAGCGGCTGCAACACCGCTGGAAATCACCAGCGAGCTGGAAGACCTGCTGGTCGATTTCAACGACAACTACAATGCCAGGCCTGGCAAAAGCTGGGCCTGTTTTGTGGACGACGAGCAAGCCTTGCCAGCCGGGCTCAAAGCTCTGCAAGCTGGCGAGCTGGAATTCGCAGCGCTGGGACTGCACCTGGCACAGCATTGGCAAAAGCTGCTCGACGAGCATCAGCTGTACCAGAGCATGCACCTGTGCCTGATGCTGTACCAGTTCAACATGGCCGATTACTGTCTCGTCGCCCTGCTGCCACAGCGTCACGGCTTGCGCATCAATGATGCGCTGCAGCCAGAAGACATCCAGCACCTGGATCTGAGTCAGCTGCAACTGGCTTGCCGCATCAACCTGAACGAGTGGCGCAACAACACCAGTTCACGCCATTACATTTCCCTGCTCAAAGGCAAGGGTGGTAAAAAACTGGCCGATGCGTTCCTGGAGTTACTGCATGCCGAAGAGCACGGTGATGCCCCGGCCGATACCCGCACCCTGTTGCGCGCCTTCAGCGACTACATCGACACCACCGGACTGGATGAAGAACCCGTGCAGGAGAAAACCAAAGCATTGGTGCAATATGCCAAGGAGCAGCAGCGCAAGGGAGAGCCGGTCGCGCTGGAAGGTCTGTCCGAAGTGCTCGACGAGGAAAACCCGCGCGCTTTCTACGAACACATCCGCGCTCTGGACTACGGCCTGAACGACTATGTGCCGACCGACCGCAAGACTATCAATCAATTCCAGCGTTTTACCGGTCGCGCTGAAGGCATTTCCATCAGCTTCGAGGCGCATCTGCTCGGCTCCCGCGTGGAGTACGACGAACAACGCGATATGCTAATCATCCGTCAATTGCCGACCCAGCTGAAAGACCAGCTTAAACGTAACGGCTAGAAGCTCCATGACTCTTTCTCTGAAGCGTGCAATCCGTGATGCAGGTGCCGTCTGGCTTGGCATGTTTGTACTGGGAACTGGCCTTGGCGTGATGGTCAGCAGCAGCGGTCTGCCCTGGTGGGTGGCGCCCCTGTTATCCGGTAGTGTGTATGCCGGTTCGGTGGAGTTTTTGCTGGTCGGTCTGCTGGTGGTGACGGCGCCTCTGTCAACGATCGCCATGACCACCCTGCTGGTCAACTCACGCCACCTGTTCTATGGCCTGTCCTTTCCGCTACAGAAAGTACGTGGTGCGGGCAAGCTATACAGCATCTTCGCACTCACCGACGAAGCCTTTGCCCTGACCGCGCCCCGCGACCCACGCCAGCTCGACCATGGCTGGATCCTCTGGACCCAGCTCGGTTTGCAACTGTGCTGGATGTCCGGTTCGCTAACTGGCGTTGTTGTCGGCAGCACACTGCTACAAGACGTTCACGGGCTGGACTTCATTCTCACCGCACTCTTCATCACCCTGGCCATGGATGCCTATCGGCACAACCCGGACTACAGCACACTGATCAGTGCTGGAACAATTGGCATACTGGCCAGCCTGCTCGCCAGCAACTACATGCTGGT
Source organism: Gammaproteobacteria bacterium (assembly GCA_012728415.1). Lineage (GTDB taxonomy): Bacteria > Pseudomonadota > Gammaproteobacteria > Pseudomonadales > Pseudomonadaceae > Thiopseudomonas. The sequence goes on from JAAYFD010000037.1 coordinate 9,660, forward strand.
GGTTGCAATGGCCACCTTCGCCTGTTTCATGTTGCTGCGCTACCGTTTCAGCCGGCACGGGGTACAGTCACAACAGGATGATCAAGATGCCTGACAACCATTATGTTTTGCTGGCCATTGGCACAGCCGCAGCGATTACGATGACATTGCGTGCCCTGCCCTTTGCGCTAAAAAAAGCTATCAAGGACTCACCTTTGCTGCTGGCATTGAACCGCTGGATGCCGCTAGGCATCATGGTAATTCTGGTAGTGTACTGCCTGACAACGATCAATCTTGGTGACCGTCAGCTGGCTACTGCCCAACTGGCAGCCAGTCTGGTGACCTTTCTGGTGCACCGCTGGCGCCACAACCTGTTTCTCAGCATTGCCGTCGGTACCGGCAGCTGTGTGCTCTTGGCCAACTGGCTGCTGCCTGTCCTGCTGTAAGGGCCGCACACACCTCCTGGTACTACGTTTAACAACGAAAAATCAAGTGATTTTCCCACTCCTCTTCCGGCGCTTCCTCTTCACTCAGCATGCGGCCAAGCTGTGAAACACCAGCGGCATGTACCGCATTTTCGTCACCACAAACCAGATGATGCCAAGGTGGCAACGGCTTGCCTTCAGCCAGCAGCCGGTAGGCACAGGTAGGCGGCAGCCAGAAATAAGAACGGATGTCATCGGGCTGCAGCCGAATGCAATCGGGCACGAACGTATTGCGTTCAGGGTATTTACTGCAGCGGGCGGTACCCAGATCCAGCAACTTGCAAGCGATCCGGGTGTAATAAACACTGTCGGGATCCTCGGCATCCTCCAGCTTTTGCAGGCAGCAAAGTCCGCAGCCGTCACAGAGTGACTCCCACTCTTCATCGCTCATCTGCTCAAGTGTCTTGCTCTCCCAAAAGGATTTGACAATGGCGGCCATGCTTACTTTCCGCCTTTGGCCGGCTGACAGCGCACATCCACCCGCATGCGAATCACTTGGTGATTGAAGCCGGCAGTGACATGAGTCCTTTGCCCCGGCTCAACCCTGGTGTTGCGATTGACCGGAACACCAGGACCGCTGCGAAAACGCACGCGACACTGCGCCGCAACCACACCATGGTTGTCCAGAGATACTGCTGCAGTATTGTCACCCAAATCCATGGTGTCGACGGCAATTTCGACGCTTTTGAAGTTTTCGCTGACCTCGAAAGGAAATGCCCAAGCCTGGTTATAGGCCAGCAGCCCGGCCAGCAAAAATACGCGTTTAATCATGAAAATACCCGCATTTGCAATAAACCACACATTCTATCGCACAACGCCTGTTACGTAGAAACTTCCTGCCAAAGTAAAAAACCATTTTCACTTGCAATCAGTCAGCAACGGGGTAATCCTGCACGCAAAAAGGAAGCATGCGCATGAATTACATTTATCAATTGATTGAGCAGGTCAATAATCTGGTCTGGGGTACACCGATGCTGGTAGTTATTCTCGGCACCGGCCTGTTCCTCACTGTAGCACTCAAGGCAATGCCGATTCTCAACATTGGCCGCGGCTTTCGTGAAATGTGGCACGGTCGCAGCCTGGGTGATGCATCCACCGGTCACATCAGCCCTTTTGCCGCATTGATGACCACCCTGGCCGCCACCGTCGGTACCGGCAATATCGCCGGTGTTGCCACCGCCATTGCACTGGGCGGCCCTGGCGCCCTGTTCTGGATGTGGTGTACCGCCCTGGTCGGCATGGCAACCAAGTATTGTGAAGTGTTTCTGGCCGTGTACTTTCGCGAAAAAACTGCGCACGGCCACTTTGTCGGCGGCCCAATGTATGCCATCAAGAATGGCCTGGGGCCGCACTGGGCCTGGCTGGGCATTGCATTCGCCCTGTTTGGCGGGCTGGCCAGCTTCGGCATCGGCAACATGGTGCAGGTCAACAGCATGGCGGCCAGTCTGGAAAGCAGTTTCAATTTGCCGTTATGGATAACCGGCGCCATCACCATGATTGCAGTGGCGCTGGTAACCCTTGGCGGCATCAAGCGCATCGGCGCCGTGGCACAAACGCTGGTGCCATTCATGTGTGTTATCTATTGTCTGGCCGCCCTGCTCGTGCTTGGGTATTTCTGGCGTGATGTACCGGCTGCCTTTGTGCTGATCTTCGAGTCCGCCTTCAACGGTCATGCTGCCGTTGGCGGTTTTGCCGGAGCGGCAATGATGACTGCCATCCGTTTTGGTGTAGCCAGGGGGATCTTCTCCAACGAAGCTGGCCTCGGCAGTGCCGGCATCGCACAAGCTGCCGGTACCAGTAACGACCCGGTCCGCTCGGGCCTGATCGGCATGATGGGTACCTTCATCGACAGCATCATCGTCTGTAGCATGACCGGTCTGGCGATCGTCTGCAGTGGTGTCTGGAGCTCCGGCGAAAGCGGTGCGGTACTGTCATCCTCAGCTTTCGAAGCGGCAATGCCTGGCTTCGGCCACTATGTAATCAGCCTGTCACTGATGATTTTCGCCTTCACCACCATTCTTGGCTGGAGTTACTATGGCGAACGCTGCTGGCAATTTCTGCTCGGGCACCGGGCCATTCTGCCCTACCGATTAATCTGGATTGCAGCCATACCGGTCGGCGCACTGACCCAGCTGGACGCAGTCTGGCTACTGGCCGACACTTTGAATGGACTGATGGCGCTGCCCAATCTGATATCCTTGCTGCTGCTCTGTCCACTGGTGCTCAGCCACACCTATACATACTTCAAAAAAGTGTGAACACTGCAGCCCGTCTGGCCCACATTCGGATTGACATTCAGGGCCAGAGATTCAGACGAAGCATAGCGGCTATGACCAAAATGCGCGACAAGCCCCGTACTTCTAGTGCGGGGAAGGATAGCGCGGGCTGCGCAAGCAGCCCTGGAAAACTCATGAAACCGCCGATTGGTTAATCTGCAAAGCACTGGTAATATATACAGTATGGCTAAACAC
>JAAYFD010000038.1 GCA_012728415.1 Gammaproteobacteria bacterium
GCCGCTGGCCCATGGCCGTTTCTTTCCGGATTTTGTTTGCCAGTTGACCGATGGTCGCATGCTGGTGGTGGAATACAAGGGCGAAGCCTATGCCACCAATGACGACTCGGCAGAAAAGCGCGCCGTGGGTGAAAAATGGGCGCAGCTCAGCGAAGGGAAGTGCCTGTTCATCATGGCAGTGAAAAAAGATGCACACAACCGGGATGTGCGAGGGCAGTTGCAGGCGTTGATCAGCTTGAACAGCTAGACTGTTTTTTGTGCTGGCGCTGCGACGCTGTCGCAATACTATTAGCCAGATGGCGTAAAAACCATAGTTTGACTGGTCGTTTCAGGCAGAGATGTTGGCTTAACGACTTTCCCTTGTATGCCACACCCCTCTGTCCTCATCTGGGCGGGCGTTTTCTGTCAGTATGTTGCTGATTTTAAGGTCACCGCCCCAGATTGACCGCCAAAACCCTACACGTTATATTTCCACTTCATTCTCAGGAGGACGACCTCCCCCATCTTGGGCACACCACCGGGACGACCTGGCTTGATTGATAGTCGGAGTCATCCATGTCTTGGTTTTATCTTATTATTGCCGGTGTCTTTGAGATTGTTTGGGCCTACGCCATGAAGCAGTCTTACGGCTTTACCCGTCTTGTGCCTTCATTGGTGACCATCAGCGCAATGCTGGTCAGTTTCTGGCTGTTGTCGGTGGCCATGCGCAGCATTCCGTTGGGAACGGCCTACACTATTTGGACCGGAATCGGTGCTGTCGGCACCTTTGTGCTGGGTATTGTGTTCCTGGCCGAGCCGGCCAGCGCACTGCGCATCACGGCAGCGGTGCTGATTGTGTCGGGTCTGGTGTTGATGAAGATTGCCAGTGGGTGAGGCGGGAGTGGGTGGTAGCGAAACAGATGGTCAACGCGAGAAGCGCACGGAGTAGGCAAGTTCTGCCGGGTCCGTATCGCTACGCCCATAAGTACCCGTGCCCCTGTAAATCCGCCGCCGGCAGCGGTAGAATAGGCGCTTTATTTGTGCCGTCTTCCAGGAGTTGAAGCATGTCCGATGTCAAAAAGGTGGTTCTGGCCTATTCCGGTGGCCTGGATACCTCGGTAATCCTCAAGTGGTTGCAAGACCAGTACCAGTGCGAAATCGTTACCTTCACCGCTGACCTGGGTCAGGGCGAGGAGGTCGAGCCGGCCCGTGCCAAGGCCGAAGCGCTGGGTGTCAAGGAAATCTACATCGACGACCTGCGTGAAGAATTTGTGCGCGACTTTGTCTTCCCGATGTTCCGCGCCAACACCATTTATGAAGGCGAGTACCTGCTGGGTACTTCCATCGCCCGTCCGCTGATCGCCAAGCGCCTGATTGAAATTGCCAACGAAACCGGTGCCGATGCCATCTCCCACGGTGCCACCGGCAAGGGCAACGACCAGGTGCGTTTCGAGCTGGGTGCTTACGCACTCAAGCCTGGTGTCAAAGTCATTGCACCATGGCGCGAGTGGGACCTGATGTCCCGCGAGAAGCTGCTGGCCTACGCTGAAAAGCACAACATCCCCATTGAGCGTCACGGCAAGAAGTCCCCGTACTCCATGGATGCCAACCTGCTGCACATCTCTTATGAGGGTGGCGTGCTGGAAGACACCTGGGCCGAGCACGAAGAAGACATGTGGCGCTGGAGCGTATCGCCGGAAAACGCCCCCAACACCCCGACCTATATCGAGCTGACTTACCGTCAGGGCGACATTGTGGCCATTGACGGCCAGGACATGACCCCGGCGCAGGTACTGACCTATCTGAACAAGGTGGGCGGCGACAACGGTATCGGCCGTGTCGACATCGTGGAAAACCGCTACGTGGGCATGAAGGCCCGTGGCTGCTACGAAACCCCCGGCGGCACCATCATGCTCAAGGCGCACCGTGCCATCGAGTCCATCACCCTGGACCGTGAAGTGATGCACCTGAAAGACGAGCTGATGCCCAAGTATGCGGCCATGATCTATAACGGCTACTGGTGGAGTCCTGAGCGCCACATGATGCAGCAGATGATCGACGCCTCCCAGGCCAGCGTTAACGGTGTGGTACGCCTGAAGCTGTACAAGGGCAACATCATGGTGGTGGGCCGCAAGTCCGACGACTCCCTGTTTGATTCGGCTGTGGCCACCTTTGAAGATGATGCCGGCGCGTACGATCAAAAAGACGCGGCAGGCTTCATCAAACTGAACGCCCTGCGCCTGCGCATTGCCGCCAGCAAGGGACGTTCGTTGCTGTAAGCGCTAACAGCTGAAAGCAAAAGCCCCGCCTGCGATGCAGGCGGGGCTTTTTTGTGGCAATTGCAGTACAGTCAAACGTAATAGGTGTTTGCTTAATGCGTGACCTGTTGTATGGCTTGTTGCACCTGTCGGGTGAAGGGGGACTCTTGGTGGCAGGTCAAGGTCAAGTTTTCAATGGCGCGGGTCATTGCCACATAAAGTAGGCGGGCATGTTTGTCGCTGTCTTGCTCTGGTATTTTGTTGATTCTCGCGACAAAAACATGCTCAAACTCCAGTCCTTTGCTTGAATGCATGGTGATCAGCTTCACGCTGGGTGTATCACTAAACAAGTGGGAACTGTTGTTTTTATTGCTGGCATAAAGAATGCCAAGCTCGTCCAGCCTGTCCTGGATATCGCTGGCAAACCAGTGGCTGTAAACAAGAATGGCAATATTATCCGGATTTGTTCCGGCGGCAATCAGCGCAGCAACCTGTTTGATGATGTATTCACACTCATGCTGTGGGCTGGGAAAGCGGTATAGTTCAGGCATGTCACCTTTGCGTCCGGCACTGTCAGGGCTGAGCGTAGGGATGCTGTCTTCTTCTTCTGTGTCGCTTGCAGCCAGGAAACTTTGGGCAAAGCCTTTTGCAACCTGAAGAATTTCCATGGTGTTACGGTAATTGGTACGCAAGATGGTCGTGCGTCCGCGGGCCTGGATACCAACGCTGGAGAAGGTGAATCCAATACCGGACCTTTTTTCATAAATTGACTGTGCATCATCATAGAGAACTAGAAGGTTTTGCTGTTCCGGGTCGAGCAAGGAAAGCACGATATGAAACCAGTCGGGCTCGAAGTCATGCGCTTCATCAATCAGGATGGCACCGTATTTGTTCTTGTCCAGCTTACTGCTGTCAACGGCTTGGCGAGTGGTAGTTATCTGGCGTTCAAAGTATGGCGCGGTGCCTTCAGCCACGCGCAGCCCCTGTTCACTAAGCAACTGGCCACACCAGGCGTGGAAATGATAGACATGGATACGGTTTGCATGGGGGCCACTGCTGAGGAGCTGTCGTAGCCGGCTGGCCAGTGACTTGTTGTAACAGAGTACCAGCACGGGCTTGCTGGTCAGGCTGGCCAGGTAGCGTGCACGATAACTTAGAATCATGGTTTTCCCGCTGCCGGCCACGCCGTGAATGATCCGGTGACCGCTCCCCATGGAGCGGGCCAGCTGTTCTTGCTGCAAGTCCATTATTTTGATCAGGTTGGGTGTGGGTGCTGGTTCTTCATTGAGCAACCCGAACTGGCCGCTTTCCGGATTGAGGCGCAACTCGGGATACAGATGGTAGCGGATACGGTCAATCTGTTGGGGGCTCAGACTGCAGGGGAATGAATGCCGAAATATGCCTAATAGGCGCGCTTCGAAGTAGCTGCTGGTGCTGGCACTCATTTCATCCTTGCATAGCACAGCTGCAGGCTCCAGTACTTTGCCCAGACCCATACGTTCAAACTGGGTCCGGCTTATATTGGGGAGCACAACTCCCCAGCTATACGGCATGGCAAGGCTGCCGGCGTATGGGCCCGTTTGCTGCAGGCAAGGATCTTTTTCCAGCAGGGTTTTGACTGCCATGGCGTATTCGCGTGCTTGTTCCATTGGGTTTTTGTCACGTATAAGGCCATCTTCTGTGTGCAGCATGGCCTCGCTGGGAGTCAGGCTATGCAGGGTGCCCGGCTTCCAGTCTTTCACTTCAAGAACCAGTAACCCGTGCCCTGGATGCAGCAGGATAAAGTCCGGTTGCAGGGCCTTGGGGCCGATGGGAACGTTGAACCAGCACAAATAACGCTCGTTCAGCTTTTTATCCAGTTGTTCAGCGAATTTGCGTTCGCCACTGGTGTCAAAAGGGCATGCGCTGCGTACCGGAAAAAACGTTGCCATTGGTATGTTCCTTTTAAACCTGCCGCCAACCTGTCAGATCACTTTGTGACGTACGTGGACAATGGACGTTTGCACAATCAACAGTTTTTGCAAACACAAAATGTTGAAGTATAGGGTATGAGCAGGGGGCGAACAAGAAGTCCACAAGAAGCGAGAGAGGACAGCAGGGAACCATACAGCTGCACGAGCGTGGTGCCACTTCTTGTTGCGGTGATGTTTCCCGTTGCGGCTCATGATCCGGTAAACTACCCGCGAAAACCTGACTAAAGGAGTCAAACATGCGAATTTTACACACCATGCTGCGCGTGGGTGATCTGGAAAAATCCATTGCTTTTTACACCGAAGTGCTGGGCATGCAGCTGCTGCGCCGCAAGGACTACCCAGAGGGCAAGTTCACCCTGGCGTTTGTCGGCTATGGCAATGAAGAAGAAAACTCGGTGATCGAGCTGACCCACAACTGGGATACCTCCAGCTATGACCTGGGCAACGGCTACGGCCATATCGCGCTGGAAGTGCCGGATGTATACAAGGCCTGTGAAGTTATCCGCGAAAAGGGCGGCAAGATTACCCGCGAGCCGGGCCCGATGATGCACGGCAGCAGCATTCTGGCGTTTGTTGAAGATCCGGACGGCTACAAGATCGAGCTGCTGTCACCGTCACGCAAAGACTGACGACAGGCCCGAAACAAAAAACGCGCCTTATTCTGGCGCGTTTTTTATGGCTAAAAGCACAGCCGCTGCACTCTGTCCTGAAACGGGTCAAGCCCTGGCGGCACATCGTGGCTAACCAGCACCAGAATGCCGTCTTGCTGGTGCTGGCAAATGCTGTGCAATACCCGGCTGGCGCTGTCTGCATCCAGCCCGGCAAAGGGTTCGTCCAGAAGCAATAAAGGCTGGCGGCGCAGCAGCAGGCGAGCCAGTGCAATGCGCCGTGCCTGGCCGCCGGATACCGCCAGCGCATGCTCGCCCAGCGGGGTATCCAGTTGCAGCGGCTGTGCTCTGGCCCAGTCCGCCAGCGCAACCTGCTCCAGTACCTGCCAGAGCTCGGCATCGCTAGCCGCAGGCACACCAAGGCGCAGATTTTGCGCCAAGCTTAAATTAAACAAATCAAACTGCTGCGGCAGATAGCCAATTAGGCCGGCAGCACTGTTGCTGTCGTATGCTTGCCCATCAAGCAGGCAGCGACCCTGTAGCGGCGGCAGATGACCGGCCAGTGTTTCCAGCAGGCTGCTTTTTCCACTGCCCGACGGGCCGGTGACCAGCAGAATATCTCCGGCTTGCAGTTCCAGGTCAAAACGGCGCTCGCTGGCATGGGTGACCTCTAGCTGCTGTAGGGATAGCTGTGTTGTCCACTGTTCGGTTTGTGCCAGCGGGCTTAGCCCTGCAGATTCTGGTGCCTGTGTCCGGCCCAGCTGGTTCAAGCGATCACGAGCGGCCTGGCTCAGGCCCAGCGCAATAAAACTGGCGGTCAGCGGGGCTACCACCTCGTAAAAACCCAGATAGGCCAGCAATGCCGCCACCAGCCAGGGTAACTGTAGCTGCCCGCTGATCAACAGTGGCCCGGCCACCCACAGCATCAGCAAGAAGCCCAGTGCCAGCGCCCAGTGCTGCCACAGCAGCAGACGGCTGCTGGCGATGCTTTGTGCGGCCTGATGTTGCAGGTAATCGGCGTCCAGCGCAGCAAATTTTTGCTGACGGCCTTGCCATTGTTGCCAGATCACCAAAGGCACCCGCAGTTGCAGGCTGTGCAACAAAAACACACGGCGCTCTTCGGCTTTGTCGGCGTCCAGCCGAGCTAGCCGCGCTACTTGCTGCCCGGTCAATAACGGCAAAAGCAGCCAGCCAGGCACAAGACCAGCCAGTGCGGCATACAATAGCTGTGGCGACAACCAGAAATAAAACGCCAACAGCAACACCAAAATGCTGCTGGCCCAGAACCAGGGCGCCACTACGCTCAGCGGAAAACGGTCCAGCAGGTCAATGTCGGCCACCAGTCGGTGCTGCTGGCGTGCGGAGGACTGCAGGGTACTGACCGGATTGGCCGCCAGCCGGCCAAATACGCGGCAACGCAAGTCCTGCAACAGGGCCAGCACCGCATGGTGGCTGCTCAGGCGCTCGGCATAACGGCCGGCGGTGCGGGTCATGGCGGCCAGGCGAATCAGCGCCGCCGGGCGAAAGAAATCAAAGGAATAGGCGCCAGCCACCAGCAAGCCGGCGGCAGCGCTGGCGGTAATAAACCAGCCGGAAACCGCCAGCAGCCCCAGCACCGCAATCAGGGTAATCCAGCCCAGCAGCAGCGACAGGCTCCAGGCACCCTTGCGACTGGCCAGCAGCTGACGCAAACGAATATCAGGCGGTGGCATTTGGCACCTCCGCCACTGTGCTGGCTGTAAGCTCCAGACGCTGATCCACCCAGTCCAGGCCGGTACTGCTGTGGCTGACCAGAATTAGGCTACGACCACGGGCCAGCTGTTGCAGCAATTGGTGAATCTGCCGGCGGCTGTCCGGATCCAGGTGCGCCGTGGGCTCGTCCAGCAGCCACAAGGGGCGATCACGCAATAGCAGCCGGGCCAGTGCCAACCGGCTCAGCTGGCCACCGGACAAACCACTGCCGCGCTCGGATAATGGCCAGTCCAGACCTCGTTCTGCCAGCAGTTCGCCCAGCCCCACTTGGCTAAGCGCTTGTTGCAGTTGCGTGTCAGTGGCTGGCGGGCAGGCCAGGCGTAAATTGTCGGCCAGACTGCCTTCGATAAAACCTGGCGTTTGCGCCAGGTAGTCCAGTGCATCCAGCCAGTCAGGCAGATGCAGGGTGGCAAAGTCTTGCCCATTGATCGTAAGGCTGCCGCTGTAGGGCAAAGCGCCCAGCAGCACTTGCAGCAAACTGGATTTACCTGCGCCGCTGGCACCCTGCAACAGCAGACTGTGACCGGCGGGCAGGTGCAAGCTTTCCAGCTGCAGGCGCGACCGTCCCGCCGCGCTACAAACACGCACATCACGGGCTTGGATACACACCGGCAGACTGCCTTGCAGAGGCTGCTCACCTGAATGCTGCCAGCCGGACTGCTGTAATAGCGGCTCCAGCTCCTGCATGGCCGCTTCGGCATCGGCCTTGGCGTGGTAATCGTTACCCAGTTGGCGCAGTGGTGCATAAAACTCCGGCGCCAACAGCAGGATAAACAGTGCCCCGGCATAGGGCACCGGAATCACTTCTTTGGCCCAGGGCAAAATGCCGAGCAGGCCAAGGCCCAGATATACCGCTACCAGTGCAATGGACAGGGCGGCAAAAAACTCCAGCACCGCGCTGGACAAAAAAGCCAGGCGCAGCACCGCCATGGTGCGCTGACGATAGCCTTCGGCTGCCTGTGCCACCTGCTCCTGCGCCTGTGCGGTGGCCTGCAGCTGCTGCAGGGTACGCATGCCGCGCACCAGATCGAGAAAGCGCCCGCCCAGCCGGCTCAGTGCCTGCAGCTGTTTGCGGCTGCTGGCGCTGGCCGCCTTGCCCAGAATAATCATAAATAACGGCACCAGCGGAGCGGTCAACAACAGCAAGAGCGCTGCCAGCCCGCTAAAGGGCGTTATCACCACGAGCAACAAGAGCGGCACCAGTAGCGCCAGCTGCGCCTGAACCACGTAGCGCTGCAGATAACCGTCGAGCGCATCGACCTGATCCAGCACCCGGCTGGCCAGCTCGCCCTCACTGTCACTGTGGGCCAGCTGGCTGGCGGGCTGCGCCAGGGCATGCAATACACGCTCACGCAATTGGTGGCGAATCTGCACGCTGGCCGCCAGGCACAGGCGCTCACGGCCATATTGCAATGCCGGGCGCAACAGCATGCAACCAGCCAGGGCGATAAAAACGGGCAACAGCGCCGGCGGCGCTGTTGTAGAAAAATCGGAGTTAAGGCCAGCCTGTAGCCACTGATTGAGCAGCCAGGCCAGCAGGCCATACTGCCCAATCAGTAACAGGCTACTGCCCAGTGCCAGCAGCAGCGCCAGACGCAAGCGCCGCTGTTGCGGTACTTGCAGCTGACGCAGCCGGCTGGCGGCAGAGACCGTTTCAGGCCTGGTCGCCGTCTTCACCGGCATACCCTTTTAACTCCAGCCACATGGCGTTGATGATGCCAAAAGAGCAGGCTAGCAACACGCCAAGAATCCAGGTGAAATACCACATGGTGAACTCCTTAATACAGTGAATGGCTGTTGTCACGGATGTGTTGGGCACTGACTCGGCCACGCATCACGTAGTAGCCCCAGGCGGTATATCCCAGGATCAGCGGTACAAAAATCAGTACCACCACCAGCATAATCAGCAATGTCAGCTCGCTGGCGGTACCGTCCCACAGGGTCAGACTATGGTTGGGGCTGATGGAGGAGGGCATGATGAACGGGAACATGCTCAGGCCAAAAGTGACAATGGTGCCGGCAATGGCCAGTGCCGAAGACACAAAGGCCAGTGCATGGCGGCGCAGCTTGCTAAGTAGCGCAGAGCCGGCGAACCCGGCAATGGTTGCCAAAGGCAGCAGCCAGGCCAGCGGCCAGCGCTGGTAGTTGAGAAACCAGCCATGGCTGATCTGCTCCACCTGCTTGCCAATAATGGTGCTGTCGGCCTGGGTATCCAGCCCGCCGGTTACATGGAAGCCATCCACAGCAAGCCACAGCCAGATGCCGGCCAAAACAAAGAGTACCGCCGCGACCAAACCCAGCAGGGTGCTGACGTTTTCAGCACGCCTGAGCAGCGCACCTTCGGTTTTCATCTGCAGCCAGGTGGCGCCGTGGTTGACAAACATGATGACGGTAAACACACCCACCAATAGGGCAAAGGGGTTGAGCAAACCCCAGAAGTTGCCGGTGTAATGGATGCGCAGCAGCTCATCAAAATGGAACGGGACGCCCTGCAGTAGGTTGCCAAAAGCCACACCAATAATCAGCGGCGGCACGGTAGAGCCCACCGTCAGCGCCCAGTCCCAGCGGTCGCGCCAGGGCTGGTTGTCGATTTTTGAGCGGTACTCAAAAGCAATAGGGCGCAGAAACAGCGCAAACAGCGTCAGCATCATGGCAAGGTAAAAGCCGCTGAAGGCGGCTGCATACACCGTTGGCCAGGCGGCAAACAGGGCGCCGGCGGCGGTAATCAGCCAGACCTGGTTGCCATCCCAGTGCGGCGCCACGGTATTAATCATGATGCGCCGTTCTTCGTTGTCACGGCCAATGACCTTAAGCAGGCTGGCCACCCCCATGTCAAAACCGTCGGTGACGACAAAGCCAATCAGCAACACACCAATCAGCACCCACCAGATAAAACGTAAAGCTTCATAGTCCATGATCAGGCCTCCTGTGCAATGCCGGTTTCAAGGTCATAACGACCGGTTTGCAGGCTTGATGGCCCCTTGCGGGCATAGCGCACCATCAGCCACATTTCGATGGCAACAAAGATGCTGTACAGCACCACAATACTGCCCAGCGTCAGCAAGACATCCCCCTCGGTCAACTGGGAGACAGCCAGGTCGGTCGGCAAAATTTCGCCAATGGCCCAGGGCTGGCGACCATATTCGGCAACAAACCAGCCCATTTCGCAGGCAATCCATGGCAATGGCAGCGAGAACAGCGCAAATCGCAGCAGCCAGCGTGGTTTGTTTTCTGTGCGGCGTGCCACGTGCCAGGTAGCAAAAGCAAACAGCACCAGCATGCTAAAGCCGGCTGCTACCATAATGCGGAAGCTCCAGAACAGCGGCCAGACTTTGGGAATGGACGCATCCACCGCCGCCTGCAACTCTGCCTCGGTCGGGTTCATTGGATCTTCGGCATACACCGACAACAACAGGCCATAACCCAGATCATCCAGAATCTCTTCAAAGCGGGCGCGTGTTTGCGGGCTCTTGTCGCCGCTGCGGATTTGCTCCATCAGGCTGCTGGCTTCGCGACCATTGAGCATGCGCGCGCGGTGCTGTTCTTTCAGATCTTTAAGCCCCAGCACCGGCTCATCCAGCGAACGGGTGGCGATCAGGCCCATAACGGCCGGAATCTTGATCGCGTAATCCGTGGTTTCGGTTTCCTGATTGGGCAGACCGACCAGGGTAAAAGCCGCCGGTGGCTCGGCGGTATGCCATTCGGCTTCAATGGCCGCCAGTTTGACCTTTTGCACATCACCCATTTCATAACCGGATTCGTCGCCCAGGATGATCACCGACAGCGAGCTGGCCAGACCAAACACGGCGGCAATGGCAAAACTGCGGCGGGCAAAGGGAATGTCACGACCTTTGAGCAGATACCAGCTAGAAATCGCCAGCACGAAAATGGCTGCGGTCACATAGCCGGCAGAAACTGTATGCACGAACTTGACCTGGGCCACCGGACTGAATACCACCTCGGCAAAATTGGTCAGCTCCATGCGCATGGTGTCCACATTGAATTCCGAGCCAACCGGGAATTGCATCCAGCCGTTGGCTACCAGAATCCACAGCGCCGACAGGTTGGTGCCCAGCGCCATCAGCCAGGTTACCGCCAGGTGTTTGTTCTTGCTCATGCGGTCCCAGCCAAAGAAGAACAGGCCGACCAGGGTTGATTCAAGGAAGAAGGCCATCAGTGCTTCAATGGCCAGCGGGGCACCGAAGATATCCCCCACATAGTGCGAGTAATAGGAC
>JAAYFD010000039.1 GCA_012728415.1 Gammaproteobacteria bacterium
CGAACTGAGCTATTATAATCAAGGCATACACCTGATCGAACAGGAGGATGACACCATGGGCTACATGGCAATTTACAAACGAGAGTCCTTTGCACAAGGGATTGAGCAAGGAATTGAGCAGGGCATTGAACAAGGCATGGACAAAGGCCGGCTGATCGCACTGCAAAGCACCTTGCAAAAACAGCTGCAGCTGAAGTTCCGCGAGCTGGACGCCGCCACCCAGGAACGCCTGCAGAATGCCAGCGCAGCAGAGCTGGAGCTGTGGACCGAGCGCATCCTGTTTGCCGACAGTCTGGAAGCGGTATTCGAGGAGTAAATGAAACGCTGAATAATTACCTGCGCTGTCAGGTTAAAAATCAGCTCACAACCCTTGGGTTGATCGTGCTTTGGCACGGCTGAGTGAATAATCTTTGAGGCTCAGGGGAAGCTTGCTTGTGAAGTTTGCCGATAACAACAAGGTGAGTAGCTTGGCCTTTATAATCCATATGTTCTGTCGTGGATTGGGCTGTTTTACTTGATGTTTTTTGCTTTCTTGTCGCGACTAAAGTCGCTCGTACAGGGTGGGCGGTACTGGCTGTGCATTATCGGGTTTGTAGTCCCTTCTCGCTGACCCCCTCTGGCACGATGTTGGTAAGCTCTGGTGGTATGTCATGCGAAGCCTTGGCGCCATGGCCGCTTGCGGCTGTGGCAGCGTCAGCTTTGCATGGCATACCACCTGAGCCAAAACACCGCAGTGCAACCCCCACAGACCAGCACTGGATTCCGCGACTCCACTAGGTTGCGCACGGAATGACACAAAGCGAAGCATTACTGAGTACAGTAAACCTTCAACGCCCCCAGCCGCGCCTGATACAACGCCTCGCCCAGCTCTGCCCCCTTTAGCCCCCGCTCCAGCAACGGCTGCACACCAACCTGCCGGATACACTCGGCGGCCCCACGCAAAAAATCAGCTTGCGGATATTCGCGTTCAGTGAAACCAAGCCGCCCCCGGGCATCCATTTCACAGGCATTAATAAAGTCCTCCAGCCGCGCAGGCCGGCGCAAACAGTCCAGACGCAGCAATAGCTTGAGCAAAGTAGAGGGCTTCAGCTCCAGCGCACGGTGACTGTGCAAATGATACTCACCGACCAGCAGCGCCAGCTCGGTCAGGTCGCGAGGTACGCGCAGGCGCAGGCAGACCTCCTTGATTAGCGGCACACCACGGGTTTCATGGCCCAGGTGACGCGGCAGAATATGCTCCGGGGTAATGCCCTTGCCCAGATCATGTAGCAAGCAGGCCCAGCGCACACCAAGGTTTTGCTCAAAACGGGCGCACTGCTGCAACACCATCAGCACGTGCACACCGGTATCCACCTCAGGATGAAACTCGGCCCGCTGCGGCACACCAAACAGCCGGTCAACCTCGGGCAGCAGTGGCTTGAGTGCGTCGGTCTCATGCAACACCTGTATGAACACATCAGGCGAAGGCTCCATCAGGGCGCGGGCACATTCTTGCCAGACCCGTTCGGCAACCAGGTGTGCAAGCTCACCGGAGTGGGCCAGCTGTTGCATCAGCTCCAAGGTCTCGTCAGCAATGGTAAAACCCATGTGGGCATAGCGTGCCGCAAAGCGGGCCACCCGCAGCACCCGTAACGGGTCTTCGGCAAAGGCGGGCGAAACATGACGCAGAACTTTGTTGTCCAGGTCGGACGCACCGCCATAAGGGTCAACCAATTGCCCCTGGTCATCCATGGCCATGGCATTGATGGTCAGGTCACGCCGCAGCAGGTCCTGCTCCAGAGTGACGGTCGGCTCTGCATGGAAAACGAAACCACCATAGCCATGGCCATTTTTGCGTTCAGTACGGGCCAGAGCATACTCTTCGCCAGTGTGCGGGTGCAAAAATACCGGAAAATCACCACCCACCGGGCGATAGCCGAGCTCTTGCATTTGCGCGGGTGTGCTGCCTACCACCACCCAGTCGACATCCTGTACCGGCAGCCCGAGCAACTCGTCACGCACGGCACCGCCAACCTTGTACACCAGCATAGTTAAAGACCTGCAGAGTCAAAAGCGATATCATGACAGCCACCGGGCAGGGGAGCAAATGACAGTGTTTGTCTTCAGGCCTTGAAAAAAACCAGTCCAGCCCCCATATGCAGCTGGTGTTATCAGGGATTCATGATTTTGGTATTGCCAAAAGCTATCGGTATGATGTTGTCAATCAATTATGCCTAAAGCTGTTTTTTGCCTACTATAGATCCCGTAAAGTTCTTCAACCCACTGGAGTGATACAGATGGCTTACATCAACAGCGAAGTAAAACCTTTTAAAGCAACTGCCTACCACAATGGCGAGTTCATCGACGTGACCGAGGCCGACCTGAAAGGCAAGTGGTCAGTCGTGTTCTTCTACCCTGCCGACTTCACCTTTGTTTGCCCCACCGAGCTGGGTGACCTGGCTGACAACTACGACGAGTTCCAGAAGCTGGGTGTAGAGATCTATGCAGTTTCTACCGACACCCACTTCACCCACAAGGCGTGGCACGACAGCTCTCCCGAAATTGGCAAGATCAAGTACCCAATGATCGGTGATCCGACCGGCCTGATTACCCGCAACTTTGATGTGATGATCGAAGAAGCTGGCCTGGCTGACCGCGGCACCTTCGTGATCGACCCCGAAGGCAAGATCCAAATTGTTGAAATCAACGCCGGTGGTATCGGTCGCGATGCGCAAGAGCTGCTGCGCAAGGTCAAGGCTGCCCAGTATGTGGCGGCTCACCCCGGCGAAGTTTGCCCGGCCAAGTGGAAAGAGGGTGAAGCAACCCTGACTCCTTCTCTGGACCTGGTAGGCAAGATCTAAGCTGAAGCGCTTGAGCTTGTACATTCAGCTGGCTACAGCCGGCTGAATCCAGCGCCCGGGCCCACCCGTCCGGGCGTTTTTGTATCCGAATTTTGTTCCTGCCGGTTACCGCTGCATGCATTGCACGCCCTGGTTATTTTTCCGGCAAGTGTTTACCGAGGTCAATCATGTTGGACGCTAACTTAAAAGCACAGCTTCAAACCTATCTACAGAAGGTGACGCAGCCTTTCGAAATTGTTGCGTCCCTTGATAACAGCTCAAAATCCAGCGATCTGAAGAGTCTGCTGGAAGAAATTGCCAGCCTGAGCAATAAAATCACCCTTCGACTGGACGGCAAAGACGAGCGTACCCCGTCGTTCAGCCTTAACCGTGTGGGCGAAAACATGGGCGTAGTGTTTGCCGGTATCCCCATGGGCCACGAGTTCACCTCGTTGGTGCTGGCGTTGCTGCAGGTGGGCGGTCACCCCTCCAAGCTGGCGCAGGAGATGATCGAGCAAATTCAGCAGCTTGATGGCCGTTACGAGTTTGAAACCTATTTTTCCCTGTCCTGCCAGAACTGCCCGGACGTGGTGCAGGCGCTGAACCTGATGGCAGTACTGAACCCCAACATCCGCCACGTAGCCATTGACGGCGCCCTGTTCCAGGAGGAAGTCGAGCAGCGCCAGGTGATGTCGGTACCTATGGTTTTCCTGAATGGCGAGATGTTTGGCCAGGGCCGGATGGGCGTGGAAGAAATCATGGCCAAGCTGGATACCGGGTCTGCCGACCGCGCCGCCGAGAAGATGAATGAAGAAGCGCCCTATGAAGTGCTGGTGGTCGGCGGTGGCCCGGCCGGTGCTGCGGCCGCCATTTACAGCGCGCGCAAGGGCATCCGTACCGGTGTGGCTGCCGAGCGTTTTGGCGGCCAGGTGATGGACACCCTGTCGATTGAAAACTTTATTTCCGTGAAGGAAACCGAAGGTCCGAAACTGGCCCGTGCCATGGAAGAGCATGTGCGCGAATATGGCGTTGGCATCATGAACCTGCAGCGTGCCAGCAAGCTGATCCCTGCGGCTGAACAGGGTGGCCTGCATACTGTCGAGTTCGAGTCCGGTGGCAGGCTGCAAGCCAAAACCGTTGTTTTGGCCACCGGTGCGCGCTGGCGTGAAATGAACGTGCCGGGCGAGCAGGAGTACCGCACCAAGGGCGTGGCTTATTGCCCGCACTGTGATGGCCCGTTGTTCAAGGGCAAGCGTGTGGCGGTGATTGGCGGTGGCAACTCCGGTGTGGAGGCGGCCATTGACCTGGCCGGTATCGTTGCCGAAGTAACCCTGCTGGAGTTCGACAGTAAGCTGCGTGCTGACGAGGTACTGCAAAAGAAACTCACCAGTTTGCCCAATGTGAAAGTCATCACCATGGCGCAAACCACAGAAGTGCTCGGCGATGGCAGCAAGGTCACCGGCCTGAAATACAAGGACCGTGACAGCGGCGAGCAGTTCACCATTGCACTGGAAGGCATCTTTGTCCAGATAGGCTTGCTGCCCAACAGTGAATGGCTGAAAGGGACAGTCGCGCTGTCTGACCGTGGCGAGATTGAAGTAGATGCGCGTGGTGCGACCAGTGTGCCTGGCGTGTTTGCTGCCGGTGACGTGACTACTGTGCCTTACAAGCAGATCATCATCTCCATGGGTGATGGTGCCAAGGCTTCACTGAGTGCGTTTGATCATATTATTCGCAACTCATAAGACTTGGATTGTGTAGAAAGCCCCGCGGCCGAAAGGCTGGTGGGGCTTTTTGCATTTTGGGGTTGGCAGATTGGTTTTTGCATTCGTGGCTGGCGGCGCAGAGCGATTGATATCAGGCTCCGCTGCCACGAACGGCGGGCGTTCATGGCGCTAAACGCCTGGTATCAATCGCTCTGCGCCTGAATCGCCACGTGAGGGTGGGGGAGTGGTCCGGCTGCGCCGGACTGCTGTCGCCGTGGCGGGTTTGGGCATTGCGGGCGAAAAGCCGGGTTCTTGCAGGTGTCGGGGCTTTTTTATTTAAGAAGGTGCTGAATAATGTTTTAAGAAGGTGCTGAATAATGTTGGCGGCGCCCTGGCAATGCAGGTAATTATTCAGTGTTCCCTTAAGACTTGGCCAGCTTCTCATAAGCGGCACTGGCCAAAAATGCAGACCGGCTTTTTACGCTGTGGGTTTTGACAAAGCTGTCGATCTGGCTGACAAGATAGCTGGGCAGGGTGACATTGACCTTTTCAGTTTTCCCCAGATAAGAGGTGACGTCGATATCAATAAAACCCCAGCCCATACCTGCGAAGTCAGGATTGCTTTTCAGCTGCTCCACGCTACTTGGTGCAGGAGGTGGCTCACCCAGCTCTGCCAGTTCTTCCAGCATGATATGGGCGACCTCGACAGCAGACTGGTATGCCTGCTCGAAGGTATCGCCTGCAGTCACTGCATTGGGTATATCGGGGATCTGAATGCCAAAAGCTGTTTGGTCATCGCCCCATTCGATACAAATTGGATATTGCATATAACTTCAGCTCCTGGCGTGTCAGTGCATCCTTAAACCAGCCCGGCCTGTTTTCTGATTGCTCTCACCGTTCCGGCTGGCAAATCCTTTTTCGGATGTGGAACAGGTATCGAAAGCTTCTTGTCCGGGTGCCTGAAGATGTGATGGCTACCCTTGATTCGTATGAGTGTCCATCCATTTGCCTCAAGCTCCTTGATCAACTCCCTGCTTTGCACTGGCTCTTCCTTCAGTGGATGACAGAGTAAACTATACCTCCAGAGGTGTGTTTTAGCAATTGGAATATGCGGATAGCGCAGCGTTGCAAAGTGCCACGACCGCGACCCTCAACACCAAAGGCAAAAACTACCCTCTTTCGATCCTGTCAGGCTGCTTTAGAGCCCATTCGGCAAAGCCGCCATTCATGCTGTAAACCTGGTCAAAGCCCTGGCTGTGCAGATAGGCTGCGGCGCTCTGGCTGGCGTGGCCGTGATAGCAGACGACTACTGTGGGGGTGTCAAGGTCGGCCTGCTGGATAAAACTGGCTACTGAGTGGTTGTCCAGGTGGATGGCTCCGGGCATATGGCCTTGAGCATAGCTGTCTGCATCGCGAATATCGACGATGACAGCTCCTGTGTTCATAAGCTCGGCGGTTTCTTCTACGCTGAGGTATCCAAATTGGTCCATTGTTGTTCCTGCTTTGTTTTACTTGGCCTTGTTTGCCACTGAAGTGGCACCTGCTGTGTGCTGTGCGGGCGGCTTCAGCCGCGACCGTGGTTGTTTGGTTCCTGTATTGTTCGCCACTGAAGTGGCTCGTACGGGGCTGCAGAAGCAGTTCGGGGCGCCATCGACGTGGCACCTACTGTGTACTGTACGAGCGGCTTGGCCGCGACCAGGGCCCAGGGGCGGGCAACAGTCGCGGTCAGGGTTTGGAGGGCGAGCAGTTGCAGCGATGATATTCACCACTATCCAGGCTGTATAAAGTCATGGCACCACCCCACACGCAGCCGGTGTCCAGGGCGATGGCGTTGGGGTGGGTGCTGCGACCTTCCAGTGCGGCCCAGTGACCGAAGATGATTTTGTGATGCTCCAGTGTCAGCCCGGGGTAGCTGAACCAGGGGCCAAAACCGTGTGGTGCCTTGTCCGGGCCGCTTTTTGCCTTTAGCTGCAGCTTGCCTTCGGCATTGCAAAACCGCATGCGGGTAAAGTAGTTGGTGATTACGCGCAGGCGCTCGTGGCCTGCCAGTTCGTCCTGCCAGAGCTTGGGCTTGTTGCCGTACATATTGAGAAAAAAATCACCGATACGCCGGTCGTCACGCAGTACGGCTTCAACTTCGCCCGCACGGTCCAGTGCTTGCTGCAGGGACCACTGTGGCGGCACACCGGCATGTACCAGCAGGGTATTGAACTGAGGGTCGTAATGGGCCAGTTTCTGCTGGCGCAACCAGCTGACCAGTTCGTCACAGTCGGGTGCATCAAGAATTTCCTGCAGGGTGTCGTGTTTTTTCAGAAAATCACGGTGCCAGACGGTCGCCAGAAAGTGCAGGTCATGATTGCCCAGGACAATGGTCAGCGCATCACGCATGCGGTAGAGAAAACGCAGGGTTTCCAGTGAGTCAGGGCCACGGTTGATCAAGTCGCCAACTAGCCACAGGCGATCGCGGGCAGGGTCGAAGCTGACCTGCTCAAGCAGCTGTTGCAATGGTGCCAGACAGCCCTGCAAGTCACCCACGGCATAGGTGGACATCTCAGTGCAGGGCTCCGGGCTGGGCCAGGGTGAAGGGTCTGATGGGTGCAGTAAACTCTACACCGTCTTCGGTTTGCATGCCAAAACTGCCCTGCATGCTGCCGACTTCGGTGTTGAGCAGGGTGCCGCTGGTGTAGCGGTACTCGGTGCCGGGCGGAATGACCGGCTGTTCGCCAACGACACCTTCGCCGCGTACTTCCTGGGTTTTGCCGTCACCGTCGGTGATGATCCAGTGGCGGGTCAGCAGCTGGACAGGTTCGTTGCCTTCGTTGCGCACGATGATGTCATAGGCAAACACAAAGCGTTGCTCATCAGGTGCTGAGTGGTCGGGTATATAGCGGGTCGATACCTTGACCCGCACGGGATATTCATTGCTCATGTTGTTTGTACTACTTGTTCAGGACGGCAAAGCGGTCGGCCAGACGGACAAAGTCGGCCAGTTGCAGCTGTTCGGGGCGCAGGCCAGGGTCAATGCCCACGGACTCGATGTCTGCGCTGTTCATCAGGTTTTTCAGGGTGTTGCGCAAGGTTTTGCGGCGCTGGTTGAATGCCTCACGGACAACACGGTCAAGTGCGCAGATATCTTGCGCCGGGTGAGGCAGCTCGTTGTGGGGGGTCAGGCGCACAATGGCCGAGTCTACTTTGGGCGGCGGGTTGAACGCACCGGGGCCGACATTGAACAGATGCTCAACTTTGCAGTGATATTGCACCATAATCGATAACCGGCCCCAGTGGCCACCGCCGGGTTTTGCGCTCATGCGCTCTACCACTTCTTTCTGCAGCATAAAGTGCATGTCTTGGATCAGCCCGACATGGTCGAGCAAATGGAAAATCAGCGGGGTAGAGATGTTGTAGGGCAGGTTGCCGACCACGCGCAGGCGACGTGGGCCGACATCAAGGCGGTTGAAGTCGAACTGCAGCGCATCGCCCTCGTGCAACTGAAAATTGGGCTTGAGGCCGAAGCGCAGCTTGAGCAGGGGGATCAGGTCTTTGTCTAGTTCGATCACGTCGAGCTGTGCACCACTGCTGACCAGCCCGGCGGTCAAGGCACCCTGGCCGGGGCCGATTTCCAGCAGGCGTTCGCCTTCGCGCGGGAAAATGGCCTGCAGAATACGGTCGATGACACCGGCGTCATGCAGAAAGTTTTGTCCGAAGCGCTTGCGCGCCCGGTGCAGGTAGAGGTTGGCCATGGGGTCACTCCGAAAAACAGGTGCAATAGTGTAGCAAAATGCTGGACAAGCGGCTGTCTTGGGGTTCAACGTTTCCCCGAGTAAAAGAAGCTGGCTGTTTTTTATGGTATCACTCTGGACTGGCCACTTTACTGGTTGCCTCCTTCTACCTCCTTCTACCTCCTTCGCCAGTCAGGCGCTGGCTTTTGAGAGCAGGTTCAGTACGACAACGCCGCTGACGATCAGGGCGATGCCGATAAAGCCCCAAAAATCCAGGCGTTGGCCATAGAGCCACCAGGCGATGGCTGTGACCAGTACAATGCCCAGACCCGACCAAATGGCATAAGCAACCCCCACAGGGATGCTGTCGAGTATCAGGGAAAGGCAGTAAAACGCCAAACCATAGCCCAGGACAACCATGACTGATGGGCCCAGGCGGCTGAAGCCAGTAGTGGCTTTGAGAGCTGAAGTTGCAACAACTTCGCCAATGATGGCCACGGCGAGTAGTAACCAGGGGTTCATGATGCGCTCCGTAATTATGGGCCTGCGTTGAGGGCGGGTCTGTCCGGATCAGAGGTGAAGCGTGTGCTCGTACGCACAGGGGCTGCGTTATACTCTGCTGACTCTCTCATAGCAAAAGACATGGGGTGGAGCTGGTAGCCGATAGTGCCAATGGTCAGAAATTCAGCAGAATTTGTTGCAGCCCTAACCATGGATCTCCTGCCAGCTGGCCTTTGGCCTGTTCGTCAATTAGCTGGGCGCTTTGCAGCAGTTGATTCCAGTGGCTGCTGTGCTGGCGCTGCAGGGCACGCTGCACCAGGGGCTTGCGATTGGCTGGCCAGACGCGGCTGGTAGCCTGACTGACAGACTGGCCCTGTTCAACCTGGGCGGCAAGGGTGGCCAGCTGGCGGATTTCCCGAGCCAGCGCCCAGAGGATGACCGGTACGTCGTTGCCCTCACTGCGCAAACCGCTGAGGATGCGCAGGCTGCGG
The DNA here is from genome assembly GCA_012728415.1 of Gammaproteobacteria bacterium. GTDB lineage: Bacteria > Pseudomonadota > Gammaproteobacteria > Pseudomonadales > Pseudomonadaceae > Thiopseudomonas. Next base: position 9,237 of record JAAYFD010000039.1, read on the forward strand.
ACACGGTCACCGGCCAGCATGGCATCGGTTAAGGTAAAAATGTCGTAACGGGCGCTGTCGGCAATGGATTGCTGGACGATTTCCATATCCAGGTGGGTGGCGTCGGTGAGCAATACCAGTTTTTCAATTTCCTGGGCGGCTGCCAGCAGGTTGCCTTCAACCCGGTCGCTGATGAATTGCAATACCTCGGCATCGGCTGTGAGCCCCTTTTGTGCCAGGCGCTGACCAAGCCAGCCGGGCAGTTGTTCGGCACCAATAACGGGGATTTGCACAAAACCGCAGACGGGGCTGTCCAGCAGGCCTTTGGCCCAGCGGGTTTTTAGCGTGCTGCCATCCAGTCGCGGGACAATGATCAGCAGCAGGGTGTCTTCAGCCGGGCGCTCAAGGTATTCGAGCAATACTTTGGCACCGGCATCACCGGGTTTGCCGCCGGGCATGTTCAATTCCAGAATGCGTTTTTCGGCAAACAGGGACAGGCTGGCGCTGGCTTCACGTACTGCGTTCCAGTCGAAGCTGCGCTCGACATGAAACACCTGGCGCTCTGTGTAGCCCTGCTCGCGGCACGCTAGGCGAATGGTGTCGCAGGCTTCGCGCTGCAACAGGGGGTCGTCGCTGCTGACCAGGAAAACAGGCAGCAATTCCTTGTTCAGCTGGGCATCCAGCTTGTCTGGATACAGACGCATCAGTTGATCTGGAAGAGTTTTTCTTCTTGCAGAAGGCGTTGTTGCTCGGCTTCCCGGGCGGCGGCTTCGGCATCGGCTTTGACCTGTGCTTCTGCGCGTAGCTGCTCCAGCTGGGCTGGCCTGACCGCTTGCAAGCGTTGCATCAGTTGCATTACCAGCTCGTTGCGCATTTCATCACGCAGCAGGAGGGCTTCTTCCGACGAGGCGGACACATGGTTTTGGTTGAAAGACTGGGTCCGCTGTACTTCGGCCTGCCCAGTGAGCAGGGCTGGCAGGCCAGCGTAGCGAATTTCATAGTCCACTGTAGTGGTCAGCATTTGTTCGGAGCTGCGGGTCCCGGCGGTAAAGCTGATGGTGCGTCGGGTGTGTTCCTCACGGCCCAGGTAGAGGCTGTATTCGGCACTGCTGGTCAGCTCTACTCCCTGGCTTAGTAACCGCTGTTGCAGCATTTCTGACAGGGGCGCAAAACGGTCAGCCGAGGTAAAGTGCAGCTCTTTCAGGGCAAACTGAAAGCTGCCGGTACCGCGCAGGTGAAAGCCGCAGGCTGACAGCACCAGGGCCATGGACAGGGTAAGCAGTTGAGCTAGACGCATGGTGGAACCTATGTGGAGTATGAGGATTCAGTATTGCAAGCTGATATTCAATGGTTGCAGTCAAGCAGTTATCAGGTCGCCATGTGCACAGGCTGCCTGGGGGCAGCCGTGGCAATCAATCAGTTGGCAACAATATTAACCAGTTTGCCGGGCACTACAATTACTTTGCGGATAGTCTGGCCTTCAGTGTGACGAAGTACGTTTTCGTTTTCACGGGCGCTGGCCTCGATTTCCTCGCGGCTGGCGCTGGCCGGCACCTCGATATGACCACGTAGCTTGCCGTTGACCTGTACAACCAGCTGCAGGCTGTCCTGCACCAGGGCTGTGGCATCTGCTGTTGGCCAGGGTGCATCAATGATGGGCGTTTTGTAACCCAGCTGCTGCCATACCACGTGACTGATGTGCGGCGTGATCGGAGCCAGTAACAGACAGACGGTTTCCAGACCTTCCTGTAACAGGCTACGGTCCAGGTCACTGCTGGTTGGTGCTTTTTCGAGGGCGTTCATCAGCGTCATCACCTGGGCAATGGCGGTGTTGAACTTGTGGTGCTGGCTGATATCGCGGCTGGCGTGCTCGATAGCAGCGTGAATGCCGCGGCGCAGGGCTTTCTGTCCGGCGTCAAGGTTGTCCGGGACTACGCGGTTCACGGGGCCGGCACTGATGTGCTTGTATGCCAGACGCCAGAAACGGCGCAGGAAGCGGCTGGCGCCCTCGATGCCGGAGTCGGACCATTCCAGGCTCATTTCCGGCGGGGCAGCAAACATCATGAACAGGCGACAGGTGTCGGCACCGTACTGGTCGATCATCACCTGCGGATCAACGCCGTTGTTCTTCGACTTGGACATCTTTTCCGTGCCGCCAATTTCCACCGGCTGGCCGTCGGCTTTGAGCGTGGCACCCAGTGCCTTGCCTTTGCTGTCCAGCTTGACCTCGACGTCCTCGGGGTTGAACCACTCGCGCCCCCCATTGGGCAGCATGCGGTAGAAGGTGTCCGCCACCACCATGCCCTGGGTCAGCAGGTTGGTGAACGGCTCGTCGCTGTTGAGCAGACCCTCGTCACGCATCAGCTTGTGGAAGAAACGGGCATACAGCAGGTGCAAAATCGCGTGCTCGATACCGCCAATGTACTGGTTGACCGGCAGCCAGTAGTCGGCGGCCTGTTTGTCGACCAGTCCCTGCTCGAACTGCGCCGAGGCGTAGCGGGCATAGTACCAGGAGGACTCGACAAAGGTGTCCATGGTGTCGGTTTCACGCCGTGCATCGGCACCGCACTGCGGGCACTGGCATTCGTAGAATTCCGGCATCTTGGCCAGCGGGTTACCGCTGCCATCGGGAATCACGTTTTCTGGCAAGACCACCGGCAGCTGCTCTTCCGGCACAGGTACATCGCCGCAACTTGGGCAGTGAATGATCGGGATCGGGCAGCCCCAGTAGCGCTGGCGGCTGATGCCCCAATCGCGCAGGCGGAACTGGGTTTTGCGCTCGCCACGGCTTTTGGCCTCCAGATCGGCGACGATGGCATCAAAAGCGGCCTGGAAATCCAGGTTGTCATATTTGCCGCTGTTGACGGTTTGTACGTTGTCCTTGTCGGCGTACCAGTCCTGCCACTCTTTGTCGTTGAACGCCAGACCGGCATCGGTGCTGCGGTACACCTGCCTGATCGGCAGGCTGTACTGGTTGGCAAACTCGAAATCGCGCTCGTCATGGGCGGGAACCGCCATTACTGCGCCCTCGCCGTAGCCCCAGAGTACATAGTTGGCCACATAGACTGCCAGCTTGTCGCCGGTCAGCGGATGGATGACAAACTGACCGGTGGCCAAGCCCTTCTTCTCCATGGTGGCCATGTCGGCTTCGGCGGTGGAAGCGGTCTGGCACTCCTTGATAAAGGCGGCCACTTCTGCGCTGTTTTCGGCGGCACGCTGGGCCAGCGGGTGCTCGGCGGCGACGGCGACATAGGTAGCACCCATCAGGGTGTCGGGGCGGGTGGAATAGACCTTCAACTGGCCGTCGATGCCGATGCTGTCCGTGTCGTAATCAAAGACGATATCGGCACCAAAGCTCTTGCCGATCCAGTTGCGCTGCATGGTCTTGACCTGCTCGGGCCAGCCGTCCAGCTGGTCCAGGCTGCTAAGCAATTCTTCGGCGTAGGCGGTGATCTTGAAGTAGTACATGGGGATTTCGCGCTTTTCCACCAGCGCGCCGGAGCGCCAGCCACGGCCTTCAATCACCTGTTCGTTGGCCAGCACGGTGTTGTCCACCGGGTCCCAGTTTACGGTGCCCTTTTTCTGGTAAATGATGCCTTTCTGGTACAGGCGGGTGAATAGCCACTGTTCCCAGCGGTAGTAGTCGGGCTTGCAGGTGGCCAGTTCGCGTGACCAGTCCAGTGCCAGTCCCAGCTGGTTGAACTGCTTTTTCATGTAGTCGATGTTCTGGTAGGTCCAGGCGGCCGGTGCGACCCTGTTCTGGATGGCGGCGTTTTCCGCCGGCATGCCAAAAGCATCCCAGCCCATGGGTTGCAGCACATTTTTGCCCAGCATGCGCTGATAACGGCTGATGACATCGCCAATGGTGTAGTTGCGTACATGCCCCATGTGCAGGCGGCCACTGGGGTAGGGGAACATGGACAGGCAGTAGAAAGGCTCCTTGCTGCTGTCTTCTTTGACTTCAAAGGATTTGTTCTGTGCCCAATACTCTTGCGCCTGGGACTCGACTGCGCTGGGTTGATACTGTTCGTGCATGATGCTGGCTGATATCTACAAGAAAAAGAATGGAAACAATTCCGCTAGGATACATGAAACGGAGCGGTCTCGGCTATGTTCTGCCTGCGGCTTGCCGCAGGCAGTCGTGAATGGAGCGTCATGGGGCAAGTTTGTTGAGGTGGCTATTTGGGCTGTGCCGGGGCCAGTCAGTACAGCACTTGATAGATCCCCAGTCCCAGTAACTCGTTTAGCAGCTGGGTGTTTTGCCAGAAAGCGCGACTTTCGGGCAGCCAGCCACCCAGCGGCTTGTTCTGTGGCGTGCTGTAGAAACCCTGGGGTGCAGGGATCACCTGCAAGCCAGCCTGCTCGAAACTCCAGCGGGAGCGGCGCATGTGCCAGGCGTCGGTAACCAGCACAACACTCTTGATGCCCTGGGCCTGCAGCATCTCAGCGCTGAAACGGGCGTTTTCCCAGGTAGTGCGGCTGCGCTCTTCCAGCCAGCGTGCGGATACGGAAAAGTCCTGTTGCAAGGCGTTGGCCATGATGCGGGCCTCGCTGGGTGGCTGGCCAAAGTGCAGGCCGCCGGTAACCAGCACAGGCAGGCCGGTAGCCTTTTCCAGTCGGGCGGCATAGCGCAGCCGCTGGGTGGCAAACAGGGAGGGCTGGTCGGCACCCCAGGCAGGGTCGGCCGGTTCGCGGCCGCCGCCCAGAACGATAATGGCTCCGGCCTGATGGGCTAACTCCGGCCATTGGTCCTGATGGATTGCGGGTTGGTTTTCCAGAAAGCCGGCCAGGAGTTGCGTGACCCGGGGCAGGCTCAAGGCATAAGAGGCTCCCAGGGTCATGAAAAACAGGAGCGCAGCAAGCCTTGGTAGTCGCCTGCGCAGCAGCCAGGCTACAAGCAAAAGCAGGTACAGGCTGCCCGGCGGCATACCCACTTGTTTAAGGATAAAGCGCCAGGTCATGGATGCCCCCCCGAGGCTTTGTTGTTTTGGCAGCGTGCAGCTGCCTTGTGCTCTCTGCATGTACTGCAGCCAGGGCCAGCCCGGTGTGCGCATTGCAGCACCAGTTCTTGAAACCTTGCACGAAGCTTGAGTTAGCAAGCTGGCCCTTCAAGCTACCAGGATTTAAATGTGCGAGTGCTGTGCTGAAAGCATGAGTTACTCATTTTGCTGCTGATTGCGCAGGTGGCTGATTTCCTTGTTCATCAGGTCAATGCGGCGAGCCATGCTTTCAATCAGGCTATGGGCAATGCGCGGGTTGCTTTGCATCAAAGTCAGGAACTGATCCTTGGGAATGGTCATTACCGTGCAAGGCTCGGTGGCTACGACGGTTGCCGTGCGAGGTTCATTGATAAAGACGGCCATGGCACCGAAAATTTCGTCCTTTTGTACATCACCTACCTTCTGGCCGTTAACCCAGGCTTCGGCATGACCTTCGATGATGATGAAAACATGTTCGGCGCTATCACCTTGGCGAATCAGTTTTTCGCCGGGGGCAAAGTGCTCAAAGCCTGTGGCAGGACGGACGTCGACCGGCTTGATACGTGCAAAAGCCTCGGTTAGCAGGGTGGTTTGTCCAAGCAAATAGAATGTAAAAAGCTCTTGGCGCTGTTCGCTGCTATAAATGTGCTTGAAAAAGTCACGCCTTTCATAAGGGGCCAGCCGTATTGCCTGGTTATGGCTGTATTGCCAGCGGGGCAGGTTAAGGCCGTGACGAAGGCCGATAAGGCTGCCTTGCTGCAAACAAAATAGCAACTGTTCGTCTGTGGAGGTGTCTACAACACCCTGCAGCAGCAAAAAAAGCTGGTTTTCCGGCAATACAGAGTTCAGGTCAGCGTTGCTCTCAAGCTCCAGCACAGGTCCACAGGGCTCCAGGCCTTCGAGCAGTTGCACAGGAATTTCTTGTAGGCGGGACAGCAAGGGTTGGGCATGTAGAGGCACGTCACTAAGCAAATACATTAGGGAGGTCCTGTGCAATCAAAATACTGGCATAAGTATAGTGCAGTTACGGGCACAGTGCGTGATGTACAGCACAAGTTGGCAGGAAACTCACAGTCTGGTGGCAAAAGCGGGTTAGAAAACAGGCATGATGGCGTTTTGGTTTGCGCTTTCAGAATCGGCTAAGCATAATTTGTGACAGATAGACAGGAGGATATTGGGCGTGCCAGCTCTTGAACCCAAAAACAACATTCTCAATCTGGTGCAGATAACCGACAGTCATCTGTTCGCCGACCCGGCTGGCACCCTGTTGGGGCTGCCAACCTCTGACAGCCTGAAGTCTGTGGTTGATTTGGTGGTGCAGGAGCAGCAGGGAGTGGACCTGGTTTTGGCTACAGGCGACATAGCGCAGGATGGTTCTGCCGTCTCGTACCGGCGTTTTGTTGAGCTCGTTGACCCCATTCGCGCACCGCTTCGCTGGCTGCCAGGCAATCACGATGAAGCCCGGGTGCAGACAGCTGTTGCCACAGGCAAAGACTGGTCACAGCCCGTTGTAGATATGGCCGGGTGGCGCCTTGTGCTGCTGAACTCGGCGGTACATGATGCGGTGCATGGATACCTGGAGCAGGATCAGCTTGATTTGCTTGAGGCGGCTCTTACTACAGCAGCTGGGCGGCACGTCATGATTAGCTTGCACCATCACCCGGTACCCGTGGGCAGTAACTGGCTGGATCATATCGGATTGCGTAATGCAGATGAGTTTTTTGCTATCGTAGACCGCTACGCAACGGTTCGTTGTGTGCTGTGGGGGCACATTCATCAGGAGGTGGACAGGCTGCGTAATGGTGTTCGTCTGTTGGCCACCCCTTCCACCTGTATCCAGTTTGCGCCAGGCAGCAAGAATTTTTCGCTGGACAGGCGCTTGCCCGGTTATCGCTGGTTGCGCTTGCATCCGGATGGTCGTGTTGACACCGCCGTATCCAGGCTGCAATGGCTTGACCATGAAATTGATTACTCGGGAACTGGATACTAGGCAATGATGACTGAAGCGAATCAGCTGCAGTTTGTTCTGTACTTGCATGGCTTTAACAGTTCGCCGTTGTCTTTCAAGGCACAGCAGCTGAGTGCTTGCTGGCAGGGCGCCGGGCTTCCAGCTGGCAGGCTGCTGGTGCCTGACCTGCCCAATGATCCTCTGGCGGCTATTGAAGGTCTGGAAGCCTGGGTGGAGCAGCGTGATGCTCCTGTCGTGCTGGTGGGCAGTTCGCTGGGCGGCTATTATGCAACCTGGCTGGCGGAAAAATATCAGTGCAAGGCACTTTTGATCAACCCGGCTGTGTTGCCCTGCCAGAGGTTTGAGCAATACCTCGGACCACAAAAAAACTATTATACAGATGAGCGCTGGGTGTTGACGCCGGCGCATGTCGATGCGCTCGCGCAGCTGGAGACGCCGCCGCCAACAGACCATGAGCGCTATTGGGTTTGGCTGCAAACTGGCGATGAAACACTGGACTACCGCGAGGCTGAGGAGTTTTACCGTTGCTGCCGGCTGGATATCCGGCAGGGTGGTGATCACAGCTACCAGGGATTTGTCGAGCGCATTCCCGAGTTGCTGGCCTTCGCTGGCTACTGAGGCTTTTCGTCGGCGACCGCCGTTGTGGCAGTGACCTGTAATTCTGTTGGCGCTTTCGCCAGTTGCCAGATACGCTTTGGTCTGGCTTGAGCAGGTGATGCCGCAGTCTCGGGCCGGTACTGCCTGTGGCAAAAAGCATTTGCACCCACCGGGTTGTTTTTGGGTGGCGGAACCCATCTGCGGCGCTACAGCACTACTCCCGGGTGTTTTCAAGCCTTGCCAGCCGGCAGTTTGGGCAGTGCGCCTTGGTGGATGTGGATAGCAGTCATTTGGCGAGCCCTGTGGTCATTGGTTTCAAACTTGAGTCGAGACTGTCAGCGAGAGCCGATAAAATTGACCGAACAAGACATGAGGCAGCAGTTTTCGGGGACATCCACCGCTGTCCATATATACAGTGGTGTGCGCTGTGCTATTCTTGCTGCTTATCTTTTCATATGTTTTCTCAGTTTTACAGGGCTTGCATGACCAATACCACCTACACCGCTGATGCTATTGAGGTTTTATCCGGACTGGACCCGGTGCGCAAGCGTCCAGGCATGTATACCGACACCACTCGCCCGAACCATCTGGCCCAGGAAGTTATCGACAATAGTGTGGATGAGGCATTGGCGGGTCATGCACGCAATATCCAGGTTGTTTTGCACGAGGATCAGTCACTGGAGGTTGTTGATGACGGCCGTGGCATGCCGGTGGATATTCACCCGGAAGAAGGAATTCCCGGTGTGGAGCTGATCTTTACCAAGCTGCATGCGGGCGGCAAGTTTTCCAACAAAAATTACGAGTTTTCCGGTGGTTTGCATGGTGTGGGCATTTCTGTGGTCAATGCCCTGTCTACTCGCCTGGAGGTTCGGGTACGGCGTGACTCCCAAGAGTACCTGATGCATTTTTCTGACGGCTTCAAGGCCAGTGAGCTGAGCGTGGTGGGCGCGGTCGGGCGGCGCAATACGGGCACTAGCGTACGTTTCTGGCCGGATGGTAAATATTTCGATTCGGCACGTTTCTCCGTGAGCAGGCTCAAACATGTGCTCAAGGCCAAGGCGGTGCTTTGTCCGGGACTGACCATCAGCTTTCTTGACAAAAACAGTGGTGAAAGGCTGGAGTGGTTCTATGAGGACGGCCTGCGTTCTTATCTGGCAGATGCGGTCAATGAATGGGAGCGTCTGCCGGCAGAGCCATTTTGTGGCAACCATGTCGGCGAGGGTGAACGGGTTGAGTGGGCGCTGCTGTGGCTGCCGGAAGGGGGTGTCAGTATTCAGGAAAGCTATGTCAACCTGATTCCCACTTCGCAAGGAGGCACACACGTCAACGGCTTGCGTCAGGGGCTGCTGGATGCCATGCGTGACTTTTGCGAGTTCCGCAACCTGTTGCCACGTGGCGTCAAGCTGGCACCAGAGGATATCTGGGAGCGCATCAATTTTGTTTTGTCGCTGAAGATGCAGGAGCCACAGTTTTCCGGCCAGACCAAAGAGCGTCTGTCTTCACGTCAGGCAGCCAACTTTGTTGGTGGTGTGATCAAGGATGCTTTTAGCCTTTGGCTGAATGCGAATGCCGAACAGGGGATGCAGCTGGCCGAAATGGTTATCGAACAGGCCGGTCGCCGCCTCAAGTCGGCGCGCCGGGTTGAGCGCAAGCGTGTTACCCAGGGGCCGGCCTTGCCGGGCAAGCTGGCTGATTGTGCAGGACAGGACCCGATACGCAGCGAGTTGTTTTTGGTGGAGGGTGATTCGGCCGGTGGCAGCGCCAAGCAGGCCCGTGACAAGGAATTTCAGGCCATTCTGCCGCTGCGCGGGAAAATTCTGAACACCTGGGAGGTGGATGAAAGCCAGGTGTTGGCATCCCAGGAGGTGCACAATATAGCAGTGGCCATTGGGGTAGACCCGGGTGCCAGGGATCTGGCTCAGCTGCGCTATGGCAAGATCTGTATTCTGGCCGATGCCGACTCGGACGGCTTGCATATTGCCACTTTGCTGTGTGCCTTGTTTGTACGTCATTTCAGACCACTGGTCGAAGCCGGGCATGTATATGTGGCAATGCCGCCGTTATTTCGTATTGATGCCGGCAAAGAAGTGTATTACGCGCTGGATGAGGAAGAGCGCGAGGCCATCATGAACCGCATTGAGTCTTCTGGCAGGCGGGCCCGGATACAGGTGACCCGCTTCAAGGGGCTGGGTGAAATGAATCCGCCCCAGTTGCGTGAAACCACCATGGATCCCAATACTCGCCGACTGGTGCAGCTGACGCTCGAAGAAGGAGATGGTGCGGGTGAGGTGCTCGACATGCTGCTGGCCCGTCGCCGGGCCGGGGACCGCCGGGCATGGTTGGAGACCAAGGGTGATTTGGCAGAGATTGAGGTTTAGAAAGCGCTGAATAAGTGCCCGGGCTGACCGGGTCAGATTAAAAACCACTCCTGCCTCCGGTCGTGGCTAAAGCCGCTCCTGCGGGCCTGTACGAGCCACTTCAGTGGCGACCAACGCCGGTTCAGGGCAGCCTCCGGTCGCGGCTGAAGCCGCTCCTGCAGGTCTATACGAGCCATTTTAATTGGCAAATAATGTTGTATGGATGGCAACGCACAAAACATGTTGGAATTGTATGAATGATTTAACCGAAATGAGTTTTGAAGGCGTCGAGCGCCGGTCGCTTGCCGAGTTTACCGAGCAGGCGTACCTGAACTATTCCATGTACGTCATCATGGACCGGGCGTTGCCGCATATAGGTGATGGCCTCAAGCCGGTGCAGCGGCGCATTGTGTATGCCATGAGCGAGCTGGGGCTGGATGCCAACGCCAAGCATAAAAAGTCCGCCCGTACAGTGGGTGATGTGCTGGGCAAATACCATCCGCACGGCGACAGTGCCTGTTACGAGGCCATGGTGCTGATGGCGCAGCCGTTCAGCTACCGCTATCCGCTGGTGGATGGCCAGGGCAACTGGGGTGCGCCGGACGATCCCAAATCTTTTGCTGCCATGCGTTATACCGAAGCGAGGCTGGCGCGCTATTCGGAAGTATTGCTAAGCGAGCTGGGCCAGGGCACGGTGAACTGGATTGCCAACTTTGATGGCACCATGAATGAGCCGGACGTGCTGCCGGCACGTCTGCCCAACCTGCTGCTCAATGGTACCACCGGTATTGCCGTGGGTATGGCGACCGATGTACCACCGCATAACCTGCGCGAGGTGGCTGCCGCTTGCGTACAGCTGCTGGACAAGCAATCCACCACAATTGAAGAGCTGTGCGAGCTGCTGCCGGGCCCGGATTATCCCACCGAGGCGGAAATCATTACCCCGCGTGAAGACCTGCTGAAAATTTACCAGACCGGCCGTGGCTCTATTCGTGCCCGTGCCGTGTATGAAGTGGAAGACGGTGACATTGTGATCACCGCGCTGCCGCACCAGGTGTCTGGTGCCAAGGTGCTGGAACAGGTCGCCGCGCAGATGCAGGCCAAGAAGCTGCCGATGGTGGCGGATTTGCGCGACGAGTCGGACCATGAAAACCCCTGCCGCATTGTGATTGTGCCGCGCTCGAATCGGGTGGATGCCCAAGAGCTGATGCAGCACCTGTTTGCCACCACCGACCTGGAAGCCAGCTTCCGCGTCAACATGAATGTGATTGGTCTGGACAACAAGCCCCAGGTTAAGGATTTGCGCAGCCTGTTGCTGGAGTGGCTGCAGTTCCGCGTGGAAACGGTACGCAAACGTTTGCAGTTCCGTCTGGAGCGGGTGGAAAAACGTTTGCACCTGTTGGAAGGATTGCTGATAGCCTTCCTTAATCTGGACGAAGTGATTGAGATCATCCGCACTGAAGATCACCCCAAGCCGGTACTGATGGAGCGCTTTGGCATTACCGAAGTGCAGGCTGATTACATTCTGGACACTCGTCTGCGCCAGTTGGCACGGCTGGAAGAAATGAAAATCCGTGGCGAGCAGGACGAGCTGAACAAGGAGCGGAATAGCTTGCTGGAGTTGCTCGGTAGTGAGAGCAAGCTCAAGCGTCTGGTGCGCCGGGAAATTCTGGCGGATGCCAAAACCTATGGCGATGAGCGACGCTCGCCGCTGGTTGAGCGCAGCGAAGCCAGGGCAATGTCCGAAACAGACCTGGTGCCGTCCGAGCCGGTGACCGTAGTGATTTCCGCACAGGGCTGGGTGCGCAGCGCCCGTGGCCATGACGTGGACGGCGCGACCCTGTCGTACAAGACTGGCGATGCTTTCAAGGCGTCCGCACCAGGCCGTAGCAACCAGCAGGCGGTTTTTCTCGACAGCAGCGGGCGAAGTTACTCGCTGCCGGCGCATACTTTGCCGTCAGCACGGGGGCAGGGTGAGCCGCTGAGTGGACGGTTGACGCCGCCAGCCGGTGCCGTATTCGAGCATGTATTGGTGCCGGCAGATGCACAGCTCTATATAATGGCCTCGGATGCCGGCTATGGGTTTATCGTTAAAGGTGAAGACATGCAAGCCAAGAACCGTGCCGGCAAGTCTTTATTGACGCTGCCGAAAAATGCAAAGGTGATGATGCCCAAACCGCTCGATAATCCGGCTGACGCGTTGATCGCAGTGGCCAGCAGCGATGGCCGTCTGCTGTTGTTTCCAGTCAGTGACTTGCCACAGCTGGCCAGGGGCAAGGGCAATAAGTTGATCGGCATTCCCGCTGATCGTGCCAGCAAGCGTGAAGAGTGGGTGGTTGATTACGCGGTGCTGCCTGCAGGCGCAAGCCTGCAGGTGGAGTCAGGACGTCGTATGCTGACATTGAAAAGCAGCGATCTTGAGTACTATCGTGGTGAACGCGGTCGTCGTGGAAACAAATTGCCGCGCGGCTTTCAACGGGTCGAGAGCCTGACCGCCATTACCGGCTGACGAAGGACATGGATGTCCAGAGCGGAATGCAAGCAACTTTGGGAGCGATACTGGATTGGCAACCGGCATACAGGACTATAAAGCAGGACTCCACTGGCAACAGGACGGGCAGCTGTCTTGTTTGCATGTGACTGGTCAGTGGACGCTGCACGAGCGCAAACCGGACCTGCTGGATATCTGGCGCAAAGGTGGCCGCCTGCCTGAGCAGCTCTGTGTCAAAGTCGCTGTGGAAGCCTGGGACAGCAGTCTGCTGGCATTGCTGCGGCGTATCCAGTACCTGGCTTATGAAGCCGGTATTGATGTAAACCTGCAAGGTTTGCCGTCCGGTGTTGAGCAAATGCTGCAGATGGCAGCAATACCCTCCAGTCAGGCTCAGGCGCCTGCGCAACCGCATCAGGGCTGGGTAGAGCGGTTTGGGCAGGGTGCACTGGACATTCTCGCCAGCATCGGACGGAGCTGCACTTTTCTTGGTCAGGTTGTTTTGGCGCTGGTAGCGGCCATTCGTGGCCGGGCCCGCATGCGTGGCAGTGACTTTTGGCTGGCATTGCAGCAAAGCGGGCCGGGCGCCCTGCCGATTGTGGCCCTGATTGCAGTGTTGGTGGGCCTGATTTTGGCATTTGTTGGTGCGGTACAACTAGAGGCCTTTGGTGCACAAATCTATATTGCCAACATGGTGGCGATCGGCATGACCAGGGAAATGGGGGCATTGATGACGGCTGTGATCATGGCAGGACGTACCGGTGCTGCCTACGCAGCCGAACTGGGCAGTATGCAGGCTAATGAAGAAATTGATGCGTTGCAGACTTTCGGCTTTCCACCACTTGAGTTCCTGGTCATTCCCCGGGTGCTTGCGTTGCTGGTCAGCATGCCGATCCTGACCTGTTTTGCCGATGCGCTGGGCATCCTTGGTGGCTTTGTCATTGGCTGGGGCATGTATGATATTTCTGCGGTGCAGTACATCAACCAGAGCCTGGAAATGGTCAGCAGCACAGATTTTTTCATAGGTCTGTTCAAAAGTCTGGTATTTGCCTTGCTGATTGGCATGATTGGTTGCTATTACGGCTTGAACAGCGGCCGCAATGCCCAGGCAGTTGGGCAGGCCACTACCCGGGCTGTGGTTAGTATCATTGTTGCGCTGGTGGTGAGTGACGCCCTGATTACTGTGCTCTGTACGCAGCTGGGGATTTAACCATGAAAGAAGTCGTGTTGGTCGCCGACAAGCTGAGTGCTGGTTATGGTGATCTGGTTATTCAGCGAGATCTCAATTTCAGCATTCGGCAGGGTGAGGTCTTTGTCGTGATGGGCGGCAGTGGCTGTGGCAAGAGCACCTTGTTGCGCCATCTGATTGGCCTACAGGCGCCTCTGGCTGGTCGTATCCTGTTTCGGGGCGATGACTACTGGGCTCACAGCAGTGCGAAGCGGGCGCTGTTGCAGCAGCACTTCGGCATTCTGTATCAGAACGTAGCCCTGTGGGGTGCCATGACCTTGCGAGAAAACATTTGTTTGCCCCTGGAAACCTGGCGGCCTGAGCTGAGCCGGCTGGAGCGCCATGAGCTGGCCTCACTGAAACTGTCACTGGTCGGGCTGGCCGGCACCGACCATCTGTACCCGTCCGAGTTGTCGGGCGGCATGCGCAAGCGGGCCGGGTTGGCGCGGGCACTGGCATTGGATCCTGAAGTCTTGTTTTTTGACGAACCATCGGCAGGGCTGGATCCGCTCAGCTCAATGGCGCTCGATGAGCTCATTCTGCAGCTGCGTGACAGTCTTGGTGCCAGCATTGTGCTGGTGACCCACGAGCTGCCCAGTATTTATCGGGTGGCAGATACCTGCCTGTTTCTGGATAATAAAACCCGTACCCAGATAGCACTGGGCAGCCTACAAGATTTACTTGATCACGGCCCCGAGCAGGTTCAACGGTTCCTGCGCCGTGGTGACTCCTTTGCGGCCGGAGAGCGCACATGAACGAAACCCGCAAACCATTCTGGATCGGCATCTTCCTGTTGAGTGGCCTGATGCTGTTGATTGGAGGGGTGTTGATGCTGGCCCGTGATGATGTCTGGAGCAAGCCGGTTGAATATGTCGTTTATTTTACCGGTGCGCTGGACGGACTGGACGTCGGTGCCGATGTGACTTATCGCGGTGTAAAGGTTGGCAGTGTGCGCGACATTCGCTTGTCTTATGACCGAAAGATCAACGATGTCATTATGCCGGTAGTCATTCGTATCAGTACCGACAGTGGCACCAAGGCTTCCACCGGGCCCCAGCTGGACCGCTCCATTGCCCTGCTGGTTGAGCGTGGCCTGCGGGCTCAGCTGCAGGTGCCGAGCCTGTTGACCGGCAAGGCGGTTGTAGCGCTCGATTTCTTCCCGGGCCAGCCGGGTTACGTACGCAATAATGATGTCACTGGCCTGACTGCGATTCCTACGGTACCTTCACGCATCGACCAAGCCGCTGACTTGATACATGACCTGGCTGACGGTCTGCGCGCAGTGCCTCTTAAAGAAACGCTGGAGGCCGCCAGTCGTACCATGACAAAACTGGAAGCACTGCTTGGCTCGCCTGAGCTGGAAAGCAGCATAGGACACATGAATGATGTGCTGGCTGGCCTGAGCAAAATCGCCAGCCAGCTTGATCAGCGCATGCCGGGCTTGCTGGACAACCTGGATGCAGGGGGTCGTGAACTCAGGCAGACACTGGCCGAAGTAAGCCGGGTGGCTGTTGGAGCGCAGCAGGCACTTGAAGGAGCCAGTCAGCTGGTTAGCGAAGGGCACCGCAGTTTGAGCCCGGCTTCCGAATTGCAATATGAACTGATACAGGCGCTGCAAAATGTCTCCCGTGCCAGCAAGTCGCTGGAGCGTACGGCGCAGGCCATAGAGCAGCAGCCACAGTCCTTGATTTTTGGCAGGAAAGAATGAAACAGAACAACCCCCTGTGCCGCCCCCTTCATTGGTTGATGGCTGCTGTAATGCTTGCCGGGGCAGGCTGCAGTTTGGTGACGCCCAGTGAGTTTTATCAGTTACAGGCGCCTCCTGGTGAGGCAGTTGTCAGCAAACACCAGGAAACTGCCGTTCTGTTAGGGCCGGTCAAGCTGGCCGATTATCTGCAGCGCGAGCAAATTCTGCAGCGCCAGGCTGATGGCAGCCTGAGTGCCAGCCGCAATGGACGCTGGGCTGGCCATCTGGAGGACGAGATAGGCCAGTTGCTGTTGCGCCAGATGGCTATGCGGCTGGGTAGCAGTCATGTGGCACTGTACCCGGACCGCATTGGTGTCGAGCCGGGGGCCCAAATTGTACTCAGCATCAGCCGGCTGGATTCGGGCGAAGGCGAGCCGGCCATACTGGAAGCCCAATGGCGCCTGCTTGATGGGGCCGGCAAGGTGCGCGACAGCAAGGTACTGACATTGAAGGCGGAGCATGAAGATAAGCTGGCCAGCCAGGTTCGCGCGCAGAGTGAGCTCTTGGTGCAGTTGTCCGAACAGCTGGCGGACGCAGTGCGCCAGTTACATAGCGGTCAGCATAAAGCAGTAAAACGCCAGTCCGCCAGCAACCAGAAAAGCAGCAAGGCGGACATTCGCAAAGGAAGCAGCATGCCAGTGGCCGAGCCGGCACAAGAGTTTGAAGTGTACCGGTTCTGAGTGTTGTTGGGGCTTGTCGCTGTCTGCCGCCTAGGGGCGGGTAAAAATGTCTCTTGCTGCTTTGTGGGTTCAGTCTTCCGCCACCAGCAGCATCAGGCTTTGCAGTTGCATATCCAGCTGCTCGGAACAGGGCGGCAGGATGCGTTCAATGCAGCTGGCGCCGGCAGGACGGGCAATGCTGCGAATGCTGGCGCAAAAGGTTTGCGGATGGCCGGTAACAGACTGCCCCAGCAAAACCAGGTTGCGGCTATAGCGGGCCAGTTCTAGCGCTTCGGCAATGGCTGCGTGCTGCAGCAACTTTTCTTCGCCGAAGTCAAAGACGGCATCACCATGGGCCACGCCCAGCTGCATGCCAAGGGTAATGCCACTGTCGGCAATCTCCATTTGCAGTGCATGGGCAAACGCCCGCAGCAATTCGGCTGCGCACAGGGCATTGGCCAGGTGATTTTCAGCGTCATCATGGAACAGCAACATGGACTGGCCATCGGCCAGTTCCAGCAAGCGGCCCTGATAGATGTCGGCTACTTCTTCCAGAGCCTGGTCATAATGGTCCAGCAGCTGCTCGCGACGCTGCTCATCAAGTTCATAAATGCCGTGCCCAAGACTCAGCTCGACTGCCAGTACAGCGCACTGCTCCGGCAGTACGGCTTGTGCTGTAACGGCTGCAGTGTCCTGCTGCGAAGTGTCTATGATGTGGTCGGGCTGTGGCTGTCCGGTTTCCGCTTCGTCCGGCAGCGTGCTGTCAATTGGCAACGTGCTGCCGGGCAGCCTGAAGCATTGTTCAAGGGTGCGGGCCAGCAGGCCGATTTCGTCCCCCCGTTGCTGGTGCGGGGCCTGCCCGACCGGCTGGATCAGCCAGCGCTGCAGATCGGTCAGTGGCTGACAGATGGAGCGGGCAGCGCGTGACAGCAGCATAACGCAGGCCAGCAACAGCAGGATGCCCAGCAGCATCAGACCCTGCAGGTTTGCGTACAGGGGCTTTTGCAGGCGCTTGACGTCAATATTGACATGCAACTGGCCGGCAATGACATGTTCAAAGGCAATTGGACGGGTATACAGGCTGTTGATCTTGCCGGGCTTTGGCCGGCGGCCCGCTTCGGCCAGTGTGCGGTTGTCGACACTGTAGAGTGCGGCGTGGGCCACATAAGGGTTTTCGGTCAGCTCGCGCAATACAGCAGCCAGTCCTAATGAGTCAGATAGCGCCAGCGGTGCTGAGACTGCCTGGGCGGTATGGATTACCAGGGTTTCGCCCAGTGCATCGGCCTGGTCCTGGATGGAAATGGCAAACTGCCGGGCACTCAGTCCGACCAGTACGATAATGACCAAAGCAATGAGCAGCAGACATACGCCGAGTATGCGCTGAGTGAGGCTGATGCCTGATGGCTGCTGTCGTGCGGGTTGGGTCATGGGCAATCCTGAATGGTGGAGCGAAACGGGGAGCGAAGTATAACAAACTCGTGCCTGCAGCAGCAGTGCAGGCTGCACAAGGCCAGGATTCAGGCTAGAATGCGAAGCAAAATTCCGGCTGCTCGGCTGCAATCGAGGCGGCTACTAATTCCTGGAGACTGCTGCCTTGCGCGAGATTGTCCTGATCAACATTACCGGTGAGGATCGCCCCGGTTTGACGGCTGCCATCATGAGCGTGCTGTCGCAGAGCGATGTGAGCATTCTGGATATTGGACAAGCGGTGATTCACGACACACTGTCTTTTGGCATTTTGGTAGAAATTTCTACTGGCAGCCAGTCTGCTGATGTGCTGAAAGACGTGCTGTTCACTGGTTACAAGCTGGACCAGCAGGTGCGCTTTACTCCGGTTTCCGAGCAGGATTATCAGAGTTGGGTGGCCGGTCAGGGCAAATCACGCTATATCGTCACTTTGCTGACACGCAAGGTAACAGCTGAACAGCTGCGGCGGGTTAGTGCAATCACTGCCAAATATAATCTCAATATAGACCACATCGATCGCTTGTCTGGCCGCATGCCGCTGGATATGCCGGCAGACAAGGGTAAAGGCTGCATTGAGTTTTCCGTACGTGGCGAGCCGGCTGACGTGGCGGCGCTGCGTGCCGAGTTCCTCAGCGTGGCCCAAGAGCTGAATGTGGACATCGCTTTCCAGCGCGACAGTGTCTATCGCCGTAACCGGCGGCTGGCAGTTTTCGATATGGACTCGACCCTGATTGAACATGAGGTAATTGACGAGCTGGCCATCGCTGCTGGCGTCGGCGATCAGGTCGCTGCCATTACCGAGCGCGCCATGCAGGGCGAACTGGATTTCAAAGCCAGTTTCCGTGAGCGTCTGGCGCTACTGGAGGGCTTGAGCGAGGATGTGCTGGAAAATATTGCACAGTCACTGCGCCTGACCGAAGGTGCCGAGACCCTGTTTGCCGAACTCAAGCGGCTGGGTTACAAGACCGCTATTCTATCCGGTGGCTTTACCTATTTTGCCCGGCACCTGCAGGAAAAGCTGGGTATTGATTATGTCTATGCCAATGAGCTGGAAATTGTTGATGGAAAACTGACCGGCCGAGCGCTCGATCCCATCGTTGACGCCCAGTGCAAGGCCGACTTGCTGCAGGAGCTGGCCAGGCGGGAGGGCTTGCGTCTGGAACAAACCATTGCGGTGGGTGACGGGGCCAATGATCTGCCGATGCTGGGCTTGGCCGGGCTGGGGGTAGCCTTCCGCGCCAAGCCGCTGGTCAAAAAAAGTGCCCGCCAGGCCATTTCTACCCTGGGCCTGGATGGCATTCTGTATCTGCTGGGCTATCGTGATCGCGACAGTCATCAAGAGTAAAGACAGCGCCCGTATCGCTGGGCAGTTTATCCGTGCCTGCAGCGTTCACAGGCTGCAGCGGCACAAGGAACAGGCCGGCAATTAACCCGGCTGCTGGTCCGGCTCACTGTTTTCCTGTTCTTCCTGCTGCAGGCGCAACTCCTCATACTCGGCCTGCATCGCCAGCACCGAGCCTTCGGGTGCTTCGGATGTTTCACCCACCTCCCATGGGGCAGACTCAGGCAGCTCCTCAATGTGGATAGTGCTCAGGTTGTAGTCTGGCTGGTAATGAAGGTCGTAGCGTGCTGCCTTGATGGTGGAAATCATCAACAGCGTCATGATGATCAGCAAGGGGGCACCGGATACGATTGATGCCGTTTGCAGGGTTGACAGCCCACCCAGAAACATCAGCACTGCAGGCATCAGACACAGGGTAAAGGCCCAGAACAGACGATTCCAGCGGTGAGGCTCACAGTCGACCTCACGCTGCACTACCGAGGCCAGAATATAAGAGATAGAGTCAAAAGTGGTGGCCGTAAAGATAATCGCCAGCAGCGTAAACATGGCCATCATGATCCAGCTCATGGGCAGTGTATTCAACACTGCAAAAATAGCCGCTGTAGCACTTTGTTCATTCAGGATGGCAACTACGTCCAGGCTGTCTGTTAGTTGCAGGTGCAGACCGTAGTTGCCCAGAACAATGAAAAATACGGCACACCCCAGTGAACCGAAGAAAATCGAGCCGATAACCATTTGCCTGATGGTGCGGCCGCGGGAGATCTTGGCAATAAACAGCCCCACAGTAGGCGCAAACACCAGCCACCAGGCCCAGTAAAAAATGGTCCAGTCGCTGGGGAAAGTGGTTTTTTGAAAGCCATGCTCACTAAAGCTGCCCATGGATTCGGTCCAGGTCATCATGGTGAGCATTTGGGTCAGCGAACGGCCCAGGCTCTCCAGCCCGGTGTTCAGGATAAACATGCTGGGGCCGGCAAAAAACACCACGCCAAGAAACAGCAATGCCAGATAAAAGTTGATGTTGGACAGCAGTTGAATGCAGCCCTTGAGTCCGCGAAAGGCACTAAAGGCAAAGATTGCTGTGGTGACCAGCAACACTGCCAGCTGGGTCCACAGATTGACCGGCGTGCCGAACAGGCGGTGCAAGCCCTCGGTTACCATGGGCGAAGCCAGGCCCAGGGTAGTGGCACCACCGCCGCTCATGCCAAACACAAAAAACACATCAACCAGCTTGGCCCAGTTGCTCATCACAGCTTTTTCGCCGATGAGCGGCATCAGGCTTTGGCTGACTTTGAGCCGTGGCGAGTTGCGCACATGGGCAAAATAGGCAATCGGGATGGCAGGCAGTAAATAAATGGCCTAGGCGACAGGTCCCCAGTGAAACATGCCGTAGGTGGTGGCCCAGCGAATGGCCTCAGGCGAGCCAGGTTCAAGGTTGAATGGTGGCCCCTGATAGTAATAAGCCCACTCAATGATGCCCCAGTAGAGAATGCTGGCACCGATGCCGCCACAAAACATCATGGCCGCCCAGGACGCTGTTTTGAACTCGACTTCTTCTTCGGGTCGTCCCAGTTTGATGTTACCGATGTCCGAAAAGGATATGTAAACCACGAACATCACAGCCAGGACACCAATGAGCAGATAGAACACACCAAAAGTGTCGGTGATAAAGAGCTTGGCCTGCTCAACCCAGTCGGCTCCCTCTTTGGGGAACATGATGAGCGGAACCAGCACTGCAAATAGCAACGCCAGCACGGAGAAGAAAGTGAAGTAATCGATACGGGTATCGGGCTCGGTGCTTTGCGGGCTGGTCTGCATGCGCAGGTCAGCTGCAAAACGACCCATGTGCCTCATGTTTTCTTTTTTCATGATACTAGCCGGGGTTCCCGGATTGTAAAATCAGGCGGCACGCTTGGCCTGATAAAGCGGTCAGTGATAACCATGTATCCGATGCATGATGCAAACCGGAAAGGGAGCGAGGCGAGATGGCAGGGTGTATTTGCACTTGCCGTTCAGGGTGCGGCAGGGGTGCTCAATATAAGGCAGAAGGCCTTGAGTAAAGACAAAATATAACCTTGTTTCGATTAAGTGCTTAACAGCATAAGCAAGACCTGCAAGAAAGCAAGTGACGGGTTTTACGAAAAATTGCAGATTTTTTGCTGCAGCTGTGCCCGGCCACGAGAGGCGCTGCGAATAAATATCAGTACAGGTCTACCGGGTCTACGTCCAGCGCCCAGCGCACCTGACGGGCGCTGGGCAGTTGTTCCAGGTTGAAACACAGCCCATGTAGCAACCGGTGTAAAGGGCCACGCTGCCGGGCAATGAACAGCAGCTGTGCACGATAACGGCCACCGCGTCGCTCCATGGGGGCAGCTGCTGGGCCCAGGCATTCGACATCCTCTGCTTTTAACGGCGTGGCCAGCTGTTCCAGCAGGCTGGCGGCATCACGCAGAAAGTCATCCGCATGTTGTGGGTTCAGGGCTTCGGCACGCAGAAGAGCCATATGCGTGTAGGGCGGCAGCTGCACAGCACGGCGTTCGCGCAGGGCTTGTTCGGCAAAAGCAAAGTAGCCCTCTTCGGTCAGCTGGACCAGCAGCGGGTGATCTGCCACATGGCTCTGGATAATTACTTTGCCTGGCTGCTCGGCGCGTCCGGCACGTCCGGCCACCTGGATGATCAGCTGGGCCATGCGCTCGCTGGCACGAAAGTCGGCCGAGAACAGGCCGCCATCGGCATTCAGGATCGCAACCAGCGTTACTTGCGGAAAGTGGTGCCCCTTGGCCAGCATCTGGGTGCCGAGCAGGATGCATGGTTCACCACGCTGGATGATTTTCAGCATGGCATCCAGCGAACCCTTGCGTGCGGTGCTGTCCCGGTCGATGCGTACTACCGGTACTTTTGGAAACAGCAGTTGCAAGCGGTCTTCGGCCCGTTCAGTCCCTGCGCCCACAGGGTGCAACTGCAGGCTCTGGCACTTGGGACAGGCATGTGGCCGTTGCTCGATATGCCCGCAATGATGGCAACGCAACTCGTTGTAGCGCTGATGCAGTGTCAGGCGGGCGTCGCAAGCATGGCAGTCGCCCAGCCAGCCGCAATCCTTGCACATCAGTACCGGGGCGTAGCCACGGCGGTTGAGGAATACCAGCACTTGCTGGCCGGCGGCCAGCGTACGTTCGATTTCTTTTTGCAGCGGCAGGCTGATGCCGGAATCCAGGGGCAGGCTGCGCACATCCAGCCGCTGGAAGGTTGGCACCTGTGCGCTGCCGGCGCGACGGTTGAGGCGTAGCAGGCCATAGCGGCCGTTTTTCGCGTTGTACAGGCTCTCCAGTGAGGGCGTGGCTGACCCCATGACCACAGAAACTCCCAGGCGGCGGGCTCGAACCAATGCCAGATCGCGGGCGTGGTAGCGCAGGCCATCCTGCTGCTTGTAAGAACCATCGTGTTCTTCGTCGATCACGATCAGGCCCAGCTCCTTGAAGGGCGTAAACAGTGCCGAGCGGGTACCGATAACGATTTCGGCGGCACCGTCACGCGAAGCAAGCCAGGCATTCAGGCGTTCGCGGTCATTCACTTCCGAGTGCAGCAGGGCTACCCGCACATTGAAACGCTGGCGGAAGCGGTTGATGGTTTGCGGTCCCAGGTTGATTTCCGGTATCAGCACCAGCACCTGACGGCCCTGTTTGAGTACCTGTTCGATCAGATGCAGATAAACTTCCGTCTTGCCGCTTCCGGTAACGCCAGCGAGCAGGAATACCTGATGGTGATGCAGTGCACTGCCAATTGTGTCGACCGCCAGCTTTTGTTCGGCATTCAGGCTCAGTGCTGGCTGTGCCAGCAGGGGGCCGCCCGGGCGGGCGCTTTTCAGACTGCGTTGTTCCGTGAACAGCAGGCCCTTGTCCACCAAGGCGTCAATGCTGGTTTTTTGGATACCAAGATTGTGCAGCTGTTCGTGAGCCAGCCCTTGACGGTGTTGCAGTACCGCTTCCAGTGCCTGACGTTGGCGCGGAGCATTCTTGATACGCGGATCTTCAATCGTTGCACCGGCAGCAGCCTGATAGAAGCGCTTTTTTTGTGTCGTGGCCGGCTCGCCCTGGCGTAGCAGGGCCGGCATAGCCCAGCTGAAGGTGTCGCCCAGACTGTGCTGGTAATAGCTGGCCGTCCAGTGGATCAACTCCAGAAGTGGCGGTTCGAACAATGGGCGCTCATCCAGCAACTCAAGGGCTTCACGTACTTTGTCGGCCGGAATGTCGGTGGTGGTTGTAGTCTCGATCAGGATACCGACCACCTTGCGGTTGCCAAAGGGCACCTGCACCCGCACGCCGGGCTGCCAGTGCTCGGCAGGAACCTGGGCGGGCGCGCGATAGTCGAACAGGCGACGCAGCGGGGTGGGCAGGGCAAGACGTAAGTAGAGATCAGGCACAGGGCATTCCTTGGGCTAATGGTGCTATCTTAGCTGGAACTGATTGTGAATGGGTGGTGTGATATCCAGGTGTCAAGCCCGGTGCAGCTTCGTGGGCCAGCTTGCTTCCTGTCAGAGCTGCTTGAATCGCACCCTGTACGGGCTACTTCAGTGGCGACCAGTCCCGGCAAGGAGTAGCCAATGATGCATAATCGAGGTTACAACCAAGGCGGGTACAAATCGCGGTTGAGTCCACTGTACGAGCCGCTTCAGTGGCGATCAACCCCGGCCCAGGGCAGCCGCCGGTCGTGGCTGAAACCGCCCCTACAAAACAGAGCATCTGCAAGCATGAGTGAGTAAGGAGCAAAAAATGAGCAAGAAAATAGCAATGATTTTGTCCGGCTGTGGTGTATACGACGGTTCTGAAATTCATGAAACCGTCCTGACCCTGCTGCGCCTGAGCCAGCAGGGTGCACAGGTTCAGTGCTTTGCGCCAGACAAGCCACAAATGCATGTTCTAAACCACCTGAATGGCGAAGAAATGAACGAGCAGCGTAATGTGTTGGTCGAGTCGGCACGCATTACGCGCGGTGAAGTAAAGGATGTGCGCGAGCTCAAGGCGTCCGACTTTGACGCACTGATTCTGCCCGGCGGTTTTGGTGTGGCCAAGAACCTGTCTGACTTTGCCGTCAAAGGCAGCGATTGCACGGTGGATGCCGATGTGCTGGCCGCGATTGGCCAGTTCCGTGATGCAAAAAAACCGGTCGGCCTGATGTGTATTGCCCCGGCACTGTCGGCCCGAATTTTTGGCGAAGGCGTCACCTGCACCATCGGCAACGATGAAGGCACTGCGGGAGCACTGGAAGCCATGGGTGCCAAACACCAGGTTTGTACCGTGGACAACATAGTGTTCGACGCGGGCAACTGTCTGGTCACCACGCCGGCCTATATGCTGGCACAGTCCATTGCCGAGGCGGCTACCGGCATCAATGCGCTGGTGGACAAGGTGCTGGAGCTGGCCTGATTCTTGTTCCCGAACAAGCTTGCGCCTGGCTACACAGGCTGCAAGCTTGTATTCAGCTTTTATGCCGCATAGAATTCCCAGCCTAGTTCATGCTGGTGCGCCTGACTGTCAGGCGTGAAACGGAAAGCCGGTGCGTTCTCTGTGTTTTCAGAGCAACAATCCCGGCACTGCCCCCGCAACGGTAATTGGCCCCGACCCAGAATCGGCGTTCACCCAACAGCCACTGTGCAATCTGTGCACGGGAAGGCGGGTGAATGGGTGCCAAGAGTCCGGAGGCCGGCCGCATGCAATGATGACAGGTGTTGCGGAGGGCATCACCGTCAGGTGCATGGCCCGTCTTTTTGTACTCTCCTGTCCTGCACTTGCTTACCTGCCCTCCTCAGAAGTCGTTTACTTTTTGAGGACTCCCTTGATGAAACTTTCCCGTATTGCGCTGGCCGTCGCCCTGACGCCGGCTTTTGTTCTGGCCGAGCAAGATGTATCTCGTGAAGATGCGCTGAAACTGTCCGATACCTTGATCACTGCCAGCCGTGTGGTGGAACAGCGCAATGAGAGCAGTGCAGCCAGCACTGTGTTTACCCGGGCGGATATTGAACGGCTGCGTCCAGCCAGCGTGCCCGCTCTGTTGACCCAGGTGCCTGGTGTACAGGTTTCCAACTACGGTGGGCGCGGTGCGGCCTTCAGTCTTAATGTGCGGGGTGCAAGTACTGCGCAAACGCTGGTGCTGATTGACGGTGTGCGGGCCGGTTCAGCTACGGCTGGTGGTGCTGCACTGCAGTTTCTCAGTGTTGATCAAATCGAGCGTGTTGAAGTTTTGCGTGGTTCCCGTTCGGCCATTCATGGCGCTGATGCCATGGGTGGTGTTATCCAGATCTTTACCCGTCGTGGCGAGAGCGAAGGTTTGCGCCCCCATGTACGTCTGGCCGCTGGCACTGACAGTACCTTTGAGCGCACCCTGGGCTTGTCCGGTGGCAACGAGCACACCCGCTTCAATTTGAGCGCAGGTCTGGAAGAAACAGCCGGGATTGACCGTACCCGCAAGTCCTTTCCGTCAGATGCGGATCACGACGCCTACCGCAACCGTTCCTTTGCCCTGAGCCTGAGCCACAGCTTCAATGAGCGTCTGGAAGCAGGTTTTACTGTGCTGGATCAGCGCGGCAAAACCGAGGTCGACAATCCTTTTGGTCGCTGGGATAACAATCTTTTTCAGTCCTTTCCTGCAGCGCCTTACGATGAGTACAGCCTCAGCACTTCCAGTATCTGGCTGGATGGACGAATCAGCGACGTTTGGCAAAGCCGTGTCGAGCTGGGCCACAGCGAGGATAAACAGGAAAACTTCGATAAGCTTTTTCCTGGCAGTACAGTCAACAATAGCTACCGCGATTCTGTTAACTGGTTGAATACTTTGACACTGGGCAATGGTCACAGCGTACTGGCAGGATTGGACTATCTGAATGACAAGGTGCGCAGCAGCAATGATTTTTCGGTTAGAAACCGTGATAACAAGGCGGCTTTTGTACAGCATAGCTTTAAGGGTGAGCGCTTTGGCACTGAGCTGGGCATGCGTCACGATGATAACCAGCAGTTTGGCAGTGAAAACACATTCAACGGTGCTTTGAGCTACCAGCTTAATGCCGACAATCAACTGATCCTATCTTATGCAGAAGGCTTCCGTACGCCGACCTTTGCTGATCTCTATTGGCCTTGGGATCAAGGTTATCAGGGTAATCCAAACCTAAAGCCGGAAAAGTCCCGCAGCTATGAGTTGCAGTGGCGTAGTCAGCTAGGCCCGGCCACTCAACTGGAAGCTTCCCTGTACCGTACTGACTATCGCAGCCTGATAGTTTTTGTTAGCGATCCGGTAACTTGGGAAAGCACCATGGGCAACGTTGACCGAGCCCGTATCAACGGTTTGGAGGCCAGTCTTAAGCACGAATTCTACGGCTGGCAGGGCGAGCTGGGCCTGAGCGTTATTGACCCGCGTAACCGTAAAAATGGCCACACCTTGCAAAACCGCGCCAAGCGCACGCTGAACCTGAACATGGATCGTGAGTTTGGTGACTTTGCCGTTGGTGCCAGCTGGCAAGCGGTCAGCAGTAGCTATGCCAATGCTGACAATACATCCAGACTGCCCGGCTACGGTGTGCTGGATCTGCGGGCCAGCTGGCAGGCCAGCAGCGAACTGGCGTTTGATATGAAGCTGGGCAACGTGCTGGATAAAAACTACAGTCGCCTGACCTATAGTTATGGCGGAGCAGAGTACGGCTACCGGGAAATGCCCTTTACCGCCATGCTTGGCGTAACCTGGACACCGCGCTTCTAAGTCCCATGTCGGTACTCCCCCGTCAGCTGCAGGCTGAGCGCAAACCGCCCGTATCAAGGCAGTCCCGCCTGACTGGTGGTTTGCGCGGGGGATTGTTGTGCCTGGCAGCATTGCTGTTGTCAGGTCCTCTTTTTATACTGCCAGCTGTCGCCGAAGTACCCCAGCGTATCGTCTCCCTTGACCTGTGCATGGACTGGGCGCTGGCCCATCATGCCGAGCCGGCGCGGGTGGCGGCTTTGTCGCCGATGCTCAGACGTTATCCGGTGGACTGGATCGGCAATGACTGGCCGGATCATGATGGCAGTCTGGAGCAGGTTGTGCAGTTGCAGCCCGATCTGGTGCTGGCGGGCCAGTACAGTGCGCTGATGTTGCGCGAGCGTCTGCGCAGCCTGGGTTACCGGGTTGCGGTGTTGCCGTTGCCAGCCAGTCTGGAGCAGGTGGTGGATTATGAGCGTCGCTTGCTTGAGCTGATGGGTGAAGACCCGGCGCTGGCGCAACCGGTGCCGCCACAGCGTTCGCCACAGGCGAAGGCCAAACGCTTGTTGTTGCTTGGTTCGAACGGCATCGGCACGGGCCGGGACACCTTTGAGCACCAGATTATCGAGCAGGCGGGTTGGCGCAACTATCTGCAAGTATCCGGTCATGTGGCGCTGGATCTGGAGCAGATTGCCGCTGATCCGCCCGATGCCATTCTGTTTGCCGCGGCTGAGCATCAGGCATTGGCCAACCGCTTTGCCGAACATCCGGTACTGCGCCGCAGCGTTGCGCCGGAAGGCTGGCTCACCACCGACTACTGGCGCTGGCAATGTCCCGGCCCCTGGACCTGGGATCTGATAAGGCAGCTTAATCAATGGCTCGACTGATAACCCCCGCTTTGCTGGCACTGTTGCTGCTGGTCACGTTGCTGTCCCTGTCGGTTGGCTCAACGGCAATCGAGGTGCTGCCCGGATTGCTGGATTTTTTCAGTGGACAGCAAAGCCTGAATGCGATTGTGGTCGGTGAAATCCGTCTGCCGCGTACCCTGATTGCACTGGCAGTCGGGGCTGCGCTGGGCCTGAGTGGTGCGGCGTTGCAGGGGCTGCTACGCAATCCGCTGGCCGAGCCGGGGTTGACCGGGGCCAGCCAGGGCGCAGCGCTGGGCGCAGCCAGCGTGTTTTATTTTGGCCTGTTTCCCTCGCTGGGTGCTGCGGCGCCCAGTGTGGCCGGACTGATTGGTGCGGGTGTGGCGCTGGTGCTGATGCTGGCGTTGGCCGGCTCGGCCCGCTCGCACATGGTCATCATGGCGGGTCTGGCGATTTCCACGTTGTGCGGCGCGGCGCTGGCTACCGTGCTGAATTTTGCACCCAACCCCTATGCCATGCAGGAACTGGTGTTCTGGCTGCTGGGCTCGGTGTCCGAGCGCGGGCTGGATCATCTGTGGCTGCTGTTGCCGCCCCTGCTGGCGGGCAGTCTGTTGATCATCAGCCAGCGCCGGTTGCTGAGCGGTCTGAGCCTGGGGGATCAGGTGGCACGCAGCATGGGGCTGAATTACCGCTACGGCAGCATCATGTTGGTGCTGGGTGCGGCCCTGCTGGTCGGCAGTTCGGTGGCGGTGGCTGGCAGCATCGGCTTTGTCGGTTTGCTGGTGCCGCACTTGCTGCGCCCGCTGGTGCAGCACCGCCCCGAACGGCTGCTGATTCCGGCAGCACTGGCCGGAGCCATTCTGGTCTGTGCGGCGGATATCTGTGTGCGGTTGTTGCCGCCGGGCCGGGAGTTGAAGCTGGGCGTGCTGACTTCGATT
This sequence comes from Gammaproteobacteria bacterium, assembly GCA_012728415.1. Taxonomy (GTDB): domain Bacteria; phylum Pseudomonadota; class Gammaproteobacteria; order Pseudomonadales; family Pseudomonadaceae; genus Thiopseudomonas. Next base: position 37,572 of record JAAYFD010000039.1, read on the forward strand.
CTGGGTACGCCGCTGTTTATCTGGCTGGTCTGGAAGGAGCGCAAACGATGGAACTGATCAGCGCTCATGGTTTGACGGTTGAACAGCGCCTGCATGATGTCAGTCTGAGCCTGCATCAAGGCGAGGTGCTGGGCATTCTGGGTGCCAACGGGGCTGGCAAATCGACCCTGCTGCACTGTCTGGCCGGCATTCAGGAATATCGGGGCCAAATTTTGTTGCAGGAGCAGCTGCTGGACAAGATACCGGAACGGCAGCGGGCGCAACAGGTGGGTTTTTTGCCGCAAAGTAGCCAGAGTGCCTGGGCGTTGTCGGTGCATGATGTGATTAGCCTTGGACGCCTGCCCTGGGGCGATGACAACCCGGATGCCGTGCTGCAGGCGGCACGGGCAGCGGGTGTCAGCGACTGGCTGAAGCGCCCGGTCGATCGACTGTCGGGCGGGCAACAGGCGCGGGTCTGGCTGGCACGGGTGCTGGCGGGGCAGCCGCGTGTACTGCTGGCGGACGAGCCGGTGGCCAGTCTGGACTTGCGCCAGCAACAGCATGTGCTGCGTTTGTTGCGCGACTATGCGGCCAGCGGCTGTGGCGTGATGCTGTCGATCCACGACCTGTCCCTTGCCGCCCGTTATTGCGACCGGCTGTGCCTGCTGCATGAGGGGCGTTTGCTTGCGCTCGGCCCGGTTGTCGAGGTTTTGACCACCGCCAACCTGCAGCAGGCGTTCGGGGTGGACGCCCATATTGATTTGCACAGCCAGCCACCGATTGTTATCCCGAGGTGAACCCATGACGTTCAAGTTTGGCAAGAATTTTGATGAGATGTGCTACCCGTTCATGTATGAGCAGTCCATGCTGTGTGATTTCGAAGTCATCACGGACGAACTGTGCGGTCACATAGGGGCGGTGATTTCCCATCTGCCGGAGGACATGCCGGACATCGCCGCTGATCTGGAGCAAATCCAGCCGCTGGCGTTTCATGTCAATGGCTCCATTCGTGGGCGCTTGGCCATTGCGGAAACGGATATCCAGTGGTTGCAGGGCCGGCTCGATCATTATCGGGTTGAGGTGGCCGGGCGGCTGGAGCAGTTTGTTTTGCCGCGTGGCACGCCGCCGGTGCCCCAGCTGCATCTGGCCCGTTCTGCCTGCAAAAAGGCCATTCGCATCATGGTGCGGCTGGATCAGGAGGAGGGCAAAGAAATCGACATGGTGCTGCCGCGGATCTGCAACATGCTATGCAATTTCTTTTTTGTGCTGACGCTGGTGATCAACCAGCGGCGGGGGCTGGTTGAGCCGGAGTTTGTCAGCCGCAGCTATGGTTGACTCCGTATTCGGGCGGGTTGTGCGGGTCGCAGCAATCAGGACTTCTCTGTGCCGTTGCCGTTGCGTTCGAAGGTCTTGCGCATTTTGATGTTGAGGATTTCCACGCCAAAGGAAAAGGCCATGGCGAAGTAGATGTAACCCTTGGGTACGTGAACATCAAAACCTTCGGCGATTAGCAGGGTGCCGACCATGATCAGGAACGACAGCGCCAGAATTTTCAGGGTGGGGTGTTCCTCGATAAAGCGGCTGATGGCGGCAGCGGACACCAGCATGACGATGACTGAGGTCATGATGGCGGCCACCATCACCGGAATGTGCTGCACCAGGCCGACTGCGGTGATTACCGAGTCCAGCGAGAATATGATGTCAATGACTGCGATCTGCAGCAAAACCATGATAAAACTGCTGGCGCCCTTGATGTCGGGCATGTCGTCCTCGCTGCCTTCGACGCTGTGCCAGATTTCCAGCGTGCTTTTTAGCAGCAGGAACAGGCCGCCGCCAATCAGGATGATGTCGCGCCCGGAAATACCGACGCCGCCGATGCTGAACAGGTCATCGGTCAGGCGCATCACCCAGGTCAGCGACAGCAGCAGTGCGATGCGGGTCAGCATGGCCAGCAGGATGCCGAAGAGCCGGCCTTTGGCCTGCAGGTGTTTGGGCAGCCGGTTGACCAGAATGGAAATGAAAATGATGTTGTCGATGCCCAGAACGATTTCCAGGGCAGTCAGGGTCAGAAATGCTGCCCAGATCTCAGTGTCGGTAAGCCAGGGCCACATGGCGGGGTTCCAGAAATGAAAAAAGGAGCGGGCATTTTAGCGCGAAAATGTCCACAGTTCACCGTGCAAGTTACATCAAGAGCCCCTGTGAGATTTCGGTCGCGGCTGAAACCGCTCCTGCATATTTTTGCAGGCGACCAGCATGGCAACCAAACTCAGCATCTGGATGCTACGTTACTCCTCAAAACTATCAGCCCGGCATGGCCAGTTCCTGCTCAAGCGCTTCCAGTTGCTCCATGCTCTCCAGCCACTGCATTTCCAGCTCTTCACAATCCTGTTTCAGGCGGGTTTGCTCGGCCAATAGCTGCTTTAAGCGGTCTTTGGCATCCGCTTCGTACAGGCTGTTATCAGTCAGCTGCTCTTCAATGGCGGCCAGCTGCTCCTGTGCTGTATCCAGTGCCTGCTCCAGCTTTTCCGCCTGTTTGCGGTGCGGGGCCAGCTGTTTGCGGACGGCTGCCTCGGCCTGGCGCTGGGTCCGGCGGTCGATGCGGGGCCCGGCAGGGGCTCTCTCGTTGTCATCTGGGGTTGTTTTGTGCTGTGTTTGTTGTTGACGCAGGCGGAAATCCTGCAGCCAGCGGCTGTAGTCTTCCAGCTCGCCATCAAAAGTTGTTAGTACGCCATCGGCAACCAGCATGAACTCGTCCACGGTGGTTTTTAGCAAGTGGCGATCGTGTGAGACCAGCAGCATGGCACCCTTGTAGTGTTGCAGGGCTTCTCCCAGTGCATGGCGCATTTCGAGGTCCAGATGGTTGGTCGGTTCATCCAGCAAAAGCAGGTTGGGCTTTTGCCAGGCGATCAGGGCCAGTGCCAGCCGGGCTTTTTCGCCGCCGGAGAAGTTCACCACGGGCTCGTCACAACGGTCACCACGAAAGTCAAAGCCGCCGAGAAAGTCCCGCAGCTTTTGTTCGGCTTCATCCGGCGCAATGCGTTGCAGGTGCAGCAGCGGGCTGGCCTTGGCGTCCAGGCTGTCCAGCTGGTGCTGGGAGAAGTAACTGATAGCCAGGTTTTCACCACGCACGACCTCACCGTCCAGCAGGGGCAGTTCGCCGGACAGGCTCTTGACCAGGGTGGATTTGCCAGCACCGTTGGGCCCGAGCAGTGCCATGCGCATACCAGGCACCACTTGCAGATTGACTTTGCACAGGATGGTTTTTTCGCCATGACCCAGATCGGCATCGCGCAGGCTGATAAGGGTGGCCGAGGTTTTGTCGGCTTCGCGGAAACTGAAATGGAATGGGGAGTCGAAGTGAGCCGGAGCCAGCTCTTCCATGCGTTCCAGTGCCTTGATCCGGCTTTGTGCCTGCTTCGCTTTGCTGGCCTTGGCCTTGAAACGGCGGATAAAGTCCTGCATGTGGGCACGCTCGGCCTGCTGTTTTTCGTAGGCTTGCTGTTGCTGTAGCATGCGCTCGGCACGGGCGCGCTCAAAGGCACTGTAGCCACCACGGTAGGTCACCAGTTGTTGGCGCTCAAAGTGCACAGTTTGCTGTACTACCGCATCCATGAAATCGCGATCGTGGGAGATTAACAGCAACGTGCCCGGATATTGCTGTAGCCAGCCTTCCAGCCAGAGGATGGCATCAAGATCCAGGTGGTTGGTCGGCTCATCCAGCAACAGCAGGTCGGACGGGCACATTAAGGTATGGGCCAGATTGAGACGCATGCGCCAGCCGCCGGAAAAGGACGATACCGGACGCTGCATCTGGCCTTCGGCAAAACCCAGTCCGGCCAGCAGCCTGCTGGCACGGCTTTCGGCGGTCCAGGCATCGGCGGCATCCAGCTCGGCGTTCAGCCGGCCCATGGTAGTGCCATCCTGCTGCTGCTGTGCCTGCTCCATCTGTTGCTGCAATTCACGCAGGCGGGTGTCGCCATCCATTACATAATCCAGTGCACTGCGTTCCAGTGCGGTAATTTCCTGTTGCATGTGGGCAATACGCCACTGGGCGGGCAGCAGACAGTCGCCACTGTCGGGCTGCAGCTGGCCCTGCAGCAGTGCAAACAGACTGGACTTGCCCGCACCATTGGCACCTATCAGGCCAACTTTGTGGCCGGGGTGAACAGTCAGGTCGACGTGATCAAGCAGCCGCAAAGGGCCGCGTTGCAAGGACAGGTTGTGCAGACGAATCATGGGCGGAGGTCAGCTGAAATGAAAGGATGACAGGCTGTGCATGGTACCTGCATTGCCTGGCTGCAGCCAGTGGCCCGGAGGGCTTGCACATGCCGCAGATGCTTTGTGTTGTGGTTGTCCGCTCAGTAAATGGCAGCTTGCTTTGGGCCTGACTTGCTCCTTGGCGCGGGCTTGGCAGGGTGCAAGCCCGCTCGCAGAAAGGCCTCCGTGTGTACAGCAGGCAGCAAGGCGCTGGTAATGAAGCAGGAACTGTGCTGAGAGTATGGGCTCAGCGCGGCTGACTGCACTGCTCCAGAATGCTGTTGTCGCCATCGGCATGGCGCTGGAACAGGGTACCTTCGGGGCCTTTGGTCCACCATACCAGTTGGTCACCAACATAGCGGGCACCGCTAGCGGCAACGGCAATATGCATAATGTGCTCGTGGCCAAGGTAAGAGACATGTGCCGAGTCGGTATCGGGGTAGGTTGCAGTAATTTTTGCACCACTGTCGCAAATGTAAGTGTAAGTGTCGGGTGCAGTGGCAGTGCTGTTGCAGCCGACCAGCAGCAGGCTGCCGGATAGTGCCAGGAACATGATGGGCTTTACGGGCTTCATGGATTTGCTCCATTGAATGAATACGAGTGTTTGAGCAGTCGAAGCAGACAGGGTTCCCTTGAGTCATTAAATAGTGATCTGATCCGGTCAAAGGCTGCAGTACGGTGATCAGCTTTGTTTTATAATTGCAGCACATATTGGCTGTAGGAGGCGTGTTGATGTCGGACAAGTATATTTTGGTTACAGGTGGGGCGGGTTATATCGGCTCGCATACCTGTGTCGAGCTGCTTGAAACTGGCTACCAGGTGGTGGTGCTGGACAACCTGTCTAACGCTTCCGCAGAGTCGCTGCGTCGCGTACAGCAGATCACAGGCAAAACACTGGAGTTCGTTGAAGGGGATATCCGTTCGCAGGATAACCTTGAAGCGGTGTTTGGCCGTTTTCCGATAGAGGCTGTTATTCATTTTGCCGGCCTGAAAGCAGTAGGCGAGTCGGTTTCCATGCCGCTGCACTATTACCAGAATAACGTGGCTGGTACCCTCAACCTGTTGCAGGTGATGGACCGGCATAATTGTCGCCAGCTGGTGTTCAGTTCGTCGGCTACCGTCTATGGCGACCCGGCCTCGGTGCCGATCAAAGAAGACTTTCCACTCTCGGCCACCAACCCCTATGGCCGCTCCAAGCTGATCATCGAGGATATGCTGCGTGACCTGCATGCCTCAGATGCGCGCTGGTCGCTGGTGCTGCTGCGTTATTTCAATCCGGTTGGGGCGCATGTTTCAGGCCAGATCGGCGAAGACCCCCGTGACACTCCCAACAATCTGATGCCATACATCACCCAGGTTGCCGTCGGCAAACGTGAGCGTCTAAGCGTGTTTGGCGGTGACTATCCGACTCCGGACGGCACCGGGGTGCGTGACTATATTCATGTGGTGGACCTGGCCAAAGGACATATCAAGGCCTTGCAGGCGCTGGAAACGCCACAGCTGCTAACGGTTAACCTGGGCACTGGGCAGGGGTATTCCGTACTGGAAATGGTGGCGGCGCTGGCACAGGCGTCTGGTCGTGAAGTGCCGTACGAGATTGTCGAGCGCCGTCCGGGTGATGTGGCACAGTGCTATGCGGATCCGGGGCTGGCGTTCAGGCTGCTGGGCTGGCGTGCCGAGCTCGATCTGGCCCGGATGTGTGAAGACAGCTGGCGCTGGCAGAGCCGCAACCCACAGGGGTATGGTGGTACACCCAGCGCAGTATGAGCGCTGCTTTCGCGTCTCAGGCGGTGGGCAAAGCAACGGCGGCCCCAGAGCCTGAGACGCGAACAAAGTGTCCTCCATTTTCGAGAGTGGTCCAAACCCTGTGGTACTGCACCCGGGCTGCCGGGCGCGGGCGCGTCGCCAGCGTGTGATACAGCCCTGGGTACGGTGGCATAAGGAGCAGCGGCTCGTCACCGTAGCCGGGTCAGTGTAGTATTGTCGTTTTACAAACTTGAGTCCTATGCGGAAAAATTCGCATGTACGCTTCTTGAGGGAGCCAGTAATGGTCTGTTCCTGCCCGGTTTGTGGAGCGGCAGGTGATCACATTGGCTAGCAGGAACCCGAGCAGATGAAACCTTTTTTAGCCGAACCCTTTGCCAGCCTCTGGGCGCAGCAGGATATCTTTGCCGCTGCCGAAGCCTTGCAGGGCGAGGTGTATCGCGAACTGGAAGGCCGGCGCACCCTGCGTACCGAGGTCAAGGGCCGGGGTTATTTCGTCAAGATTCACCGCGGTATAGGCTGGGGCGAGATCATCAAAAACCTGCTCAGCGCCAAACTGCCGGTGCTGGGCGCACGCAATGAATATCTGGCCATCCGCCGCCTGCAAGAGGCCGGCGTGGATACCATGACCGCGGTGGCTTTTGCCGAGCGCGGCAGCAACCCGGCGCGGCAGCACTCCTTCATCATCACCGAAGAGTTGGCCCCAACCATCAGCCTGGAAGACTATTGCATGGACTGGCTCCGACAGGCGCCGGCCTTCGGTCTCAAGCGGGCACTGCTTGAGCGGGTAGCGGAAATGACCGGGCGCATGCACCGTGCGGGGGTCAATCACCGGGACTGCTATATTTGCCATTTTTTATTGCACACCGGCTCGCCGGTTCACCCAGACAACTTGCGTGTGTCGCTGATTGACCTGCACCGGGCGCAAAGCCGTGAACAGACGCCGACCCGCTGGCGCAACAAGGATCTTGCCGCACTGTATTTTTCTGCTCTTGATATCGGCCTGACCCAGCGCGACAAGCTCAGGTTTTTGCGTGTTTACTTTCAGCAACCGCTGCGCAAGACCCTGCGGGATGAAGCTGCATTATTGGGCTGGCTGGAGAAAAAGGCCGACAAGCTCTACCAGCGCAAACAGCGTTACGGAGACGCCCTGTAATGAGCAGCTGGCGTTTGCACGCGGATTATCAGCACTTGCAGGATGATTTTGGCAGCCTGGAGCGAATCTTCTGCCTTGAAGGCAAGCAAATCACCCGGGACCCGATTTCCGAAGTGATCCGGATTGAGCGTGACGGTGTCGGTTTTTACGTCAAGCGCTATCGCCGCGCGAAGGGCTGGCGTGCCTATTTGCCACGCCCCCGAATCAAGTCCGAATGGCAGAATTTGCAACACTTTACCGACTGGGGCATTCCCACGGCGCAGATTATAGCTCGCGGCATGGAGCGCAAAGCAGGTGCTTTTGTGCGTGGTGCGATGGTTACCCGTGAGATTCCCGGTACCGACGACCTGGCTCGCCTGGCCTACCATAAAGATACACGCCTGCAGGATCGCAGCTGGGTTAACGAAGTAAGCCGGCAGATTGCCGATTTTACCCGCACCCTGCATCAGCATGGTTTTGTCCACAACGACCTGAAATGGCGCAATATTCTGGTGGACCAACAGCGCCGTGCATACCTGATTGACTGCCCGACAGGTGGTTTCTGGTGGGGGCCGTTTTTACAGTACAGGATAGTCAAGGATTTGGCTTGCCTGGATAAGGTCGGCAAATACCAGCTGTCACGCAGCCAGCGTCTGCGTTTTTACTTGCATTATGTACAGCGGCAGCAACTAACGCCGGCGGATAAAAAACGTATTGCCAAAATCGTGCGTTTTTTTGCCGGGCGGGAGTAGTTGTGCAGTTGCGTAATCCGGAATAGAGGATAACCATGGCTGAGCCAATCAAAGACTTTGCTTACTGGTGGGACGTGCAGGGCGAGTGGGTGGAAGAACCCAACGAGCGACGTGAAGGCAGCAGTGGCGTGCAGTTTGTTGTCGCTGCAGAGCCAGGGCAGGCCAGCCTGTACATCAAGCGGCAAATCAACCACTGTTATCGCTCTCTGCGCCATCCTTTGGGCAGGCCCACGGTGTTTCGCGAAGAGCAGGCAATCCGGGCTTTTAATCAGCTTGGAGTGCGGACTCCAAAACTGATTTATTGTGATGCACAAAAACTGCCTGACCATTGGCGTGCGCTGATGGTCACCGAAGAGCTTGAAGGCTTTATCAGCCTGGATGAATGGTATGAGGAGCATGCCGACACGGAAGCAGCATGCACGCCCCGGTTGTTGCAAGACATTGCGCAGATGCTTGTCACGATTCATCAGGCTGGCTGGCAGCACAGCTGCTGCTACGGCAAGCATATTTTTGTCAAAACCGATATTGACAGCGGACAGGCTGAAGTAGCCATGCTGGACCTGGAAAAAGTACGTCGCCGCTGGCCCGCCACCTCTGCAGCCCTGCATGATCTGAACCAGCTGTCCCGGCACAAGGGGCAGATGCCGCCAGAAGACTGGCAGGCATTGCTGCAGGCCTATGCCGAATACTGGCCAGCCATGAGCCAGCGACTGGACGCCTTGCGGTAAGCCTGTATGAACAGCTCGCAACTGCAGGGACGCCACCCTGAACTGCCGCTAACCCTGGGTTTGCATACTGGAGATGAGCTGGTGGTCCAGCAGTGGCTGCGGGTGTTGCCGGGGCAACGCTATGTGGGGCGTGCGCTCTGGCGGGGGCGCAGCGTACTGGCCAAACTGTTTGTGGGAGGCAAGGCCCAGCGCCATTTTCAGCGCGAGCTTAACGGGGTACAGCTGTTGTTGCAGCAAGGGTTAACGACGCCGGAACTGCTGGCCAGCGATTACGATGCCGCCTTTGGTGGCTGGGTTTTGTTTGAATATCTGGATGGCGCGCAAAGCCTTGAGCAGCAGTGGCAGCAGGTGGCCGGCCAGCCAGTGTGGACGCCGGCGCAGCAACAGGTGCTGGAACAGGCACTGGCCTGCATTGCGCAGATGCACCGCAAGGGCCTGTGGCAAGGCGATATCCATCTGGACAACTTCATGTTGCATAACGGCCAGCTGTACATCATTGATGGCGGCGGCATTGCTAGTGAAACCCCGGGCCAGCCGTTAACCACCGAAACAGCCCTGAAAAACCTGGCGGTATTTTTTGCCCAGTTATCGCCTGAGCTGGACGACTGGCTTGAGCCGTTGCTGAAGATATACATAGAGCAAGGCGGGCAGCAGAATATTCAGCTTGCAAGTTTGCGTGATGCTATTGCGAAGATACGCCGCTGGCGCATCCGCGATTACCTGAAAAAAACCGCCCGCGACTGCAGTCTGTTCAGTGTCAATAAGTCCGTGTCCGGAGTGACAGCCATGCAGCGCGGCCGCATGGACGAGGTCGCAGAGCTGGTTGCAGCGCCGGACCGGTTTATTGATAGCGGCCATATCTACAAAACCGGCGGCGCGGCCACGGTGGCACGGGTAGAGCACAAAGGTCAAAGCTGGATCATCAAACGCTACAACATCAAGGATTTTCTACACTGGCTCAAGCGCTGCTGGCGGCCCAGTCGTGCCTGGCACAGCTGGCAGGCCGGCTTTTTGCTGGAGCTGGAAGGCATTGCCGTGGTGCAAAATGTTGCCGTGCGCGAACGGCGACTGTTTGGCCTGCGCCGGCAGGCCTGGCTGATCAGCGAGTATGCCGGCGAGCAAGACCTGATTGACCGCTTTGCGCCCTACATTGACAGCGGGGAGGTGCCTGAACAGGACTTACTGTCATTGCAACAGCTGCTGGCAGGTATGATCCGGGCAAAAATCAGCCATGGAGACCTCAAGGGGCATAACATTCTCTGGCATAATGACCGCTGTTTATTGATTGACCTAGATGCCGTGCGCCAACACAAAAGCCACGGCAGTTTTGTCCGTGCTTTTAAACGTGACCGTGCACGGCTGCTACGCAACTGGCCGCAAGAGAGCCGGTTGTACCGTTTACTGAACGAAAAATTACCGCAGATCGACTGAATCTGCCGCATATCGAGAGGCAACTTCATGGCACTGACTATCCTGGGTCTGTCCGGCGCACTAAGCCACGACCCGTCCGCCGCCCTGTACATTGATGGCAAGCTGATCGCTGCCGTGGAAGAAGAGCGCCTGGTGCGCGACAAGCATGCAAAAAACCGCATGCCCTACGAGTCTGCCAAGTTTTGTCTGGAACAGGCCGGCATCGAGCCGAAAGACGTGGATGTCGTGGCCATTCCCTTTGCCCCGATCAGCCTCAAGGAAAAAGCCCGCTGGCATTATGCCAAGCGCTACTGGTATGCACCGGAGCGCGCGCTGGATGCCATTCTGGCCGGCAACCGCCGTTACCGCCGCTACTACAAAAAAATCCAGTGGTGCCTGCAACAGCTGGGTTTTGACCTGAAAAAGGTCAAGATCGAGCCGGTCGAACACCACCTGGCCCACGCCGCCAGTGCTTACCTGTGCTCCGGCTTCAAGGAAAAAACCGCCATCCTTGGCATTGACGGCAAGGGCGAATATGCCACCACCTTCTTTGGCTATGGCGAAAATGGCAAAATCCACAAGATCAAGGAATTTTACGATCCGGATTCGCTGGGCGGCCTCTATGGCGCGATGACCGAGTTCCTCGGCTTCGAGATGCTGGACGGCGAGTTCAAGGTCATGGGCATGGCACCCTATGGCGACCCGACCAAGTACGACCTGTCCCGGCTGGCCAAATTCGAGAACGGCGAGCTGGTGGTCAACACCGACTACGTCAACGTGGTGGGCGTGCGTCGCTATAAGGAAAAGGGCAAGGGCTACTACTTCTCGCCCAAGCTGATCGAATGGCTGGGACCCAAGCGTGAAGGCGACATTGCCGACGAGCCATACATCCACTACGCCGCCAGCGTACAGGCGCTGTTTGAAAAGCTGTCACTGGAAATGATGGATTACTACCTGGGCGACATCATCAGGGAAACCGGCCGTATTGCCTTCGCCGGTGGCAGCGCCCTCAACGTCAAACTGAATCAGAAAATCATTGCCCGCGACGAAGTCAAAGAACTGTTTGTACAGCCCGCCGCCGGTGATGCCGGTACCGCAGTGGGTGCTGCTGCCTATATCTCGCAAAAGCGTGGCGTGCCGGTGGAGAAGATGGAACACGTCTACCTTGGCCCGTCCTACAGCAACGAAGACATCATCGCTGCCTGTGCCAGACACCCGAATCAGCCCAAATGGCAGAAAATCGACAATGTTCCCGAGTATATCGCCAAAGTCATGGTGGAGGGCAACCCGGTGGCCTGGTTTCAGGGCCGCATGGAGTTTGGCCCCCGCGCACTGGGTGGCCGTTCCATCATCGGCTGCCCGAGCGTGCCGGGCGTAGCCGACCGCATCAACGAGCAGATCAAGTTTCGCGAACGCTGGCGTCCGTTCTGCCCGTCCATGCTGGATACTGTTGCCCCACAGATGCTCAAAGTCGAACACCCGTCCCCCTTTATGACCTTCACCTTTGAAGTCAACGAAGGCTGGGACGAGCGTGTACCGGAAGTTGTGCATGAAGACGGTACCTCCCGCGCCCAGGTGCTGGAACGTCAGCATAACCCGCGCTGGTATGACCTGATGTTGGAGCTGGAAAAACTCACGGGCAACGGCGTGTCACTGAACACATCGCTGAACCGCCGTGGCGAGCCCATGGTGTGCTCGCCGACCGATGCGCTGAACATGTTCTATGGCTCGGATTTGCAGTATCTGATCATGGAGGATGTGCTGGTGGTGAAGGAAGCCGCAGAGGACGTAGATATGAGCGGGGCTGAGAGCAAGGTTAGTGGTTCGCTTGGAGTGGTATAGGAAGTTGTTTTATCGCTTTCTTATATGAGTGTATCGATAGGGTTTGCAAGAAATTCAGGGATGGTTTAGTGAAAGCTATGTTGGTTAAAGCAATGTGAAGGAGGGCTGCTATGTGCTCTAGCCAAAGTGCATGTTAACCACCCAGAAGCTTGGATTAATTATTAGGTGCAGGATGCCTTGATTTTTATATATAGGCGGCTGTGAGGGCGCACAAAAGCTTAAGCGTTATTGCAACTTCTTATCGATACATGATGGAGTTGGTAGAGCTAGTTGACATTAGCTTATTGCTAAGAGCCACTCGCGACCATGAGTGTGAGTGTAGGGTTCGGTTGTCGCGAGACGTGTTCAGTATGTGCTTTATTCAGATATTTAAAGATTGGTTTTAAGAGATTAATTAGTTGTGAATAAAGCAATTGAGTTGTGTTGTTCAAAGCTAAAGAGCCGTTTTAACTATGCTCCTGCTGCTATACTTGTTCTGCTTGGGTTTGCTTTTTATGTAGATAGCAACAAGTGGTTTGCAAATATTTTATACTTAACTTGTTTGGTGCCGGGATTGGTTTTTTTATACAAACAGACTGGTGCGCTAAAGCAGTTTAAGTCGTTTTTTTTAAGTCTTTTTCTTTACTGTCTATATTTGTCGGTGGTTTTGGCTTTAGATGGTTATGGGCCTGAGCACATAAAATACTATCTGCTGTTGGTTTTGTTTTTTTACTTTGTTTGTTTTGGTGGGGCTGCATTTTATCATGGTTTTCGTGTCTATATAGTGATGTTGGTTTTTTGTACTGTCGCTATAACTTATGCGTTGCTGAAAAGTGATATTTCAGTTGGTGGGCGTTATGATTTTTCAGGTCTTAATGCAAACCGAGTGAGCTGGCTGATCATACTGCCAGCTGCTTGGTTTTTATGGTATTCGTTTGAGAAGGCAAAGCCATACAGGTATGTGGCGGTTTTTCTTTTGGTTTTTAGTTTTATATCTGATTTCTATTTGCTCGGTAGTCGAACATTGCTGCTTTTTATGATGGTATATGCTTTATTTTTTATATATGAATTTAGGCGGCGGTTCACCCTTGATGATTTTAAGTGTTTTTCTATAATTGCACTGGCTTTGATTTTTTTGGTTTTTTTATTTCACGAGTTTCTTTACCATAGATTTGCGTTGAGAGGCGGGAGCTATAGGCTAGATATTTGGCTGGATATGTTAAATAGAGTGACGGTTGAGCAGTGCTATATATTTGGATGTGGTAAGGTAAGTGAATATAGATTTTTAGGTGCTTTTGATAATCCGCATGGTGTATATGCTTCTACACTTTATTATTATGGGGCTGTTGGCTTACTGGTTCTGTTTTTGTTTCTATATGTTTGCTATAGTCAACTTCGAGGATTTTATAGGGCATGGTTTGTTGCATGCTTGTTTTGTTTTATTTTTACTCATGTGGAAATTGTTGAAAGCCCATCGATATTGTGGCTGTATTTTTGGATGCCGTTGTTTATTGGGATTTTAGATAAAAGAGGTTTCGTAAATGCATAGCGTTTTGCAGGTAATGATGAGTGCAGGCGATTCAACGGCAGTTGTAGGGCGTACTATTTCTGATGCTGTACTAGAGTTTAGGTTTCATAATTTATATGTGCACGGAGATAAAAGGTTATCTAAGGATGAAGGGCGCTGTAAAACAACAGTTTTAGGATTTGGCAAAAAGTCTATATCGGGCATCTTTAGATATATATCTATGCTGATTATATTTGCGAAGCTGTATAAGCAGAAGCCAAGCTTGATTGTTGCGCATAGATATAAGTGTGTTGATGTGTCAAGCTTTCTTTCAAAGATCTATAAGGTCCCTTTGGTGATAGTGGTTCATGGGGTTGGTGAATTTGATCGGTCTTATAGAGCTAGGAAGCTTAACACTCTGGTTAGGCGTGGAGCTACAGTCGTTTGTGTGTCTAAATATGTTGAGAGTTATATCAAAAGCTGCTTGCATGAAAAGGTTAAAAATAGTTTGGCGGGCGAGCAGATTATTACTATTGAAAACTCAATTGATTTTTCGCTGAAACGTAGCGAGCAGGTATCGAAGCAAAGTGCAAGGGACAACCTTGCTGTGGACAATATAAATAAATTGCTTGTGGGTTATGTGGGGCGGCTTGCAAACGTAAAAGGAGTGGTGGATGTGGTTGACGCATCTACTCAGTTCGAGCACGGTGGAGTGCATTTTGTCATAGTCGGTGATGGCCCCTTGGCTTCAGAGCTTACAAAAAATGCAGATTGCACCTCTATAGCTAATAACTTAAGCTTTTTAGGGTTTGTGCCTGATGCCTATAGGTATTTTAAAGCGTTTGATTTAATTGTTCTGCCTTCTAGGTCTGAAGGGTTCCCTCTTACTTTGTTGGAGGCGGTAGCAGCAAGAGTTCCTTTTATTACAACAGATATTGAGGTTTATAGAGAAGTTGTTGGTAATGATAAGGTATTTTATACCCCCGGTGATGTTGATCAGCTATGTGAAAGGATATCTTTTATGCTGGCACTGCAGCAGGCAGGAAAGTTAGACAGCTTTGGCAAGGAGCAGGGCTTACAAATTGAATCTAAATACCCTTTTTCTGGGTTTATAAACTCTTACACGCGTTTGCTAGAGAGGCTGGTTTAGTGAAAAAATATGCACTTGAGTATAGAGGCTATAAGTTTGATTATTTTTTCAATCTAGGTGATGAGATACAGACTTTAGCAGCTGTACGATTGCTTGGAGAAGTGGATGGTTATTTGTCCAGAGATGCTTTGCATTTAGCAGATGTGGATGGACTACTGTCCATGAACGGCTTTTTTATGGGGTCTGATAACTGGCCGCCCAGTGAGCGTATCAAGCCTATATTATATTCATTTCACCTAGATAGAAAACATGAAAGAGTGGTGTGCTCTGATAAGGGTGTTTCTTATCTTAAGAAGCATGAGCCGATAGGTTGTAGAGATGAAGGTACAGTAAGAGCCTTAAGTAAGTATGGAATTAAAGCTTATTATAGTGGATGTTTGACGCTTACCTTTCCCAAGCGGAGTAAAGAGAGTGCTGAAAATGCAAAAGAAACATTTATAGTAGGTGTTGATAAATATTTGGAGAAATATATTCCCAGTAGTATTAGAAAAAATGCAATCAGGCTTAATCAATCGAGTGTCAGGCTGCCAAAGATTGAACCAGATTTAAAAAGAAAGTTAGCGCAGCAACTGCTGGATGGCTATGCGAAAAATGCCAAGCTAGTTATTACATCAAAAATTCATTGCGCAATGCCTTGCTTGGCCATGGGGATACCTGTTGTTTTTCTGTATCCAAAAGAAAAGAAAAATGATTATAGGATACACCTGATTCAGGATTTTATACCTATTAACTATGTTTCAAATTCCTCAGCAATTTATAGGTTGGGTTTGCAGAAATTATTCTCTGACAAAGTTGATTGGAACCCTTCGCCTATTTCGTTTGAGGAGCGGAAAAAAGAGATTGCTCAAGGGTTTTATGAGGCACTTGAACGTGCTAAAAATAAACTATGATTCGTGAGTTTGGGTTTTGCATGTGACTGTTTTGGTGGAGTAAAGTGCTTCAATTTTTAATGTTTTGTGTTGAACAGGTGCAGTCTGATGTTGGTTTTAAGATTTTGATTTTAGCCAGTGCATATCTGCAATATCTTTAATTATATGTAGTTTGTTTCTTTTTCTAAGGCCCTTACTCAAAGGGCCTTTTTTTATCCGCATGTCTGAAATATCAATCAGCCCCAGCTCGCCTTCTGGAGTGAGCACCACATTACCTAGGTGCATGGATCTGAAATACACACCCAAATCCTGCACTTTTTCGACAAAAGCAAAAAACTGCTCGCGGATGTCTTCGGGGTAATCAGCTTTGCCATCGCGCAACTGGCGTAGTGTCAAACCTGGCAGCGGGTGGTAATGCACGGCATCACGTTCAATGCTGGGAATGCGGTACACGGCAATGATTTCTGGGCAGGGAATGCCGAGCTGTTTGAGCCTAGCGGCATTGTCGGCAAAGCGCTGGGCATAGGGCCAGATCGCCGCGGAGCTGATCAGGCGTTTGCGACGGAACAGCTTGAGAAAGGTACCATCGGCCAGAATGATGACCTTGTCGCCATAACCGTCCTGCTCAATGACCTTGCCACCTTCGCGCAGGGCCTGATAGTCGTCGTGCTGAAGTATTTGCATGCTTACCCCGTGTTGTCAGACTGTGCAGTTTACCTGAATTGGCTATGGCTGGCACGGGAGGCAGCGCTATGTTGGAAGTTGAGCTGGACAGGTCCAGGTGCGAATAAATTCGCACCTACAGATTGTGATTTCTATACGCTGCTATACTGTGTGGCATTTCTTCCAACGCTTAAGGCCAAGTATAGATGTTGAGTTTTTTCCGCCACTGGCGTGAGCAAGGCTGGTCGCCGATTACGGCGGCAGATTATCGTTCTGTCTGGCAGCTGTTTGGTGGCAGTGTCATCACTCATCCGGATTTTGTCGAGAAGCTGTCCGCGCTGGCAAACATTCCTGTGCGCTATCTTGGCTGGCAGGCGAATGGCGAGTTGCAGGCGGCTGTTGCGGTCTGGGGCCGCCATCTTGCACTGTCAAAGGACGGGCTGAAAGCCCATGGCAAGCGGCGGCTGTTTGACTTGGGCAATGCCGAGGTAATTATCCCTCAGATGGCCAATACGAATATTACCCTGCGTCACCGGACCAGTTTTGTTTCTGCTGTGCATGAGGGGCGCATCAGCACCCTTAAACCACAAAATCAGGAGCTGACCCTGGCCCGCGAGCCGGAAGAATACAGTAAAAAATTCCGTTATAACCAGCGGCGCGAATTGCGTTTGCTGGAAGAGCAGGGTGGCGAGATACTACCCTTTACTGAGCTGTCCTGCGTCGAACAAGCGCAAATCTATAGTGATTTGTTTGAAAAACGCTGGGGTTTTGCCACCCCGGGCAAAGACCGTTTGGCCGGGGTGCTGGAGTTGCTCAGGCCCTACGTGGCCGGCAGTTATGTCTGTATCAACGGCCAGCCCGCTGCAGCGCAGATCCTGTACCGGGTTGAGTCGCCGCAGTGGATCAGTGTCGAATACATCAATGGCGGGGTTGACCCGCAGTTTAACGGGCTGAGCCCCGGCAGCGTGCTGACCTGGGTAAACACGCAGGCGGCCTGGGAAGATGCACGGGCAAAAAACAAACCTCTGCGCTATTCCTTTGGCCGCGCTGACCGTGAATACAAGGACCGCTGGTGTCATCGCGTGCCGGTGTTTGAGGTGAAATAATCCATGTCCCAACGTAAGCAACAACTGCTCCGGCAATACCGCAAGAACAAACGGATCGCCATGCTCGGGCTGGCCGTGGTCATTGGGTTGTGCACTGTGTTGCTGTCCGTCTGGTGTTTGCCGCTGGGTTTGCTGCTGGCCTGGATCATCCACGAAGCCTGGTTTGCTGACCATATTTTTTATGCGGCCCGTGATGATTATCGGTACGACTTCCCGGCGGATACGCTTGTGCACGCGTTAGAGATCAACGGTGAAAAACTGCACTGGTCGCCAGCAGCAGAAGTAAAAGCGGGTGATACCCTGATTCTGCAAGTACGCTTGAGCAGCAACTGGCTGGGCTGGCTGTTTGATCCCTCGGTGCAGCTTGGCGATGATGTGCAAACCTTCGAGCGCGGTGCCAGGGGTATCCGTTATTTGAATCTGACCGGCCAGCTTGAGCAATTGCAAAAGGGACTGTCCATTGCTGGAAGGTTCTGCACACTGGCTGCACAGGTGCAGCTGCGGGTTTTTCCGGCGCCTGATCTGGAAGGCAAGCGCATCATGATTCTGGCTCCCCATGCCGATGATGCCGAGTTGGCCGCTTTTGGTTTGTATAGCCAAAATGCAGACCATGTCAGCATCGTCACCCTGACCCAGGGGGAAGTCGAAGCGGAGTTTTATCAGGAAATGGGGCTGGACAGGAAGCAGGCAGCCCGCCTCAAGGGTCGCTTGCGCAGCTGGGACAGTCTGGCCATTCCGCTCTGGGGTGGAGTGCGCCAGGACAGCTGTGTGCAGCTGGGTTATTACTGCCTGCAGCTGCCGTTGATGCGTGAGCGTCCGGAGCAAGCGTTTGGTTCGCGGGAGTCGGGCGAGTCCGATGTGCGCACAGTACGTGGGCAGAACCCGTTTGTATTACCGTCGGATACAGACGGTATTCCGAGTTGGCATAACCTGATTGCTGATGTGGCCGCATGCTTGCAGCACTTCAGGCCCCAGGTGGTGATCATGCCGCACCCCGAACTGGATCCGCACAGTGATCACATTGCCACCGGACAGGCCTTTTATCAGGCGCTAGAGCAGGTAGAAGACCAGCCGGAACTGCTTTTGCTGTATGCTAACCACCTGCACGACAATGACCGCTGGCCTATGGGCGAGGCGGGTACTGGTGTGGCCTTGCCGCCGGCGCTGGAACCACTGCCGGCGTTACCGCTGTTTAGTCATGTATTAAGCCCGGAGCGGCAGCTGGACAAGGCCATGGCGTTGCGCATGCAACACGACTTGCAGCCGCCCTTGTCGGTAAAAAGAAGTATCAGGCGCAATATTCAAAGGTTGCTGACTGGCCGCCGCTGGCCCCGGACCGGTGATAACGAGTTCATGCGCAAGGCTGTACGCCGGCATGAGTTGTTCTGGGTTCTTGAAGAAGAAATGTTATCTTGTCCCGGCAGGTCTTTTCGAAAGCCCTGAATAATCACTTGCGTTGCCAGGCCGTTGTCGAAAAACAGCATCAAGATGCGCGTTTACCACAAGCAGGTTGCGCTTTATCACTGCTTTTCGCCTGGGCCAGATGCCACGCCAACATTATTCCGCACAGCCTTATAGTAAGCAGTCTTTCGGACACGACCGAAGCTGTTTGTACATGAGGCGCACATCCAGAACAATCGACAAAATGCCACCGTCCGACACACAAAGCCCCGTTCGCTTTCGGGGCTTTGTGTGTCAGAGCTGGTGATGGCAGTTACAGCAGCATGCTGCGGATTTCCCCCAGTATATCTGCCAGGCGACGGGTGAAGCGGCAGGCCGCTGCACCGTTGATGACACGGTGGTCGTAGGACAGTGATAGCGGCAGCATCAGTCGTGGCGCGAAGTCGCTACCATCCCAAACCGGTTGCATGGACGCACGGGATACGCCAAGAATCGCCACTTCCGGCGCATTGACGATTGGCGAGAAACCGGTGCCGCCAATATGGCCAAGACTGGAGATGGTGAAACAGCCTCCTTGCATCTGGTCGGCACCCAGCTTTTTGTTGCGTGCCTTGTCGGCCAGCTCGGCTGCCTCCGTTGCCAGCTGCAGCAGGCTCTTTTGGTCCACATCGCGAATTACCGGCACCAGCAGGCCATCTGGCGTATCGACAGCAAAGCCGATATTCACGTATTTCTTGCGGATCAGCTCGGTGCCGCTGGGCGCCAGCGAGCTGTTGAACTCAGGCATTTCCTGCAGCAGGTAGGCACAGGCTTTAAGCAAAAACGGCAGCACAGTCAGCTTGGTACCAGCCTTTTCGGCCACACCAGCCTGCGCTTTGCGGAAGGCTTCCAGCTCGGTGATATCGGCACTTTCATGCTGAGTAACATGTGGAATATTTAGCCAGCTGCGATGCAGGTTGGCAGCGCCTATTTGTTGCAAGCGCGTCATTGGTACTGTCTCAACCTCGCCGAAGCGGGAGAAATCTACCTCGGGAATCGGCTCAATACCCATGCCGCCACGGCTTTCTGCTGCGGGCTGGCTCAGGCGCTGCTGTACAAACAGCTGCACATCTTCTTTCAGAATGCGCTGGTGCGGTCCGGTCGGGCTAACCTGCCCAAGGTCTACACCAAACTCGCGGGCCAGCTTGCGCACTGCAGGGCCGGCATGCACGCAAGCACCGGCATCACCAGGCTTGCACACTTCTGGCTTGCTTGCTGGTGCCACCGAAGCCGGGCCGCCTGCAATCTCCTGCTGTGCTTCGGGAGCCGGTGCTGGCTGCGGCTGGGCCGCGCTGGTAGCAGGTACAGGCTCGGCCTCAGCAGGGGCTTGAATGGCCGTTTCTGTCACCTCGATACGGCAAATCAGGTCGCCCTCGGTTACGTCGGCATTCAGCTTTGCCAGCACCTCAATCACGGTGCCGCTAACCGGTGAAGGAATTTCCATGCTGGCCTTGTCGGACTCCAGCGTCAGCAGGGATTGTTCTTCCTCGACGGTATCGCCCGCCTGAATCAGCAGCTCGATCACCTGCGCCTTGCCGGCGGAGCCGATATCCGGCACTTCCACATCCTTGATGCGGGTGGTGGTGGCTGCTTCTGCAGGTGCAGCAGGAGCTGGTGCTTCTGCTGCGGGTGCCTCTGTTGTTGGCGCGGCGGCAGGCTCTTCTACGGCCGTGTCCGGTTCTGCAGCGGCACTGTCTACTTCCAGCTCGAGCAGCTCGTCACCTTCTTGCAGACGGTCGCCCAGCTTGATTTTGAGGCTCTTGACGATTCCCGCTTTTGGGGCGGGAATCTCCATGCTGGCCTTGTCCGACTCCAGGGTCAGCAGACCCTGCTCGGCTTCAATCTGGTCGCCAACACCAACCAGAATTTCAATTACCTCGCCCTCGCCGGTACCAATATCGGGGACGCGAATCAATTCGGTAGTCATGCGTACTCCTCCTTAACAGTCCAGCGGGTTGGGTTTATTGGCATCAATGCCAAATTTGTCCATCGCATCAAGCAATACCTGAACTTCCAGCTGACCTTCTTTGACCAACCCTTCAAGGGCAGCCAGAGTGACCCAGTAGCGGTCAACCTCAAAGAAGTCGCGCAGCTTCTTGCGCGTATCACTACGGCCAAAGCCGTCGGTTCCCAGTACCTTGTAGGTGTTTTGCGGTATCCACTGACGCACCTGGTCGGCAAACAGCTTCATGTAGTCGGTCGAAGCTACCACAGGTCCCTGACGCCCCTGCAGGCACTCCTCGATATGGCTTAACCGAGGTGTTTCACGCGGGTGCAAGCGGTTCCAGCGCTCAACCTCGAGGCCGTTGCGGCGCAGCTCGTTAAAGCTGGTGACACTCCAGACATCGGCGCCCACACCGAACTCGTCGCGCAGAATTTTCGCCGCTTCCAGCACTTCCAGCAGGATGGTGCCACTACCCAGCAGCTGCACATGCTTGCCGCTCTGGCGCTTGTCTTCATCAAACAGGTACATGCCCCTGATAATGTCACGCTCGACATGTTCACGCTGTGGCATCGCCGGTTGTCTGTAAGCCTCGTTCATCATGGTGATGTAGTAGAAGCAGTCTTTTTGCTCCTCCATCATCTGGCGAATGCCCTCGCGGATAATCACGGCCATTTCGTAGCCGAAGGCCGGGTCGTAGGTGTGACAGTTGGGAATGGTGCCGGCCAGGATGTGGCTGTGACCGTCTTCATGCTGCAGGCCTTCGCCATTCAGTGTGGTGCGCCCGGCGGTGCCACCCATCAGGAAGCCGCGGGCACGGATGTCACCGGCAGCCCAGGCCAGGTCGCCAATGCGCTGGAAGCCGAACATCGAGTAAAACGAATAAAACGGCAGCATCGGCTGGTTGTAATGACTATAGGAAGTCGCTGCAGCCATCCAGGATGACATGGCACCGGCTTCGGTGATGCCCTCTTCCAGCAGCTGTCCTTTGACGTCTTCCTTGTAGTACATCACCTGACCCTTGTCGACGGGCTGATACAGCTGGCCGACAGAGGAGTAGATGCCGAGCTGGCGGAACAGGCCTTCCATGCCAAAAGTACGTGCTTCGTCGGGCACGATGGGCACTATGCGGCTGCCCAGGTCCTTGTCCTTGAGCAGCTGCGACAGGATGCGTACATACACCATGGTGGTGGAGACTTCGCGCTCACCACTGCCATCCAGAATGGTTTTTAAGGTCTCCAGTGAGGGCGTTGGAATGCTCATGCTGCGCTGGCGGCGCTGGGGTACTGAGCCACCCAGTCTTTCGCTGGTTTTGCGCAGGTACTGCATTTCGGCGCTATCTTCAGCTGGGCGGTAAAACGGCAGGTTTTCCAGCTCGTCATCATCAATGGGGATGGCAAAGTTGTCACGGAAGCTGCGCAGGCTGTCCACATCCACTTTTTTGACGTTGTGGGCAATATTTTGTGCTTCACCGCTGCCGGTACCATAGCCTTTGATTGTCTTGGCCAGGATGACGGTCGGCTGGCCTTCGTGGTTGACCGCCGCATGGTAAGCCGCATATACCTTGAACGGATCGTGTCCGCCACGGTTGAGTTTCCAGATTTCGTCATCGGTCATGTCTTCGACCATTGCCAGCAGGCGCGGATCGGTACCGAAAAAGTCCTTGCGAACAAAGGCGCCGTCGTTGGCCTTGTAGTTCTGGTAGTCGCCATCCAGGGCTTCTTCCATGCGGGCCTGCATGACACCTTCGGTGTCCTTGGCAAACAAGGGATCCCACAGGCGGCCCCAAAGCACTTTGATCACGTTCCAGTCGGCACCACGGAAGTTGCCTTCCAGTTCCTGGATGATCTTGCCGTTACCCCGTACCGGGCCATCCAGACGCTGCAGATTACAGTTGATGACAAAAATCAGGTTATCGAGCTTCTCGCGGCCTGCCAGCGAAATGGCGCCGAGCGCTTCCGGCTCGTCGGTTTCGCCGTCACCCAGGAAACACCAGACTTTCTGCTTGCCGGCCGGAATCAGGCCGCGATGCTCCAGATACTTCATGAAGCGGGCCTGGTAAATGGCCTGAATGGGGCCAAGCCCCATGGAAACGGTCGGGAACTGCCAGAAATCAGGCATCAGCCAGGGGTGCGGATATGAGGACAGGCCGTTGCCGTCCACTTCACGGCGGAAGTTGTGCAGTTGTTCCTCGCTCAAGCGGCCCTCAAGAAACGCACGGGCATAAATACCCGGCGACGCATGGCCCTGAAAGTAGATCAGGTCGCCACCGTGCTCTTCGGTTGGCGCCTTAAAAAAGTAGTTAAAGCCGATGTCATACAGGGTCGCACTGGATGCAAAAGTGGCAATGTGCCCGCCCAGGTCAGGATCGGCCTGGTTGGCCCGCATGACCATGGCCAGCGCATTCCAGCGTACCAGCGAGCGGATGCGGCGCTCCATGAACAGGTCGCCCGGCATGCGTGCTTCGTGGGTGACCGGAATGGTGTTGCGGTAGGGGGTGGTAATGGCGTGGGGTAAGCGGATGCCGCTACGGCTGGCCTGCTCACCCAAACGGGACAGCAGGTAGTGAACGCGCTCTTCGCCCTCGCGCTCTTCAACGGAACTCAGGGCATCAAGCCACTCTTGAGTTTCGACGGGATCTAAATCGTGCATGATTGACTCCTGAACATGTGTGTGTCTGGAAACACGGCACAACAACCTGGTAACCGGTTGCAGTGTCGGCTGCGGTACTTTCAGGTCCGGGATTGCCGGACGTTAACGGCACTTCGCAGTGGGCCTTACTGGCCGCTCCGTGCCTCCAAAGCCCTGGATTCAGCTTTCTTGTAGTTTTACTACAAATTTGTTGGTTCGTCATCTATTCCGGCCAATTCATCGAATTAGACCTTAGAGTCATACTACGACAAAAAACTGTTTTGTACTGCACTGACTGTGTGCTGCGCTGACTGGATATTGCATTTTCTACCAGGCAGTTTCGCCTGTACCCAGGCCCACCCGCACTCCCTGGCCTGCCGTGCAGTTTTATTTACCAGTTTCCCCTGTACCCGGGTCCATCCTATGCGGACCTGCACAAGCGCCCCTGCACGAGCAGCTTCAGCCGAGACTTGTTGGTTGTCTGGGTCACAGAATGTTCGCCACTGAAGTGGTTCCTGCAGGCAGGGCGTGCAGCCGGGTCAGGGTTTGCACCCGGGCTTCTGTCGGGGCAGGGTTTGCGCCTGGCTGGGCTGGCGATAGGGCGGGCAGTTTGGGGCAAGTCCTGCTTTATCAAGCTGCATTGATTAGAATGACAAACTACCAACATCGCCGCTCGGCCTGCCTTGCCCGGATAACCATGCCATGACCCCGCATTTGCTCGACCCCTTGCCGGAAACCCTTGCCCCCCTGCAACAGCAGGCCAGCCAGCGCTGGCGCAATGCCCTGCTTGAAACCGGCCAGGACAACGCCGGCCTGTCACCTGCTGATCAGGCCCGTATCCGCCATGTTTTCACCTTGAGTGAGTTCGCCCTGACCCAAGCATGCCGGGACCCGCAAGCATTCCTGCAGCAGCTGGCCAACAACAGCCTGAACCAGCCATTTCAGGCCGCCGACATGCGCAGCGTTCTGCAGCAACAGATTAAGACCTGCACTTCAGAGGATGAGTTACAGGCAGTGTTGCGCCGCTTTCGCAATCAGCAGCAGTTGCGCATCATCTGGCGCGAGCTCACCCGCCAAACCGACCTGAACGAAACCACACAAGAGCTATCAGCGCTGGCTGATGCCTGCATCAGCCTGGCCTACCAGTGGTTGTACGAACAGCAATGCCGCCAGTCCGGCACTCCAACCGGTCGGCACAGTGGGCAACCGCAGCAGCTGGTAGTGCTCGCCATGGGCAAACTGGGCGCGTGCGAACTGAACTTGTCGTCGGATGTGGACCTGATTTTCACCTACCCGGAAACCGGCGAGACCACGGGAGCCAAGCGCAGCCTGGACAACCAGGAGTTTTTTACCCGGCTGGGCCAAAAGCTGATCAAGGTGCTGGACTCACAAACCGTGGACGGTTTTGCCTTCCGCGTTGACATGCGGTTACGGCCTTATGGCTCGGGTGGACCGCTGGTGCACAGTTTTAGCGCCATTGAGCAGTACTATCAGAATCAGGGGCGTGACTGGGAGCGCTACGCCATGATTAAAGCCCGTGTGGTGGCTGGCGATCAACAGGCTGGCAGCCGTCTGTTGCGTATCCTGCGTCCTTTTGTGTACCGGCGCTATCTGGACTTTTCCGCCATTGAAGCGCTGCGTCTGATGAAACAGCTCATCCAGCAGGAGGTCATGCGTAAAGACATGGATGACAACATCAAACTGGGCACCGGTGGCATCCGTGAAGTGGAGTTCATTGCCCAGGCTTACCAGTTAATCCATGGTGGGCGTGACCTGAGCCTCCAGCAGCGGCCGTTGCTGGACGTGCTGGACACGCTGGCCCGGCAAGGCTACAAAGATGCCGGGGATATCACCGTCCTGAAGGCCGCCTATCGTTTTTTGCGTTACACCGAGCATGCCCTGCAGTCGGTGGCTGACCGACAGACGCAGCGACTGCCCGAACGGCCGCTGGAGCGGGCACGAGTTGCCGCGATCATGGGCTACTCCAGTTGGAACAGTTTTATTACACACCTGAATCAATGTCGCCAGCAGGTTGAGCTGCAGTTTCGCGCCGTCATTGCCGACCCGGATTATGATGACGAAGAGTATATCGGCGGTGAATGGCTGCCGGTATGGGAGGACTCAATCCGCGAGAGCAGCATTCTTCAGCAACTGAAAGAGGCAGGCTTCACCGACCCGTCTACTGCCTGGCAGCGCCTGTGCCAACTGCGAAACGGCAGCCAGGTTCGAGCCATGCAGCGGCTGGGCCGGGAACGGCTGGATGCCTTCATGCCCCGCTTTCTGTCCCATGCAGTCGAACACGAGCAGCCCGACCTGGTACTGGAAAGGGTACTGCCACTGATTGAAGCTGTAGCCCGACGCTCGGCCTATCTGGTATTGCTGACAGAAAATCCCGGCGCCCTGTCACGTTTGCTGGAGCTTTGCGCTGCCAGCCCGTGGATTGCCACCCAGCTGACCCGCTTCCCCGCTTTGCTCGACGAGCTGCTCAATGCCGGACGCCTGTACCGTCCGCCGCAAGCACCCGAGTTGGCAGCCGAGTTGCGCGAGCGCCTGCTACGCATCCCCGAAGATGACCTTGAACAGCAGATGGACGTGTTGCGCCACTTCAAGCTGGCCCACCGGCTGCGCGTAGCCGCCTCAGAAATTGCCGGTACCCTGCCACTGATGAAAGTCAGCGACTATCTGACCTGGCTGGCTGAAGCGATTCTGGAGCAAGTGCTGCACCTGGTCTGGCAGGAAATGGTGCGCAAACACGGCACACCAAAACGGCTTGACGGCAGTGATTGCGAGCTGGATTTCGTCATCGTCGGCTATGGCAAGCTGGGTGGGATTGAGCTTGGACACGGTTCCGACCTGGACCTGGTCTTCCTGTACGACTGTGACCCACTGGCCGATACCGACGGTCCGCGCCCGATTGATGGTGCCCAGTTTTATACACGTCTGGGCCAGCGGCTGATTTCCATGCTGACCACCCGTACCACCTCCGGCGGCCTCTATGATGTCGACATGCGCCTGCGTCCCGGCGGCGATTCGGGCCTGCTGGTCAGCTCGCTCAGTGCCTTTGCCCGTTACCAGGAACAGGAAGCCTGGACCTGGGAACACCAGGCACTGGTTCGCGCCCGCGTGTTAACCGGTAGTGAGCGCCTGACCGCCGAGTTTGAACGTGTCCGCCTGGAAATCCTGGGTCGCCAGCGTGAGCTGGAGCACCTGCGCGAAGAAGTCAGCCAAATGCGTGCCAAAATGAGGCATAATCACGGCACCCGCAACACCCGGGGTGGCCTGGCAGACGAAGCGTTCACCGCTGCCTGTCAGTTTGACCTGAAACAGGATGCCGGTGGTATTGTTGACATCGAATTTATGGTGCAATATGCCGCTCTGGCATGGTCCTGGCGCTACCCGCAACTGGTCACCTATACCGACAACATCCGCATTCTGGATGCCCTCGGCGAAGCCGGCCTGGTCAGCATGGACGACATGCATCTGCTGCAAGAGGCTTACAAGGCCTATCGTGCCGCGGCCCACCGGTTTGCCCTGCAAAAGCAGCCGGCAGTGGTAGACGGCGAACAATTCCACGGCGAACGCCGCTACGTCATGCATATGTGGCGGACGCTGAACCTCAGTTACACTCCGGAGCAGGACACAACCCCGGCCCCGGACATGATTTGATTTCTTTCTCAGGAGCTACACACAATGTCGATGGCTGATCGTGACGGTCTAATCTGGTATGACGGTGAAATGGTTGAGTGGCGCAATGCGACCACCCACGTACTGACCCACTCCCTGCACTACGGCATGGGTGTCTTCGAGGGTGTCCGTGCATACGAAACCCCTGCCGGCACTGCAATTTTCCGTCTTAAAGAACACACCGACCGCCTGTTTGAGTCGGCGCATATCATGGGCATGAAAATCCCCTACACCCGGGATGAAATCAATGCGGCCACCATTGCCGCCGTGCGCGACAACAAACTGAAAAGTGCCTACATCCGCCCGCTGGCCTTTTACGGTTCGGAAGGCATGGGTATCCGCGCCGACAACCTGCGTGTACATGTTATTGTTGCCGCCTGGCACTGGGGCGCCTATATGGGCGAAGAAGCGCTGAAAACCGGCATCCGCATCCGCACCAGCTCCTTCACCCGCCACCACGTCAACATCACCATGACCCGCGCCAAGTCCAGCGGTGCTTACGTCAACTCGATGCTGGCGCTGCAGGAAGCAGTCTCTGCCGGTGCCGACGAAGCCCTGCTGCTCGATCCGGAAGGCTATGTGGCCGAAGGTTCCGGCGAGAACATCTTTATCGTCAAGAACGGCGTCATCTACACCCCGGAAGTGACCGCCTGCCTGAACGGCATTACCCGCAATACCATCCTCACCCTGGCCGGTGAAATGAATATTCCGGTCGTGGAAAAGCGCATCACCCGTGACGAGGTGTACATTGCCGACGAGGCCTTCTTCACCGGTACCGCAGCCGAAGTCACCCCGATCCGCGAAGTGGACGGCCGACAGATTGGCTGCGGCAGCCGCGGCCCGGTGACCGGTAAACTGCAAAGCGCCTACTTTGATCTGGTCAGCGGCAAGACCGATGCCCACAGCGAATGGCGTACGCTGGTGAAGTAACTGGCGTTACTCCGTGTGCATGCGGCCTCAGCCGCGACCGCATGCGCCACGTCCTGTATGGGCGGCCTCTGCCCTGATCACGCGCACAGCATCCTTGTGCGAGGCCGGATATAGGCGTGCAAATCTAATCTCTGTTAACGTCAAAAATGGCTTGCAACAAAGGGTGGGGCCATATTAGCGACTTCACCCGGGACCTATGGTTGCCCGGGTCGCAGAATGGTCACCACTGAAAAGTGGCTCGTACAGGGCGTGGCTCGTGCGGGGGCTGTAGGGCCTGGCCTGTGTGTGGGATTGCTGTGCCTTCTGTACGAGCAGTTTTACGCATTTGGTGCAAGCAAAAAAACAGCAAGTTGCCCAAACAGTCCAGACAGGCTGGGTAGTGCAAATCATCCAGACTGTAGGCTGTGCGGGTTATACAGACAGTCTGCCGCGGATCTGTGCTACCAGCTTTTTCATGGAGGCCGCTTCATTGGTCTGTACAGTCTGGCTGTATTGTTGCTCTTCGGTGGTCAGCGGCTCCCGGCTGGTCTGCTGTGCCGCCACGACTTCAGCTGTGGCATCGGAGGGGTCAACGCCTGCCGCTTGGCGTTCGGCCAACCATCGGCTGATGACTGTGTCAGGTGCCTGGCAGTCCAGGATCAGCATGGGCACGCCACAGGATTCAGCTACATTAGCTGCCTGCTGGCGCTGTTCTGCTTTCAGGTAAGTGGCATCAATGACTACGGAAAAACCTGCCTGTAATGCCGCCAGCGCTTGCTGATGCAGGTGGGAATAGGTCTGTTGCGTCAGCTCGGTGCTGTATAAACCGGTGCCGACGGGGTTGCCGGCTACCGTTTGTTCGCCGAACAGGCGCTTGCGCTCGACATCGGAACGCAAACGCAAGGCTCCCAGCCCTTCGACCAGCTGCATGGCTACAGTGCTTTTGCCACTGGCAGAGACACCATGTGTGATCGCCAGAAAGCGTGCCGGAATTGCCGAGTAGTTTTCTGCAAGGCGGGTATAACTGCGATATCGGGACAGTACTTCAGCCTGAATTACCGGGTCGTTTTCTTGCGCCAGCCGGAACAGGTTGACTTTGGCGCGGACCATGGCGCGATAGGCCTTGTAAAAATTGATCAGCGGCAGACAACCATAGTCGCCGGTTTGCTCCAGCCAGTTGTTGGTAAAGCGGTGTGCCAGTGCGTGCTGGCCGCGGTCTTCCAGGTCCATGGCCAGAAAGAAGGCGTCGCAGGCAATATCAATCAGCCGGAAGGGTTCATTGAACTCGATGCAGTCAAACAGCACCACTTCACCGTCCACTACAGTGGCATTGCCCAGGTGGATGTCGCCATGACACTCGCGGATGGAACCATTCTTGCAGCGCTGTTCTAACAGGGGCAGCAAGCGCTGAAAACTGTCTTCGGCCCAAGCGGCCAGTGCGTCCAGTTGTGGCACGTCCTGCTTTTCAGTAAGCAACGGGCGGATTTGCTCAAAGTTCTGTCGTACTGGTGCCATAATGGCGCCTGGCTGCGCCAGAGGGTGGCCCGGTGCAACCACGGGCGCCTCCAGGTGGAAGCGGGTAATCTGGCGGGTCAGTGCGTCAATTTCACGGGTGCCCAGCTCTCCACGCTGCAGCATCCGGTCCAGCAGCTGGTCTTGGGGAAACTGGCGCATGCGGATGGCATATTCGAAGGCGTCTCCCTCGCCGTCCAGCCGGGGAGCGTCGGGACTGCCGCTGATGCGAATAACATCCAGGTACAGTCCGCTGGTCAGTCGCTGGTTGAGCCTGACTTCTTCGTGGCAAAAATGCTTGCGGTTTTCCAGGCTGGTAAAGTCCAGAAAGCCGAAATTGACTGGTTTCTTGATTTTGTAGGCATAAGGGCCGGTCAGAATGACTACGGAGATGTGGGTTTCGATTACCTGAAACCCGGTGGTTTCATGGGGATACAGTGCCGGGTTTTGCAGGGCTTGAATCAGGGTTTGGTTCACGAGGCTTCCTTAACAGTGCGGGCTGATCGCGCATTATGGCAATTGCACGCAAAGGTGCAAAGAAAAAGACAGGGTTTGATACGGTTTGGCTATGAGCAAACAGCAGGTACAAAGAAAGCGCAAGAAAAAAACAGCCGGCAAGGGTAAAGGCAACAGGGGCTGGCTGGGGTTGCTGATCAAGCTGTCTATAGTAGCGGCTCTTGGGCTGGCCGGTTATATGGTCTATCTGGATGCCATTGTGCAGGAGCGTTTCGCTGGCAAGCGCTGGACGGTACCGGCACGGGTTTATGCGCGACCGCTGGAGCTATATGCGGGGCAGAAGTTGCAGCAACAGGATTTTATCACCGAACTGCAGGCGCTCGGCTATCGCCGTACCGCCGCGGCACAGCGTCCAGGCAGCATGTCGGTTAACGGCAGCCAGATTGAGGTGTTTGTTCGTGGTTTCCGCTTTTATGATGGTGAAGAAAGGGCGCAGCGGGTGCGGGTGCGGTTTGCAAGCGGGCAGGTTGCAGCCTTGAGCAGGGCTGATGGTGCTGCTTTGCCGGTCATCAGGCTGGAGCCGCTGTTGATTGGCGGCCTGTATCCGGCGCATCAGGAAGACCGTATCCTGATCCGCCTCGCCGAGACGCCTAGCTACCTGATTCAGGCGTTGACCACTGTGGAAGACCGGGACTTTTTTGAGCACCATGGTGTTTCCCTGCGTTCAATCGGGCGGGCAGCCTGGGTTAATGCTTCGTCCGGCCGCTTGCAACAGGGCGGCAGCACCTTGACTCAGCAATTGGTGAAGAACTTTTTTCTGAGCAATGAGCGCAGCCTGAGCCGAAAACTCAATGAAGCACTGATGGCAATACTGCTGGAGCTGCATTACGACAAGGAAGAAATTCTCGAAGCCTATCTCAACGAGGTGTTTTTGGGGCAGGATGGTAACCGTGCAGTGCATGGTTTTGGTTTGGCCAGTCAGTATTACTTCAGTCAGCCGTTGGCCGAGCTTGAGCTGCATCAGGTAGCACTGCTGGTGGGTATGGTTAAGGGAGCTTCCTTTTATAATCCGCGCCGTCACCCGGAACGAGCCAAAGAGCGTCGCGACCTGGTGTTGGACATGCTGGCTGAGCAGGGGGCCATCAGCGCCGAGCAGCTGGAGGTGGCGAAGCAACAGACACTGGGCGTGACCAGCAAGGGTAGCCTCGCCAATACCAGCTATCCTGCTTTTATGGACTTGGTGAAGCGCCAGTTGCGCGAAGATTATCGTGAGCAGGATCTGACCGAAGAAGGGTTGCGCATTTTTACCAGCCTAGACCCGGTACTGCAGCAGAAAGCTGAAAAGTCGATGGCCGAGGCTTTTGCACGTCTTAAGGGTCGTAGTGGAATTGATCAGGTTGAAGCCGCCATGGTTGCCGTGCGCCCGGGCAGCGGTGAGGTGCTGGCGATGCTTGGCAGTCGTCAGCCCCGTTTTGCAGGTTTCAACCGGGTGCTGGATGCTTCACGACCGGTTGGCTCGCTGGTCAAGCCGGCGGTTTACCTGACTGCATTAGCGCAGCCGGCACGTTATACCCTGACCAGCCATTTGCAGGACAAGGGGTTTAGTGTGCGTGATAGCAAGGGGCGCAACTGGACGCCGCAAAACTATGATCGCAAGGAGCATGGTACAGTTTTTTTGTATCAGGGCCTTGCGCGATCTTATAATTTGTCAACGGCCCGGCTAGGCATGGAGGTTGGTGTGGCCGAAGTGCTGAAAACTGCGCGTTTGCTGGGTGCCGATCACGACTGGCCTGCATTTCCTTCAATGTTACTGGGAGCAGGCAGTTTGACGCCGTTACAGGTTGCCCAGATGTACCAGACATTGGCTAATGGCGGTTTTCATACGCCGCTGCGCGCCATTCATAATGTGCTGACGGCAGATGGGGAGCCGTTGGGTCGTTATCCGCTGCATGTTGAACAGCGCTTTGCGGCCGCACCTGTATATCTGGTGCGCGAAGCCATGCGCCGGGCCATGACCGAGGGTACCGGGCGTTCGGCCTATAACCGTATCCCCAGGGACTTGCGTGTTGCCGGCAAGACCGGAACCAGTAATGATTTGCGCGACAGCTGGTTTGCCGGCTTTGCCGAGGATTTGCTGGCAGTGGCATGGATGGGGCGGGATGACAATGGCAAGACGTCCCTGACCGGGGCTACTGGAGCATTGCAACTGTGGTCGGAGCTGATGCGCAGCGCATCACCGTCCTCTCTATCGGATCAGGTGCCAGAGGGCGTGACAGAGGTCTTGGTAGACCCGGAGCAGGGGCTTCAGGTCATCGAACCTTGTGAAGGTGTGCTGCGAATGCCCTATATGGTCGGCAGTGAGCCTGACTATGGGTACTTTTGTGGTGTGTCGTCTTCCGCTGAGTCTGCAGACGAGGAAGGCAACAAGGTAAGAGGCTGGCTAAAAGGCTGGCTAAACCGTCGCTGACAGCGTTAAATGCTGCAACTGTGCTTGCATGCATGCGCAGGCTATACAGGCTAGGAGTAAAAACAGTGAATAAAATGATGTGTGCGGTACTGCTGGGTGTGGGGGTCTTGACTGGATGCGCCAGTACCTCGCAGCGTGAAATACCGGTGGTTGAGTCGGGCACCCGGTTGTCTCCTGGTGTGCTGCGTGATGTGGGAGACCAGCCCCTGGTTGTAGACAGTCGCCAGGAGAATGAGCCGGTGGTGACCGTCATGACTCCGCCCGAAGCAGGCATGCCGGCTATTGCTTCAGGCGATCAGCCAGCAGCGGTGACCTGGGGGGCAACTGAAGATCAGAAGCTGTTTGACGAACCTTCCAGCACAATGTCCGGAGCGACGCCTTCGGTTGCAGCGGCGACCCGTGTACCGGATGCGCCAGTACAGGCCTTGTTGAGTACGGCACAGCAGCAGCGCGGCAAAGGCGATCTCAATGGAGCAGCGTCAAGTCTGGAGCGCGCATTGCGTATTGCTCCACAGGAGCCCCAAGTGTTGTATCGCTTGTCGGAAATACGCTTGATGCAAGGAGACTTGGCCCAGGCAGAACAGCTGGCTCAGCGGGGGTTGAGCTATAGCAGTGGCCGGCCAGCACTGCAGGCCGGGCTCTGGGACCTGATTGCCGAAGCCCGGGAGAAACAGGGTAACTCACAGGGTGCGGCTGAGGCACGCCATAAAGCACGAGCCTTCATGTAATGTCGAGCACAGTCCAAGAACTGGCCGGCTGTTTGCTGGAAGTTGAGGCAGAGCTGCGACGCCTGGGCTGGTGGAGCACTGAGTCGCCTTGCGCTCGCTCGCTGGCCAGCACCGAGCCGTTTTGTGTCGATACCCTGGCTTTTGAGCAGTGGTTGCAGTGGGTTTTTTTACCACGAATGAGGCTATTGCTGGAGTTGGCCGGTGACCTGCCAGGCCGCTCGGCAATCGCCGAGATGGCGGAGGTGGTATATGCCCAAATGCTGGGCAAAACAGCAGTGCTGCGACGCCACCTGAAGCGTATTGACCGGCTTTTGGAGCGGAATGGTCAGTCAGCCGAATAAAGGTGGCGCCAGCTTGTAATAAGCAGAGCGAGATGAAGAGCAGTCGAGCATCAACGGGTGCCGGGCATATCCCGGAGGTTGAAGTGCTTAGCGCTCACTGCAAAACTCACTGATTTTGCTCTCGGCTTCAAGAATCCGGCCCTGGCGCTCCTCTTCGCTTAGACGGACCATTTGCCCGTCAACCTCGGCCAGCAGGCGGGGATTGTTTTTCAGTTGTGACAGGCGGGTGCGCATATCGGTGCAATACGCTTGTAACTCAGCCTGTTCGATGGCCACTTGCCGTTTGATTTTTGCATCAATTTCTTTCTGGCTCGGGCTGTCTGCTGGCTCGGAGGGTTGTCCGGACAGCGGGCTGGTGCCGGTGACGGCAGGGCGGCTTGTGGTGGTGAGTCGCTGGCTTTCCAGTCCGGCCGGCGGCTGGGAGCCGAAGTGGGTGCGGCCCTGGGCATCAACCCACTTGTAAATGGTAGCGGCCTCTGCGTTGGCCATGCTGGAGAGCAGCAGGGCGGCAAACAAGGTGGCGGGAAGAATTCGCATTGTTTCTGACCTGACGAAATTCATAATGCCTCAATGGTACAGTATTTCGGACTCCGGTTTGAGCATGAAAATTGCGAACAGGGCGGCAAAAAAACAAATAATTTGCAATATTTCCAAAAAGTTCCCTGTTTTGGAGGTCATGACTTGACTTGCCGGACATAAATCTCAACAATTCGTCTCTATATTGCTGCAGGTCTCACAAGGGCTGGGGCAAGTTCATTCAGATCCAGGTACATATCGGTACCGTTCGCTATACCCGTTCGCGTTACCTCGTGCTGGGTGGGAAGTCCGGTCAGGGCTTCCTTGGCTGCTGGCCTGAAACAGGGCAGATGGCAGGCGACCACCGTCGTCCCGGCCAAATGTGCAGCAACCATATACAGAGTGCTCGCCCGAGCACAGTTCTGGCGTATTAGAGGTGTTTTACTGTGGAATTGTTATCCGGCGCTGAAATGGTCGTTCGCTCTTTGCGAGACGAAGGTGTCAAGTATATTTATGGCTATCCTGGTGGTGCCTTGTTGCACATCTATGATGCTTTGTTTAAAGAAAACGAGCTGACCCATATTCTGGTGCGCCACGAGCAGGCTGCCACGCATATGGCAGATGGTTATGCACGCGCTACCGGGAAGGCCGGTGTGGTCATGGTGACGTCCGGGCCGGGCGCTACCAATGCTGTGACCGGCATCGCTACTGCCTATATGGACTCCATTCCAATGGTGGTCATTTCTGGCCAGGTACCCAGCGCGGCTGTTGGTACCGACGCCTTCCAGGAAACCGACATGATTGGCGTGTCCCGCCCGATCGTGAAGCACAGCTTCATGGTCAAGCATCCATCGGAAATTCCCGAGGTGATCAAAAAGGCGTTTTATCTGGCCGAGTCCGGTCGTCCGGGGCCTGTGGTGGTTGACATCCCCAAAGATATGACCAACCCCACCGACAAGTATGAGTACAGCTATCCGAAGAAGGCCAAGTTGCGCTCCTATGCGCCACCGACCCGCGGCCACTCTGGCCAGATCCGTAAAGCGGTAGAAATGCTGCTGGCAGCCAGGCGTCCGCTGCTTTATTCTGGAGGCGGCGTAATCTTGGGCAATGCTGCAAAGCAGCTGACTGAGCTGGCAAAAACACTCAATTTGCCAGTCACTAACACCCTGATGGGGCTGGGTGCCTATCCCGGCACTGACCGGCAGTTTTTGGGCATGCCCGGCATGCATGGCAGCTACACTGCCAACTTGGCAATGCATCACTGTGATGTGCTGTTTGCTGTGGGTGCGCGCTTTGATGACCGTGTGGTCAACGGTGTTGCCAAGTTCTGCCCGACCGCAAAAATCATTCATATCGACATCGATCCGGCCAGCATTTCCAAAACCATCAAGGCAGACATCCCCATTGTCGGGCCGGTCGATAGCGTACTGGACGACATGCTGTCCGAGCTCAAGGGCATGAAATTTGAGCAGGATGCCAATGTGGTCAGTAGCTGGTGGAAGCAAATTGATGAGTGGCGTGGCAATGGCCGCCTGTTCCCTTATAACGAGGGAGATGGCAGCATTATCAAGCCGCAAGCAGTGATCGAGGCATTGATGGAAGTGACTGGTGGTGACGCTTACGTTACTTCTGATGTGGGCCAGCACCAGATGTTTGCTGCCCAGTATTACCGCTTTGACAAGCCCAATCGCTGGATCAACTCGGGTGGTCTGGGCACCATGGGTTTCGGTTTTCCGGCTGCCATGGGCATCAAGCTGCATTTCCCGGATGAAGAAGTGGTTTGTGTGACGGGTGAGGGCAGTATTCAGATGAACATTCAGGAGCTGTCCACCTGCCTGCAGTACGATTTGCCGGTGAAGATTGTCAACCTGAACAACGGTGCTCTGGGCATGGTTCGCCAGTGGCAGGATATGCAGTATAACAGCCGCTACTCGCACTCCTACATGGAGTCCCTGCCGGATTTTATCAAGCTGGCCGAGGCCTATGGCCATGTGGGTATCCGCATTACTGATCCGAAAGAGCTGAAACCAAAGATGGAAGAGGCTTTTGCGATGAAGGATCGCCTGGTCTTCCTGGATATCCAGGTGGATACCAGCGAACACGTATATCCCATGCAAATTCGTGATGGCGCAATGCGCGACATGTGGCTGAGCAAAACGGAGCGTACCTGATCATGAGACACATCATTTCATTGCTGATGGAAAATGAACCCGGTGCTCTGTCCCGCGTGATCGGCTTGTTTTCTCAGCGTAACTACAACATCGAAAGCCTTACCGTGGCAGCCACTGAAGACCCGACCCTGTCACGACTGACCCTGACGACCATCGGGAAGGAAGAGGTGATCGAGCAGATTACCAAGAACCTGAACAAGCTGATTGAAGTGGTCAAGCTGGTTGATCTGACTGAAAGCGCGCACGTCGAGCGAGAGCTGATGCTGGTGAAGATCAAAGCCAGTGGCGCGCAGCGTGCGGAAGTGAAGCGTACTGCCGATATTTTTCGTGGCCAGATCGTGGATGTGACCCCCAGTATTTATACCGTGCAACTCACCGGAACAACGGATAAACTCGACAGCTTTATTCAGGCTGTGGGGGCTGCCTCCATTGTTGAGGTGGTACGCAGCGGTGTAACTGGTATCGCCCGTGGCGACAAAGTACTAAGCCTTTAATTCAACCCCGGGAAAGCCCGTCTTCCCGTTAGAGGAGCGTTTCATGCAAGTTTATTACGACAAAGATTGTGACCTGTCGATCATCCAGGGCAAAAAAGTTGCCATTATCGGTTACGGCTCCCAGGGCCATGCTCACGCCTGCAACCTGAAAGATTCAGGTGTTGACGTAACCGTGGGTCTGCGTAGCGGCTCCAGTTCCATTGCCAAGGCAGAGGCGCATGGCCTGAAGGTTGCTGATGTAGCCAGCGCTGTGCAGCAGGCCGATGTAGTGATGGTGTTGACTCCGTATGAGTTCCAGGGGCAGTGGTATCGGGATGAACTGGAGCCTAACCTGAAGCAGGGTGCCACTTTGGCGTTTGCCCATGGCTTCTCGATTCACTACAACCAGGTTGTTCCGCGCGCTGACCTGGATGTGATCATGGTTGCTCCAAAGGCGCCTGGCCATACGGTACGTTCCGAGTTTGTACGTGGCGGCGGTATCCCCGACCTGATTGCTGTTTATCAGGACGCCAGCGGTAACGCCAAAAACGTTGCCCTGTCTTATGCCAGCGGTGTTGGCGGCGGCCGTACCGGCATCATCGAAACCACCTTTAAGGACGAAACTGAAACTGACCTGTTCGGTGAGCAGGCAGTTCTGTGCGGCGGAACTGTCGAGCTGGTTAAGGCAGGTTTCGAGATTCTGACCGAAGCGGGCTATGCTCCTGAAATGGCATACTTTGAATGTCTGCACGAGCTGAAACTGATCGTTGATCTGATGTTCGAAGGCGGTATTGCCAACATGAACTACTCCATTTCCAACAACGCCGAGTACGGTGAGTACGTAACCGGTCCGGAAGTGATCAACGAACAGTCCAGAGAAGCCATGCGCAATGCGCTCAAGCGTATCCAGAACGGTGAGTATGCCAAGATGTTTATCACTGAGGGCGCCACCAACTATCCGTCCATGACTGCCTGGCGCCGCAATAACGCAGCTCACCCGATTGAGCAGGTTGGTGAAAAATTGCGCGCCATGATGCCATGGATTGCAGCCAACAAAATTGTGGACAAGAGCAAGAACTGATTGCTATCCACTGGTAGAAAAGCGCGGCCTGGTTGCCGCGTTTTTCTTTTGTGGAGAAAAATACGGTAAAATCAAACCCTGTACAGAGCCAGAATTGATGGAAAGCGCAGTATGAGTGATCAGCAGCAAGCAAACAAAAATGATGCCGAACGGGTCCTTGAAAGCATTTTGCCGGTGGGTGAGCACGAAGAAGAAGGGCATGATGAAGAAGGCAGAAAAGTCCGTCATCGTGGGGTATACCTGCTGCCCAACCTGTTTACCACGGCTAATCTGTTTGCCGGGTTTTACTCGGTTGTGTGCGCCATCAATGGGAACTTTTATGTAGCATGCGCAGCGATTTTTGTGGCGATGGTACTGGACGGCCTGGATGGGCGGGTGGCGCGCATGACGAATACCCAGAGTGCTTTTGGTGCCGAATATGACTCCATGTCAGACATGGTGGCGTTCGGTGTTGCTCCGGCCCTGCTGTCATACAAGTGGGCGTTGTACGAGCTGGGCAATGTAGGGCTGACTGTGGCTTTTATTTATGCTGCTTGTGCAGCATTGCGACTGGCACGCTTCAATACGCAAATTGGTGTGGTCGACAAACGCTGGTTTGTCGGCCTGGCCAGTCCGGCTGCGGCCGGTGTGGTGGCGGGCCTGGTCTGGGCTGTCAGTGAACATGATGTTTATGGTAAGGATATTCCGGTGCTGGCCGGCTTGCTGTTCGCTTCTGCTGTTGCGTTGACCGGTTTGCTGATGGTCAGCAACATTAAATACTATAGTTTCAAAGATCTGGACCTCAAGGGCAGGGTGCCTTTTGTGGTAATGCTGGTGGTTGTCTTGGGATTTGCTGTTGTCTTCAGTGATCCTCCGCGCGTATTGCTGCTGTTGTTTCTGGTGTACGCCGGTTCTGGGCCGGTTAATCTGGCGGTGCGCTTGCGTAAAATTCGCAACAAGGGCTAGTTTTTTGTGTTGGACTCAACTGCGTGGTTTAGCCCTGCAACACCGGTGATGCGTTGCTGTCTTTTACAATAACCTGTTATGACACGGCCACAAGCCTTGTTTCGATGTTGCTATTACCCTGAGCCGGGTTAACAGGGCAGTCATATGGGAAGCGGCTTCTGCTGCGATCAATATCTGCCGAAACACTGGATGTCGCGCCCGATGACTGCCTGGTTTGGGGTAATGATCGCCCTGAGGTGGCTCATACAGGGCTTCTGTACGTCGGCAGGCTTACTTGCAGCAGGCGATTCTAGTCGTGGTGACAAGCGTGACTTGCATTTTGCAGGCAGTTGCTTGTCATGGTTACTGTGTGGAAGCTGCAACCGGCTGCAGCGGATGAGCTGGAAGCTTATGTCATTGAGGGCACTTTGGCGAAAAATCAGCTGGGCTGTTGACAGTCTGTTTTTTTGATGTAGAATGCGCGCTCCTTTCAACGGCCAGCCGGTAGCAGACCGGGACGGTAGAAATAAATTTTCTCCGGGGTGTTGACAGCAGAGTTTGCGGCTCTATAATACGCAGCCTCGGTTGAGACGCGGTTCGGGTTTCACCGGAATGTTCTTTAACAAATGAATCAAGCAATTCGTGTGGGTGCTTGTGTGAATTGA
>JAAYFD010000040.1 GCA_012728415.1 Gammaproteobacteria bacterium
GGGGATTATGCAGATAACTTCTGCGAATATTACAAATATCCACACCGCCCCAGAGGCTTTTGCTGGTTGAACACCCTGGACCGAGCTTCAGTCAGCAAAAAACGGCTGAATTTTGATGCTTGGTGAATAAGGCGGGGTACTGGCGAATAGCGGTTAAATCCTGTTGTGCGCTGCGGGTTAAACGAAAACCCAGCCCCATCAGTCATTACCTCCCTGTAACAACTCAGTAAAGAACGCCTCGCCATCCACTGTCTCGCCGGCAGCAATCTCTTGCCGGGCCTGTTCGGCTCTTAGCTTCAGCAGCTCCAGTTTCAGTTCTTCCGTAGCCACAAAGTCCTCGGTAGCCAGCAGCACAGCTACCGACTTGCCGTGTTTGGTGATGTGGACGGGCTCGCGCTGGGACATCAGCAGCGCCTCGCCAAATCGTGTTTTAGCTTCATTGGCCGTCATCAAGTGCGTTGCCATGCTTTCACCCTCCACAATCAACTATCGAACGATTCAGGCTAATAAGCCATAATAATTGAATCGCAGCAAAGATAGCATGCCAAATTCAAGCAGGCCACTTGGCCTGTTCACTCCAAAAACCAAACATAACCATGGCGGTACGCTGTCCGCGCTGCGGCCCAGGCACTACACAGCGCCTTGCCCGCTGCGCAATAGCAAAAACTGGCAGCTTTATTTGCCACTCCACCTTTACTTGGCTAAAGTTCCGCCACCAACGCGCAACTGCAATCTGCCAAGAAAAAGCAGCTTGAGAAAAAGGCGAATGAGCAAACTCAAGGTTAGCCGTGTCGGATTCGAGGCGCTTAAAACCAAGACCAGGCAACGACAAACAGATTACGCAACAACAAGCCAAAGGACAGCATCATGGCACTGAATGTGGAACATCTGCTTCGCACGGCAGCAACACTAGAGCAGGCGCTTGAAGCCATTGCCGAGCATGGCAACAAAGAAGATGTGCGCTTTGACCTGTACCGCAATGCTGCCATCAAAAGCTTTGAGCTATCGCTGGAAACCGCCGGCAAGTTGCTGCGCAAAGCACTCAAAGCCTATGGCGGCGCACCACGCAGCGTAGATGCACTGGTGTTCAACGATGTGCTGTGCCACGCTGGTAAGCACAGCCTGTTGGATGCAGAAGCTGTGGAACGCTGGCTGCTGTACTGTGCCAACCGCAACAATACCGCCCACGACTACGGCGAAGCCTTTGCCAATGAAACGCTCCGGCTGCTGCCTGATTATTTGCGCGATGTGCGCGAACTGGCCCCACGCATACAGGCGGTATTCGATGCCTCGGCTTGAACTGTCCCAACTGAATTTGCCGGATCGCCACCTGCACACACTGCAAGCCCTGCTGGCGCAATGGGTGCCAAACGCCGAAGTCTGGGCTTATGGCAGCCGTGTGACGGGCGGTGCCCATGAATGCAGCGACCTCGACCTGGTGCTGCGCAACCCCGCTGACCTCAGCACCGAAGTAGAGGGCTGGCTGGATCTCAAAGAAGCCTTGCAACACAGTCTGTTACCCATACTGGTGGAAGTTCACCTCTGGTCGTTACTACCCCGGGAGTTTCACACCAATATTGAGGCGGGTTATGTGGTGGTGCAGGAAGGGGATAAGTTGTGATGGTGTTGGCGCTCTCCAGAGGAGATAGGGTGTAGCTGGCCTGTCCATGCCCCAGGCGACACCCAGGTGCAAAGCCCGTACAATGCCCGCCCATGCAGGGATGGGGTTATACATTCAGGACGGATGCACATTTAAGCAGAGAGAGTTATGGCAAGTTTTGATATTCAAGGGGAAATCCACAGCATCGACGAGACGCGCAGCTATGGCCAGAACGGCTTTACCAAGCGCGAGTTTGTGGTGAAACTGACCGGCGAGGGTGAAAATCCGAGTTACCCCAATTATGTGGCGCTGGAGCTGGTCAAAGACAAGTGTGCCCTGCTGGATGCTTACCAGAAGGGTGATGCGGTCAAGGTGGCCTTCAACCTGGGCGGGCGCTTGTGGAGTGCGCCCGGCAAGCCGGAAAAGTGCTTTGTCAGCCTGCAGGCCTGGCGCATTGAAAAGCTGTCGGGCGAGGGTGCGCCTGTCGAAGTCGATGAAGGCTGGGGCAATTTTAATCAGGCCCCTGCCGACGACGATTTCCCGTTTTAACCCTTTTGGGCGCGCAGGTTATTTTCCGCGCGCCGCAACGTTCTTTGCAGGAGTCAAACATGCGAATTCTTCATACCATGCTGCGCGTGGGTGATCTGGACAAGTCGATTGCCTTTTACACCGAGGTGCTGGGCATGCAGTTGCTGCGCCGCAAGGATTATCCGGACGGCAAGTTTACGCTGGCTTTTGTCGGCTATGGCAACGAGGCGGAAAACTCGGTAATCGAGCTGACCCATAACTGGGATACCGCCAGTTACGATCTGGGTAATGGCTATGGCCAT
The DNA here is from genome assembly GCA_012728415.1 of Gammaproteobacteria bacterium. GTDB lineage: Bacteria > Pseudomonadota > Gammaproteobacteria > Pseudomonadales > Pseudomonadaceae > Thiopseudomonas. Next base: position 2,431 of record JAAYFD010000040.1, read on the forward strand.
ATCGCGCTGGAAGTGCCCGATGTGTATGAGGCCTGTGAAAACATCCGTGCCCGTGGCGGCAAGATCACCCGCGAACCCGGCCCGATGATGCACGGCGACAGCATTCTGGCCTTTGTTGAAGACCCGGACGGCTACAAGATCGAACTGCTGTCGCCTTCGCGGGCGGATTAAGCCAGACGCAGCGTTTTGACCCGCTCTTGCTGGAGCAGGGCCGGGGGCAGGTCATGGCTGACAATCACCAGAATGCCCTGTTGTTGATGCTGGCTGACGGCCTGTAGAACCTGGGTAGCGCTGGCGCTATCCAGTCCGGCAAAGGGCTCATCCAGCAGCAGAATGGGCTGTTGACGCAGCAGCAGGCGAGCCAGGGCTATGCGTCTGGCCTGGCCGCCGGAGACGGCGACCGCATGTTCGCCCAGTGGGGTGTTCAGTTGCAGCGGTTGCTGTCGGGCCCAGTCGGCCAGTGCCACCTGCTGCAGGGCCTGCCAGAGTTGTGCGTCGCTTGTATCAGGAACGCCCAGGCGCAGGTTTTGCGCCAGACTCAGATTGAACAGGTCAAACTGTTGCGGCAAATAGCCCAGATGACCGTTCAGGCTGCCTTGCTCGTATTGCTGGCCATTAAGCAGCAGTTGTCCCTGTAACGGCGGCATATAGCCGGCCAGAGTTTCCAGCAGGCTGGTTTTACCCACGCCTGACGGGCCGGTAATCACCAGAATGTCGCCGGCTTGCAAATCCAGATTAAAACGTTGGGTGCCAGCATTGGCCACCTGCAGGTCATGCAGTTGCAACTGTAGCGGCCTGTTGTGCAGTGGCAAGGGGGCGGTGTGGACAGCTTCGCCTTGATTAAGCGGGTTGATGCGGTCGCGTGCCGCTTGACTTAAGCCCAGCGCAATAAAGCTTGCTGTGAGCGGTGCGACAATTTCATAAAACCCCAGATAGGCCAGCAAAGCGGCTACCAGCCAGGGCAGGTCCAGCTGGTGCTGCAGCAGTAGCGGTTGGGCCACCCATAGCATAAGCAGAA
>JAAYFD010000007.1 GCA_012728415.1 Gammaproteobacteria bacterium
GCTGCGCCGGTGACCGGCGTAGTGTTCTGGAAGTGCTGGCCATTGACCGGCGGGACAAACTGGCCGCCAATGTAGTTGCCGTAGCGTGGCTTGACGGTGAACAGGGCGCCTGGGGTACCGGGTTGTGCGTAGATCATGATGAGTAGCCTCTTGTTTTTGTCGGTCTCCCGCAGCGTCAGGCTGTGGGGGTTGGAGCTGATCATAGAAGGCTGCGCGGTACTGGTGAATAGTCTCTAGGGTGGTAAATATGGGTCTTTAGTACTGGTTCTGCGGTCGGGGCGGCGTGCTTGGTGATTGAGGGCAGCTGCCAAAGGAGGTAGAAAGCGGCACCAAGGTACTGTTCGGTCGCGGGCTGGTTATGCTTATAACTAAGTCACCGGAGCAAACCGGTATCAATAATGACAACAACGAGGATGCGACCATGTGGACAAAACCAGCTTATAACGATCTGCGTATCGGCTTTGAAGTAACCATGTACATCAACAACCGTTAAGGCGACAGCAGACCCCGGCGCAGCCGGGGTTTTGCTTGACAGCCAGGCAGAAACGGGAGAGTGCCATGTACATTCAGGTGTTAGGTTCGGCGGCCGGTGGCGGTTTCCCCCAGTGGAACTGCAACTGTCATAATTGTCATGGTTTCCGGCAGGGGACCATCAGGGCCAGTGCGCGCACCCAGTCTTCGATAGCGGTCAGTGATGATGGCGAAAACTGGGTTCTATGCAATGCTTCGCCGGATATTCGCGCCCAGCTGGCTTCGTTTCCGGCCCTGCAGCCGGCACGTGCGTTACGCGACACTGCGATTGGCGACATTATTTTACTGGACAGTCAGATTGATCATGTGACGGGGCTCCTGACCCTGCGCGAGGGTTGTCCGCACCGGGTCTGGTGCACCGATCTGGTACATGAAGATCTGACCAGCGGCTTTCCGCTATTCAATATGCTGTCATTCTGGGATGGCGGCGGGCTGTTGCATCATCCGGTTGCGCTGGACGGCGAGCCTTTTATATTGCCGTCTTGTCCGCGGCTGAGCTTTGTAGCTATCGACATTCGCAGCAATGCGCCCCCATATTCGCCACATCGCGACCAGCCACGCTCGGGTAACAACATTGCACTGCTGATTACTGATACCGGCAATGGTGCGACGTTGCTGTATGCTCCCGGACTGGGTGAAATCGACGAACAGATTTTGTCCGCCATGCAGCAGGCTGATTGCATGATGGTCGACGGTACAGTCTGGCGGGATGATGAAATGCAGTTTTATGGTGTGGGCAGCAAGACTGGCCGGCAGATGGGTCACCTGCCGCAAAGTGGTGCGGGCGGCATGCTGGAAACCTTGGCGTTGTTTCCGGACCGGCGCCGGGTGCTGATCCATATTAACAATACCAACCCTGTCCTTAATGAAGACTCGGTTGAACGCGCACAGCTGAATGTTGCCGGTATCGAGGTGGCCTTTGACGGCATGAGTATAGAGCTTTAGGGGAATCATATGTCTACAACCGCGATGAGCCCGCAGAAATTTGAGCAGGCGCTGCGTGACAAGGGCGCCTATTACCATATCCATCATCCGTATCACGTGGCGATGCATAATGGCCGGGCGACGCCCGAGCAGATTCGGGGCTGGGTAGCCAACCGCTTTTATTATCAGATCAATATTCCGATGAAGGATGCCGCCATCATGGCCAACTGTCCTGATCGGGACATTCGTCGCGAATGGGTGCAGCGTATGCTTGACCATGACGGACTGGAGGGCGAGGACGGAGGTATCGAGGCCTGGCTACGCCTGGCCCAAGCAGTAGGGCTAGAACGCGAACAGGTGCTGTCTGGAGAGCTGGTGCTGCCTGGAGTGCGCTTTGCCGTGGATGCCTATGTCAACTTTGCCCGTCGTGCCAGTTGGCAGGAAGCAGCAAGCAGTTCGCTGACCGAGCTTTTTGCGCCGCATATCCACCAGTCGCGGCTAGACTCCTGGCCGCAGCACTACCCCTGGATTGACGAGCGTGGTTATGAGTATTTCCGCAAGCGCTTGAGCGAGGCCCGGCGTGATGTTGAGCATGGGTTGAGTATAACCTTGGCGCACTACACCACACATCAACAGCAACAGCGCATGCTGGATATTCTGCAGTTCAAGCTGGACGTGTTGTGGAGCATGCTGGATGCCATGAGCATGGCCTACGAGCTGAACCGCCCCCCTTACCACAGCATAACCAGCGAGCGGGTTTGGCACAGAGGGCTGGGCGTATGACAATTGCAGACTTGCAGCAAGTACCCTGCTTGCGTCGTGGTTTTCGCTTCCAGTGGGAGCCAGCACAAAACTGCCATGTTTTGCTGTATCCCGAAGGGATGATACAGCTCAACGAAAGTGCCGCCCTGATTTTGCAGCAGGTTGATGGCCAGCGCACGCTGGGTGAAATGATCACGGCTCTACGGAGGCAGTTTCCTGATGCCCCTGATCTGGCCGCCGATGTGCAACAGTTTATGGAGGTGGCCCATGACAACTTTTGGCTTGAATACAGGTGACAGTGGAGTCAGCCCGCCACTGTGGCTGTTGGCCGAGCTGACCTACCGCTGTCCGCTGCAGTGCCCTTACTGCTCCAATCCGCTGGACTTTGCCCGCAGACAGCAAGAACTGACCACCGCACAATGGATAGATGTGTTTTGCCAAGCGCGGGAGCTGGGTGCGGCCCAGCTGGGTTTTTCTGGTGGCGAGCCGCTGGTCCGTCAGGACTTGCCCGAACTGGTCGGGGCAGCGCGTGACCTGGGCTATTACACCAACCTGATCACTTCCGGCATTGGTTTGACTGAAGAGAAGATTGCCCTGCTCAGCGACAAGGGGCTGGACCATATTCAAGTCAGCTTCCAGGCGGCGGATGAAGACGTCAATAACATGCTGGCCGGCTCGAAAAAAGCCTTTGCCCAGAAACTGGCCATGGCCCGTGCGGTCAAGGCACACGGTTACCCGATGGTGCTCAACTTTGTCACGCACCGGCACAACATTGACCGCATCGACCGAATTATCGAGCTGTGTATTGAGCTGGATGCTGACTATGTCGAGCTGGCGACCTGCCAGTTTTATGGATGGGCCGATCTGAACAAGGCCGAGCTGTTACCAACCCGCGAGCAGCTGCAACGGGCCGAAGAGGTCACACAGCAGTGGCGCGAGAAGCTGGCGCAGCAAAATCATCCCTGCAAACTGATTTTTGTTGCGCCGGACTACTATGATGACCGACCGAAAGCCTGCATGAGCGGCTGGGGCAGCCTGTTTTTGGACATTACACCGGATGGTACAGCGTTGCCCTGCCACAGTGCACGACAGCTGCCGATTGAATTTCCCAATGTGCAGGAGCACAGCATCGAGCATATCTGGCGTGCCTCCGGTGGTTTCAACCACTTCCGTGGTTATGACTGGATGCCGGAGCCGTGCCGTTCCTGTGGCGAAAAGGAAAAAGATTATGGCGGTTGCCGTTGCCAGGCTTATATGCTGACTGGCGATGCGGCCAATGCTGATCCGGTGTGCAGTAAATCACCGCATCATGATGTGATTTTGAACATTCGGGCACAGGCGCAGCGTACGCTATCCGATCCTTCACGACTGATATATCGTAATGAAAAATCCTCACAGGCGATTATTGCCAGGAGCTGAGCCATGAGCTCCGTGCAAGTCCCGGCCGCCGGATTTTGGCCGTCAACTCTGACAGCGCGGCAGGCAGCCTGTGCCCTGAGTGATTTTGTGGAGCTCAGGGTGGCGGCGAGGGGAGTGGTGTGGAGCTGCCAGGACCCGGTCAGCGGACGTACGCTGTTGTGGCAGGCGGCTGTCGGTGATGCAGCCCGGTGCCTGACACCGGAGGGATTTTCCGTACGTAGCCGGGTGTATGAGTATGGCGGCGGCAGCTTTGCCGTGTCCGGCCAGGCTTTGGTTTTTGTTAACGAAGCCGATCAGCAGCTGTATTTGCAGTATCTGGACCGGCCGGAGCAACAACCCGAAGCACTGACGGATCAACCGGCCTGCCGCTATGCCGATATGCAGCTGGCGCCCTGTGGAACATACCTGGTCGCGGTGGAGGAAACACATGGATTGGCCGGCGTGCAGCACCGGATAGTCTCAATTGCCCTGGATACGACGGAACCCGGCATGCCCCGGGTGCTGGTTGCCGGTGATGACTTTTACAGCTCGCCACGGCTCAGCCCCGATGGCTGTCGGTTGCTCTGGATTAGCTGGCAAAGGCCACATCAGCCCTGGACGCAGACGCAGTTGTACTGTGCTGGGGCTGACGATCGCGGTGGCTGGCAACCCGCGCTGTTGCTGGCCGGCGGACAGGGGAACGCTTCCATTCAACAGCCGTTGTTTGATCAGCAGAATAACGTGCTGGCTCTGAGTGACCAAGGCGGCTTCTGGCAGCCTTGGCGGGAAAGTGGTGGCTCCCTGCATCTCATGAAGGGGATTGAAGCGGATCATGCTGGAGCCCCTTGGCAAATGGGTGGCTGCAATTTTTTGCCGGTAGACGATCGATACTGCCTGCTGAGCTGGTTTGAGCAGGGGTTTGGCAAGATGGGCCTGTATGATATGCACGCGAACCGGCTGGTGCGGCATTATTTGCCAGAATACAGCCGTATGCGGCATCTGGCCGTGGATGATGCGTTTTTTTACTGTATAGCTTCACGCCCCGAGCAGGGTACGGCAGTGGTGGCGATTGATCGTCGCAGCGGTGTGGAAACAGTATTGGCGCAGACGACCACCAGCATGGCGGCTGACCAGGTGTCCAGGCCGCAGGCGCTGGAGTTTGCCACCTGTGCCGGGCAACGGACACGGGCATTTTTCTATCCGCCCAGCAATCGGGCGTTCCGGTTGCAGCCTGGTGAGCGGCCACCGCTGGTGATTTTTCTGCATGGCGGGCCAACATCTGCAGCCTATCCGGTCTTTGATGCCCGTATCCAGTTCTGGACACAGCGCGGTTTTGCCGTGGCCGACCTGAACTACAGGGGTAGTACCGGCTTTGGCCGCGCTTACCGCCAGGTGCTGGCCGGGCGCTGGGGCGAACTGGATGTGGACGATGTGCTAGCCCTGGTTGATGAGCTGCTGGAGCGGGACCTGGTTGATGCAAGGCGGGTTTGCGTGCGTGGTGTCAGTGCCGGCGGTTATACCAGCTTGCTGGCGCTGGCGGCCAGTGATCGTTTTGCCGCAGCGGCTAGCTGGTACGGAGTGAGTGACCCTCTGGCACTGGACAAGGTCACTCACAAGTTTGAAGGGGACTACCTGGGCTGGCTGCTGGGTTCACTGACAGAGGCCAACCGGGCTTCAATTCGGCAACGATCACCGGTAGCGCTGGTCAGCCGGATGAAAACGCCAGTGATATTTTTTCAGGGCGGAAAGGATGTCGTGGTGGTGCCGGAACAAACCCGCAGCATGGTACAGCAGCTGCGCGCTCAGGGAGTTGCGGTTGAGTGCCATGAGTTTCCTGAACAGGGACACGGTTTTCGTAGCGCAGAACGGATGGCTTTTGCCTTGCAGGCGGAGCTGGAGTTTTATCGGCAGCAATTTGCCCGCATCAGCGAGGGTGGAAGCGGGTACAGCCCGGGAGGCGCTGAATGATTACCTGCGTTGCCAGAGCAAGGTTGGAAATCAGTTCCAAGTGTTTATTTACTACAAATAAACTGGGCTTTTTGCTACTTTTCGCCTGGCCTGACCGCCTCACTAGTATTATTCAGCACACCCCAAGAGTTGGGAGGGCTTTTTGAGTGGTTACTGTTAGTTAGAAACCGGTAACTGGCTGCCCAGTCGCTGACTCAGAATTGCCCTCAATTTGTTGGGCCGCACCGGCTTATTGAGTACGGGGATGTCCAGTTGTTTGCGCAAGGTGGCCAGCTCATCACTGTGGTCGGCAGTAATCAGGACGGCCGGGATGTTGTCGTTAAAATAGTGGCGCAGCTGGGCAACCACTTCCAGCCCGTTATTACCGTCATCAAGGTGCAGGTCGGCCAGGATAATTTCCGGCGGGTTTTCCCTGAGCGCTTGTAGCGCTTCGGCAAAATTGCTGGCTACACAAACCTGGCACTGCCATTGCTCCAACAGGGCAGACATGCTCAGCAAGATGTCCGGCTCATTATCAATGACGAGAACGCGCCGATTTTGTAGTTGATTAACCGACTGGCTAACCGCTAGCGGCAGTCGGGCCGTGATTAGTTGTTCTTGTTCGCAGACCAGCGGAACTTCCACACTAAAGCATGAGCCACGCCCTGGTTGAGAGCGTACCTGTATGCGGGCTTCAAGAATATCGGCAATCCGCTCGACAATGGCCAAGCCCAGCCCGACCCCCTTGCGCATGCCACTTTGCACCTGCGAAAACTGGCGAAACTCCTGAAATACAGCGCCAAGCTGGTCCTTGTCCAGACCGATGCCGGTATCCCAGACTTCCAGCCGCACATGCTTGCCTCGTTTGCGTACGCCGAGAAAAATCCGGCCGCTGGGCGTGTAACGACATGCGTTGCTGACAAAGTTGCGAAGTATGCGCATCAGCAGATGGCAGTCGGAACGCACTTGAAGCCGGCTGGAAAAGGCGCTGAGACGCAAGCCAGACTGTTGTGCGATAGGCTCGAACTCTGAAAGCAGGCTGTCATAAAGCTCAGCTACAGAGCAAGTAGCATAGGCTGGTGTGACCGCCAGCTGATCAAGCCGGGCGATATCCAGCAGGTCGTTGAGCAGGTCTTCTGCTCCTTCGAGTGCCAGATGGGCACGCTGGACTAGATGCTGCTCAGCCGCAGGCATACTGCGCTCCAGCAAAGTTGAAATCAACAGTCGGGCGGCATTCAGTGGTTGCAACAGGTCGTGGCTGGCGGCTGCTAGGTACTTGTCTTTACTGCGGTTGGCTGCCTCGGCGGCGTCACGGGCTTCGCGCAGTGCTTGCTCGACCTGTTCACGCTGACGGATTTGTTGCTGCAGGTGAAGGTTGCTGTCGTGTAGCTCGGCAGTACGCTCGGCTACCCGCTGTTCCAGCTCCTGATTAAGCTGCAGCATGCGTTGTTGGGCTTTCTTTCGCTCACTGATGTTGGCAACGAAGCCTTCAATCAGGCCAGGTTCATCTGTGTTCAGAAACAAGTTGATAATGACGTCGTGTTCTTGTCCGTCTCTTGAGCGGAAACGTGTTTCATACCCCTGGACGCTACCTTCTTTGACCAGCTGGTGTTGTATTTTGTTTATTTCGCTGCGCCCACCGCAAAAGATTTGCTCCGCAATGGTGGCTCCACCAGCCATCAGCTGCTCTGCACTTTCATAGCCGAGCAAGCTCAACAAGGCCGGGTTGGCAGCGCGGAAACCATTGTTGGCACGGGCCTGGAACACGCCATAATTGGCATGTTCGAATAGCCATTTATAACGGTTGCGTTCACGTTCCAGTTGTTGCAATTGCTGCAGCAGCTCGGGGTAGTGGCTTTTTCGTGATGACTGCTCGCCCAGCCCGAGCAGGCCAGTCAGTATTTCTTCAGAGTGCTTCGCCATAAACCACCTCAACGTCACGTTGCCGGGATTTACGCGGGTTCGTCAGGATGCAGGGATCTGCCATTGCATGGTTGGCCAGAAAGGGAATGTCGGCCATGCGTACACCGTGCATACTCAGGGTATCGTTAAAGCCGACGGCCTGTTTCAGGTTGCTCAGATGCTGAACCAGCCGTGCCTGTATTTGCTGCCCGGTAAGGCCGCGGCAGTCAATACCCAGAGTCTCGGCAATAACTTTGAAGCGGTCTGGTGCAGAAGCAAAGTTAAATGCAACCACGTGCTCGACCAGGGCTGCATTGCACAGACCGTGCGGCAGGTCAAGAAAGCCGCCCAGGCTGTGCGACATGGCATGCACGGCGCCGAGAATGGCATTGGAAAATGCCAGCCCAGCCTGCATGCTGCCGAGCATGACTTTTTCTCGCAACGCGACATCCTGGGGGTTGGCAATCATGGGTATCAGATTGGTGTTGAGCAGGCGCATAGCCTCTAGTGCATGGGTATCGGTGAGTGGCCCGCTGCCAATGGATACAAAGGCTTCCAGTGCATGTACCAGCGCATCAATGCCGGTGCAGGCAGCGAGAAACGGGTCCATGGTCAGGGTGGTTTCCGGGTCGATCAAGGAAACATCCGGTACTACAGCCTTGCTGACAATGGAAAACTTAACGCGCTCGCTCTGGTTGGAAATAATCACAAACTGAGAAACGTCCGCAGAAGTACCGGCCGTGGTTGGGATGAGTACCAGCGGCGGGCTGGGGATGCTGACTGTATCGACCCCTTCGAACTCGAGAATGCTGCGTCCGTGGGCGGCCACAATGCCGATGGCCTTGGCGCAGTCCATGGGGCTGCCGCCGCCAATGGCCACAATTGCCGTGCAGTTGTGCAGGCGGTACTCCTCTGCACCCAGCATGACTTCCTCAACTCTGGGGTTAGGGGATACTGCGGTAAACAGATGATAAGTAATACCCTGCTCCTGAAGGCTTTGTTTGACGTCCTGTACCCAGCCGGCAGCCACCACGCCGGGGTCGGAAACGATCAGCACCTTTTGTGCGCCGAAACCGCTAACGAAGCTGCCTGCACGGTGTCGGCAGCCAGTACCGAAAACAATTTCGGGTGAAACAAATTTGCGCACCTGGCCTAATCTGGAAGTCATATCTATCCTGTAAGTCATTGACTAAAATCAATAATGAGAGCTTAGCATAACCCTCCTGGGTTCCAGCCACAGCTAGCCAAGAGTCTAGCTGTGGCTGGAACCCAGCGCCAAAGTGCTATTGCTGGCTGCAGCAAAAACAGGGAAAGTTTTGCTCGTGAAGCGGCCGCAACTTTCAAGGACTTTTGACCATGCCTCGTATTGCAGACTCTTTAATTACTATCCAGCTGGCTCCCCATGTGCGGCTCCGGGTGCTGGAAGGAGCAATGCAGGAAAACTGTGCTCTGGCTCTATCGCTGGCCAGTGGCAGCCATGACGAACCGGAACAGTGGCCGGGTATGGCACATTATCTTGAACATCTGGTATTTCGCGGCAGCCGGAACTATGCAGCCGGTGACGGCCTGATGGAGTGGGTTCAACAGGCAGGCGGTAGCATTAATGCACGTACTGCTGCCCGCCAGACGATGTTTCACTTTGCCATTGACCGGCGCGGCTTCTTACCGGCCCTGCTTCGTCTGGCAGACATGCTGGCCTGTCCGTTGCTGAGTCCGGAAGCCTTGCTCAGCGAGCGTGAGGTGCTAGAGCAGGAGTACCGTATGTATGCCCGTACGCCGCGTGCATTATGGGCTGCCAGCCTGGGACCGGTCTTGCAAGGCCGACATCCGGCCAGAAAGTTTCATGCCGGCAACAGAAGTACATTGCCAGTTGAAGAAACCAGTTTTTTGTTCGGCTTGCGCAATTTTCATCAGCGTGCTTACCGGCGCACTCCACTTTGCATTGCAGTGTCGCTGCCAGGGAGTTGGGCAGACTGGGAGGCGGAGGTATTACAGGGGTTGCGGCCTTTGTTGGCAGACAGGCGGACACCGCAGCAACAGCCGGTACCGCTACTGACTCTTAAGTCCGGGGTGCGGATACGTCAGCAGGTGGCTGGCGCCGGTAAAGGCTTGCTGCTGCACGTGGTTTTGCAGAGGCAGGCGGCGGGTTTGCCTTTGTTGGCAGAGTGGCTGGAGCAGGCGCTGGACCAGCAGGGCGATGGGTACTTGATACCGTATTTGCAGCGACGCTTTGGCTGTACCGGAGTTGAAGTCAGTGTGCCCTATGTCTCGAGTTCGCAGGGGGTATTGAGCCTGAACTTGAAAGGTTGCAGTGAGCAGGACTGGCCACAGTTGCTGGGTGTCTGGCTGGGCTGGTTCGAGCAGTGGCGTTGCGACCTGGCGCTGCCATCGACGCAGGAGTATCTGGAACAGGCGCGGCAGCATCGTTGGCTCATGGCCTCGCCACTGGAGCGGGTGCAGTGGTTGCTGACGGAGCCGGATACGTCGGCAGCAAGGAACAGCCTTGGAGAGTTGCTCGAACAGTTGAGGGCCGGCCGCTTTGCCCGGGTAGCCTGGGGGGAGGAGAGCGTGGACGGCTGCTTTGACCAAGGTCTGCCACTGGCGATCGAAGAGCTGCCAGCCGCAGTATTACAGCCAGATACAGCCGCAGGGCAAAAGCTTATCGTTGCTTTGCAATTGCGCCAAGTGCTGGCCCGGAACGTGCGCAAGAGCACAAACGGACGCACTGTAACTGTTGTACAGCCTGCCGGCTGGCCGGCAGAGCAGGCACTGTGCTATTTGGGTTGGCAGCTGGGTGCTGCGCAAGCAGCCTTGCCATTATTGCAGCGACGACTGGCAGGATGGGGCCGGCAGTGGGGCTGGCATGGTGTTGAATGGCAACTGCAGGCGGTGGACGATATGCTGTTTCTTCGTGCACTGGGGCCATCGGGCTGCCTGGCCCGGGCGCTGAACCAATGTCGCGAGCTGCTACAGGAACCTCTGCCAGAGCAGACGCTGCCCCTGCAGGCGGACTCTCCGTTTGCCCTTCGCCAGCTGATGCAACAGCTGACTGCCTGGCTTAAGAGCGGGCCGCCAGGCAACTGGCAGTTACAGCCCAATCAGTGCCGGCAGCAGGCTTTGTGGCTGGGCTGTCCTGATGCCGCGGCAGAACTGATGCTGAACCCGGCTGCTGCTGTCACTGGGGAAATGCTGGGGGGAGAGAAGACAGAAATAACCGGTGGCTGGCGTCATGTTCAGACCGGTATTGCCCGGGTAGAGGAAGCACTGCTGGTGGTTTTCATTCCGGCTACTGATGCAGCCCGGAGCTTGCTGTACCAGCGGCTGGCTGTTTTATTGCAAGGGCCATTACAGCAGCAACTGCGCAGCAGGGAAGGACTGTGTTATGCCGTCTTCGCACTGCCTTGGCAGCAGGCTGCAGCGGGCGGGCTGCTGCTTGCTACGCAATCTTCCACCACATCGGCCAGAGCACTGTTTCAGGCTTTGCGGCAGGCCGTACAGGACTCTGTGGGCTCTCTACAGCCAGAGCAGTTGCAGCAGGCCGTTGAGGCTTTCCGGGAGGAAGCCGGACAGGGCCGACTGCCGTTATCAGAATGGGGGCAGTGGCTTTTTTCTGCATGGCAGCGCAGCGGTTATCAAGGAATGTCGACTCTCGGGGTGAACATGTTACCCGCTACTGACAGCGCTGCAGCAGCAGATGCCTTGTGCCAGGTGCTGGATGACCGTCATTGGGTGGTGTTGAGCAATCAGCCTGGTTGCGGCGCCTGAGTTTGTTTTTGTGTGGCATGGGACAGCTGGCCAGCAACTGGCCAGGGTTCGGTTGCTGGCTTTTGTGTCTGGCTGCCTGCTTGATGTATTCAACTTAGCTGGTTTCGTTCTTGGTAACTTCGATACTACGTTATCGCTCCTCATTATAATCCTGGTATGTCTTATTTCGGTGCTTGCTTCTAAAGCCCAGAGCATTTGAACCTGCGTGAGTCGATCAGACAAACTTATGGTGGATAAAAGGCTGCTGCCACGGGGTAGTCGATGGGTTGTGTGCTGCTGGCCGGCACCAAAGTCCAAGGCTGTGCCACCAAAGCCCATGGGACGTAGTGGGTCATTTGGCTGCAGTGATAAAGGCGCAGAGAACCGGTACCAACTCCCTGTATCTGCCGCCGAGTGTAACTTCAATAATCTCTCTGACGCGATCGGAAGCCCGGTCGTTTAATCCTGTGGAGAGAGATATGAATAACAACAAACTTGCCAAACAGCTGTGTGTGCCGCTGGCATTGGCTGCAGCTGTTGCAGCTGCAAGCCAGACGGCCTCTGCCGAAATTGTCCTGTACGATCAGGACGATACCACTTTTTCTACCGACGGCTACATCAATGCCTTCTATGTGAACAGCAAGGTTAACCGGGCCGGTGATAACTTCGACCGCCGTCAGAGCCGCGTCAAAATGGGCTTTTTGCCCAACTATATAGGGTTCAACATGGGCAAGCAGAGCGGTGACCTGACGTTGGGAGCACGGGCTTCATTCTGGGTCACTATCAACGACAGCGATGATAATGGTACAGGCACTGATATCGATGTCCGTCAGTTTTACGGTACTGTGGGCAGTGACTGGGGTGAGGTGCTGATTGGTAAGGACTTTGGCCTGTTTGCCCGCTCCAATATTTTCCTGGACGAACTTTTGACCAGCTATGGCCAGGTGAGTGACACCCTGGGGCTGGTGGATGGCGCAGGTGTTTCATTCGGCAATATAGGTACTGGTTATCCCTATGCGTTTCCCAATGCGCAGATTACCTACCGTTCGCCGGTGATGAATGGTTTCCGCATTGCCGTTGGTATTATGGACCCTTCCGACACCACCAGTCGCAAGGACGCTGCAGGTAATGATCTGGGCAAGTCCTATCAGAAAAATCCGCGCTTTGAGACGGAAGTGACCTATCAGCTGGATGTCGGTGATACCAAGATTTATTCCTGGATCAATGGTATGCACCAGACCTCAAACAACACGGACCGCAGCACTATTGCCGGAGATGACCAGTCCAGCAAGCTACGCTCCAAGGGTGTTGGCTATGGCGTTCAGGTCAAGCATGGCGGTGCCTCCCTGACGGCTTCAGGATTCAAGGCCAAAGGAATTCATGCCTTGTTTACCAATAACCCGGGCAAGGCCAACTTGCGTGACATGGACAGCCGTGGCTACTTGTTACAGGGGTCTTACACGTTCGGTGCCAACCGCGTTGCGTTAAGCCATGGCCGGACCCGTGATGACGGTAACGTGGTCGGTGTGGCGGCAAACTATAAAACCCGTGGCGCGGCTTACTTTCGCACCATCAACGACAACCTGACACTAGTGGCCGAGTACAACCGGTTTGATATTGATGGCCGCAAGGGCAACCGTGCGGTAGATGAAAAAACCAGAACCATGGCCCTGGGGGCTGTGCTGACCTGGTAGGCAGGTCGCTTTATCTCCGAAACGCTGAAGCAAGCATTTGACCGGAACTCCGCAAGGAGCTCCGGTTTTTTTTTGTGCGATAACCCGGGGCCTGTACCTGCAAGAACCATGTAGATCCCTGTGGGGGGAGCATCGGCAGCAGTGCAGTTGCGAACCTGCCCTGTGTGGTTTTACTGCTGATCCCTGTGCTGGATGATGGCAGGTTGCCGGCATCGGTGCGTCTGGTTGTGTGGTCTTTGGCAGACGGAATTTCGGTATGCCTTACTTGCTACTTTAGAAGCATCCGACTGGCGCCCAAGTGCAATAGGGAGGGTGTTGTTGCCTTTATATAATTGGCAGCAGCACATCGTCTGTGCGGGCAGTTCAGGTACATAACAGCGGGAGCAATCAGACCATGCAGGCATGCACAGAATATGACAGTAAGCACAGGGGTCATGCATTGCGCCCGGTTATAACGGCTGTTACACGTCAGCCGGATGCGTTTGAGGCAGCCCGGGAGCTGACCAGCCAGTTGCAAGGCCAGGTGCTGGCTCTGGTGCTGTTTTTTTGTTCGGCAGAATATGATCTTGAGGCGTTATCGGCGGGTTTGCAGCAGGGGTTTGGCGCAACCCGGGTGGTTGGCTGTACCACCGCGGGTGAAATCAGCGCTGCAGGCTACGAGCGCAGCAGCATCACGGCACTGGGTTTTAGCAGCAGTCATTTTACTGTTGCCAGCGTGCTGGTGGACCGGATGGAAAGGTTCGGCTTGCATGATGCCCAAGAGGTGGTTGACGGTTTGGTGAGATGTTGCCGTAGTCAGGCACTGGCACCCATCAAGGGACACAGCTTTGCCTTAACCCTGCTGGATGGCCTGTCCAATCGCGAAGAGGTTGTGTTGGCCGCGCTTAATGCTGCTATGGGTGGCATTCCGCACTTTGGCGGTTCGGCGGCTGATGACAACCACCTGAGTCTGACATCGGTGTATTACGGCGGTCATTTTTATAGCAATGCAGCCGTTGTGGTGCTGTTCAATACACCGCTGGAGTTTGAGGTGTTTACCACTCATCATTTGCAGCCGACGGTAGAGAAACTGGTGGTTACCCGGGTAGACAGCGACACTCGCCGCGTGCTTGAGCTTAATGCGGAACCGGCGGCAGAGGCTTATGCGCGCATTATCGGCTGTCAGCCTGAAGAGCTTGATCTGTATAGCTTTGCCAGCAATCCGCTGGCAGTGCGCATGGGTCGGCATTATTACCCGCGTGCTATCCAGCAGGTGAACAGCGATCTTAGCCTGACATTCTACTGTGCAGTGGAAAATGGCATCGTACTGACCGCAATGCAGCCAGGGTCACTGCAAGATAACCTGCACCAGCTGTTTAGAGGTTTGCATTCACGTCTGGGTGCGACTTTGCTAACCATCGGCTGTGACTGCTTTTTGCGGCGACTGGAGGCCGAGGGGCGTGAAGAGCACGAGGCCGTAGCCTCTATTTTAAGGCGCTATGGTGTGATCGGTTTCAACACCTACGGAGAGCAGTTCAACGGTATGCATATCAACCAGACATTTACCGGGGTGGCTATTGGACAACGTAATATCTCCACAGCATAAAGTCGTCGATCGGGATGCTTTGCGTGCCTTGCAAGAGGAAAATGCACGTCTGAAACGGATCAACGCAGCGCTGATCGAGCGGGTCGAGTCAGGGCGTTCCTATCAATCAGAAGCCTATGCTTCATTCAAGCATTCGGTGGTGCTTGCCGAGCAGGTACGCGAACGTACGGATGCTTTGAGTGATGCGCTGCGCGAATTGAAAACCAGCAATGCCTTGCTGACTCGGGCTAGTCATCAGGCACAGGTGGCGCACCAGCACTTGGTGGATGCGATTGAAAGTATCAGCGACGGCTTTGTCCTCTTTGACCAAGACCGTAAGGTTGTTCTTTATAATCGGCATTTTGAAAGGTTCTGGCAGCAAAGCACCTTGCAAATCTGCAAACAGATGAGCATGCAGACCCTGAGTCAGGCGGTAGAGAACAGTGGCCTGATTGTCGAAAAAATGCGCACCAGTACCGAGCAGATGGTTTACCGGCTCAGTAACGGTCGCTGGTTGCAGGTAACCGAGCGGCCCACGCTGGATGGCGGGCTGGTGGTGGTGCATACCGATATCACCGATCTCAAACTGCGTGAAACACGGCGACGTGAGCGTGAGCTGGCACAAAAGACCCGCCTGTTACAACAAACGATCGACAATCTGTCTCAGGGAGTGGCGCTGGTCAATGCCAGAGGGGTGTTGGAGCTGTGTAATTACCGTTTTTTGCAGTTAGCCAATATTACTGGCGGTTATCGCAGTGGCATGCCATTTGCTGAGGTCATGCAGGATAGTCTGTTGCCAGAGCTGGGCCTGGCGGACAGACAGCAGCGCGGAGTAACGCAGGAGTATCAGCTGGACGATGGACATGTGCTGGACGTTCGCTTGCATGTGCTGGCTGACGGTTCGTCTGTACATACTCTGAGCGATATGACCGAGCGTTACCGTCATGCTGAAGCGTTACGGGCCAGTGAGCACTGGATTCGTACGATCACCGACCATGTGCCGGCCATGATTGCTTACGTCAGGCACGACTTTACCTACAGCTTTGTCAACAAGGTGTATGAGCAGTGGTATAACTGGCCACATAACAGTGCCTTGGGCTGCAGCTTGCGCGAGGCACACCGTGATGACCATTTTCAGCGGCTGCAGCCGTATATCAGCCGGGCCCTGCAGGGTGAAACACTGACCTTTGAGGTGGCAGAAACCTGTGTGCGCGGAAAAACTTGTCACATGCAACGCTCTTATGTACCGAACCGCCTGGCTGACGGCAGTGTTGACGGTATCTTTGTGATGGTCAAGGACATAACCGAGCGGCACCGAAACGCCGAGGCTCTGCACCAGGCTTACCAGCACCTGGAAGAGCGGGTGCGTGAGCGCACCTTGGAACTGACCGAGCTGAATGCCCAGTTGGTCAGCGAAGTCGAAGAGCGGCGGCTGGCGGAAACCCGCTTGCGTGAAGCAAAGCACCAGGCTGATGAAGCCAATCTGTCGAAAACCAAGTTTCTGGCGGCGGTCAGTCATGACTTGTTACAGCCTCTCAATGCTGCAAGACTGTTTACCAGCGCACTGGTTGAACAGGAGCAATGTGGTGCCAGTGGGCAGCTGATGCTGAAAAATATTTCCAATTCGCTGGATGATGTGGAAAGCCTGCTAGGCACCCTGGTCGATATTTCCAAGCTGGATGCCGGTGTGATTACCGCAGATATCAGTGTGTTTTCCGTTACTGACCTGTTGGAAAACTTGGCCGTGGAGTACCGTGAAATGGCCAGGGAAGCTGGCTTGCAGCTGGACTTTGTCGCCAGCTCGGCACTGGTGAAAACAGATATTCATTTGTTGGCGCGGGTGCTGCGCAATTTTCTGAGTAATGCAATCCGTTATACAGGGCAGGGCGGTCGTATTCTACTGGGGTGCCGCCGGAGCAAGAGCTCGCTGTGGATTGAAGTGTGGGATACAGGAGCAGGCATTCCGGAGGGCAAGCTGGGTGAAATTTTTCAGGAGTTCAAGCGTGGTGACAGCCAGCGTCAGGATCGTGGGCTGGGGCTGGGTCTAGCGATTGTTGACAAGATTACCCGCATATTGCAACACAGGGTAAAGGTGCGCTCTCAACCTGGGCTGGGATCGGTGTTTTCCATTGAAGTACCGTTCGGTTACCGGCACGAACAAGAAACACGGATTGAGACGGAGTATCAGGGACATTTGCTTGAGCGGTTACAAGGTGCGCGCATCTGGGTGCTGGATAACGACGCAGCCATTTGTCTGGCTATGCACAACCTGCTGAAAGGCTGGGGCTGTAAGGTAGTAACCGCCTTGTCCGAAGCACACCTGGCAGAGCAAACAGCCGGTTTGAGCCAGCCGGTAGATGCGTTGATTGTCGATTATCATCTGGATGATGAGGTGGATGGTGTCAGTGCCATTGCCCGCATTCATGCACAGCTGAGCGAGCCCGTGCCAGCATTGATGATTACTGCCAACTACAGCAACGAACTAAAACAAGAAATGCGTCAGTTGGGCCACACCCTGATGCACAAGCCGGTCAAGCCTATGCGGCTGAAGACGACATTGAGTCACTTGTTGGGATGAGTTACAGGTCCGTGTCTATGGGAACTGACTTCATAGACTCGCTGTGAGTTTGTGCATGTGGCTCGGAGACGTCGTATCCTGACCACCTTTGGTTCGGCTGGCGTGAGACTTTGCCCGGAAGCAAGAAAAACAGTTGGCGCAGTGCTGCTGTATGCTGCTCATGCTGTATATTTTATAAAAGCAGCTGTCATTCGCTCAGCTGCTGCCAGTAAGCTTTTTCGTAAGCAGGATAGAGGTGGTTGACGGTACGGACCAGCTCGTATTCGGTCAGGTTGATGTCGGCAAAGCGTTTTGGAATGGGCGTACGCATGATGTTATTCATGTCATCGCCTTGTGCTGCCGCTGTGGTCAGCAGCTGGTCCAGCCAGCCGAGGTAGTCCCGCATTTGTTGCAGCGGAGCGTCGTTACGGGCGACCGGGCCGTGACCTGGAATAATCACTTTCCAGGGTAGGGCTGCAAGGGTTTCTATATCCTCCAGCCAGGTGGCTATACTTGGTGTATGAGCAGTGGATACGGCGCGCTGATAAAACACCAGGTCACCGGCAAACAGTACCCCTGTTTGTGGGTCGAATACTGCCAGATCGGCATTGGTGTGCCCGCGCAGCTGCAGCAGTTGCAGCCGGTAGTTGTCCAGCTCCAGCAAGCCGGCTTCGAGAAGGGTGTCAGGCATTACCACTTCTGTACCTCGCATTCGGTCGCCAACCATGCGGTACATGTTTTCTGCCATGGCGTCGCCCTCATCTTGCATCAGTTGTGCGGTTTCGGCCAGGGCGGCAATCCGTGCCCCCGGAAAAGCTTGGCTGCCCAGCATGTGGTCGGGGTGGTGATGCGTTAACAGTATCCTGCCGACCGGTTTGTCGGTGATTTTAGCAATGGCGGTGGCCAGTTCGCGGCCATAGGCAAAGGAGGGACCGCTGTCGATCAGAATGACTTCGACATCGGTCACAATAAAGGCGATATTGACAATGTTGCCGCCGTTTTCGTTACTAAAGTTGTCCGTGCTGCCTTCCAGCACCCAAGTGTTATTGGCTACCTGTTTTGGTTGCAGGCCATACATTGCATGGGCTGTCAGGCAGTAGCCCAGAAGAAAAATGCTGCAGAAGAGGCGTAGCATGGGGTTCTCCTTAAAAGCGGGCACTGAACTGGTTGCCATTATTGTCCCGAAGCCAGAGCCTGGCCTTTCGCTTGCCCTTTAGCGCCAGGGTCAGGGTTGGGTTCTCGCTGACCGAGGCAAAGAGCTCAAAATCGGCCAATACTTGGCCGGAATCATCACGCAGCTGGGCCTGGTCAATAAAGTACTCGGGTATATTGCCGGATAGACCATTGTCCATCGGGTGGGAAATGTGCATGCGCAAAATGCTGCTGTTGTCACGCAGGTGGTGTGCGCCGAAGATCTTGCCGACATGCTTCTCCCAGCCTTCTTCGGCGCGGATTACGCTGGGGGCTGTGCAGCCGCCGCCAGCGGCCTCAATATGTCCGGTACCCACGTGCCACAGGCCATCATCCTGCAAGAAAGCAGCCCGAATGGTGGTGGCCTGCTCTACGCGGATGCGGACGGCAATCAGGTTTTCCAGTTGCTCTCCGGGGGTGACTGTCATGATTTGAGGAATAGGGTTCAGTTCGGCCCAGAGCATGATTTTCTGGGTAGTGCCGGACAGGCTGCGAGCGTCTACTTCAATGGGAACCTGGCGGGCATCTTCGGCAAAAGGCGGTGTTTTGACCTGTACCCTGTCATCAAAGACAAAATTTTGCTTGTCCAGCAGCCGTTGGTGATAGTAGTCCCACATGCTGGAGTTGTGCCGGGGTACATCTTCTGCGTGAGCAAAAGCGGTGCTGGCAGCCAGCAGGATAACGAGAAAAAATGTGTACATGTGTATGGGTGCCTCACAGTCCGGTAGCCCGCAAGTCTGTAAATGGCAAAGCCCTGCACACAACGGGATGCGGCGGGGGCTTTGGCAGAAAACAAGCGTGCGCAGCAGAGTGCCCGGGCAATCAAATTTGGCATCTGGGCCAGGCACTTTGTTGCTGTACTTTGCCTTAGCGCTGTCATGACTTGCATCGGAACCCCGTAGGCTCTGATTTGAGTAAACAGCTGGCCGCGCAGGCCGCTAGAGCGTGTCTTCGGCACGTTGTTCAATGTAAGTGCGGATCGCCCAGAGCGCTTCCTGACTCAGGTGTTCGGCCATACGCGGCATATAGATGGCACCGTTGCGTACTGCCCCATTGATCACTCGCTCTTTGTACCACTCATCGCCGTTGATATCGGCATCCAGTTCGCGCAGGTCTGGGGCAATTCCGCCGGACATGGCCTCCAGGCCGTGGCAGCGGGCGCAGTTCTGGTTGTAAGCGGATGAGCCGATCTGAATGGCAGTCTCTTTGAGATCACTGTTAGCGTTGCGGTAAGGGTTTTCCTCAAGCCAGTCTTCGCCTAGAGGCTCTAGACCATCAGTGTTGGCTCCTTGGGGAACGACATCGCCGTGAGCCATGACAAGGGTAGAGAAAGTGCCAGCCAGCAGTGTGACAAAAAATGCTTTTTTCATGGGTCGATACCTGTCTTGTTGTTATGCAGGGGCGCCGGTGCAGTCCGGTGCTCGGTTGCTGGCATCTTATTGGTGTGGCGCGATTGTCAAGAAGACTGCTTTGGTTGTTCGCGCCTAGTCCCTTGGTATCGGGTTGGAAAGTAGTAAAAAACAGGGTAATGGTGCTAGTGCCAAATGACCCGCCGGCTGGGATTTTTTCCCATGGAGATCGGGAAAAAATCCGTATTCATTTTTCAGGCGCTCTCACATTATGTAAGTCGTCAGGGCGCACTTGGTGGCGCTAGATGACCCGAATAACAACAAATGGGAAGTATGACAATGCCAAACGTAACCTTACTCACAAAGAAGCCGCTAGCCTCTGCTGTGGCCGGCTTTATTCTGAGCGCCGGCTTGCTGGGCGCCTCTGCCGGATATGCCAAGCCCGTTACCTGGGAAGATATTGCCAATGATCACCTGACCACCACTAACGTGCTGCAGTACGGCATGGGGACTAATGCCCAACGCTTTAGTCCGCTGGCCCAGATCAATGATAAAAACGTATTCAAACTGACACCGGCCTGGACTTACTCGTTCGGTGACGAAAAACAGCGTGGTCAGGAGTCACAGGCGCTGATCCATGACGGGGTGGTCTATGTGACCGGCTCATATTCGCGCATGTGGGCACTGGACGCCAAAACTGGTGAGAAGCTGTGGAGCTATAGCCACCGTTTGCCGGACGATATTCGTCCTTGTTGTGACGTAGTCAACCGTGGTGCTGCCATTTATGGCGACAAGGTTTACTTTGGCACGCTGGATGCTCGGATTGTGGCCTTGAACAAGGACACTGGCAAGGTCGTCTGGAACAAAAAATTTGGTGATCACACTGCCGGTTACACCATGACCGGTGCACCAACTGTGGTGAAAGACCAGAAAACTGGCAAGGTCATGCTGATTCATGGCAGCTCAGGTGACGAGTTTGGGGTGGTGGGTCAACTGTTTGCCCGCGACCCGGATACCGGTGAAGAGCTGTGGATGCGTCCATTTGTGGAAGGGCACATGGGCCGTCTGAATGGCAAGGAAAGCACGCCGACTGGTGACATCAAGGCCCCATCCTGGCCGGATGATCCGAACAGTCCGACCGGCAAGGCCGAAGCCTGGAGCCATGGTGGTGGTGCGCCTTGGCAGAGTGCCAGTTTTGATGTTGCCAGTAACACTATCATTATCGGTGCAGGTAACCCCGCTCCATGGAACGGTTGGGCACGTACTGCCGAAGGCGGTGACCCGAAAGACTTCGATAGCCTGTATACCTCAGGCCAGGTGGGCGTAGACCCGACCACCGGTGAGGTGAAGTGGTTCTATCAGCATACACCAAATGATGCCTGGGATTTTTCCGGCAACAATGAGATGGTTCTTTTTGACTACAAGGACAAACAGGGTAAAAAAATTACTGCCACCGCTCACGCGGATCGTAACGGCTTTTTCTACGTGGTCGATAGTGCCAACGGCAAACTGAAGAACGCTTTCCCGTTTGTTGATGGCATCACTTGGGCCTCCCACATTGACCTGGAAACCGGGCGTCCAGTTGAGCGCGAAGGGCAGCGGCCACCCAAGCCGAAAGCAGGTGAAAAACGTGGCGCTTCGGTAGAGGTATCCCCGCCGTTCTTGGGCGGAAAGAACTGGAACCCCATGGCTTATAGCCAGGATACAGGGTTGTTCTATATCCCTGCCAACCACTGGAAAGAAGATTACTGGACCGAAGAGGTGAACTACAAGAAAGGCTCTGCCTATCTGGGCATGGGCTTCCGCATCAAGCGCCTGTTTGATGATCACGTTGGTATTTTGCGGGCCATGGATCCGGCAACCGGCAAAGTGGCTTGGGAACACAAAGAGAAACTGCCTCTGTGGGCCGGCGTGCTGGCCACCAAAGGTAACTTGGTGTTCACCGGAACCAGCGACGGTTACTTCAAAGCCTTCAACGCCAAAACCGGTGAGGAATTGTGGAAGTTCCAGACCGGCTCGGGAATCATTTCCCCGCCAGTTACCTGGGAACAGGATGGTGAGCAGTACATTGGCGTGACTTCCGGTTATGGCGGTGCAGTACCGCTGTGGGGAGGAGACATGGCCGAACTGACCAAACCGGTGGCACAGGGCGGTTCGTTCTGGGTGTTCAAGCTGCCGAGCTGGGACAAGAAATAACCCGCAAGCGGAAAGGGCGGCCGGTAACGGCCTCCCTTTTTTATAAGGGGAAGCATATGTTTCGACCACTACTGACAATACTGGGACTGTCCTTGGGCCTGGCTGCCCATGCCGCGCAGGATGATGTGCAAATCAATGGCTGTACTTTGGTTCCGGGGGCAAACTGTGCAGGCACGGACTTGCGCAATGCCGACTTGAGCAACATGGACTTGCGTCGTATTAACTTCAACGGAGCGGACTTGTCTGGTGCCGACTTGCGGCATGCAAACTTAGACCTGGCCAGCCTGGAGGAAGCCAACCTGAGCCGGGCCAATCTGACCAGGGCCAGCCTGCAGCAGGCTCGCCTGCGTATGGCCAACCTATACAAGGCACGTCTTGTAGGTATCAATGCCTGGGGCATGGTGGCTCCGGCGGTACGGGCCGAGAAAGCTGATTTCAGGGGGGCCAATTTACAGTTTGCCCGGTTATCAGGTGGCAAGCTGTTGCGTGCCAACTTTGAGGCGGCCGACCTGGAAATGGCCTGGTTCAACAGGGCTGACATGACTCGTACCAACATGAGTGACGCCAACCTGCAAGAAGCAAAGTTCGGTGAGACCAACATGCAGAAAGCAGTGATGACTGGTGCCCGTCGCCATTACGCCACCTTTGTTGGCACCTACATGGAGGGATGCAGGGACTGCCCGCATGGCTGGGAAAAAAACATTTATTCGAAAGCCAATTGATGGCCAGAGCAGACTAAAAGCCGCATCTTTAGTGTTGAGATGCGGTTTTTTCTGCAATATGTGCCGGCTTCGTATTGTTTTGATGAGGCGGCCCCAGCAGGTGGTCGTTCATGAAGCGCAGCTGGTTGAGTTCAGAATGCCAAGCTCCATGGCCAAGTGTACAAGCCCTGCCTGGTTGGCAGTTTGTAGCTTATGCTTTACCTGGGTGCAGTAATTTGCCACGGTTTTCGTGCTGATGCAGAGTTTTTTGGCAATCTCCGTCGCAGGCAAACCACGTGCCAGCATGACGAAAACTTCAAACTCACGGGCTGACAGCCCCTTCAGTTTAAGACTGTCGGGATGGGCGCTGGGGTTCTGACAGACCAGCTCGGTCGCCAGTGCCTGCTCAATATACAGGTGCCCAGCCAGCAGGCGCTGTACAGCCTGGACCAATATTCGTGGTTCACTGGTTTTTCCAATGTAACCGCGGGCCCCCTGATCCATAGCTTGGCGTACAAGAGCCAGGCTGGTATGTGCGCTGAAAAAAAGTATTGGCAGTTGAGGCAGCCGCTGCAGCATGCGCCGACAGGTTTCCAGACCGCTGATACCTGGCAGGCTGATATCCATTATCACCAAGCCAGGGATGTGGTACACAATCAGCTCACAAGCCTGTTCGCCACTGCCGGCATGACTGACTTCAATATCAGGTATTGCTGCTTCAAGCACATGAACACAGCCTTCACGTATAACTGGATGATCATCAACCAGCAGAATTTTCATTTGTTTGCCTCCGGGTACCAGGAAAGGAATGCTTTCATCCTAGTAGAGCCATCTGGATTGTTTGGCTGTACTTTGGTGCCGATTTGGTCGTGCTTTGTGCTGGTGTGTGTTACCCAGTATGCATTTTTCTTGTGAAAGCGGTACTTTGGTACCGCTCGTCTGGCCTTAACGTACAGTTTAATCGGGGTGGTACTTTGCTATTAAATGTAGGCAGGAGCTTTAAAAGGGGGTACGCAATGAATGTAGTAAGCAAGGCAAGCAGGCTGTGTTTAATCGCCACTCTCTTGACAGTCATGTCCGTGCTGGAGGCCGCCAAGCTTTTTACAGAGGACGGATATCGTGCAACTCTATATCGCAGTCCGACTCCGCTTGAGCATGAGAATGCAATAGTACTGACGCCACGGGAGTTGCTGCAGCTACTGAGTGAAGAACCGCCGCCAGCCTTAATTGATGCATACCGGAATCCGTGGCGGCATGGTCGCTTTACTTTGCCGGAGCAACACCGGAACTTGCCCGGTTCGTTATGGCTGGCCAATTGTGGTGACGGTAGCCTGACAGCTGAGTGGGAGCAGTATTGCCGTGACGGTCTGTATCAGGCAACGGCAGGTAACCTGGGACACCCGCTGGTATTTTACTGCCGTTCTGATTGCTGGCTGGGCTGGAACGCGGCAAAGCGTGCGGCCAGCTGGGGGTACAGCAGGCTGTATTGGCTACGTGACGGAATCGAGGCGTGGGAACAGGCAGGGCAGAAGCTGGTGCCTTCGCAGCCAGTGCCTTATAACGGTGCGGAAGAGTTTTAATAATAATGAGAGCAGGGTCATGTACAACATATTGATAGCAGATGATCATCCACTGTTTCGCGAGGCAATTTGCAGTGTTGTCCGGGGTGGATTCCCGGGTTGCGAACTGGTTGAGACCGACAACCTGGACAGTGCGCTCGAAATTGCACTGGCGCGGGATGATCTTGACTTGATTCTGCTGGATCTGAACATGCCGGGTATGCAGGGCCTGAACGGCTTAATGAGCATTCGCAATGAAGCACCAACCATTCCGGTAGTGATTGTTTCGGCCGAGCAGGACAAGCATATTGTTTTGCAGGCAATTACCTATGGTGCGGTTGGTTTTATTACCAAATCTACTCCGCGGGAGCAGATGATGGCGGCCCTGGAACAGGTTTTGCAGGGCAATGTGTATTTGCCGGCGGACATTATTCGCGCAGAGAAACCGGCTTCGGCGCGCACGCCCCGGGAGACAACCATTTCCCCCGAGTTGTTGCAGGCCTTGACTCGACGACAGTTGCTGGTCCTGGAGCGTATGGCCAAGGGTGAATCAAACAAGCAAATCGCCTACGCACTTGATATTGCAGAAACTACGGTCAAGGCGCATGTGTCGGCGATTTTGCGCAAGCTCAATGCCACCAACAGGGTGCAGGCGATCTTGTCGGTGGGAGATATCGATTTTTCCGCCTACTTGCGGCGTTAGTCCCGGTTTTGTGACGGGCTGGGGTTGCAAGGCATTATAACTCGATGGCTGTGTCGAAGAAGCCAGGGCAACCACACTTCCTTGTGCAATATGGCCTGATGACTACATCAGTTCCGAAATCACTGGTGTTTCGTTGACCAGATTGTCAAGAATCGGGCAGCGAGTTTCAATGCGTTCCAGAAAGTCCCGTTTGGCAGTATCGTCCAGATCGGCATCAATGGCGACTTTCAGGCGTACTTGCTGAAAGCCGGTCCGGTCTGTGCTGTCACGGCCCAGCAAACGGTCCGGGTTGTAGTCGGCTTCAACTTCAAACTGCATGCCGCGCAGGGTGATTTTTTCCTGGTGGGCCATGATGCGGCCTATGGTTCCGACGCAGCCGGCATAGGCGGCCAATATCAGCTCGGGGGGTGCAGGGCCGAGGTCGGCACCACCGGCGTTTTTGGGCTGATCCATAAACACTTTATGTTCACCACACATAATCTCAATGGTCATGCCTGGCCCCATTTGTCCAGTGGCCCGCAGGGTTTTCAAAGCCATGCTGTACTCCTTGCAATTGAGTAATTATCGACTCGGGTTGCCGGCACATTGTATAGATAAATATATAATATGCAAAAGGAGGCAGCATGCTGTGGTGCCGTTCTTGACGAAAGCCGGTTTGCAGGCAGTATGTGTTAACGCTCTGTGCCGGTTACTTTTTTGCCGTCAACCTGGCCGTCTTGCAGCATGATGGTATATTCTTTGCCGTCACGCTCTACCTGGTTCAACTGAACCAGCAGGTAGCCCCAGTCTTTAGCAAACCACAGGGTGGTTTTGCGCTGGCTTTCGCCCGGATCACGTACCCGCTCAACCTTGACTGTATTCAGTGTACCCAGTGGCGTTTCGATCACCTCGTCACCAAGCATGCGAAAATCGTAGGTGTCCAGGTCATCACCGTCCAGCACTATATAGCTCAGGCTGTCTTCGCCGGTTGCCACATCTTTCTGGAGTGCCAGCTGGTAGCTGGACTTGTCGAGTATGCCGGCATGCAGTGGCAATTGGTAATCGCCATCCTTGCCTTGACCATTGACTTGCATTGCGCTCCAGTCAAAGTGCTGGCGGCTTTTTCTCGGTTTGCCCAGTCCGGTACGGTCATACTTGTAGCGTAGCGGTTGTAGTTGGCCATCCTGCAGTTTAAAACGGCTGGATTCGCTGATTCCGGCTACCAGCATGGAAGCTTTGAAGCGTAAATCCCAGGTGCCGTCAGCTTGTTGCTGCAAGCTGCGTTCTGCTGTGCCGGTGAAGGGAAGCTGCTTCCAGTCGGCGGTATAGCTGGCCTGGAATGGCTGCAGGGGCTGGGCCTGTAGCAGGCTGCCAAAGGACAGCAGCAACAGGGTCAGGGAGGTGCGCAACATGGGTGATTTCCTATTTGGTGTTTAGGGGGACGATACATCAAGCTGGTGCCCGGTGGATGGCAGAAGCCTATTGTCTAGGACAGCGCCCTGTGCTCCGAGTTGCAGACGTTCGTCAACAAACCACTGGGTGGCCAGTGGATAGATGCGGTGCTCCAGCTGATGTACCCTGTGTGCCAGGCTGTCTGCGCTGTCACCGGGGCGAATGTCCGTGCGCGCCTGAATAATCACCGGGCCGCCATCGAGCTCTTCGGTAACGAAATGCACACTGCAGCCGTGTTCGCTGTCACCGGCCGCTAGCGCGCGCTGGTGGGTATCCAGCCCCTTGTATTTGGGCAGCAGGGAGGGGTGGATATTCAGCAGGCGTCCTGCATAGTGCCGAGTAAATTCGGGAGTCAGGATGCGCATAAAACCGGCCAGGATCACCAAATCAGGCTGATACTGATCGATTTGCGCCATCATGGCCTGATCAAAGCTCAAGCGGTCTGCATGGTCGCGGTGTGACAGCACATGGCTGGGCACGCCCGCTTTGGCGGCGCGCTCCAGTCCATAGGCATCGGCCTTATTGCTAAAAACAGCGCTGATGCGCGCCACGTCGGGCTGGTCGGCAAAGTGGTCCAGCAGCGCCTGCAGGTTGCTGCCGGAGCCGGAGATCAGTACGACAATGGATTTGGCGCTCATGCTCAGTGCTGCTTGAGGTTGTTCAGGACAATGGCCGGTGCGCCCGCATCCGCTGCATTGATCTGGCCAATCACCCAGGGCTGCTCGCCATTGGCGCGCAGGTGCTCCAGCACGCGCTGCTGGTCGTTTGCGGCCACGCAGATGATCATGCCGACACCGCAGTTGAGCACACGGTGCATTTCGGTTTCGTCCACGTTGCCCTTCTCCTGCAGCCAGTCAAAAATTGCCGGGCGCTGCCAGCTGGCCACGTCAACCACCGCCTGGGCGTTTTCCGGCAGCACGCGGGGAATGTTTTCCAGCAGACCGCCACCGGTAATGTGGGAGATGGCCTTGACTGCGCCGGTTTCCTTGATCAGCTTGAGCACCGGCTTGACGTAGATGCGGGTTGGCTCCAGCAGCAGGTCAACCAGCGGCTTGCCGTCCACTTGCGTGCTGTTGATGTCGGCACCGGCCACCTCGATGATCTTGCGGATCAGCGAATAGCCGTTGGAGTGCGGGCCGGAAGAGGGCAAGGCCACCAGTACGTCACCGGCGGCTACCTTGCTGCCGTCGATGATGTCGGCTTTTTCGACCACGCCAACACAGAAACCGGCCAGGTCATAGTCTTCGCCTTCGTACATGCCGGGCATTTCCGCGGTTTCACCACCCACCAGGGCGCAGCCGGCCTGCTCGCAACCTTCGCCAATGCCGGTTACCACATCGGCGGCGACATCTACGTCCAGCTTGCCGGTGGCGTAGTAGTCGAGGAAAAACAGCGGCTCGGCACCGCACACCACCAGATCGTTGACGCACATGGCAACCAGGTCGATGCCGATCTTGTCATGGCGGTTCAGATCAATGGCAAGGCGCAGCTTGGTGCCGACGCCGTCGGTGCCGGAGACCAGTACCGGCTGTTTGTAGCCGGCGGGGATTTCACACAGGGCACCAAAACCGCCCAGGCCGCCCAGCACTTCGGGACGTGCGGTGCGCTTGGCCACATGCTTGATGCGCTGGACCAGGGCTTCGCCGGCGTCGATGTCAACACCAGCGTCTTTGTAGCTCAGGGAGGGTTTTTGTGTGCTCATGCGGGAACCTTGCCGTCAGAAAACAGAATGGCGCAATTTTAGCAGGCTTGTCAGCGGGGGGCTATGGCAGGAAGAGGGTGTCGTCAGCTTCGGGTGTGTCCCGGGATGAATTCTGCTGTTCCTGTTCGCGGATCAGGTACTCCAGATGCAACAGCAGGCGCTTTTCCAGTTCGGCGGTAATTTGTGGGGCAAAGTCACGGATGACATCTTGCAGCAAGCCTTCAGCGCTTTGCATCAGCAACAGACGCAGGTGCTGCAGGTCGGGCCCGTCTGCGGCGGACAAGTCTGGTAGCACCACATCCTGCAGGAGTGGAATGGTGTTGTTATCGCTGGCTGGCTCGGACAGCAGGTCGTGCAGCCGGGTCAGTTCGGCCAGCAGGTCGGCAGGGCGGGAACGGTCGGCGGGGTCCATGGCACACCTCAGAGTTCTACACGTTGCGGTTGCAAGCCAAGCCTGCGGTAATGTGTGAAGTTTTCCCGGCTTTGCTGCAGCAGTTCTGGGGTCTGGCAGACCAGCTCCACCACCCGGTTGAGCTGCTCGAAACGGGGTGCCGGCTGCATGCACAGATTGATCAGTACACTGTTGTCCAGTACCGGCCAGCAGTCGCTGCCCAGCACAATGGGAGCGGCGGGGTTGTCGTCAAAACGGCTGTGTGGCATGAAAAACTGCGGCCGTATATGCCAGAGCAGGTCGTCCATGCCGGCCAGCTGTTCTTCGTCGCTGCACAGCACAAATACCGGCAGGCCGGCTTGCCAGGCACGCCGTACCAGCCGGCAGGCCAGCTGCAGGCGGTCCTGCGGCTGGCTGCCCTGGCTTACATAAAAATCAATGCGCACTGGCCTGGTCCAGCAGGAAGCGGGTCAGCAGGGGCACCGGGCGACCGGTTGCGCCTTTCTCTTTGCCACCGCTGATCCAGGCGGTACCGGCGATGTCCAGGTGCGCCCAGGGGTAGTCCTTGGTGAAGCGCGACAGGAAACAGCCAGCGGTGATGGTACCCGCCTTGGGCCCGCCAATGTTGGCGATGTCGGCAAAGGGGCTGTCCAGCTGTTCCTGATAGTCGTCAAACAGTGGCAATTGCCAGGCGGCATCACCGGCTTCCCTGCTGGCTGATAGCAGCTGCCCGATCAGCTCGTCGTTGTTACCCATCAGGCCGCTGGTCTTGTCACCCAGGGCAACAATGCAGGCGCCGGTCAGGGTGGCGATGTTGACCACGGATTTGGGGTTGAAGCGCTTGACGTAGGTAAGGGCGTCGCACAACACCAGGCGGCCTTCGGCGTCGGTGTTGAGAATTTCAACGGTCTGGCCGCTCATGCTGGTGACAATATCGCCGGGACGGCTGGCACCGCCGCTGGGCATGTTTTCGGCGCAGGTCAGCACGCCAATCAGGTTGATCGGCAGTTTCAGTTGCAGGGCTGCGGTCATCACGCCCAGCACGGTGGCGGCTCCGCACATGTCGTATTTCATCTCGTCCATGCCGGCTCCGGGCTTCAGGCTGATGCCGCCGGTGTCGAACGTAATGCCCTTGCCGACCAGCACGTTGGGCTGCTGGTCTGTGTTGCCACCCTGATAGTTGAGGATGATCATGCGTGGTGGCTGGTCGCTGCCGCGGGCGACGGCGAGCAGGGCGCCGGCTCCCAGCTCTTCGAGCTGTTTTTCTTCCAGTACCTCAACGCTTAAGGCCGGGTTGCCGGTGGCCATTTCCCGTGCGCGTTCGGCCAGGTAGCGTGGATGACAGATATTGGGTGGCAGGTTGCCCAGGTCGCGGGTGACCTGCATGCCGGCAGCAATGGCCAGAGCCTCGTTGCAGGCCTGGTGTACCGCCTGCTCGTTGGCTGGGTCGGTGAGCAGCTGGATGTGGTCAAGTTTGGCCGGTTCGGCTTTTTCGCTTTTGAAACGGTCGAAGCTGTACAGACCGCTGGCCAGGGTTTCGCAGGCTAGTGCGGCAGTACTGGCGCTGGAGCGGTCCTTCACCTGCAGGCTGTCCAGCAGCAGGGTGGCCTGCGCACTGTTCAAGGGCTTGAGCTGGGCCAGCACGCTGCCCATGACACGGCGCAGGTGGCGGTCGGCCAGCTCCGGCTCCTTGCCCAGGCCGACCAGCAGGATACGCTGAGCTGCAATGCCCGGCAGGCCGTTAACCAGCAAGGTTTGGCCTGTCTTGCCCTGGATATCGCCAGTGGCCAGCACGCGGGCAAGTGCGCCATCACTGGCTTGATCAAGTTGCTGACCGGACGGGCTCAGGGTCAGATCTTCACCAATGCCAAGCACCAGGGTGCCGGTTTTCAGCTGCTGTACGGGATCCAGGGTAACGGAGAAATGCATGATCAATCTTCCTCAAGACAAAGGCTGCAAGATACTGGATAATATCAGGCTGTTGCCCATTAATGCATCCCCGCCAGTTGGACACGGAGTGGATTTCTTGATTGTTTTTCGTTATTTGGCCAGGGAGATCTTTCTGACCCTTGGCGCGGTCAGTATGGTCTTGCTGGTTATTATCATGAGTGGCCGCTTCATTAAATACCTGGCTCAGGCAGCTCAGGGGCTGCTGGATCCGGGCGTGCTGTTTTTGATCATGGGTTACCGGATTCCGGGTTTTTTGCAGCTGATTCTGCCGCTGGGGCTGTTTCTTGGCATTCTGCTGGCCTACGGCCGTCTCTATCTGGAAAGCGAGATGACCGTGCTTACAGCTACGGGAATGAGTCAGACCCGTTTGCTGGGTTATACCCTGGTACCGGCTGCGCTGATCGCACTGATTGGTGCATTGCTCAGCTTTTCCCTGGCTCCCATGGGCGTGCGCGAAGTGGCGGCCATTTTGCAGGAACAGGATGCCCTGACTGAATTCGACACCCTGGTACCGGGCCGTTTCCAGTCAATGAAAGATGGTGTGCGGGTGACCTATGCCGAAGATCTGACCAGGGGGCGTGAGCAACTGGAGGGCGTATTCATCAGTGATTTGGGCAAAAATACCCGTGGCGGGAGCAGCACAATCAGCCTGCTGGTGGCTCCTTCCGGGCACCAGCAAATTCTTGAGGACGGCAGTCGCTATCTGATTCTGGAGGACGGTTACCGTTATGACGGCAACCCGGGTGAAGCGGATTATCGCATGATCAAGTACGACACCTATGCTGTATTGTTGCCCAAGCCTTCTGTTGCCCTAGCCTCTAGCGATCGTGAAAGCATGCGCACCCGTGAGCTGATGGCCAGCACTCAGCAAAAAATGCGTACCGAATTGCACTGGCGACTGTCGATTCCTGTATTGACCTTTATTATCACCCTACTGGCTGTGCCGCTGTCGCGGGTGAGTCCGCGTCAGGGGCGTTTTCTCAAGCTGTTGCCGGCAGTTTTTCTCTACATGGCCTACCTCGGGTTGCTGATCGCCAGCCGTGATGCGCTGGACAAGGGGCGCATGCCGGCGGTGCTGGGGATGTGGCCAGTACATGGTGTGTTCTTGCTGATCGGGCTGGGCCTGATGTATTGGGACAGCCTGCGCCGCTTGCTGGCTCGCCGGCGTGCGTCTGGCCAGCCGCAGGAGGTGCAGCATGCGTAAGCTTGATCTGTACATAGGTACGACGGTGCTCTGGTCAATTATCGCTGTGTTACTGGTGATCACCGGGCTGGCGGTGCTGTTTGCTTTCATTGATCAGCTGGGCGATCTGGAAGGCGGCTATACCCTGCAGGAAGCGCTGATTTATGTGGGGCTGACCACGCCACGCCGCCTGTACGACGTGTTGCCAATGTCGGCGTTGATCGGTTGTCTGGTCGGGCTGGGCAGTCTGGCTAGCAGCAGCGAACTGACCGTCATGCGTGCTGCGGGCGTATCACTGGCCCGGATCGTCTGGGCAGTGATGAAACCATTGTTGTTGCTGATGGCTTTGGGACTGGTCATTGCCGAATACGTAGCACCCTGGACTGAAGTGCAGGCGCAGGCACGGCGCTCGCTGATTCAGGCCCAGGGCAAGACACAAAGCTCCAAGCATGGCATGTGGCACCGTCAGGGCCATGAGTACATCCATATCAACTCGGTACAGCCCGATGGCCGGCTGATTGGTGTGACCCGTTATGAGTTTGATGGCGAGCGCCGGCTGGTGCGCTCCAGCTTTGCCCGTGAGGCCCGGTTTGTCGATGAAGGCCAGTGGTTGCTCCAACGCGTGACAGCAACGCGCCTGTTTGAGCGTCACAGTGAAATCGAGCAGCTGACGGAGGAAACCTGGAACATTGCCCTGACGCCGGAGCTGCTCAATACCGTGGTAATGGAGCCGGATGCGTTACCCATTTCCGGGCTGTGGAGCTATGGCCGCTACCTGGCTGATCAAGGGCTGAGTGCCGGGCGTTACTGGCTGGCGTTTTGGGAAAAGCTGTTGCAGCCGGTGGTCACCGGTGTGCTGGTGTTGATGGCAATTTCCTTTGTGTTTGGGCCGTTGCGCTCGGTGACGCTGGGGCAGCGGCTGTTTACCGGTGTGGTGGTGGGTTTTGTCTTTCGTATTGTGCAGGACCTGCTGGGGCCGGCCAGTCTGGTGTTTGGCTTTGCACCGCTCTTGGCGGTGCTGGTGCCGGCAGCCATTTGTGCGGTGATCGGCTTGTGGTTGTTGCGCAGGGCCGGGTAGGTGTTGTTGCCCGGGTCGGGAAGGGCGGCCCGGCTATGCCGGGCTGCGGTTGCCAAATACAGGCCTGCTGGTTAAAGTGGCTGCCCCTGATTTTTGCTTAAGAACATACAGATGACCCCTCTTGAACGCTATCAGCAAGACTTGCAACGTCCGGACTTTTTTCGTGATGCCGCCCAGGAGAACGCGGTACGTCACTTGCAGCGCCTGTACGATGACTTGCTCAGGGTGGAGCCGCCACAGAAAAAGAGTGCACTGGCGCGCATGCTGGGACGCAAGGATGCGGTGAGGCCGGTCAAGGGGCTGTATTTTTGGGGGGGCGTGGGGCGCGGCAAGACTTATCTGGTCGATACCTTTTTTGATGCCCTGCCGTTTGAGGACAAGTTGCGCACGCACTTTCACCGCTTCATGAAGCGGGTACACGAAGAGTTGCGCCGGCTGGCCGGTGAAAAAAACCCGCTGACCACCATTGCCCGCCGCTTTGCCGGCGAATACCGGGTCATCTGTTTTGACGAATTTTTTGTTTCTGACATTACCGATGCGATGATTCTGGGCGGGTTGTTCGAGGAGCTGTTCAAAAACGGTGTAACCCTGGTGGCGACTTCCAACATAGTGCCCGACGGACTGTACAAGGACGGCTTGCAGCGGGCGCGTTTTTTGCCAGCGATTGCGCTGATCAAGGAACACACCGAAGTGGTCAACGTTGATAGCGGTATCGACTATCGCTTGCGGGCGCTGGAGCAGGCCGAGCTGTACCACTGGCCGCTGTCGGCAGAGGTGGACACCAAGCTGGAAAAAAGCTTTCGCAGCCTGTTGCTGGAAAACTGCAAGATTCTGGAAAACGAAACCCTGATTGTGGAAAACCGCGAGATCGTGGCGCGCAAGATCGGCAACGATGTTGCATGGTTTGATTTTCGTGCCATCTGTGATGGCCCGCGCAGCCAGAATGACTACATCGAGCTGGGGAAGATTTACAGCGCCGTGATTCTGTCCAACGTTGAACAGATGGACAGCTATAACGAAGATGTGGCACGCCGCTTCATCAACCTGGTGGACGAGTTTTATGACCGCAACGTCAAGCTGATCATTTCCGCCGAGGTGGAGCTGAAAGACCTCTATACCGGCAACCGCCTGCAGTTCGAGTTTCAGCGTACGCTAAGCCGTCTGCTGGAGATGCAGTCGCACGAGTTTCTGGCGCGCCCGCATAAGCCCTGACCACTATGTTTGTAAGGGATTAGTGTGGTGCATGATACCAGGTATGGATGACGAAAAGGCGCCACACGGACAGCCCAGCGTCAGAGCAAATAATTTCTTATAGTAAAGGACAACATCATGGCCACCATAGGCAAAGTCAACCGTCTTACCGTATTGCGCCATGTGGATTTTGGCCTGTATCTGGATGGTGGAGACAGCGGCGAAATTTTGCTGCCGCGCCGGGAAATACCCAAAGACGCTGATACCGATGTTGGCAGTCAGCTGGACGTTTTTATTTATCACGATAGTGAAGACCGGCTGGTTGCAACCGGGCGCAAACCGCGGGCGATGCTGCACCAGTTTGCCGCCCTGCGTGTGGCAGACATCAATCGTACCGGCATCTTTCTTGACTGGGGGCTGACCAAGGATCTGTTCATGCCACACTCGGAAGAGAAACGTCCACTGCAAACCGGTGATACCGTGCTGGTTTATGTCTATCAGGATATGCACACTGGGCGCCTGCTGGCCTCAGCCCAGCTGGACCGCTTTGTTAGTGCTGATGCAAGCAGCAGCGGCTATCAGGTCAATCAGCCGGTCAGCCTGTGGGTGGCCGAGCGTACCGAACATGGGTATCTGTGCTTGGTTGATGGGCAGCACCTGGGCTTGCTGCATCACCATGAGGTGTTCCGGCCAGTCAAGATCGGCCAGGGGGTGCCAGGCTATGTGCGCGAGTTGCGTGCCGATGGCCGTCTTAGCCTCAGCCTGCAAATGCAGGGTCAGGCGGTCAGGGACGAATTGTCGGAACGCATTCTGGCCGAGCTTGAGATGCGCGGCGGGGTGCTAGAGCTGAGCGATAAGAGTCCGGCGTCTGCCATTGCCGCAGTGTTTGGCGTGAGCAAGGGCAACTACAAAAAGGCCATTGGGGGGCTGTTCAAGCAGGGCTTGATTGAGATCGGGCCGCAGCAAATCAGGCTTAGGTAACAAGAAAGTCGCCAAAACCTGAGCCGGCAGCCAATATGGCCGCTGTTGAATTAATCAAGACAGTTGACATCCTCCCCGCCCTAAAGGACTGAGATTCCCTCTACAGGACGGCCATGCCCGACCGCAAGAATGTTCTTGGCCGCATTGATGTCGCGGTCGTGAGTGACACCACACTCACTGCAAGTCCATTCTCTTATTCGCAAACCTGATCTACCCTTCGGACTACTGTCGGA
>JAAYFD010000041.1 GCA_012728415.1 Gammaproteobacteria bacterium
ATATGAAGAACGCGCTATGGAGTCCCAGTTACTACGCCGGTAGTGTTGGTGGTGCGCCTATTTCAGTGATACGCCAATACATCGAGCAGCAAACCCGACCCCATTAAGGAAGGCTACAGCCTTCCAGCGCTATCCTTCCCCACACTAAAAGTACGGGGCTTGTCGCGCATTTTGGTCATAAAGTGACCTTGGCCTACAGCTGCCATGTTGCGACACTGCAGCATGTATCCGTGCGGCAAGGGCGGCCCGCGGGCCATGGCTTTTTGTTAGACTGCATATCTTTTACTGCAATTGAATATGGCGGTTCATGATGCGGCTTGGGTTGATCATTGCTGGCGTGCTGTTACTGTTGGTGGTGCTGGGTCAGGAGTACTGGCGCGGTGTTGAAGTACAGACACTGGCGTTAAAGCAGCAGTCGTTACAACAGTGGGTGGTAGCCAGCGGACAGGTGCGTAATCAGTCGCTGGCGCGCATTGGAGCGGAAATCACTGCAACGGTTGTTAACCGCCATGTGCGCGAAGGCGATGAGGTGGAGGCGGGTGATTTGCTGATCAGTTTGCGATCGGACGATCTGCAGGCCCAGTATGAACAGGCACAGACTGCGCTGATGCAGCTACGCAATCAGTTATATCCGCAGGCCCGCCAGGCTGCGCAAGAGGCGAGCCTGGCATGGCAGCAGGCGGTACGTGAAGCCGAACGTCGTGCCAAACTGGCTGAGCAAGGAATGCTTTCGGCCGAGCAGGCTGAGCAGGCAGCTCATCTGGCACGTACCCGCAAGACCTCATTAAGACGTGCTGAGCTGGCTGAGCAGGCGTTGCAACCGGGTGGTGATGAAGAACAAATGCTGCAACAGCGTCTGAGCAATGCCCGGGCCAATCTGGATAAAACCAGGATAGTGGCGCCTTTTGCCGGCAAGATACAGACCCGCAACGTAGAGCCCGGCGATCAAGTGCAGCCAGGCAGGGTACTGCTTGAAATTGCCCGCAGAGACGGTTTGGAAATCGTTGTGGCTGTAGACGAGAAATATATTGCGCCCTTGCAGTTGGGACAGCAAGCGGTTGTTATTGCGGATGCTTGGCCTGAGCACGAACTGTCGGCGCGTATCAGCTTCATTGCCCCGGCTGTGGATGAAAGTAACGGTACGCTGGATGTGCACCTGGTCGTGGACGATCCGGACCAGCGTTTGCGTTTGGGCATGACTGTTTCGGTAACAGTGTTTACTGCATACAAGGATCAAACGCTGGTCGTACCGCGCGATTATTTGCAGCGTGATGCAGAAGGCTGGTATGTATTGGTTCTAGACGGGGACCGGGCCAGACGCCGTCAAGTCGTGCTGGGCCTGCAGGCTGGTACCAAGGTTGAGTTGTTGTCCGGCGTCAAAGAGGGCGAGCTACTATTGCTGCCCGAACATTTGCCGAAAGGCAGCCGGCGCTTGCGCAGCCGTTCATCTCTGGCAGGAGCCATTGACTGATGATCGCACGCTTCTGGATTGAGCGGCGCATCGCCTGGCGTTTCATGGTCGAAAATCCGCTGCAAACCCTGCTGATCAGCATTGCCATTGCCGTTGGTACCGCAGTGATCATCTTTATCACCACGCTGATGAGTGGCTTGCAACAAAACACCATCCGCAAGACTCTGGGTAGCCAGCCGCACATCAGGCTGGAAGCCACGCGGCTGTATAATCGGACTCCAGTGCAAAGCCAGCAGGTATTGCTGCTGGAAACCATGCGCGCCCAACCATTACAGCGGATCGACAACTGGCAGAGCTTGATGGCTGACCTGGATACCATCAGCGAGCTGGTGGCAATTTCGCCTGTTGTCAGTGGTCCGGCACTGGTGCAGAAAGGACGTGCGACTGCCTCGGTAATCGTCAATGGTATTGATCCGCAGCGCTATCAAAATATTGTTGATCTGCCAGGGCATATGATGCGCGGCAGCTTCCAGGTCGACAGTGAAGATGTGTTGGTTGGCAGTGAGCTGGCGCGCGATTTGGGCCTGCAGGTTGGCGACAAGTTGCAGCTGCAGGCAGGAGACAGCCGTACCGCGCTGGTGCGGGTTAGCGGTATTTTTACTATGGGTGTGCAGGAGCTGGATACACGGCAGCTGTATGTGGGTTTGAAACAGGCGCAGACCTTGCTCAATCTGAGCGGTGGCATTACTGCACTGGATCTGAAAATCCATGACATATTTGCTGCGCGAGAGTGGGGTGGCCGATTGGAACGCCTGACCGGGTTGCATGTGAAAAACTGGATGGACAACAACAGCCAGCTGCTTAACGCGTTGCGCTCACAACGCATGACCACACAGATGATCCGCGGGTTTGTCGGTTTGGCAGTAGGGCTTGGTATTGCCAGTGTGTTGGCGGTCAGTGTGGTACAGCGCACGCGTGAAGTGGGTATTTTACGAGCCATGGGCAGTACCCGGGAGCAGATTCTGCGTGTATTCCTTGCCCAGGGTGCCATGCTGGGTGCTATGGGTGCGGTGTTTGGTGTGGCTGGTGGGTATGGCTTGATTCATTTGTTCAATAACTTCGGCTCGCGACTGTTTTACGTGTCAGTGCAGGCCGAGGTGATCATCACTGCATTGTTGATTGCTGTCGGCAGTGGCGTGCTGGCCGCAGCACTCCCGGCCCGGCGTGCGTCCCGCTATGACCCGGCTGAGGCGATCCGCTATGTCTGATGTGGTGTTGCGCTTGCAGCATGTCAACAAGGTTTTCGAGCAAAACACGCCAAGGGCAGTGCATGTGCTGCACGATATTGATCTTGAGCTACGGGCAGGTGAACTCACAGCATTGATAGGTCCGTCTGGCTCGGGCAAGAGCACTCTGCTCAATCTGATGGGGTTGCTGGATACGCCGAGCAGCGGTGAGCTGTGGGTTGATGGGCAGGCCACGGCACAACTGGATGACGCTGGCCGGACCCGCTTGCGCGCGCATCATATTGGCTTTGTTTTTCAGTTTCACCACCTGATTGGCGCTTTTAATGTGCTGGACAATGTGCTGATGCCGCTGATGCTGCAGCAAGGCAAGCCAACTTCCGAGCAGTTGGAGTACGCCTTGTACCTGCTGAATGCGGTTGGGTTGGGCAACATGGAGCGGCGGTCGGCCAAGGCCTTGTCGGGTGGTCAGCAGCAGAGGGTTGCGATTGCCCGTGCTCTGGTTAGCCGGCCGGCACTGCTGCTGGCTGATGAGCCTACCGGCAACCTCGATACGCAAACGGCTGAAGAGGTTTTTGCCTTGTTTGAGCAGTTTAATCGGGAAACCGGCTGTGCCACGCTGATCGTTACCCATGATCCGCGCCTAAGTAATCGCTGTCCGCGCATGATCGAACTGCTCGATGGTCGGGTGTCCGGGTAGCCATCACCCGCAAGTGTGCAGTCTGTCACAAATATGGCAATT
Organism: Gammaproteobacteria bacterium; assembly: GCA_012728415.1. Lineage (GTDB taxonomy): Bacteria > Pseudomonadota > Gammaproteobacteria > Pseudomonadales > Pseudomonadaceae > Thiopseudomonas. The sequence continues at coordinate 3,398 of JAAYFD010000041.1, forward strand.
TATATGTGAGGTTATTTTAAGTGGTAATAAAAACCGGTTGGCTTTATATGTGTATGCTAGTATGCTCATTGGTATCCAAGTAACTATGTCAGATACAGCGGGATTGTTTCTCTTGTAGAGCTAATGTTAGTAAAATCAATTACTTACAAAGAAAGTCGTCTTGTTTTATAAAGGCTTGTATGCCAGTATGGTTTTAAATGAACACAAAGCCGGCAGCTGCCTTCTGGTTGACAACCTCTGTTGCCCACTGCCTGCAGGGCGGACTGTGTTTTTTGGAATATAGAAATAACCAAAAGTTCTTTGTTAGTTAAAAACAATCTGTCTAGTATCCGAATCACAAGGATGTCAAAGGAAGTTTCAAGGAGGGAACAGGCAAAGGATTGTTACAGGGACCAGGTCGCATGAAGTGGCCGGAAAGGAAGCGTAGCGGGTGATCCTGGCAGCAGGGTCGCCCGTTTTTGTGTTTGATGGATTAAAAGATCTTTCCGGTTTTTGCTAAACTGCAAAAAATTTTCCGGGAACAGGCATGGATACACAACGATTTGGCGGCATTGCCCGATTATACGGTGAGCAAGGATTACAGCGTCTGCAGCAGGCGCATGTAGCCGTTATAGGCATTGGTGGTGTTGGCTCGTGGGCGGCCGAAGCATTGGTGCGCTCGGGCATTGGCGAAGTCACGCTGATTGATCTGGACGATATTTGTGTGACCAATACCAACCGTCAGGCACACACGTTAGGCAGCACGCTTGGACAGTTGAAGGTTGACGTCATGGCTGAGCGACTGTTGGCCATCAACCCGGCCTGCAAGGTGCACCCGGTGGCTGACTTTATTGCCACAGACAACCTTGCCGAGTTGCTGCATGGCGCACTTGATTATGTAATCGATTGCATAGACAGCCTGGTACCCAAAGCAGCACTGATTGCCTGGTGCAAAAGACAAAAGATCCCACTGATAACCACGGGCGGGGCTGGTGGGCAGGTGGACCCGACACAGGTCATGGTTGCCGACCTTAACAAGACGTATCATGACCCGCTGGCAGCAAGGTTGCGGACACGGTTGAAAAAAGAGCATGGCTTTACCCGCGCACCGAAAAAAAATTTTGGCGTGCCCTGTGTGTTTTCTTCCGAGCAGTTACGCTACCCGACACCAGACGGTCGGGTTTGCAGCGAAAAGGGTTTTGTTGGCGAGGGCGTCAAGCTGGATTGTGCCGGCGGTTTTGGTGCTGCCATGACAGTCACTGCCACCTTTGGCCTGGTTGCGGCCAGCAGGGCGCTGACCGCTATTGCCGATGGCAAGGGGCGACCGGGTAAAAGCTGACTTTTCCCTTGGTACTGCGTTGATGACCATGGTCATACCTCATAAGCGCCATTATTACCGAACTTGCTTGTGTGACCTCTTCCGGCCGGCTTCCAGGCTGCAGGCGCCCATTAAAATCAGGTTTTCGTATCGTTGTCGTTAAAGTCCATAGCCATCCGGGACTGCCATGGTTTGGAAGCGCCCGTAATCACCGCTCTTGGGGGCGCTCACAGTTTGTGGCAAGCATAAGGTGCCAGATGATGTCACAACCCGGCACGATAGTTGCTTTGTCTTGGGTCAATGAGGGCTGGTGTCAAAATTTTGTACTGACCCGGCCCGTGAGAGACGAGGTCAAGACCATGCAATTGCCGCAACACACTATTGCCCAAAGCACTTATACCGACCTTAACAGGCTCAACAAGCTGAAGGTTGGCGAGGATCGCGATAGCGAAGCCAACCTGCGTCAGGTTGCCCGGGAGTTTGAGTCGCTGTTCATCAGCGAAATGATGAAAGCCATGCGTTCGGCCAATGATGTTCTGGCCGATGACCTGTTTAACAGCAATGAAAGCAAGACGTATCGTGACATGTACGATCAGCAAATGGCGGTCACTTTGTCGCAGGGCAAAGGCATGGGCATGGCGGATGTGCTGGTGCGCCAAATGGAAGGCCTACAACAAGGAAGGGCGCGTCCCAACCCCTTTGCCGAAGCAAAAACGGTACTGGAAAACACGACAGAAGCTGTTCGTGAGCCTGCACGGGCGGATGATAGCAGGCAGGCGACAACAGAAAGAGAAGGAAATCGGGCTGCTCCCGGTATTGCAGTGGACAAGCCGAAGTACGTGCACGTTGCCGATACTACGGACATCAGGTTTCGTCGCTTTACCGGAATCGTTGCCCGTCCTGCAGTACAGCATTTGCGACTGGATTCTGCCCCGGACAAGCAAGCAGGGGCAGCTGCGGGCAGCCAGGCATTGCGCAGCTATGCACAGATTAAACACAGTTTACCGGTAGCGCCTGGCCAGCTGACACAAAAAACGCGCTTTGACTCACCGGAAGAGTTTGTCGCGGCAATGATGCCCATGGCTGAGCAGGCCGCACAGCGTCTGGGTGTTGACCCCAAATACCTGGTGGCCCAGGCCGCCCTGGAAACTGGCTGGGGCAAACGCATGCAGCGCAGCGCTGATGGTGAAAGCTCCTATAACCTGTTTGGTATCAAGTCGCATGGCTGGCAAGGCCGTTCGGCCGACGCCAATACCACCGAATACATCAACGGACGTTTCGTTAAGCAGAACGATTCATTCCGTAAATATGACTCTTTTGCTCACAGTTTCAATGATTATGTCAACTTTTTACAGCAGAATCCGCGCTATGAAAAAGCTCTGCAGGCCGCCGGAAATGCCGAGGACTATGTGCGTGAACTGCAGCGTGCCGGTTACGCCACCGACCCGGACTATGCCGCCAAGATCAGCCGCATTGCCCGCCAGATCCAGCAACAACAGCCCGTGCTCATGGCGCAGGGCCCCAGCATTGCCGAACGTACCTGAGGTGAACCATGGCTGACTTACTCAACATTGGCCTGTCTGGCCTGAGTGCCGCAAAAACCAACCTGTCAGTGGTCGGACACAACATCACCAACGTGAATACGCCCGGTTATAGCCGTCAAGACACGGTCCAGGTTACCCGACCGCCGCAGTTTTCCGGCGCAGGCTTCATTGGTTCTGGTACCAGTCTGACCGACATTCGTCGTACGTACAGTGAGTTTCTGACCACCCAGCTGCGTTCAAGCACGGCTCTTAACAGTGACGTCAAAGCCTATAAAAGCCAGATCGACCAGCTTGACTCGCTGCTGGCTGGAACCACTACCGGTATTACACCTGCGATGAAGTCGTTTTTTTCGGCCATGCAAACAGCTGCCGAAGATCCGGCGAACATTCCCGCCCGTCAGCTGGTGTTGGCAGAAAGCGAGGGTCTGGCCCGGCGTTTTAATAATATTTACGACAATATCAACTCGCAAAACGAATTCATCAACAAGCAGATGGTGGTGACTGGTGACCAGATCAACCGTTTGGCCAAGTCAATTGCGTCATACAATGAGGCCATTGCCAAGGTGGGGTCGAGCGGCCATCCACCCAACGATTTGCTTGATCAACGTGATGAGGCGATTCGCCAGCTGTCTACTTTTATAGGTGTGACTGTTGTGCCGCAAGATGACAACAGCATGAACCTGTTTATCGGCTCCGGCCAGCCGCTGGTAGTTGGCAGCAGGAATAACAGTATTGAGGTGACACAGGGCCGGGGTGACCCAATGCGCTTTGATATAAATTTTGTCAGTGGCGGCTCCAGACAGAATATCACCAGTATGGTTACAGGCGGCGAGATGGGCGGGCTGGTGCGTTACCGTGATGAAGTGCTGGATCCGACCTTGAATGCCATGGGCCGGCTGGCGCTGGCCATTGCTGATGAAATCAATCGTCAGCTGGGTCAAGGGCTGGATTTAAAGGGAAATGTCGGGGCTGCCTTGTTCCAGGATATTAACGACCCACAACTGGCTGCTTTGCGTGTCCGTCCGATGAGCGACAACAGTAGCGATATCAGTGGGTCGTTAAATATTCATAATACCCAACTGTTGACCACCAGTGATTATCAGTTGGAATATGATGCGGCCAACAACAGCTATAGTGCGCGCCGTCTGAGCGATGGTGCACCCATCACCGTGACCTTAGACGCGCAAAGTGGCCAGCTAAGTCTTCTAAGTCTTGCCGATACCCAAGGCCGCGATCAGGGCTTTACTGTCACCATGTTGGGAACACCGGGTCATGGTGACCAGTTTGTGCTGCAGCCAACCCGGCGTGGTGCCAACGACATTGCCAGCGAACTGGACCAGGCTGACCAGCTGGCTTTTGCTGCACCGTTGCGTAGTGAGGCCAGTTTGCAAAACAAGGGTACCGGCAGCATTGGCCAGCCCTCGGTGGACATGGTGCTGGATCCGAATAATTTGCCGATGGACAACTTTGTTGCAGATGCCTTGAGCAAGACACTCTTGGCAGCTATTGATAACATTCAACTGAAATACAACAGTACGACTGGCGAGATGGATTTTGTCGCTCCATCATTGCCGTCAGGCATTACCATTACCATTACAACTGTACCTGAAGAAGGTGCAGGTGCTCCCACGGTAATCGGATCGTTACCTTTTACACCGGGACAAAGCAATCAGTTGTCTTATGCAATTCGGGTCGATGATGGGTCGAATTTGCAAAGCTATACGGTTACCCAAACGCTCAGCGGTCGTCCAGAGCAGGGTGATACCTTCGACATCAGTTTTAACAAGCACGGCGTGTCCGACAACCGCAACGCCCTGAAGCTTGCTGACCTGCAAAACAAGCAGGTAGTCGGGGTGGATGCCAACATCAAGGACATTGCCACCGGCATGAGCTTTACCGATGACTATGGTGACACGATTGAGCGTGTTGGTACGCTGACTGCGCAGGCGCGCCAGGACGAGATCGCCACCGATGCGGTACTGAAACAGGCCACCGACAACCGGGATTCATTGTCGGGCGTCAACCTGGACGAAGAGGCGGCTAAACTGATCCAGTTTGAGCAGTACTATAACGCATCAGCCCAAGTCATCCAGGTTGCACGTACCCTGTTTGATACATTGATCAGTACGTTTAGGTGATGTTTTCGCAGGGTCCTTTGTAAACGTATTTAATAAGCGGCGACTGATGTGGTCAATGTTGCGGTGAGCACATGTCCTGCGCTGTGCTGGAGCCTTCCAAGTATCAGCCCGCCTTTGCTGGCAGACAGGATCAGAGTCAGCGAGTGAAGGAAGATACCTTACTTTATTTACAAACCAGATCCTGATCATGAGTTTGCACAGCAGGCTGCAGGTACAGTCAACCTCCTGAATTCAATATGGGCTGTACAGACCCGAAAATTACAGGAGAACAGCATGACCGATCTTAACAACCGCTATGGCATGAACCCACCCCATAGCGAAGTGGTTAGCGCTTGTCAGCTTATCGCACCCTGCAAGGCGCTTGACATGGGGTGCTCCAGTGGCCGTAATGCCTTGTACCTGAGCCAGTTGGGCTTTGCTGTCACTGCTGTTGACAACAACCCCAATGCCATTCATATGCTGCAGTCGATCGCTGATCAAGAAGGACTGGATAATATCGAGCCGCGGGTTTATGACCTCAACGAAGCCTGCCTGGACGCCGACTATGGCTTTATTGCCTGCACCGTGACCTTGATGTTTCTTGATCCGGATCGTGTTGATGCGGTGATTGCTGATATGCAGCAGCGCACCTTGCCGGGTGGCTACAACCTGATTGTCTGCGCCATGGATACCGCAGCATATCCGTGCCCGGTGGGTTTTCCGTTTACCCTGGGAGAAGGCGAGCTGAGCGAGGCCTACCAGGGCTGGGAGCTGGTCAAGTACAATGAGGATGTAGGTACCATGCACAATGGTGCCAGGCTCCAGTTTGCCACCCTGTTAGCGCGCAAACCGGAGTAGCCGTCCGTGCCCGTACGTCTGTTATCAGTCAGTGAGTGGGCAGGCTCATAATAAGCAAAAAATGATAGGCAGATAAGGGACAGGCAGGAAGCAAGCAAAAATCCCGAATGGGCAGTATGGTTGTACGGGATGGTTATCTTGTGCTGGCATAAAACCTGCTTGGTTTTTTGCAGATAGACTGATACAGCTAAAGTGCCAATTAATCGGCACTTGGGCAAACCGGGCCATATTCCGGCCAAAGGAGCAACACAATGCGTATTTCCAGCCAGCAGGCATTTAACCTTGGTGTAAAAGGCATACAAAACAACTATGCCGAGCTGATTCGTACTCAGCAGCAGATCAGCACCGGTAACCGGATCTTGACGCCGGCCGATGACCCGGTGGCATCCGTACGCCTGATGCAGCTGGAGCAGCAGCAAAATATGCTTGGTCAGTACAAGGATAACTTGGTGGCCGCCAACAACAGTCTGGTGCAGGAAGAGTCGGTGCTCAACTCGGTCAATGACATCATGCAGCGCATCCGGGTGCTGGCGGAGGAGGCAGGCAACGGTGCACTGAGCCAGTCGGACCGCCAGTCGATTGCCGCCGAGCTGCGCGAGCGCGAAGACGAGCTGCTCGGCCTGATGAATACCAAAAATGCCCGTGGCGAGTACCTGTTTTCCGGCTTTCAGGGCAAGACCCAGCCGTTTGTGCGCCAGGGTGACGGCAGCTTTGTTTACATGGGTGACGAAGGCCAGCGCAAGTTGCAAGTGGCCAGCTCGCTGGATATCCCTATCAGTGACAACGGCAAGAAGGTGTTTCAGAACGTTACCAATGCGGCGCGTCTGGATGCCACATATACTCAGCCAGCTGGTTCCAGCCTGACGGTATCAAGTCCGTTAGTACAGGATGAAATAGCTTACGCCAGTGCTCCGGGCTATCCGGATAGCCAGTTTGTAATTAGCTTCGATCCGGCCAATCCCAAAAATTATGAAATTGTTGAAACCAGCACCGGGACTTCACTGCAAACCGGTAGCATGGATGATGACGATAAGTTGCATGACACGCTGGTGTTTGCCGGCGTTGTTGTTCATCTTGATGGCGTGCCTGACGGCACTGAAACTATCAGCATCAAGGCCGATCCGGCGCGTGAAAAACAAGGCGTGCTCGACACCATCTACCAGCTGCGCACGGCGCTGGAGAACAATACCGATAGCCCAGAAGGCAGCCGCGCCACTCGTGATGCTGTGGCCGCCGCCATCACCAACATCGACCACGCCATGGTTACCATTGACCAGACCCGTGGCGACATCGGTGCACGTATGAACATCATCGAAACAACCCAGACTAACAACGAAGATGTTACGTTGGTCAATCAGGCCGTACAGGCCGAATTGCGGGAGGTGGACTATCCGGAAGCCTTATCCAAATTGGCATTTCAGAGCATCATTCTTGAAGCCGCCCAGCAGAGTTATGTCAAGGTCAGCAATCTGAACCTGTTCAACAAGATGTAAGCCGGCAAAGTAAAGGGTCTGGTACAAATTCACTCACGCTCATTCTTTCGAAGCAACCTATCTGACTGGCTTTTGCAGCTTCTGCCCGCCAGACAGTTTATAATCGTATCAGATTTGTCTGGATTGCTCTTGTAGCCGGAATGCGCAAGCTGCCGGAAGTTGCAGGGCCATATTTTTTTGGTGTGCATGCCGGATGGGATACCCAAATGATGATCAATTTCAGCAGAATGCGCTTCCTTGTAGTGGACGACTTTTCCGAGTTTCGTAGCTCAATTCGAGGTGTTCTCGGGCTACTGGCAGTGCAGCAAATTGATATGGCGGCCAATGGTGAAGAGGTTTTGGAGCTGTGTCGACGCAACCGTTATGATGTCATTTTACACGACTATAACCTGGGCAAGGGAGCGAGCGGGCAACAGATATTGGAGCGGTTGCACGCAGAAAGGTTGCTGTCACCGCATTGCATTTTCATTATGGTGACGGCAGAAAACACCCAGGCGATGGTGCTGGCCGCTCTTGAATGTGAGCCGGACGATTACTTGAGTAAGCCTTTCAGCAAGGTTGCCCTGCAAACCCGGCTGGAGCGAATGGTACGGCGCAAGCGCGTGTTGGCTCCGGTGTTGACAGCAGTGGAGGCGGGCGATAATGAACAGGTAATACAGGCGTGTCAGGCTATTGAGGCAGAAGATCAGCGTCATGCGGTGCTGTGTCAACGTTACAAGGCTGATGCCCTGTTTCTGCTGGGCCGCTACACCGAACTGGAGAAAATGCTGGAGCAACAGGTGCGCAGCCGGCCAGCCAACTGGAATGTGCAGCGTTTGGCCAGGCTGTGGCTGCAGCAGGGCCGGTATCAGCAGTTGACCCCTTTGCTTGATGCGGCTATGCGCCAGTTTCCACTGATGCCGGAGCTGTACGATATACAGGCACAGATGTACGCAAACGAGAACGACCTCAAGAGCATGGTCCGCGCACTTCAGCAAGCAGTGGCCTTGTCACCCAACACCTTGCGTCGGCAAATTTCCCTGGCACAGCATGCCTGGCTGGCTGGCGAGAAGGACATAGCTGCTCATGCCATTCGTCAATGCTGGGAAAATGGACGCTATTCGATTGCCTTTGATGTTGAGCTGCTATGGCAGCTATCTTCCATTTTGCTGACGAATAACAGGGGGCGTGCGGCTGAAGAGTTGCAAAACTGGCTGAAGTTGCTGGAACGCCGGGATATGCAGACCCCGTTGTTGCTGCCGGCAATCAGGTTGTTACGACTGATATTGGAAGAGCAAAAGCGGGGTGACTCTATACAGGCGCAAGAGGTTGCTGACAGGATTTGCATGCAACTGGATGGCTACACCGCTGTTACTCTTTTGCAGCTGGGTGACTGGCTGCAGCAGCTGGGCCAGGCTGCTGCTGCTGCGCGATGCTGGCAGGCTTGTGCTGACCGTCATGAAGCTGTTACTGGCGTGCCTGAGCAGTTGGAGATGCGGCTGGGAGGGTATTCGGCGGGCGTGGCAATACGCAGAACACAGAAAATGCGGGAGGCGGTGGCGCTTCAGTTGAATGAGCAGCCGGAGCAGGCTGCAGGGCTGCTTCACCAGTTGCTGCAGGAGCAGCCGAAGCAAATTGCGCTGAATATGGCTGCAATACAGCTATACATCGGACATGCTGCTGGGGATACTGCTGCCATGACTTCACTAAAAGAGTGCCTGCAGCGTATTGGCCGGCTGTCACCACTGGAGCCGGATGCTTTGGAGTTTTCCCGGCTTAACAACCCGCTGGAGAAACGGGCATGGTAAAGCAGATCGATTTTTCCACGCTGATGGCATCCAGCGTGCATGACATGAAAAACATCATTGCCGCTGTCAGTCAGGCCTATGAGAGCTTGGTGGCGCAGCTGCCGCCCGAACTGCAACAGTCGGCCGAGGTGCGTCTGATTGAGCGTGAATCGCTGCGGCTGGACGGTATGTTGGTGCAACTGCTGGGCATGTATAAGTTTGAGCATGGTCAGCTGAGCCTGCAAAGTGAGTATTGTCGGGTGGATGACCTGTTTGAAGACCTGCATAACCGCCATGCCGAATTGCTGCAATACCGTCAGGTGGAGCTACGTATTGAGCTGGATGATCCTGATCTGGAAGGATTTTTTGACCGCAATCTGATTGTGACCGTGCTGGATAATGCGCTGGGTAATGCACTCAACCATTGCCGTTCGGCGATCTGCCTGCATGCACGGGCAGGTGAGGGCGGCATTGTGCTGAGCCTGTGCGATGACGGGCCGGGTTACCCAGAAGCGATGCTGGGGCCGGTGCGTGAGCGCGATGCCAGCGGCATCGACCGTAGCAGCGGCAGCACTGGGCTGGGCCTGTATTTTGCCGCCAGTATTGTGGCCATGCACGATCAGTCCGGCTGCGAAGCGGGGCTGGAATTGAAAAACGGCGGCCCGCTGGGCGGTGCCTGCCTGCAGGTCAGTTTGCCGTTGCCCAGCCTGTTCTAATCGTCTGTAGCCGCCGTGTTAATAGGCATCAACACGGCGGTATGGCGCCTAGGCCGCTGTCTCAACGTCTCAGCGCATTGAACAGACGCCTAGTGTGCCAACAGCTGCAGCAGTTCTTCCTTTTCGATAGCGGCGGTGGCTGTGCTGGCGCTGCCAAACAGTGAGTCGGCCAGCGCTTGTTTGTGCTCTTGCATCAGCTGGATGCGCTCTTCCACCGTGCCGCTGGCGACCAGTTTGTACACGAACACTGGTTTGTCTTGCCCGATACGGTAAGCGCGGTCGGTGGCCTGATTCTCTACTGCGGGATTCCACCAAGGGTCCAGATGGATCACGGTATCGGCGGCGGTGAGGTTGAGGCCAGCGCCACCGGCCTTGAGGCTGATCAGAAACATCAAGGTGTTGCCGTTTTGAAAGGCATCAATGGCTTCCTGGCGCTTGCGGGTGGCCCCGGTCAGCTTGCTGTAGGCAATCCGGTGTTTGCGCAGTAAGTCTTCGACCAGGCCCAGCGCCTGGGTAAATTGTGAAAACAGCAAAATGCGGCGGCCTTCTTCCAGCATGGCGGGCAGATGGTCGTCGAGCCAGTCCAGTTTGGCGCTGTCGTGCAGGCTGTGTGCCTGCTCCAGCTTGACCAGCTGCGGCGCAATGCAGGCCTGGCGCAGTTTGAGCAGAGCATCCAAAAAGGCGATATGGCTTTTGGCCAAACCCTGTTTGGCGACTAGGTCACGGATGTGCTTTTCCATGCTCAGGCGAATGCCTTCATACAGGGCAGCCTGTTTGCTGCCCAGCTCGACGTACTGGGTAATGGTGGTTTTTTCCGGCAGTTCGGCAGCCACCTGTTGTTTGGTGCGGCGCAGGATAAACGGCGAAATTTTTCTGGCCAGCTCGTTGCGAGCCGTTTCCACGCCGTCTTTTTCAATGGGATTGCGAAAGACATCATTGAAAAAGCTGCGCCCGTACAGCAAACCGGGCAGGGCAAAATCCATCAGCGACCAGAGCTCGCCCAGGTGATTTTCCAGCGGTGTGCCCGACAGGCATAGACGCATGCCGGCCTTGAGGCGGCGCGCGCTGATTGCAGTCTTGGTTTGCGGGTTCTTGATGGCCTGGGCTTCATCCAGCACCGCCAGCGCGTAGGCCTGCGTACTGTGGTAGTCGATATCCAGATGCAGCAGGGCATAGCTGGTAATGATGATATCGGTGCCCTGTTGGCGCGCCATCAGGCTATGGCGATCGCTACCGTGCAGGATGCAGGTAGTCAGGTGCGGTGCAAAACGAGCGGCTTCACGCTGCCAGTTGCCCAGCAGGCTGGTGGGCGCGACCACCAAAACAGGCAAGTGGCTGTGGTTTTGCGCTTTGAGCCAAGCAATAAAGGCCAGCACCTGCAGGGTTTTGCCCAGCCCCATGTCGTCGGCCAAAATGCCGCCGAGGTGATTACGGTATAAAAAAGCCAGCCAGTTCAGCCCCTGCTGCTGGTAGTCACGCAGTTGTGCTTGGAGCAGTGCGGGGGCAGGGATGGGCTCGATGCCGCGATAGTTGTTCAGTTGCTCGATCAGCTGGCGGGTTAGCGGTGCGTTGCGCTGATCCAGATCGGGCAGGTCTTCCAGCTGCGCTGCTTGGTAGAGCGGCAGTTGGAGGACGTGGTTGAGATCGTGCTCCAGCACCAAGCCGCGCAGCAGGCTGTGGATCTGTTGTAGCGGACGGGTGTCGATCTGTAACCAGTTGCCTTGGTTGTGCAAAACCATCTGCTCGGGCGCACCCTGTTCCAACCACTGGGTGATCAGTTGGGTGTTGTCCAGTTTGCTGCCATCGTCCATGGTCAGTTGCAGGCCGAAGTCGAACCAGCCGGGTCCGTTGTCGCTGAGACTAAAGCTGAAACTGGCTTGGCGGGGATTGAACTGGAAGCCGTCATCCTGGCTGATGCGCCAACCTTGTTCGGCCAAGCGTGGCAGCTGTTCAGTCGTCAGCTGCTGCCAAGCGCTGAAATACTGGCTGAGGCTGTCGGACTGCGGCAGCCAGTAAAAGTGGGTTTCGTCGATACTGTCCAGCCCCAGTTGCAGGTTGTGCAAGGTTTCCAGCGCCGCCTGCTCGCAGGCCAGATCGCGCTGGATAATCGTCAGGCGCTCGTCAGTCTGGCGGGTGACGCGCTGTGGGCTATTGTCCTGATAATCGGCGGGCAGGCTGTAGGGGCCGTAGTCGAATTGCAGCTCAATGCAGGGCAGGGCGTGTTCAGCCAGGGCTTGGATACTGGTGATGCGCGCATGTGGGGTGCACTCGGTAATTTCTTCACAGTCCAGCTGCAGGGGAGCGGGCAGTTGTTGGTTGTTAAAACGTGAAATTAGGGCGGCGCTGACCTGCGCCAGCCCTTCGTCTGGAATGGTAGGAGCCTTTTGCAAATGTAGAATTTGCTTGGCGTCCAGATCGCTTAACAGCTCGCCAATACAGGCAGTACTGCGGTCGAAAAACATCAGTGGCTGCGTGTGTATCAGTAACCAGTGGGCGGTATCTTCGAGATTGGCTTGAAGTTTTTTACCGCCTTCGACAGCGTGCCATTGCCACTCCAAACGGCGGCCTTTTACCAAACTGATCGGCGTGTTGCGATAGTACAAACGGCCGGTTTTTGCGGCCAGCTGCAGCGCTTTGTGACCGGATGCACCGATAAAAAAGCTGTGTATGCCATTTTGTCGGGTCAGACCGTTGAGTATCTCCAGATCGGTGGGCGTGATGAACTCGGGCAGGAACATGCGCTCGAAGGGCGGCGACGGCTGATAGGCTTGTTGCTGACCCCAGTTGCCGTCCTTGCGCAGGTAAGCGCGGATAAATTCTACGCGCAGACCCGCTCTGGACGGCTCAAGCGTATACAGCAGGTGAAATCTGCCGGTTTCAGGTGCGTGTAATGGCTGGGTGTCGCTGTCTGCTGGCAGCTGTTGCAGCCAGTCAAGCCAGGCCGGTTGTGCATTAACCTCGCTCAGCCATTGCAGGGCAACGGCCACCACGTGTTTACAGCGGTAGCCCACTGGGCAGCTGCAATAGCCGCTCAGTTTGCCGTGTTGCAGTTCGACGCAGGATTCGTAGTAACGCCAACTGCTGCCGCGTACTTCGGCGTAGATAGCATGATTCAGCACGTCCAGTGCGCTGACTCGTTGCTGGCGCTGGTAGGTTTGTCCGCGGTTGAATGCCGATGCCCCTGCCATGGCAAGGACATCGGCGCGGGTAAAATTAAGCATCGGGGTCGTACGCTAGATTTGGCATCAGCCAGCGCTCGGCTTCTTCCAGGCTGATGCCTTTGCGCGCGGCGTAGCTTTCCACCTGATCCTTTTCGACTTTGCCGACGGCAAAGTATTTGGCCTCGGGATGGGCAAAATACCAGCCGCTGACCGCTGCGGTGGGGAACATCGCATAGTGTTCGGTGAGGGTTACGCCACTGGTGCCTTCCGGGTCAAGTAGCTGAAATAGCGGACCTTTTTCGGTGTGGTCGGGGCAGGCCGGATAACCGGGAGCAGGACGGATGCCGCTGTATTTTTCTTGAATCAACTCATCGTTATCAAAATTTTCGCCGGCGGCGTAACCCCAATGCTGGGTGCGTACCTGCTGGTGCAGCCACTCGGCGGTGGCTTCGGCCAAACGGTCAGCCAATGACTGGATCAAAATGGCGCTGTAGTCGTCGCCATCTGCCTTGTACTGGTTGCACAGCTCTTCTACACCAAGGCCGGCAGTGACGATAAAACCACCGACATAATCCTTCAGGCCGCTGTCTTTGGGGGCGACATAGTCGGCCAAGCAGCGATTAGCACCATTGTCGCGGATCTGGGTTTGTTGGCGCAGATGATGCAGGCGGCGCAGCGGCTGGCCTTGCTCGTCATACAGCTCGATATCGTCGCGATCCACCTGATTGGCCGGCCAGAAGCCAAATAGGGCACGGGCTTGGATCAGGTCTTCATTGATCAGCTTATCCAGCATCACCTGGGCTTCGTTAAACAGGGTTTGCGCGGCTTCGCCGACCACTTCGTCCTGGAAAATGCGCGGGTACTTGCCCACCAGGTTCCAGGCAATAAAGAAGGGCGTCCAGTCGATAAAATTGCGCACTTCTTTCAGGTCTACCTTTTCAATCATGCGCGAACCGGTAAAGCTGGGCACTGGTGGCTGGTAAGTGCTCCAGTCCAGCTGCAGGCGGTTGTCCAGCGCCTGCTGATAGCTGAGGTATTCGATGTTGGTTTTGCGGTTGGCCGTACGTTCGCGTATTTTGGCGTATTCTTCGCGGGTTTTGCGCACAAACTCTGGTTTAAGCTCTTTCGATAGCAAGGTGGTGGCGACACCGACCGAGCGCGAGGCATCGGTGACGTAAATGACGGCATCATTGGTGTAGTGTGGATCGATTTTTACCGCCGTGTGCGCCTTGGAGGTGGTGGCACCACCGATCATCAGCGGTAGCTGGAAATTCTGGCGCTGCATTTCCTTGGCCACGTGCACCATTTCGTCCAATGAGGGGGTAATCAGCCCGGACAGGCCGATAATGTCGACTTTTTCCTCGATGGCGGTTTGCAGGATCTTGTCCGCAGGTACCATCACACCCAGGTCAACGATGTCATAGCCGTTACAGCCCAGCACCACAGCAACAATGTTTTTGCCAATGTCGTGCACGTCGCCTTTTACGGTGGCGACCAGAATCTTGCCTTTGGCTTCCGGCTGATCGCCTTTTTCCTCTTCAATAAAGGGAATCAGATGATTTACCGCCTGCTTCATCACGCGGGCGGATTTGACGACCTGCGGCAGAAACATTTTGCCGCTGCCGAACAGGTCGCCCACCACGTTCATGCCGTCCATCAGCGGGCCTTCAATTACGTGAATCGGGCGTTCGGCCTGCTGGCGGGCTTCTTCGGTGTCTTCCACAATATAGGTGGTGATGCCCTTGACCAGTGCATGTTCCAGGCGCTTGTTGACCGGCAGCTTGCGCCATTCTTCGTCTTCGACTTCTTTGGTGCTGCCATCGCCGCGGTATTCTTCGGCAATTTCCAGCAGGGCTTCGGTGGCGCCCGGGTGGCGATTGAGGATGACGTCTTCCACTTTGTCACGCAGGCGTGGCGGAATCTGGTCGTAGATTTCCAGCTGGCCGGCATTGACGATACCCATGTTCAGACCATTGCGGATGGCATGGTAGAGAAACACAGAGTGAATCGCTTCGCGCACGGGGTTGTTACCACGGAACGAGAAAGAAACGTTGGAAACACCGCCGGAGGTCAGTGCATAGGGTAGGTTGTCACGAATCCAGGCCATGGACTCGATAAAATCCACGGCGTAGTTGTTGTGTTCCTCGATGCCGGTGGCCACGGCAAAGATATTGGCATCGAAAATAATGTCTTCCGGCGGAAAACCGACCTGATTGACCAGAATGTCGTAGGAGCGGGCGCAGATTTCGTTCTTGCGCGCGGCGGTATCGGCCTGGCCCTGTTCGTCAAAGGCCATCACGATAATGGCAGCACCATAGCGGCGGCACAGCGTGGCGTGTTTGATGAACTCGTCCACACCTTCCTTCATGGAAATGGAGTTGACGATGCCCTTGCCCTGGATGCATTTAAGCCCCGCCTCAAGAATGTCCCACTTGGACGAGTCGAGCATGATCGGCACGCGGGAAATATCAGGCTCGCCAGCGATCAGGTTGAGGAAGGTGACCATCGCCGCCTTGGAGTCGAGCATGCCCTCGTCCATGTTGATGTCGATCACCTGGGCGCCGGCTTCCACCTGTTGCAGCGCCACTTCCAGCGCCTCGGTGTAGTTTTCCTCGCGAATCAGGCGGGCAAAACGGGCCGAGCCGGTGATGTTGGTGCGCTCGCCGACGTTGACGAACAGCGAGTTGCGGTCAATGTTGAAGGCTTCCAGCCCGGACAGGCGGCAGGCTTTGGGGATCTCCGGCACCTGGCGTGGCGGATATTTGGCAATCACCTCGTTGATGGCGGCAATGTGTGCGGGGGTAGTACCACAGCAGCCGCCAACAATGTTCAAAAAGCCGGAGGCGGCAAAGTCTTCGATTAGTGCGGCGGTTTCGGCAGCGCTTTCATCGTATTCGCCAAAGGCGTTGGGCAGGCCGGCGTTGGGGTGGGCAGAGACAAAGGTATCGGCTTTTTCTGACAGCTCTTGCAGGTAGGGGCGCAGCTGCTTGGCACCCAGTGCACAGTTCAGGCCCACCGACAGCGGCTGGCAGTGGCGGATCGAGTTCCAGAAAGCTTCGGTGGTCTGGCCGGACAGCGTGCGTCCGGACGCATCGGTGATGGTGCCGGAGATCATGATGGGCAGGGTGACACCGAGCTCTTCAAATACACCTTCTACGGCAAAAATCGCTGCTTTGGCGTTCAAAGTATCGAAGATGGTTTCGATCATGATGATGTCGGCACCGCCTTCGATCAGTCCGCGGGTGGCAGTGCTGTAGTTGTCCACCAGAATGTCGAAGGTGACGTTGCGATAGCCCGGGTTGTTGACATCCGGTGACAGCGAACAGGTGCGGCTGGTTGGGCCTAGTACGCCGGCGACATAGCGTGGCTTGTCTGGGGTTTCCAGGGTTTTGGCGTCGCAAACCTCGCGGGCAAGGCGTGCGCCCTCGAAGTTCAGCTCGTAGGCCAGCTCTTCCATGCCGTAATCGGCCTGGGAAATGGCAGTGGAGTTGAAGGTGTTGGTTTCGATAATGTCGGCACCAGCGTCCAGATAGGCTTTTTCGATTTTCTGGATCAGCTCTGGCTGGGTCAGGATCAGCAGGTCGTTGTTGCCGCGCACATCACGGTGCCAGTCAGCGAAGCGCTCGCCACGGAAAGCTTCTTCAGTCAGTTTTTCAGCCTGAATCATGGTGCCCATGGCCCCGTCGAGCAGCATGATGCGCGACTTGAGGATTGTGTGGAGCAAAGAAAGGCGAGAACTACGGTTGGACATGAAGGGACACCAGGAAATGAAAGAAAATTAAGCGCTCGATCATAGCAAAAATAACGGTTTTGTGGTACGTGGTCGGCAAAATTGTCCGGCTACTGTTGACTGCTTTGTTTAGGTAAGTCTGGCTTGGTTGCACAAGTAGTCTGTTTCGCTGGTTTTCCGGATTCTGGTGTTTGGGGTGTAGGTCCTGGCAGGAATACGCTGGCTGACAGCTATGCGGTGCCGGTTTTCATGGGTCAGAAGACGGGCAACAAGGCTGAAGCGGAGGTACCGTCAGGGTCGCGTTGCAGCAGCCTGCTTTGAGGGTTGCTTGCGCAACCCTGGGTGCAAGGTGCACTGCACTGCCTGGTTTTGTGTCTGCGGGCTTGGTTGCTGGTGCGCGCAGGTGGTTTTGTGGGTGGTTTTATTGAGTTTCGTCTGTGGTTTGACGGTTTTGCGTTGTGTGATGGTTTTTTGGCATAATGCCTGTGGCTCTATGCTGGACGTGCTTGTGCAGGGGGACTGCCTGATTTAGGCGTGCAGCCGGGCGGCCTGCATTGGCTTTGGCCATTCTATTGCGTGCTTGCCTGAAGGCAAGAGTGCTGCATTCATGCGGGTGTGGCGGACTGTTTTTCAGGGTATTAAATCATGAGCAATATGACCAATAAAATCGAAAGCAGCGGTATGGCAGCAGGGAGGAGCTCCTCGGGCTCTTATGTCGCACTGATTCAGGAACTGCAGAAAAAAGTTTTCGATCAGCTGAATGCCAGCATCAAAAGTGCCGTCCAGGGTACCGAGAACGAATTGTTTGAGGCAATGGAGCACGCCCAAGATAATGATGCCCGCTCAGACTGCCTTGACAGCATTGGTTTTTTTCGAAAACACAGAGAAGCCATAGCGGATGGGTTCCTGAGCGCCCACACGGATGAGTTTAATGCCTATTTTTCCGGGAATGCAGCGAGCAGGAACCAGAAAAAACAGACAGAAAAGCCGGCAGGGCTGTCTCTGCTGGGAAAGGAGGTTCATGAAGAAAACCTGCTTATCAGCACCATGGCTGGCCGCCTGAGCAAGCAGTACAGCCTGGAGCTGGTTGTTATGCGGCGGCGCTTGGCGCATCTTGCCGGTATAGCGTATAGCGATGAAACCCAGAGCCCGTTGTGCCCAAACAGCGTGGTTGGCTCGCTGCAGAAGTCGCTGCAGGGAATGGAGGTGCCCTCGGGGCTGAGAACCTTTCTTTACATGCAGTTCGAGCGACATGTTATGCAGGGCTTGCGGCAAACTTACGAGGAACTTGGCAAGTTTTTTTCCGCACGAAATATTTTGCCGGAATTAACTGTTGACGACATTCTTGGCGAGATGTCAGCGGCGCAGCGCGTCAGGCAGCAAGCCCCGCAGCCAGGGACCGGCGGCGAGAGCGGGGCTGCAGACGTGCTGCAGGCAAGTGCGGCGAGCGGGGGTGCCCGGCAACAGGCGGGTGACAGCGGGGCCGTTGCAGCTGGGGCCAAAGCATGGCCTGCTTATGCTGCAGAGCGGGGAAGGCAGCCATCAGCGGGCGCAGAACCTGGGGGTGGTACGCCTTTCCAGCAGCAGATTGAACAGCAGGTTAGTGAAATCAATCAGTTGCTGGGCAATTATCGCAACGCGCTTGGGGTGGTGTTGCCCAGCGGCAGCCGGATGCTGGACTCCTTTGCGCCGCCCGGTGCCAGTAAAAACTATAACCAGGAACAAATTATACAGGCGCTGCAGGGGATGCAGCGTCAGCGCGCCCGCGGCTCGGTACGAGAAGAGCAGAATACCGACTCTTTTAAGCAGAGCATGTATCAGGCCCTGGCCGCGACAAGCAGCAATCCGAAAGAGTTTCGCGTTGATAATAGCCAATCGAACCTGATTGATCTGGTTGGCATGCTGTTCGATTTTGTCAGGGAAGAAAAAAGCTTGGCTGATGAGCACAAGAATGTGTTGTTCCATTTGCAGAATCTTTATTGTCAGGTGGCTTTGCGGGATTCCAGCTTTTTCCACAATACCCGGCATCCGGCTCACTTGTTGCTCAATCGCATGGTGCAGGCGGGTAATCAGTACCGGGGTGCGGGTGAGCAGGAACAGCTTGGAGAGGCGATTGAAACAACTGTGCGGCAAGCGTTGGTTGCGTATCAGCATGATGACCGGCTATTTGAACGTTTATTGCAGCAGTTTGATCAGCAGCTGGAAGAAGTGCAGAAACGGGTTGACCGGCGTGAGCGCCGGGCGATTGATGCAGCCAAGGGACGGGAAAAGCTGGTGTTTGCACGCAAGCATGCAAGAGGCTTTGTTGAGGTTTGTGTCAAGCGTCATAATCCGCCAGAAATCATCCGTGAGTTTTTGCAGGCTGCCTGGAGCGATGTGCTGGTGTTCTATTTCTTACGCACCGGGCCGTCGAGTCCGCAGTGGCAGGAAAAAGCCCGGATTGCCGAAGAGCTGGCATGGAGCTGTACACCGCTGAGCGAGGAACAGCAGAAAAAATTCGTGGCTCGCAAAGAGCCGATGATGGCTGGCGTCCAGCAGGCACTGGAGCAGCTGGGGTGCTACTCTGATGCTGAAATTCAGCGGTTGATCCAGGATATCCAGACCTGCCAACAAGCGGTCCAGACGCAGCAGCATGCGGTTGTTGAAAGCCTCAGTAACAGCTTGCCATCGAGCATGAGTGAGGCAGATGAGGAAGAGTTGCGGTCGGTGGGCAAGGTAGAAGAGCCACCCCTGGACGAAGCAGCCCGGGAGCTGACGGAAAAGCTCAAACATGTACGCTTTGGTACCTGGTTTGACTTCAAGGAGCCGCCGCAGCGACTTAAGCTGGCATGGTTTAGCCCTACCACGCATCGCTATATGTTTGTCGACAGCAGTGGGCAGGGGTCCTATATCAAGAGCTGGAATGAGCTGTTTGAACAACTGAGGTGTGGCAAGGCCAGCATTGTTGAGGCGGTCGACACCACCCCCTTTTTCGAGCGGGCGTTGCAGGCAATTCAGCGTACGCTGAAGCAGTTTGCCGGTACTTACGTCAACGAGATCAGGAAGAGCAGGTCAGCCTCTGTGTGAGACGCGGCATTTTTCCAGAGGTCGCCAGATCAATATGTTCTGTCGCAAGCATGGATATGGCTGGTTGTGGCCCGGCTGGGTGATTTACATCAAGTGAGGTGCAGCGGTCAACAATTAAGCTCATGGGTATGTATTGTCTGGCAACAGGAGAGTTCCCGTGAGCAATGTTCAGTGGCTGACCATTGATGGCAATGAAGCAGCGGCAATGATTGCCCACAAACTCAGTGAAGTTTGTGCCATCTATCCGATTACGCCTGCATCCAACATGGGCGAGTGGGCCGATGAGTGGTCGGCGCAGGGGCGCACCAACCTCTGGGGCACGGTGCCGCATATTGTCGAGATGCAAAGCGAGGGCGGCGCTGCTGGTGCCGTACACGGCGCGCTGCAGACCGGGGCATTGACCACCACCTTTACCGCCTCCCAGGGCCTGCTGCTAAAAATCCCCAACATGTACAAAATTGCCGGTGAGCTCACGCCCATGGTGCTGCATGTGGCCGCGCGCTCACTGGCTTGTCAGGCGCTGTCGATTTTTGGTGACCACAGCGATGTCATGGCCACCCGCCAGACTGGTTTTGCCATGCTGTGTTCCGGCTCGGTACAGGAGGCGATGGACTTTGCCGCCATCGCCCATGCCGCCACCTTGCGCGGACGGCTGCCGGTGCTGCACTTTTTTGATGGCTTCCGCACCTCGCACGAGGTGGCGAAAATCCGTGCGGTGGATGACAGCGTGCTGCGTGCCCTGGTGCGTGACGAGGATGTGCAGGCGCACCGCCAGCGCGCCATGAGCCCGGACCGTCCGGTGCTGCGCGGTACGGCACAAAACCCCGATGTGTATTTCCAGGGCCGAGAAACGGTTAACCCTTTTTATGAGCAGTTCCCAGATGTAATGCAGGAGTGCATGGACATCTTTGCCGCCCAGACCGGTCGCCAGTATCAGCTATATGAATACCATGGCGCAGCGGATGCGCAGAAAGTCATCATCCTGATGGGTTCCGGCGCGGAAACCGTACACGAAACCGTGGATTATCTGACTGCCAGCGGCGAAAAAGTCGGTGTGCTGCGCGTGCGCCTGTATCGCCCGCTGTCGGCCCGGCGTCTGCTGGCTGCTTTGCCGGCAAGTGTCAAAGCCATTGCCGTGCTGGACCGCACCAAGGAGCCGGGCAGCGATGGCGAGCCGCTATATAAGGATGTGCTAACCGCGCTGGCGCGGGCGCAAATGCAGGGCGATAGTCCTTTTGCCAGCCTGCCGCTGGTGGTGGGTGGCCGTTACGGGCTGTCCTCCAAGGAATTTACCCCGGCGATGGTGGCGGCGATTTATGCAGAGCTGGATCAGAGCAAGCCGAAGAACGGCTTTACCATCGGCATCCATGATGATGTCAGCCACACCAGTCTGGACTGGGATGAGAGCTGGCAAACCGATGCCCATGACGAAGCGATTCAGGCGATGTTCTATGGTTTGGGTTCGGACGGTACCGTCAGTGCCAACAAGAACTCGATCAAGATTATCGGTGAGGCCACCGAGCTGCACGCTCAAGGCTATTTTGTTTACGACTCGAAAAAATCCGGTGCGATGACGGTTTCGCACCTGCGCTTTGGCCCACAACCCATCCGCTCCAGCTACCTGATTGGCGATCATCAGGCACAGTTTGTTGCCTGCCACCAGCCACAGTTTGTCGAACGCTACGACATGCTGGCCAAGGCTGCGCCGGGGGCGGTATTCCTGCTGAATACCCCGCACAGTGCCGAAGAGGTCTGGGACGAGCTGCCGCGCAACATGCAGCAGCAGATGCTGGACAAGAACATCCAGTTTTACTGCATCGACGCCTACCAGGTGGCGCAGGAAGCCGGCATGGGCAAGCGCATCAACACCGTAATGCAGACCTGTTTCTTTGCCATTTCCGGCGTATTGCCCCGGGCCGAGGCGATTGCCGCAATCAAGGATGCAGTACAGAAAACCTATGGTGCCAAGGGGCAGCGCATTGTTGAGCTGAACTTTCACGCCATTGATGCCACGCTGGAAAACTTGCATGAAGTGGCGCTGCCCAAGCAAGCTAGCAGCAACTTTGAGCGCCCGCCTTTGGTGGCCAACCAGGCGCCGGACTTTATCCACCGCTTTACCGCCCGTCTGATTGCGGGCGAGGGCGATTCTATTCCAGTCAGCATGATGCCGGTGGATGGCACCTTCCCGCTGGGCACTGCCGCCTATGAAAAACGCAAACTGGCGCTGGAAATTCCCATCTGGGACAACGAGCTATGTACCCAGTGCGGCAAGTGCCCGATGGTTTGTCCGCACTCGGCCATTCGCAGCAAGCTGGTGCCGGTCAGTGCACTGGACGATGCGCCGGAGGGCTTTAAAATGCAAAAAGTGCTGGGTCGCGACTTCCCGCAGGATCATGTAATGATCTATCAGGTGTCGCCGGATGACTGTACCGGCTGTACCCTGTGCGTTGATATTTGCCCGATTCGCGACAAGTCCAACGCCTCGCACAAGGCGTTGAATATGGAGCCAATCGGCCCGCATCACGAGCAGGAAGTGAAAAACTGGGAGTTCTTCCAGACCCTGCCCGAATACGACCGCACCCAGCTCAAGCGCACCACCATCAAGGGCTCGCAAATTATGCAGCCGTTGTTTGAGTTCTCCGGTGCCTGCGTGGGTTGTGGCGAAACGCCTTATCTGAAACTGGTATCTCAGCTATTTGGCGACCGCATGGTGGTGGCCAACGCCACCGGCTGCTCTTCGATCTATGGTGCCAACCTGCCGACCACACCCTGGTCGGTCAACCCGGATGGGCGCGGACCGGCCTGGAACAACTCGCTGTTTGAGGATAACGCCGAGTTTGGTCTGGGCATGCGTGTCTCCATCGACAAACAAACCGAATATGCCCACGAACTGCTGGAGCAACTCAAAGAGCAGTTGCCCGCCGAACTGGTCGAAGGGCTGCAAAACGCCGACCAGCGTGAAGAGTCCGGTATTGCCGCGCAGCGCGAAAGAGTCGCCGAGCTGGAGGCGCTGCTGCAAACCATGGACAGCCCGCAGGCCAGGGCATTGCTCAGTGTGTGCGAGTACTTTGTGGTGCGCAGCGTGTGGATTATCGGTGGTGACGGCTGGGCCTATGACATCGGCTACGGCGGGCTGGACCATGTGCTGGCCTCCGGGCGTAACGTCAATATTCTGGTGCTGGATACCGAGGTTTACTCCAACACTGGTGGCCAGACCTCCAAAGCAACACCTTTGGGCGCGGTGGCCAAGTTCTCTGCCGCTGGCAAGCCGACGCAGAAAAAAGATCTGGCCATGCTCGCCATGGGCTATGACAACGTCTATGTGGCCAAGGTAGCCTATGGTGCCAAGGATGTGCAGACCCTGCGCGCCATGCTGGATGCCGAGGCCCATGATGGCCCGTCCATCATCATTGCCTACTCGCCCTGTATTGCCCACGGCGTGGACTTGTCGTTCAACCATCGCCAGCAGGATCTGGCGGTCAAGAGCGGCCACTGGCCACTGTTTCGCTATGAGCCGGCACGGGCGGCTGCCGGCAAGAACCCGCTGCGCCTCGACTCGGCAGCTCCTTCTATCGACTATAGTGAGTTTACCCGTACAGAAACCCGCTTTAACATGCTCAGACGCAGCCACCCGGAGCTGGCGCAAGCCTATGCCCAACAGGCACAGGATGGCGTCATTGCCCGCTTCTCCCATTATCAGGAGCTGGCTGACTTGCCGGGTGAGGCCGACCGGGCCGAACAACAAGAAAAGGAGCAGGACACATGACTGATCTACGCACAGAGTATCTGGGGCTCAAGCTGAAAAATCCGCTGGTGCCTTCGTCGTCACCGCTGACCGGCGCTGCCGATACGGCAAAACAGCTGGAGGACCAGGGCGCTGCGGCACTGGTGTTGCCCTCCCTGTTTGAGGAGAGCATCCGTGCCAGTGAAGAAGCCAGCATGCGTTTTTTGCTGGAGCAGGAAACCGGCTTTGGTGAGGCCGGCTCATTTTTGCCAGTGCATGATGACAGCTGCTTTCGCACTGAACTGGACGAATATCTGGAGTATTTGCAGCAGCTCAAGCAGAGTCTGGGCATTCCCCTTATTGCCAGCCTGAACGGTATTTCTGCCGAAGGCTGGACCACCCATGCCCGGCAGCTGCAAGAGGCCGGAGCCGATGCGCTGGAGCTGAACGTCTATTATGTGGCAACCAATATTGAGGAGTCATCAAGCCAGGTCGAGCAGCGTTATATCGACCTGCTGACGGAAGTGAAAAAGCATGTCAGCATCCCGGTGACCATGAAGCTGGGTTCGCAGTTTAGTTCGGTCGGGCATTTTGTTCGCTGCCTGGAGGCGGCCGGAGCTGACGGGGTCTCCCTGTTCAACCGCTTCTATCAGCCGGACATTGCCTTGTTTACCCGCGAGGTGATGCCGATGCTGACGTTGTCATCCAGTTATGAAAGCCTGTTGCGCATCCACTGGGTCGCCACACTGTATGGCAAGGTCAAGCTGTCGATGGCGGTGACCGGTGGCATACATAGTGGTGAAGATGCACTCAAGGCGCTGATGGCGGGTGCTGACGTGACTCACCTGTGCAGCGTTCTGCTACGGGAAGGGCCGCAGATGCTGGGCCTGATTCTGCGTGAAATGCAGCACTGGCTGCAGGAAAATGAATACGAAGGTGTCAGCCAGCTTAAGGGCAGTGTCAGCCGCGAGTGTGCGATCGACCCAAGTGCCTATGATCGTGCCAACTATGTTGAGGTCATGCAGACCCATCGTGCTGCAACAGGCGTCTGGCGCTAGTTGTGTTCAGCCAGGCTGTTTGCCGGGACTAGAGGCAGCAAGCGGCCATACACGGCCGCTGTGTGCCCGGCCGGGGGTTAAGGCGCGATTTTGCTGACAGGCTCTTGCAATGGACTGATGTTGACCGCATTAATGCCTTTGGGGCCTTGGCGGGTTTCAAACTGGACAGCCTGACCAGCTTTTAGTGACTTGTAACCTTCCATCTGTATGGATGAGTAATGGGCGAACAGTTCTTCGGTACTGTTGTCCGCTACTACAAAGCCATAGCCTTTACTGTTGTTGAACCATTTGACTGTACCCTTGAGCAGCATGGTGAATCCTCAACTTAGACTGGAACTGAGAGTTTTACATTGTGTGCTGTAACGTTAGACCGCATCACTGTGCATAGGCAGGTTATTGTAACTGCCGGCAAGTGCCGATAATTCGGCGTATGCTCAGCCATGTTTATATTGAGCAAAAATACAGTCAAGCCGGTCGGGCACTTTACAAGACCTGGATCAATTTTTGGCCGGAAAACAGGTACAATGGGCCAACTGGATCACTATTTGTTACGAGTAATCATGACTGACTATATTCAACCTCCCTTGTTTGATGAAGAATCAGAACATTCGCTGGCGATGGCGCCGGATGAGCCTGAGTTGCAACCGCCGCCCATGTTCCAGGTGCTATTGTTGAATGATGACTACACACCGATGGACTTTGTAGTTGAGGTGCTGGAGGACTTTTTTGCCATGAGCCGTGAAAAAGCAACCCAGACCATGCTAAGGATTCATACCAGTGGTCAGGCACTCTGTGGTATTTATACCCGTGATGTAGCCGAAACCAAGGCAATGCAGGTGAGTCAGTATGCACGTGAGTGCGAACACCCTCTGCAATGTGAAGTCAAACGCGACGACTGAGAGTTTGTTGTCCTGTCCAAAGCGAGGTGACCATCATGTTGAACCTGGAACTGGAAGTAACGCTTAACCTGGCTTTCAAGGATGCCAGGGCACAGCGTCATGAGTTCATGACGGTGGAGCACCTGCTGCTTGCGTTGCTGGATAACCGTGAGGCCGCCCAGGTATTGCGTGGCTGTGGTGCGGATATTGATGCTTTGCGCGCCGAACTAAAAGACTTTATTAGCCGTAACACGCCCCTGCTGGCCGAGCATTTGCAGGATATGGAAACTCAAGCCACACTGGGTTTTCAGCGGGTCCTGCAGCGTGCCGTGTTTCACGGGCAGAGCTCGGGCAAGGAGGAGGTTGGCGGTGGCAATGTGCTGGCGGCGATTTTTAGTGAGTCCGACAGCCACGCAGTCTATCTGTTGCGCAAGTACCAGGTGACCCGGCTCGATGTTGTCAGTTACCTGGCACGTAATGGGCAGGCCGACAACAGTCAGGATGACGAAGGTGCGCACAGCAGCGGCACGATGGCTGCGGCCGATAGCGAGCGCAATGACCCCTTGTTGGCCTACACCCAGGACTTGAATGCACTGGTTCGGCAGGGGCGCATTGATCCACTGATTGGCCGTGAGCAGGAAGTCGAGCGGCTGGCACAGGTGTTGGCGCGCAGACGCAAGAACAACCCTCTGCTGGTAGGCGATGCCGGTGTGGGCAAAACTGCGATTGCTGAAGGGCTGGCCTGGCGCATTGAACAGGGCCAGGTGCCCGAGCTGTTGCTGGACAGCCGTATTTACGCGCTGGACATGGGTGCCCTGCTGGCCGGCACCAAATACCGCGGAGATTTTGAAAAACGTTTCAAGGACTTGCTCAATGCGTTGCGCAAACGTCCGGATGCGATCCTGTTCATTGACGAAATTCACATGATCATTGGTGCAGGGGCCGTGGGCGGTGGCGTCATGGATGCTTCCAATTTGCTCAAGCCGCTGTTGTCCAGCGGGGAAATCCGCTGTATTGGGTCGACTACCTTTCAGGAGTATCGTGAAGTCTTCGAAAAAGACCGCGCACTGGCGCGCCGGTTCCAGAAAATCGATGTACTGGAGCCAAGCATCGAAGAGACTGCCAAAATTTTACAGGGCCTGCGCGGCCGTTTTGAAGAACATCATGGCCTGCCTTACACCGATGAGGCGTTGCAGGCGGCTGCCGAGTTGTCGGCGCGCTATATCAGTGACCGCCTGTTGCCGGACAAGGCTGTGGATGTGGTTGACGAGGCCGGTGCCTACCAGAGGCTGAAGCCTGTCGATGAGCGTGCCGAAAAAATTGATGTGGGGCAGATCGAACAGGTGGTGGCGAAAATCGCCCGGGTACCCGGACGACAGGTCAGCCGCTCAGACAAGACTCAGTTGCGCAACCTGGAGCGTGACCTGCGTCTCACCGTATTTGGTCAGGACGCTGCAATTGAGGCGTTGGCTTCGGCAATCAAGCTGGCGCGGGCCGGTTTGCGTGAGCCAGACAAGCCGGTGGGTTCTTTCCTGTTTGCTGGCCCGACCGGTGTCGGTAAAACCGAGGTCGCCAAGCAGCTGGCGCGCTCGCTGGGTATCGAGCTGGTGCGTTTTGACATGTCCGAATATATGGAGCGCCATACGGTTTCACGGCTGATTGGTGCGCCGCCAGGCTATGTCGGCTTTGACCAGGGCGGTTTGCTCACTGAAGCAATCACCAAGCAGCCGCATTGCGTGCTGTTGCTGGATGAAATCGAAAAAGCCCACCCGGATGTGTTCAACCTGCTGCTGCAGGTGATGGATAATGGCAGTCTGACCGACAACAATGGCCGCAAGGCGGACTTCCGGCATGTGATTCTGGTGATGACCACCAACGCCGGCGCCGAGTCGGCATCGCGGGCATCCATGGGCTTTGCCGAACAGGACCATAGCAGTGATGCCCTGGAAGTGATCAAAAAAGCTTTCACGCCAGAGTTTCGCAATAGGCTGGACGCCATCATCCAGTTTGGTCGCCTGAGCCCGCACGTGCTGGCCTCGGTGGTGGACAAGTTTCTGGTCGAGCTGCAGGCGCAACTGGAAGACAAACAGGTGCAGCTTGAGGTCAGTGCCGAGGCGCGTCAGTGGCTGGCTGATAAAGGCTATGACCCGGCCATGGGTGCCCGTCCGATGGCGCGGGTGATCCAGGAGCACATCAAGAAACCATTGGCTGATGCGATTCTGTTTGGCGAGCTGGCCGGGCAGGGCGGGGTGGCACACTTTGATGTAGGGGGGGACGGGTTGGAGCTGTTTTGCGCAGTGGAATCAGCACAGCCGCTGTTGCCAAGCCTGTAGGAAGAATGCCATCCGCCTGTTGCGTGGAAGCCTCTTCAGCTGTGATCCTGATCGCCACTGAAGTGGCTCGTAAGGTTTGCAGGAGCGGCTTTGGCCGCGACCGGAGGCTGCCTGGTTTGCGCCACGGATCGCCACCGAAGTGGCCCGTGCGGTCCGTGACGGCACAGGCGCATTGGCATAGTGCATAAAAAAACGACCTGCTGCCAGCATCTGGCTGCCCCGGTCGTTTTGGGAGTACAGTGTATCTGATGCGTTAGCGGGCGCGGTAGGTGATGCGGCCCTTGCTCAGGTCATATGGGGTCAGCTCGACACGTACCTTGTCGCCGGTCAGGATGCGGATGTAGTTCTTGCGCATTTTTCCGGAGATGTGCGCAGTAACAACGTGCCCGTTTTCCAGTTCAACGCGAAACATGGTGTTAGGCAGGGTGTCGATGACAGTACCTTCCATTTCGAAGCTGTCTTCTTTGGACATGCAGTCAAATCCTCAAGTGATAATCATCGCCTGTAGATAGCCTCAGGCTTAAAAAGGCGTGCATTATAGCTGCTTTGTGCGAATAATCGCAAATGGCAAAGTTCAGCCTGCAATATAATCACTGTTGCCAGCGCCCGTTGATGTATAGCTCCAGGGGTTGGTATTCGGTTTTGTAGTTCATTTTCTGGCAGTCGCGGATCCAGTACCCCAGATAGAGGTAAGGCAGGCCCTGTTGGCGGGCATGCTCTATTTGCCACAGGATGGTTTGCCGGCCAAGGCTGAAGTAACGGTCACGCGGATCATAGAAACTGTAGACTGCCGAGAGTCCGTCTGGCAGTACATCGCTAACAGCTACCGCCAACAAGCGGTTATTCAGACGGAATTCAAAAAAGCGGGAAAAAGGCAGGCTTTGGCCAAGAAAGTCCCTGAATTGTTGCGGTGAGGGAGGGTACATGCTGCCATCGGCATGCCGGGTACTGATATAGCTTTGATACAGTCGATAGTACTCGTCGGTCAGTGCCGGGCTTTGCTCAATGACTTGCAGTTGCTGGCCACGCTTGAACGTACGCTTCTGACCCCGGCCGGGACTGAACTGCTGAACCGGAATGCGTACCGGAATGCAGGCGGTACAGGAAGGGCAGTGCGGCCGGTAAACCAGTTGGCCGCTGCGACGGAAGCCTCGGCGTGTCAATGCGCCGAGCAGTTCGGCGTCAACTTTTTGGCGCGGATCAAGGCAGGCTGACTGACTGGTTTCGGGCAGGTAGCTGCATGGTTGCTCATCGCTCAGGAGAAACAGCAGCCCGGATAACTGGTTGCTCATGACCGGTGCCAGATCATGGCTGATGGCTGGTCCAGATAGCGTTGCAGATAGTGCTGAAACTCGGTGCGGGGAATGTCCCTGGCGCCAAAGCGGGCCAGGTGTTCTGTCCGCATTTGGCAGTCAATCAGGACAAAACCGGCTTGCTGCAGGTCGTGGACCAGAGTGACAAAACCGGCTTTGGAGGCATTGCTCATGCGTGTGAACATGGACTCGCCAAAAAACAGCCGTCCCAGGGCAATGCCATACAGCCCGCCGACCAGTTGCTGCTGGTGCCAGACTTCGACCGAGTGGGCATGGCCCAGCTGGTGCAGCCGGGTATACGCCTCCTGCATTGCGGGGGTTATCCAGGTGCCGCTGTCAGTGCTTCTGGGTTGGGCGCAGGCATGGATCACCTGTTCGAAAGCGTTGTCATAGGTGATCCGGAAGCGCTGTTGGCGTAGTATCTTGCGGAGGCTGCGGGGGGTGTGCAGTTCCTTTGGGAGCAACACTGTGCGCGGGTCCGGGGACCACCACATCAGTGGCTGTCCTTCGCTGTACCATGGAAAACAGCCATGGCGGTAGGCAGCTACCAGGCGCTGTGGCGACAGGTCTCCGCCCAGGGCCAGCAGCCCGTCGGGTTCGCGCAGTGCGCGCTCAAGTGGCGGAAAATCGCTTGAATGTCGGTTGATCCAGAGAGGCATACAGGGTCCGTAAACAGCAATGTTGCGCACAGGTTAGCAGAATGCCGGTATGGGTGCCGGGAATGAAATAAATCTGCACAGGCCGTACAATGAGCATCTTTATTTACTGATCAGCAAGAGTATGGAAACAGGATTGAAACAGCAACAGATGCACTTACCGGAAGCTTCAGACCTGCCCAAGTGGCAGCAGCAAGTACGTTTGCGCCTGAAAGAAGGCGTGCTGATCATGCTGGCTGCACTTTGTGTATATTTGTGGATGATTTTGCTCAGTTTTGATGCCGGTGACCCAGGCTTTAGCAGCGCAATAGGGCAGGCCACGGACATCAGTAATGCAGGTGGCAGGGCGGGTGCATGGCTGGCAGATTTTTTACTGAGTGTACTGGGCTACTTTGCCTGGCTGCTGCCCCTGGTGCTCATGCTGAAAACCATCCTGGTTTTTCGCCAGCGCTATCAGCCAATGAGGTGGCGTTCGGGCTTGCTCCTGGCTCGCGGTCTGGGGCTGGTTTTGGTTATTGTCTCCGGTGCCGGGCTGAGTGCCCTGCACTTTGGCGAGCCACAGGTCAGGCCGCTCAATTTCAATATCCTGGGTGAACAGCTGGTCCAGCCGCTGCAGCTTTGGCTGAATCTCGAAGGCTCAACCCTTGTGCTGCTGGCGGGATTCATGTTTGGCATTACGCTGTTTACCAATCTGTCCTGGTTCCGCATGATGGAGTTGCTGGGACAGGGAACCCTGCAACTGGCCGACTGGCTTGGCGGGCAGGTACAAAAAGCCTGGGATGGCGTGCAGAACCGCAAGCATCGCCAGGAGCGCGCGCGTCAGCTGGATGAGCGGATGAGCGAAGTGGTGGTGCCGGTAGTGACTGACAAGGTTGAGCAGCAGCGGGTGCGTGAGCGCGTTGTTGAACGTGAGCGCAAGCTGGAGCAGCAGGTACAGGCGCGGGCTGCTCGCCAGGAGCCGGCAGTCGCCGCGCGGGCCAGACAAACCGAGCCCAGCAAGCGGGCACTGAAAGACAAACAGGTCGCATTGTTTGTTGATGAAGCACCGCTGGACAGCTTGCCATCGCTGAGCCTGCTGGACCGCCCGCAGGCCAAGCAGCAAAGCTACTCGCCTGAGTCACTGCAGAACATGTCACGCTTGCTGGAGATCAAGCTCAAGGAATTCGGGGTCGAGGTGCAGGTAGAATCGGTGCATCCGGGCCCTGTGGTGACCCGTTTTGAAATCGAGCTGGCACCGGGCGTCAAAGTGAGCCGCATTACTAACCTGGCCAAAGATCTGGCCCGCTCCATGGCAATGATCAGTGTCCGCGTAGTGGAAGTGATTCCGGGCAAGACCACCGTCGGCATTGAGGTGCCCAATGAAGACCGCCAGATAGTGCGCTTTGCCGAGGTGCTGGAAAGCGAGGCCTTTGACGAGGCCAGGTCGCCGGTTACTCTGGGGCTGGGACATGACATTGGCGGGTTGCCAGTCATCGCTGATCTGGCCAAGATGCCGCACTTGCTGGTAGCGGGTACCACAGGCTCGGGCAAGTCGGTTGGGGTTAACGCAATGATTCTGTCGATCCTGTTCAAGTCTTCGCCAGAGGATGCCCGGCTGATCATGATCGACCCGAAAATGCTTGAGCTGTCGGTATATGAGGGTATCCCGCACTTGCTGTGTCCGGTGGTTACCGATATGAAAGAAGCGGCCAATGCTTTGCGCTGGTGCGTGGCCGAAATGGAGCGCCGCTACAAGCTGATGTCGAAGCTCGGAGTGCGCAATCTGGCTGGCTATAACCGCAAGGTAAAGGAAGCACAACAGGCGGGCGAGCCTTTGCTGGATCCGTTGTTCGTTCGGGAAAGTCCGGACGATCAGCCGGGTGAGCTGGAAAAACTGCCCACCATCGTGGTGGTGGTGGATGAGTTTGCCGACATGATGATGATTGTCGGCAAGAAGGTTGAAGAGCTGATTGCCCGTATTGCACAGAAAGCAAGGGCGGCCGGCATTCACTTGATCCTCGCGACCCAGCGGCCGTCGGTTGATGTGATTACGGGGCTGATCAAGGCCAATATCCCGACCCGTATCGCGTTCCAGGTGTCCAGCAAGATCGACTCGCGTACCATTCTTGACCAAGGCGGGGCCGAGCAGTTGCTGGGCCATGGTGACATGCTCTATCTGCCACCGGGCACCAGTCTGCCGATCCGTGTGCACGGCGCTTTTGTTGCCGATGATGAGGTGCACCGGGTGGTGGATGCCTGGAAGGCCCGTGGGGCACCGGATTATATCGAGGAAATTTTGGCCGGGGTCGACGACGATGAACCGGGCTTTGGTGGCGAGTCGTCCGGTGTCAGCGGCAGTGAGGATGACCCCCTGTTTGATGAAGCCGTACACTTTGTCACCGAAACCCGCCGTGTTTCAATTTCTTCAGTGCAGCGCAAGCTGAGGGTGGGGTATAACCGTGCAGCCAATATTGTCGAAGCAATGGAGGCTGCGGGTATAGTCTCTTCTGCCGGGCACAACGGTTCGCGCGAGGTGTTGGCACCGCCGCCGGTGAAGGATTGAGAGGCAGCTTGCAGGATTTACTCTGGCTTTACCTGCGTTCGGTGGTCGCCATCCGGCTGAAAGGCGAGAATATCAGCCCGAACAGTCAAATGATGAGGTTTTTATGCTGACAAACAGAGTTGGAATCTTGCGCAGCGGGGCGCTGGGGTTGCTGCTGGCTGTATTCGCCGCTTCATTGCTGGCGGCACCTGCCGATCAGCAAGCAGCACAGAAGCTTGCCGCCTTGCTGGGTGACGCACAAACCCTGCAAGGACGCTTTTCCCAGCTGACACTGGATGCCAGTGGTACCCGGTTGCAGGAAAGCACCGGGTTGATGGAGCTCAAGCGTCCCGGCATGTTCCGCTGGGTCACCGAGCCGCCGCTGGAGCAGGAACTGGTGTCTGATGGCAAGAAGGTCTGGCTGTATGACCCTGACCTGCTGCAGGTAACAGTGCAGACAATGGATGAGCGCATGACCCATACACCGGCTTTGTTGCTGTCCGGCGATGTTGAGCAAATCAGTGCAAGCTTTGAGATTGAGCACACTGAAAGTGGTGCGACCAGTGATTTCATGCTGACCCCCAGGGCCAAGGATACGTTGTTTGACAGCCTGCGCCTGTCATTTCGTGATGGCCGCATCAATGACATGCAGCTCAATGATGCTGTCGGTCAGCGCACCAATATCCTGTTTATGAGCATCCGCATGAATGAGCCACTGGACGACAGCCATTTCCGTTTTCAAATTCCCGCCGGTGTGGATGTGATTGAGGAGTAAGCTTGGACCTGTTCGCTCCCGAACCCTTGACCCAGCCGCTGGCGGCCCGTTTGCGGGCGCGATCGCTGGAAGAATATGCCGGCCAGCAGCATATTCTGGCCCCGGGCAAGCCGCTGCGCGAGGCCATTGAGCAGGGCGTGCTGCATTCGATGCTGTTCTGGGGGCCGCCCGGCGTGGGCAAGACCACCCTGGCCAGGCTGCTGGCACAGGTGAGTGATGCCCATTTTATTACCCTGTCGGCGGTCATGTCAGGTGTAAAAGAAATTCGTCAGGCGGTGGATGAAGCCAGAATGCAGGCGGCCCAGTACCAGCGTCGCAGTATTCTGTTTGTTGACGAGGTGCACCGTTTCAACAAAAGTCAGCAGGATGCATTTTTGCCCTATGTGGAAGATGGCACCTTCATCTTTATTGGTGCCACCACGGAAAACCCTTCCTTCGAGCTGAACAATGCCCTGTTGTCGAGGGCGCGGGTCTATGTGCTAAAAGGCCTGGATGACGCGGCACTGACTTTTTTGCTCAATCGTGCCCTGCAGGAAGAGCGCGGACTGGGCACAAGAAACCTGAATCTGACCGGCCAGGCCCGACAGTTATTGCTGCAGGCAGCTGACGGGGATGGCCGGCGTTTGCTTAATTTGCTGGAAAATGCCGCCGATCTGGTCGAAGACGGCCAGCAGATTGACGAGCAGCTGCTGGTTGAGGTTCTGGGTGACACACCGCGCCGTTTTGACAAGGGCGGTGAAGCCTTTTATGACCAGATTTCCGCCCTGCACAAGTCGGTGCGGGGCTCCAGCCCGGATGGGGCCCTTTACTGGTATGCACGCATGCTCGATGGTGGCTGTGACCCCCTGTATATCGCCCGCCGCGTGGTGCGCATGGCCAGTGAGGATATTGGCAATGCCGACCCCCGTGCACTGGCCGTCTGCTTGGATGCCTGGCAGGTCATGGAGCGTCTCGGCAGCCCGGAAGGGGAGCTGGCCATTGCGCAGGCCATTGTTTATTTGGCCTGCGCCGCCAAGAGCAATGCGGTCTATATGGGTTATAACGCCGCCTTGCGTGATGCCCGTGAACTGGGGTCGCTGGAGGTGCCGCTGCACCTGCGCAATGCCCCGACCAAACTGATGAAGGAAATGGGTTATGGCGATGAATACCGCTATGCCCATGACGAGCCCAATGGCTATGCGGCGGGTGAGGACTACTTCCCTGACGCCATGGAGCCGCGCAACTATTATCAGCCGGTGGCCCGTGGTCTGGAAATAAAAATCGGCGAAAAACTGCAACACCTGAAACAGCTGGATGCACAAAGCTTGCGCCAGCGCCGGAACAGAGCATGAATGCTGTTTTTGTCGTGGCCCTGGGGGGTGCGCTGGGCAGTGTGCTGCGTTATCTGTGTGGGCTATGGGTTGAACAGCCCTGGGCGACACTGACGGTTAACTTGCTGGGCAGCTTTCTGATCGGTGTTTGTGCGCTGTATCTTGCCGGCGGCGAAAACCCGCTGCTGCGTTTGCTGCTGGTCACTGGCATACTAGGCGGCTTTACCACCTTTTCGTCTTTTTCACTGGACAGCCTGCAGTTGCTGCAGCTGGGTGAATGGGGCAAGGCATTGCTATATGTCTCTGGCAATGTGGTTGGTGGTTTGCTCGCCTGCTGGATGGGCTTTTTGCTGGCCGGGCTGATTAGGTAGGTTTTGTTTTGGGGCGTGCCGGGTGGTCGTTTTGTGTTTGCAGCAGCGGGGTACAGGCTTCGCAGGGTCGCTGCAAGTACGTCCATACAGGCCCCGTGATGCCATCCGCAGTGACAAGGCCCTGCCCATGTCCCGCGGCGGCTGTTCAGGCTTCGTGCAAGTTGCCAGGATGGATACTGGGTCCGGGCGTCACTGCCGGACTGGCTCAGGCAATGCTGGTTGCAGCTTGAACTGCCGGCGGCACAATGCTTTCAGCGAAGCAGGCACGCAACCATAGGCCTTACCGCTTCAAGTAATAAAAGTTAAAAATAGAAAAGAGAATTTTATGCTGGATTCAAGACTGGTTCGTACCCAACCCCAAGAAATAGCTCAACAGCTGGCCACCCGTGGTTTTGAACTGGATGTGGCTGCGCTGGAGCAACTGGAAACACAGCGCAAAGAGGTGCAGATGCGCACCGAACAGTTGCAGTCCGAGCGTAACAGCAGCGCCAAGTCCATTGGCCAGGCCAAAGCTCGCGGCGAAGATATTGCACCCTTGCTGGCAGCCGTTGAACAGCTGGGGGGCGAGCTGGATACAGCCAAACAGCAACTGGCCGAAATCCAGGCAGGTCTGGATGATATCTTGCTGGGCGTTCCCAATATCCCGCATGAGTCGGTGCCGGTAGGCGCGGATGAAGACGGCAACGTGGAGGTTCGCCGCTGGGGTGAGCCTACTGATTTTGATTTTGAGGTCAAGGATCATGTCGAGCTCGGCGAGCAGCTGGGCGGGCTGGATTTTGTCAATGCCGCCAAGCTGTCCGGTGCCCGCTTTGCCGTGATGCGTGGCGGTATCGCCCGCCTCCACCGTGCACTGGCGCAGTTCATGCTGAATATTCATACCGCCGAGCACGGTTACCAGGAGCATTACACTCCCTACCTGGTGCAGGCGTCCGCGTTGCAGGGGACCGGCCAGCTGCCCAAGTTTGAAGAAGACCTGTTTCGTATCGACCGTGACGGGCAGGCTCCCCTGTATCTGATTCCCACCGCCGAGGTTTCTCTCACCAATCTGGTGGCAGGCGAGATCCTGACTGCCGAAGAGCTGCCGATCAAAATGGTCGCGCACAGCCCCTGCTTTCGTAGTGAGGCCGGAGCATCCGGTCGTGATACGCGCGGCATGATCCGTCAGCATCAGTTTGACAAGGTGGAGCTGGTGCAGATTGTTCATCCAGACAAGTCTTTCAAGGCACTGGAAGAGCTGACCGGCCACGCGGAGAAAATCCTGCAGCTGCTGGAGCTGCCTTACCGGGTGATGACCCTGTGCACTGGCGACATGGGCTTTTCGGCCAGTAAAACCTATGACATTGAGGTCTGGGTACCGAGTCAGGACAAGTTTCGTGAAATTTCTTCCTGCTCCAACTGCACCGACTTTCAGGCCCGCCGCATGCAGGCCCGCTTCCGCAATCCGGAGAGCGGCAAGCCGGAGCTGGTGCACACTCTGAACGGCTCTGGCTTGGCTGTGGGGCGCACACTGGTAGCTGTTATCGAAAACTATCAGCAGGCGGATGGCAGCATTCGTGTGCCGCAAGCGTTGATACCCTACATGGGGGGGGTTGATGTTATCACTGCTTAACGGGTACTTAATCCGGGCATGACGGGCGTGCTTCTTGATTTGGCGCATACGCGGGCTGTCATTTTGTTAGTACAGTGCCAGCCAGAATGATTTACATGGGCAATCAAAGCCATTAAGGAGTACTAATGGAATACTTGCCGTTATTTCACCAGCTACGCGAGCAGCCTGTTTTGCTGATTGGTGGAGGTGAGGTTGCGTTGCGCAAAGCCCGGCTTTTGGCCCAGGCCGGTGCGCGCTTGCGGGTGGTTACGCTGAAGCTGCACCCCGAGCTGGAGAAGCTGCTGGAGCAAACAGGGGGTGTGTACCAGTTACGCGGCTGGCAGGCAGGGGACTGCCAGGGGCACGTGCTGGTGGTGGCTGCGACTGAAAACAGCATGCTCAATGCAGAGGTGGCAGCAGAGGCGAAAGCACTGCATGTTCCTGTCAATGTGGTTGACACGCCAGAGCTGTGCAGCGTGATTTTTCCGGCTATTGTTGACCGCTCTCCTTTGGTTGTTGCGGTCTCCAGTGGAGGGCATGCGCCGGTTCTTGCGCGGCTGGTGCGGGCCAAGATCGAAACTGTCCTGCCGGCGGCTTATGGCAAGCTGGCCCGGCTGGCGCAGAAATATCGTCAGGCGGTCAAGAAGCGTTTTGGTGATTTGCAGCAGCGCCGGGTGTTTTGGGAAGAAACCTTGCAAGGACCGATTGCCGAGCAGGTATTTGCCGGCAACTTCGGGCAGGCCGAGCAGATGCTGCAGGACAAGCTGGCAGGAGAAGCAGCACAGGTGACCGGCGAGGTTTACCTGGTAGGTGCTGGGCCGGGGGATCCCGACTTGCTGACCTTCAAGGCGTTACGTCTGATGCAGCAGGCAGATGTAGTCCTGTATGACCGCCTGGTTGCGTCGGAAATTGTCGATATGTGCCGTCGCGACGCAGACCGTATTTATGTAGGCAAGGCGGCATCAAACCACAGTTTGTCACAAGAGAAAATTAACCAGAAACTGGTCGCGCTGGCGCAGGAAGGGAAGCGGGTACTGCGTCTGAAAGGAGGGGATCCTTTCATTTTTGGTCGTGGCGGTGAAGAAATTGAAGAGCTGGCGCAAAACGGCATCCCGTTCCAGGTGGTTCCCGGCATTACCTCGGCTTCGGGCTGTTCAAGCTATGCGGGCATTCCCCTGACCCACCGGGATTATGCGCAGTCGGTGCGGTTTGTCACCGGGCATCCAAAAGATGGCAATCTCGACTTGCCCTGGAGTGAACTGGTGTCTACGACCCAAACCGTGGTGTTCTACATGGGCCTTGGTACCCTGCCTGTTATTGCCAGCCAGCTGGTGCGCAACGGGCGTGCAGCCGAGACACCGGTTGCAGTAATTGAACGGGGAACCACGGCACAACAGCGGGTGATTTTGGGTACTCTGGATGATATTGCCAAGCGTATAATGGACGAGCAGGTGGAAAGCCCGAGCCTGATCATTGTGGGCGAGGTTGTTGCGCTGAAAGAGCGCCTGGCCTGGTTTGCCGGGCAACAGCGCAACCTGTAAATGGGGTGACCAAGCCCCGGCGGAGCAACAGCCGGGGTTTTGTTTTCAATGTGGTGCAGTCCCTGTGTTATCCTGACCGCCCCTTTTGGGCGGTCTTTTGGTTTTGTCAGGCAAGGAGAATCCGGATGTCTATGCAACAGCCCCGCGTGGAGCGGGCTGACTTTGACCGGGTCATGGTACCCAATTATGCCCCGGCAGGCTTCATTCCCGTGCGCGGAGAGGGTTCGCGAGTATGGGATCAGGGCGGTCGCGAGCTGATCGATCTGGCAGGCGGAATTGCGGTGAATGGTCTTGGGCATTGTCATCCGGCGCTGGTGAGTGCACTAGCCAAACAGGCCGGCAAGCTCTGGCACATGTCGAATGTCTTTACCAACGAGCCGGCGCTGCAACTGGCTCGCAAGCTGGCAGAAGCCACCTTTGCCGAGCGGGTGTTTTTTGCCAACTCGGGAGCGGAAGCCAACGAGGCAGCGTTGAAGCTGGCCCGCAAGGTGGCCAGTGATCGCTTTGGGGGCAACAAGCACGAGATTATTTCGACCGTTAACAGCTTCCACGGCCGTACCATTTTCACGGTCAATGTGGGTGGGCAGCCCAAGTATTCCGAAGGCTTCGGTCCACGTCCTGAGGGGATAACCCATGTGCCCTATAACGACATTTCTGCCATTGAAGCGGCCATCAGTGACAGCACCTGTGCTGTGATTCTGGAGCCGATCCAGGGTGAAAGCGGTGTGCTGCCAGCTGATCAGGCGTGGTTGAAGCGGGTTCGCGAGCTATGTGACCAGCAT
Organism: Gammaproteobacteria bacterium; assembly: GCA_012728415.1. Classification (GTDB taxonomy): domain Bacteria; phylum Pseudomonadota; class Gammaproteobacteria; order Pseudomonadales; family Pseudomonadaceae; genus Thiopseudomonas. The sequence goes on from JAAYFD010000041.1 coordinate 41,996, forward strand.
GATGCGTTGCTGATTTTTGATGAGGTGCAGACCGGCATGGGTCGCACCGGCAAGCTGTTTGCCTATGAGCACTATCACGTAACACCGGACATACTAACTACAGCGAAAAGCCTCGGCGGTGGTTTTCCCATATCGGCAATGCTGACCCTTGAACGCTGGGCCGGATACCTAAATGTAGGAACCCATGGCACCACTTTTGGCGGTAACCCGCTCGCCTGTGCGGTGGGTGAGGCGGTACTGGACACCATCAACACGCCCGAGGTGCTGGCTGGCGTGGCCGAGCGTGAGCAGCTTTTTCGTACGTATTTACAGGAAATAATTGAGCGTCACGGGGTGTTTGACAGGGTGCGTGGCAAGGGCTTGCTGATTGGTGCCGTGCTGAACGAGAGCTGGCAGGGCCGCGCGGCCGACATTCTGGCCGCTGCCGAGGCTGCCGGAGTGCTGGTTCTGATGGCGGGGCCGAACGTAGTGCGCTTTGCTCCGAGCCTGGTGATAGAGCCGGATGACATTCGTGAAGGTATGCAGCGCTTTGCTGCCGCAGTAAAAAGCCTTTGTGATAACTGACTCACAACGGGACTGGAGAGGTTGATGAAACTGCAAACCATGACACTGGTGCTCGAAAGCGAATCTGGCGAGCAGCAGCTGCAGGAATGTGCCCGCGTGGCTGTGATCTGGCAGGGCAAGGAGCTTTGGTTGCAGCCGGTTGACAACCAGCTGATGCTGGGTGTGGACTTGGCCGAAGACGACGTGGAGTATGCCAATTTGCTGCTACGCCCCATGGCAACCAACCTGGTAAGTGTCGAACTTGAAATGGAAGCTGCTGATACAGACGGGCTTGTGGCCTCGCATGTTCATGGCCCGGACTGCCAGCATTAAGCTGCCGGCCAGCATAGTCATACTGCCAGTGTTGAAAAGCTCTGGTGGTGATAGTTTTTGTTTATCGTGGTGTTTAGATCAATTCATGAGCCGCAACGGCGAGAATTGTTTACTGTAAACCACGCTTGTTGAAGAGCCATCATACAAGGATGGCCACGTATGGATACTGTTATGAAAAGCGCTGAAATTCGCGAAGCTTTCCTCAGGTTTTTTGAAGGCAAGGGGCACACGCGTGTGCCTTCCAGTTCACTGGTTCCGGACAACGACCCAACCCTGCTATTCACCAACGCCGGCATGAACCAGTTCAAGGATTGCTTCCTTGGCCTGGAAAAACGCGACTATACCCGTGCCGCCAGCAGCCAGAAGTGCGTGCGCGCCGGCGGCAAGCACAACGACCTTGAAAACGTCGGTTACACCGCCCGCCACCATACCTTTTTTGAAATGCTGGGCAACTTCAGTTTTGGCGACTATTTCAAGCGCGATGCCATTGCCTATGCCTGGGAGTTCCTCACCAGCGAACAATGGCTGAACCTGCCCAAGGACAAGCTCTGGATCACCGTTTACCACACCGACGACGAAGCCTTCGAGATCTGGCGTGATGTTGCCGGTGTGCCAGCGGAGCGCATTATCCGCATTGGTGACAATGGCGGTGCGCCCTACGCCTCGGACAACTTCTGGGCCATGGGCGATACCGGCCCGTGCGGCCCCTGCACCGAAATTTTCTTTGACCACGGCGAGCATATCTGGGGCGGACTGCCCGGCTCGCCGGAAGAAGACGGTGACCGTTACATCGAGATCTGGAACAACGTATTCATGCAGTTCAACCGCACCGCAGACGGTGTACTGCATCCGCTGCCCGCGCCCAGCGTGGACACCGGCATGGGCCTTGAGCGCATCAGTGCGGTCATGCAGCATGTCAATTCCAACTACGAGATTGACCTGTTCCAGAACCTGCTGGCTGCTGTGGCCACAGCCATTGGCTGCGCCAATGACGACAATCCGTCCCTGAAAGTAGTGGCTGACCATATCCGCTCCTGCAGTTTCCTGATTGCCGATGGCGTGCTGCCATCCAACGATGGCCGTGGCTATGTGCTGCGCCGCATCATTCGCCGTGCCTGTCGCCACGGCAACAAGCTGGGCGCCAAAGGCAGCTTCTTCCATAAAATCGTTCCGGCGCTGGTGGCGGAGATGGGCGAAGCCTTCCCCGAGCTGAAGCAGCAACAGGCACAAATCGAGCGGGTGCTGAAAAACGAGGAAGAACAGTTTGCCAAGACCCTGGATCAGGGCTTGCGCATCCTTGAGTCTGACCTGGCCGGGCTGGAAGGCAGCGTGATTCCCGGTGACCTGGTGTTCAAGCTGTACGACACCTATGGCTTCCCGATGGACCTGACCGCCGATATCGCCCGCGAGCGCGGGTTGACTGTGGACGAAGAAGGTTTTGAGCGCGAAATGGAAGCACAACGCGAACGTGCCCGCGCTGCCAGCGCCTTCGGCGTGGACTATAACAGTCTGGTCAAGGTCGATGGCAAGACCGACTTTCTTGGCTACAGCGCACTGTGCAGCAGCGGCAAGGTGCTAAGCTTGTTGTGCGACGGCCAGGAGGTCGAGCAGGCTGCAGCCGGTGATGAGCTGGTGGTGGTGCTGGATCAGACTCCTTTCTACGGTGAGTCCGGTGGCCAGGTGGGTGACTGCGGTTATCTGCTGGGCGAAGGGCTGCGCTTTGAAGTACGTGACACCACGCTCGCCGGCGATGCTGTGCTGCATCACGGGGTATTGCTGGAAGGCACCCTGCAAAAGGGGCAGTGTGTAGAGGCCGAGGTGGATGCCAATGTGCGCCAGGCCACCGTGCTCAATCACTCGGCCACCCACTTGTTGCATGCGGCGCTGCGCGAAATCATTGGTGAGCATGTCACGCAAAAAGGCTCGCTGGTGGACAGCCAGCGTCTGCGCTTTGACTTCAGCCATTTCGAGGCGCTGAGCGCCGAACAAATTACTGCGCTGGAAGACCGCGTCAATCAGCAAATCCGCCTGAATACAGCAGTAGAAACCTGCCAAACCGATATGGAAACGGCCAAGAAAATGGGTGCCATGGCGCTGTTTGGTGAAAAATACGGCAATGATGTGCGGGTATTGAGCATGGGTGACGGTTTCTCGGTCGAGCTGTGTGGCGGCACCCACGCCGAGCGTACCGGGGATATCGGTCTGTTCAAAATTGTCAGCGAAGGCGGCATTGCCGCTGGCGTGCGCCGTATTGAAGCAGTTACCGGCGAGCTGGCTTGGCAGTGGGTCAAAGACAGCGAAAACACACTGCGCCAGCTGATGGGGCTGGTGCGTGGCAATCGTGACAACCTGCTCGACAAGTTGCAGGCCGTACTGGAACACAGCAAGACACTGGAAAAAGAGCTGCAGCAGGCCAAGGCCAAGGCAGCCAGTGCTGCTGGCAGTGACCTGGCCGGACAGGCAGAAGAGGTGGGCGGAGTGAAAACCCTGGCTGCTCGTGTTGACGGACTGGACAACAAGGCGCTGATGAACCTGATAGACCAGCTGAAAAACAAGCTGGGCAGTGCTGTCATCCTGCTGGCTTCCGAGTATGAAGGCAGGGCAGTGCTGGTGGCTGGTGTCACCAAAGACCTGACCAGTCAGTACAAGGCGGGTGATCTGATGCGCCAGGCTGCAGCAGCAGTAGGCGGCAAGGGTGGCGGACGGCCCGATATGGCCCAGGGCGGTGGTGCCGATGCCGGTAAACTGGATGATGCGCTGGCGCTGGTCAAAGTGTTTGTCAGCGCTGCGGGAGCCTGACCTGATGGCGCTGTACGTACAAAAATTTGGCGGCAGTTCTGTGGCCAATATTGAGCGCATCCAGCAGGTGGCCGACAAGGTTCGGGATTTCCATCGGGATGGACACCAGGTTGTAGTGGTGCTGTCGGCGATGAGCGGTGAAACCAACCGGCTGCTTGACCTGGCCAGACAGGTCAGCAGTAATCCGTCGCCGCGCGAGCAGGATATGCTGGCTTCCACGGGCGAGCAGGTGACTATTGCCCTGCTGGCTATTGCACTGGAAGAGCGGGGTGTGCCTGCTGTTTCAATGACTGGCTGGCAGGTTCCGGTGCGCACTGATTCGTCTTTTGGCAAGGCGCGTGTGGAAGAGCTGAATGACAGCCATATCCGTCATTATCTGAACGCTGGCAAAGTGGTCGTGGTTGCAGGCTTTCAAGGTGTGGACATGGAAAACAACGTCACCACACTTGGGCGCGGTGGTTCGGATACAACAGCGGTGGCGCTGGCGGCGGTGCTCAAGGCCGATGAATGCCAGATTTATACTGATGTTGATGGTGTCTACACAACTGATCCCCGGGTGGTGGCAGAGGCCCGCAGGCTGGACAGCATTACTGTTGAAGAAATGCTTGAAATGGCCAGTCAGGGATCGAAAATCTTGCAGATTCGTTCGGTCGAATTTGCCGGTAAATACAATGTACCGCTGCGCGTCCTGCACAGTTTTCAGGATGGTCCGGGTACGCTGATTACAATGGAGCAGGATACGTCCATGGAACAGCCGATTATCTCGGGTATTGCCTTTAATCGTGATGAGGCCAAACTGACCATTCGTGGAGTTGCGGATACGCCGGGTGTCGCGTTTCGTATTCTCGGTGCGATCAGTGATGCAAACATTGAGGTTGACGTAATTGTTCAGAATGTCGCGGAGGAGGATAATACCACTGACCTTACTTTTACCGTTGGCCGCCAGGACTATGAAAAAGCACTACAGATCCTGCAGCAAACCGGTAGCGATCTGGGCGCCCGACAGGTTGGCGGTACGACGAGTATAGCTAAGGTTTCGATCATAGGTGTCGGTATGCGCTCGCATGCCGGTGTGGCCAGCCGGATGTTTGCTGCGCTGGCTCGTGAGAACATTAACATCCAGATGATTTCCACTTCGGAAATCAAGGTGTCTGTGGTGATTGATGAAAAGTACACTGAACTGGCGGTGCGAGCACTGCATGACGAGTTTGGGCTGGATACTCCGGTGGTAACCCGTGCCTAGGCCCGGGCCAGTATTGATGTGTATTGAAAACTTGAATCAAGGAGAAATGGAATGTTGATTTTGACTCGACGTGTAGGTGAAACCCTGATGGTTGGGGACGATGTTACGGTGACTGTACTGGGTGTAAAAGGCAACCAGGTACGTATTGGCGTAGACGCACCAAAAGACGTTGCTGTACACCGTGAAGAGATTTACCAGCGCATTCAAAACGAGAAAGATGCGAACCAGGACTGAGACGGGAAATAAAATAAAAACTGCCTTGCAAAAACAAAAAAATACTGTATGATTCGTTCCCGTTACGGAGAGGTGGCCGAGAGGCCGAAGGCGCTCCCCTGCTAAGGGAGTACACCTCAAAAGGGTGTCGGGGGTTCGAATCCCCCCCTCTCCGCCATACAGGTATAAAGTGTTTAAAGCACTTGAAAAACACATTAAACACTTTATAATGCGTGACTTGCGGACTCATAGCTCAGCTGGATAGAGTACTCGGCTACGAACCGAGCGGTCGGAGGTTCGAATCCTCCTGAGTCCACCATA